>JAXLVK010000143.1:0-11515 GCA_046329055.1 Bacteroidia bacterium
TCCTCCGTGTCGGGCGTGGGCGAGCCTTGGGTGCTGTAGCCGTTCTGGACGGAATTCAGAGGGGTATTGCCCTCGTGGCCGTTGAAGGGCAGGTAGCGGTTGAGGATGCCGACGTTGTCGAGGGATGAACCGCGGAAGTAGCGGTAATCGTCACCACTCGGGTCAGCTGTCGCATTTTGCACGATCGGCGTGGTGCTTCCAAAGTTGGCATTCAGGGTGTCCAGGTAGCCCTTGAAGAAGGTGCGCTCGCGCTCATCGCTCAGACCGTCCAAGCCCACGTCCTGGTTCGGGCGCTCAGTTTCCTCATTGCTGAACGAGGTGGTGGGCGGCGTGGTGAGCGGGTACAGGCCCCAAGCGCTCGTGTCCACGGTATTGATGTCGTTCGGGTCGCCGGGAAGGCCGTTTTCGAAGTTCCGAACGTTGTCACGGAGCACGTCCTCGCTCACTGCACCCAAGTTCAGCATGAACTGACCACCGTTGTTTTGGTCATAGATGAACGGGTCCAGCATCCAGAACTCAATGAACTCGAAGTTGGCGGCCTCGAAGTCGGTGTTGCCGCTGGTGCGCCGCTGGATGCCCGCCCACATGTCCTCGGGATTCTTGAAGGTTCCGTCGGGATTGAGCAGGGCAGCGGAGGCTTCGTAGTTGTACATACCCCGCTGATTGGGCTTGTACTGCAGGTCAAATGTCCGAAGCACGTTGTCGCCCGTGATACGGGTCTGGTTCGGGAAGACCTCGTTGGGGGTGACCTGACGGATGTAGTGGTTGCTCAATTCCGACTCGGCGAAGACCTCATCGGTGATGCCGTAGTAGAAGCTGGGGTCAATGCTGTACCAAGCAAGCTTTGCACGGTTGAAGCCTTCGCTCAGCGCAGCATTCCATCCCGGACCTGGCGTGACCATGTTGTTGTAGCCGTTGTTGCCGGGAGGTGAGGCGATCGACCAAGCGCGGTAGCCCATCAAGTCGAAGGTGGTCTTGGCGCTTTCGAAGTCGTCGAGGTAGGCGATGCCCTTTTCTCCATTCACCTCGATGGCACGGGGGTGACCCGGCAGGAGCTGCGCAAATTCACCTTGGGCATTGATGTTGGAGATTTCATTGGTTTGGAGGAAGGGCAGCTTGTCGATGAGCTTGGTCAGGAACTTGCTGTCCTTGCGGAAGATACCGTCGAGGCCCCAGATGGTGTTGGAGGTGGGTTCGTCCCCGATGACAATCTTGTTGGTCATGGGGCGCTCATTCAGGTGCAGGACGGTAGCTCCGAGTTGGAAGTCCTTGTTGATGTTCAGGTCGAACCGCGAGCCCACCATCGTCTTGGTGTCGATGCCGAAGAGGTTGTTGGTCTCGAAGGTGCACTTGAGTTCCTGACCAGATGTGAGGACACCTTGGTTGAGGATGGTCACCTTGCCGATGCTGTAATCGACCTGGTAGTCGATGCCTTCTTGCAGGGTGATGCCATTGGCGGTGACCTTGACGGAGCCGGGGGCCACGTTGAGGGAGTTCAGGGAAATCTCCGAGCCGCGGCTGCCTTGGTAGCTGCCCTTGAGGAAGTAGCGGTTCTTGTCGGAGGCGTAGTTGATGGCGTCCTGCGGTGTGCCGGAGTAGAGCGTGTCGAAGACATAGCGGTCCACATCCTCGGCGACGTTGCGCAGCTTGCTGCGCATGTGGTCACCGAAGGGCTCCAGCACCGGGAAGATGATCATGCCCTTGTCCGGGATGATGGTAATCCGGTCGATGTAGTCGAAAAAGTTGTCCGGGCCGCTTTGGTTGTTGTTTTGGAGGGTGTCCAAGCCGAGGACGCGGATCAGGGGAATCTCCTTCACGGCACCAGTCGGCAGGTAGCCGAGGTCGCCTGCGCTCGTCCGGGAGTCGAAGATCACCTCGAAGCGGAAATTGTCTTGAGAGAGGCCATACCCACCGAGGCTGTAGATGTTTTTCATCATCAGGTCCCAGGTGGGGAAGGGAGTGTTGTTGCTGCGGGGCTGGATCTTGTCCGGCTTCAGCATTTTCAGGAACAGGACGTTGCTGTTGAGGTCATTGGCCTGCTTGCCGGGATCCTGGGTGAAGTCACCGACCTGATAGACCTCGCCGCCGTAGCGGTATTCGTAGGAGACGAAGAGGACCTGGTTCTGTTGCAGGGCGCTGTTCAGCGAGATGTAACCCAGCTGCGGGTGGAAGGTGAATTCGTTCGGATTCAGCTTCCGCATGTTCTCGACCTTGAGGAAGTCGGTGCCGTTTTGGAAGCTCAGGTTGTTCACGAGAGCGGTGTCCACCGTGGACTTCTCGAAGTAGATCGGGTTGGTGTTGATCTGCGAGTAGAGGTTGTTGGCGTTGTTGTCCGGGTAGCTCGTGCGGGAAACGAGGCTATGGTTCCAGAGGCGGCCTTTGTGGGTGGACGGGTTGCCGCTGGGAGTCAGCTCGGTTTCACCCAAGTCCACGAAGCCGACCGCGTTGCGGTTGTCCACCGTGCTCGCGCTGTTGTTGTTCGTGATCCACACCTCCATCCGGGTGATGGTGATGGGCGAGTTCAGGTTCGGGCGGCCCTTGAGGGCGTACTCGTAGCGGGAACGGAAGAAGTGGCTCAGGAAGAAGTGGCGGTTGTAGTCGTAGTCGTCGCCACGCTTGCGGAACTCGGTGACTTGTGCGCCGCCAGTCGCGGAGACGCTTTGGGTCTTGCCCTTTTGTTGGGAGGCGACAGTGGTCACCATCAAGGGGCCAAACTTGAGGGCGGTCTTGATGCCGAAGAGGTTCTGGCCACCGCTGATGAGCGATCCGTTCAGGGGGAGGCTTACGTTGCCCGCCTCGATTTTCTGGATGATCTCGTTCGGGGTGCCGGTGAATTCGAGCTTGATCTGGTTTTCGAAGTCAAAGGTCGCCTGCGTGTCCCAGTTGGCATTGAGGCGGAGCTTCTCCCCGATCTTGCCGACCACGTTCAACTGGATTTGCTGGTCGAAGCGGAGGTTGCCGGTGCGCTGTTGACGGATGGGAAGCGAGGGGTTTTGGCTGCGGTTGAATTCACCCCCGATGTCGAGGAGGGCGGTACCTGTCGGGCGGATTTCCACGCTGCCCCCGCCGAAGATGTCCTTAATGGCGTCCGAGTTGGTGGCGATTTTGAAGTCCAGGGGATTGTTGGAAGTGATGGTGTTGTTCCCTTGGCTGCGCTCGCGCCAGTGGTCGCGCATGGTGTTGTTTTTACGCCAGTCCAGGTATTGGCGCATGGTGATGTGGGACGGCGGGTGCAGGTTCACCCCGCCCATGCGCTCATAGACGTAGTAGCCGTTGCCTTGCTCGTCCAGCTCGAACACGGTCTCCACGTTTCCGGGCTTGCCCATATCAAACGATCCGGGAGGCCGGGTCGTGGTCGGGTCACCAGGAGTGGGGCCCATCACGGGCGGGGGCGTGTCCACAGGCAGGACATTGAGGAGCAGGTCATTCACCCATTCCTCTGGCGGGCAACTGAAATCAATGTACCGGGTCGGATTGGAACCCTTCATGCCGGCTTGGGTCAGCACCACCACGCCCATCAAGCTGGCAAGAGAAAGTACTATGGTCTTGAACTTGGACAAAATACTACCTGAACTTTACTTCAAAAGTCTGCGAACTTACAAAACCGAATGTGAGTTCTGGGTAAAGTTTCAGATCATAGGCAGGCTGCCAGAATATTTTAGCTTCTATCAGATGGAGGTCGATACCGCACGACCTTCCACAAAGATATACAAAAGATTCCCTCGCGCCAGTGCAAAAATCCGTGGGCGTACCTGCCTCCGAAAAGGGATGGATTTTCTGGCTGCCCCAATCGATGCGTTGGCCCTCATTTCTGCCATTTCGCTTGGGCGAGCGGCGGCCGAGTCCCTTCGGATTCCATCCGTCCTTGTAGAGTGCACGTTCGTCCAAAAACTGCTCGTGTGAAATGGCCAAATGTGCCCGTTCGTTCAACCAAACTGCCACTTCGTCCTTCAGGGAGGCCCGTTCGTTCAATTTGCCAGCGGAGCCCTTTTCGACGATATAACTTTGTCCCAGTTTCAAATTCGTTCGATAGACAACAACAATGAATCAACATCGCTTCCACAGCATCCTCGCAGCCCTGACCCTGACATTGCTTGCATTCAATCCGCTGAACGCGCAGACACTGACCGAGACCCTACAAAAAGAAATCTGGAACGCGCAAGCCTCCATGACAGCTGACGATTGGGCCAACAAACTGCCCGCACACGAACAAGACACGCTCTTTCAAACAGACGGACAAACAGCCGAGCGCTTTTCGCTCGATCCCTCTGGTTTTCCCACCGAGGTCGTTCTTTTCCTCCGCGACAATGGAACCTGGCAACCCGTGACACGCACCCAGACAACTTGGGACACCATCGGCAACATGACATCGCTGCAATCCTGGACCTTTTCAGACAATGCCTGGACCAACGAATCAAACACAACCAAACTGATGGACGAAAACGGCCGCCCTACTCAGACGATTCTCCAATTCTGGGAAGAGGGCGGCTGGAAGGTAGGACACATTTACTCTCACCCGCAGGAAGATCACCTGCTGGGAAGCAATTGATAAGGTGAAACATGATTGTATTCCATGGGTTCCGTCGGCCACCAAACCGGCGGAACTTTTTTCATGGTACGAGGCGACGCCCAGGCAATCGGCCTGCGAAAAGCTACTCAGCTTGCCGCAACTTCCTCTTCCTTGCCCTTGTTCTTGATCAGGTTCACCAATGCGACGATCAAGTAAATGGCCACACCAAATGTGATATAGAGGTCGGCGACATTGAAAATGCCCGTGCTGGTCCAGTCCATGCCGAAGTACATGTGCATGAAATCCACCACCTTGCCGGCAAGTATCCGGTCGATGATGTTCCCCAAGCCACCTGCCGCAATCAAGGCAAATACCACTGCCTCCAAGGCACGCACCTTGTCCGAACGCAGGAAATAGATCAGCACCCCTAGCAGCAAGAGGCCAGGGATGATCGTCAAGACGATCAAGCGCACCGTGGGATCCCAATTGTCACCCATGCTCAGGAACGCGCCTTCATTATAGATGTGCGTGAAGCTCAGCAATGCCTCCGGATCCCAATGGCATTTGTCCGACTGCGTGAAGTCGTAGCCGGGGTATTCCATGTTGCAGTAGGTGCCGAGATGCTCGTTTGCCAGCTGCTTGGTCCACTGATCGAGGGCCACGCCAAACACGATCACCAAAATGAAGAGGAGGTATTTTTTGCCTTGTGACATCGGGGGCCAAAGGTCGGGGGTTTTGGCGGAATTTGCAATGGAAGCAAAAGAGGCCACCCGATGGGTGGCCTATTCCTGTAGTTTCACAGCATTCAGGATCAACCTGCGCTTGCCAATGCTTCGGCACCTGCAACGATTTCCAAGATTTCCTTGGTGATTGCGGCCTGACGGGCTTGGTTGTAAGCGAGGCGAAGCTGCTTGATGAGTTCTTCGGCATTGGTGGTAGCATTGTCCATGGCCACCATCCGCGCGCCTTGCTCACCCGCGTTGCTTTCCAGCACCGCCTTGTAGAAGCGGATGCGGAGGCTCTTCGGGATCAAATCGGTCAAGATATCGACCTTGTTGGGCTCGAAGATGTAGTCCACCTTGGCGGCAGCACCAGCAGCTGGAGCGGGAGCAGGATTCGCAGCAATGGGCAGGAACTGCTCGTGGCGCTTGATCTGCGACATGACGTTCTTGAACTCATTGTACACGAGGTCCACGCGGTCCCACTTGCCGGAGACGAATCCATCCATCACCATGGTAGCGACAGCATTCACGGAGTCAAAGCTCAGGTCAGCAAAGACGTCGTGGTTCTCGCCCACCATGTTGAAGCCACGCTTCTTGAAGTACTCGAAAGCCTTCTTGCCGATGGCCAAAATGGACAGGTTGCCTGCGGCCAATTGCTCGGGATAGACGCCCTGAGCGACCTCAAGGGCGGCCTTGTTCACGTTCGCATTGAACGCACCACAGAGACCGCGGTTGGAGGTGACGACCACGAGGAGCACCTTCTCAGCAGCAGGCTGCTTCATGTAAGGGCTTTCGATGTCTCCCGTCACTTCAGCTGCGATGTTGCCCATGATCTCGCCGAGCTTCTGGGCATAGGGACGCAACTGGATGATGGTGTCCTGGGCGCGCTTCAACTTGGCCGCGGCCACCATTTTCATGGCGCGGGTGAGCTGCTGCGTGCTCTTGACGGACTTGATCCGCTCCCTTAATTCCTTTGTATTCGCCATTAGAGGCTACCGATTAAATTCTCAGTTCTGGAAATTGGCCGCGACTTGCTTGGCCGTGTCGATGAGGACCTTCTCCACCTCAGGCTTGGTGACATCACCGCCGCGCTTGGCGAGTTCAGCCATCACATCCTTGTGGTTCAGGCGCAGATCCTCGATGTAGGCACGCTCAAATTCCTTGATGCGGTGCACGGGCACCACATCCAGCAGGCCCTTGGTGCCGGCGAAGATGATGGCGATCTGCTCTTCCACACGAACCGGGCTGAGCTGCTTTTGCTTCAGGATTTCGACGAGGCGCTTGCCGCGCTCGAGCTGAGCCATGGTGCTCTTGTCCAAGTCGGAACCGAACTTGGAGAAGGCTTCGAGCTCGCGGTACTGAGCGAGGTCCAGCTTCAGGGTACCAGCGACCTTCTTCATCGGCTTGATCTGAGCGGAACCACCCACGCGGCTCACGGAGATACCCACGTTGATGGCGGGGCGTACACCGGAGTTGAAGAGGTTGGACTCGAGGAAGATCTGACCGTCGGTGATGGAGATCACGTTGGTGGGGATGTACGCGGACACGTCACCTGCCTGGGTTTCGATGATCGGGAGAGCGGTCAAGGAGCCTCCACCTTTCACGATCTTCTTGAAGTTCTCAGGAAGGTCGTTCATGTCGGCAGCGATCTTGTCGTTCTCGATGATCTTGGCAGCACGCTCGAGGAGGCGGCTGTGCAGGTAGAACACGTCACCAGGGTAAGCCTCACGACCCGGAGGACGGCGGAGCAGCAGGGAAACCTCACGGTAAGCCACAGCTTGCTTGCTCAAGTCGTCGAAGATCACCACTGCGTGGCGGCCCGTGTCACGGAAAAACTCGCCGATGGCTGCGCCAGCGAACGGAGCGAAGTATTGGAGAGGAGCGGGGGAGGAAGCAGGAGCCGCGACCACGATGGTGTAGTCCATGGCGCCAGCCTTTTCCAGGGCCTTCACCACCTGAGCGATGGTGGAACCCTTCTGACCGCAGGCGACGTAGATGCAGAACACCGGTTCGCCGCGCTCATAAAATTCCTTCTGGTTCACAATGGTATCGATGGCCACAGCGGTCTTGCCAGTCTGACGGTCACCGATGATCAATTCGCGCTGACCACGGCCGATCGGAATCATGGCGTCGATGGCCTTGATACCTGTTTGCAGCGGCTGGGCCACAGGCTGACGGTAGATCACACCGGGGGCTTTGCGCTCGAACGGAGAGTCGTAGAACTCACCACCCATCGGGCCCTTGCCGTCGATCGGCTCGCCGAGGGGGTTGATGACGCGACCGATCAGACCTTCGCCCACCGGGATGGAGGCGATACGGCCTGTGCGGCGCACAGTGTCCCCTTCCTTGATGCCTTCGCTTTCGCCAAAGAGCACCGCACCGACGTTGTCCTCTTCCAGGTTCAACACCATGCCGCGCAAGCCGTTCTGGAACTCGATGAGCTCACCAGCCTGCACTTTGGACAAGCCATATATACGGGCGATACCGTCACCGATTTGGAGCACGGTACCCACCTCTTGCAATTCTGCCTCGGTCTTGAAGCCGCTCAGCTGCTGACGCAGGATCGCGGAGACTTCATCGGGTCTTACTTCTACCATTGTTATACCTGTTTAACGTAGGGATTACTGTCAAATTCTTGTTTCAAAGCCCGCAAGCGGGTGGCGATGCTCGCATCGAACTGGCGGTCGCCTACTTGCAACACAAAACCACCGATGAGGTTGGGGTCAATCTCATGGGTGATTTCGAAGGTGGTCTTGAACTGTGCCTCGATGGCCTGCTTGATCTTGGCGACCTGTGCCTCGGTGAGAGGATGGGCGCTGCGCAAGATGCCACGAGTGATGTTGTTCAAGCGGTCGTATTGGTGCAGGTAACGCTCGGCGATGTCGTCGAGGTATCCCTCACGCTTCTTCCGGACAATGATGCGGATGAGGCTATCGGTGATGTCGCAAAACTGCCCCTTGAAGATTTCATCAAGGATGTCCTGCTTCTTGTCGCCGTGGATCAGGGGACTCTCGAGCATCCGCACAAAGTCGGGATTGCTCTGACAGACCCGGTGGATTTTCTGGAAATCCTCACGCACACGCTCGACCTGACCGCGCTCTTGGGCGAGCACGAGGATCGAGTTGGCGTAACGGTCTCCAAGTTTGATCTCAATCATGACGGGATCAGTTGAGGTTCAGGTCGTTGATGAACTTGCCGGCCACGTCCTCCTGGGTCTTGGCGACCTGTAGTTCTTGGCGCAGGATCTTTTCGGCGACCTCGATGGAGAGCTTAGCCACTTGGTTTTTCACGTCGGTGAGGGCACGCATCTTCTCAGCGCGGATCTCCTCGAGTGCCTTGTCCATGGTGCGCTTGTACTCAGCATCGGCGTCACGACGAGCCTTGGACACGATCTCCTCACCCATGGTGCGTGCCTCCTTCAGCATGTTCTCACGCTCAGCACGGGCTTGGGCGAGCAGGGCTTCATTGTCAGCCTTCAGCTTGGCCATTTCCTCGCGGACTTGCTTGGCCTCGTCGATCGACTTTTGGATGCCCTCTTCACGGCTCTTGATACCAGCCATGATCGGTTTCCAGGCGAACTTCTTCAGCAGGACCACGAGGATCAGGAAGATGAGCAGCGCCCAGACAAACAAACCCAGTTTAGGTGTTAATAGATCCATTTTATTGCTTTGTCGCTTTCTGCGAACGTTTACGCTTATTTTTCAACTCCTAGTACACCGCGACCATTTCACTCTAGAATCAATCCCCTCCAACATCGATGTACCTCTAAAAGATTCGGATGGAAGGCCGAGGCATTCCCTCGGCCTTGTTCCATCGTGTTCTTCTTTCTCAGCCAAGAACAGCCAAGAGGCAGATCACCTCAGCGAAGAGTGCAACACCCTCGATGAAGGCAGCAGTAAGAATCATGCTGGCGCGGATGTCACCGGCAGCGCTGGGCTGACGAGCGATAGATTCCACTGCGCTGCCAGCAAGGCGACCGATGCCCAAGCCTGCGCCGATTGCTGCAAGACCAGCACCGATCCCAATCCCTGCAATTGCTTCCATAATTGTAACCAGTTTATAGTGAGAAATAAATAATATACTTATCAGTGGGCGTGGGCATGTTCCACACCGTGGTCATCGTGGTGCTCGTGGGTCTCCATGGCTTGGCCGATGAACACCGCTGTGAGCAGCGAGAAGACGAATGCTTGAACCGCTGCCACGATCAACTCCACCGCGAAGATGAAGAGGGAGAATGCCAGCGAAAGCGGAGAAATCCCCCATCCTGCAGCCGGGACGTGTCCGCCCTTGCTCATGATGAAGATGAGGGAGATGAGCGAGAGCACCATGAAGTGACCCGCGGAGATGTTCGCGAAAAGACGGATGGCCAGGGCCGCAGGCTTGGTGAAGAAGCCCATGAGCTCCACAACCAGCATCAGCGGCTTCATCCAGAGCGGAACGCCTGGGAACCAGAAGATGTGCAGCCAGAAATCCTTGGTGCTGTTCCGGATGATCAGGATGAAGGTGAGCAGTGCCAACATCAGCGTGATGGACGTGTTGCCAGCGATGTTGGAGCTGAGCGGCGTGAGGCCGAAGATGTTGCTGATCCACAGGAAGAAGAACAGCGTGAGCAGGTAGGGCACGAACTTGTCGTGCTTGCCATGCAGGTAGGGCTTCGCTACCTCGTCACGAACGAAGAGGATCAGCGGCTCCATGAAGCTCTGCAAGCCCTTGGGGGCCATGCCTTCACGTTGCTTGTAGGCCTTTGCCACGCGGGTGAAGAGGATCAACATCACAATGGCCACGATCAGAATCTGGAGAGCCGTCTTGGTCATCGAGAAGTCGATCACGGTGACGCCTTCCATCTTCTCGAAAACCTCCGCATGCTCTACCGGCACGTTCTTGCCAGTGGCTTCGTCGTAGCGCTCGAGCTTGTGGTGGACGATGACGTATTTGCCAGCACCCTCTTTTTCCATTTTCTCAAACTCCTCCTTTTCGGCGGGGTCGGTGAGGTCGTGGAACGTAGCGACAGGGACATTGCTCTTCACGTAGTACAGGTTGCCATGGGACTCGAGGTAGTGGTTGTCACCCTCAAGCATGGCCTCTGTGTTCATGAAGAAATCAAGTCCCTTCTGGGAATTGTACACAATCCAAGGAAGTGGCAGCGAAATCGCGGTCTCTCCGATGTCAGTGATGTGCCAGTCGTGGCTGTCCATGACGTGGTGAATGATCACGTCAGCAGCCCTCTCCATGCCCTCGTGATTGCCAGCAGGCGCTGCTCCCCCGGTCTCGGGCGAGTTGGCATGATGGTTTTCACCGTGTTGGGCTTGGAGTCCTGATACTTTCCATGCAAACGCAAACGAAAGAATCAGGGCTATTTGGAAGCAAAATCTAGGTATTCGGCTCTTCATTTTGCGATTCTCGCACCCCTTTTTTTGAAATCGGGCGCAATTTACGCATAAGCCAGTAAACCTCAAGAGACGTAAAAACAAAATAGCAGAAAAAGTAGCTGAGCACGAATGGCGCAGCGTATGGCTTGTATTTGAGTGCCACCAAGAAGACGCCCAGCATCCCGATGACCATCTTGATGAGCATGCTCCCGCTCACATAAGCCGTGAACAAGGTGATGCGCTTCTCGATCCCGGAATAGACAATGGCGTAGGCGACGATGCCCGAGATGCTGGAAAGCGCGATGGCCCCCAATGCGAAGGGCGTGCTGCCCGGAGGCAGGATTTGCTCACGCAGCAGCCAAGTGGCCAGCATGATCACCGCCATGATGGCGACGGACAGCAGGCTATACCTTATTATACTCATTGCGGATTGGAGGGATTCCCCTGGTCCTTGCCGGACTTTTTCTTGGGTTTGGGTTTGATGAAGGACCTGAGCATGGCGAACATGGCGATCACCACCCCGAGCAGGGCGAAGACGGCGGTCCAGATGGGCTTGGGATTTTCAACGTACTTGTCCAGGCGGTGGCCCAGATAGGTGAACAGCAAGATGGTGAGCACCATTTGGATCCCCACTGAGCTGTAGTGAAGGTAATCCGCTCGCTGCTTTTGCTGATCATTCATTCACGAGGCTCACATTGGGGGCCTTGTCCTCAACACCAGAGTGCCCGTTGATGCCGTTCTTCTTGGGATTGGCGGCAGCAGCGCGGCGCTCATTTTCGGCCTCGATGCGGGTTTGGGACTCGGAAAGCATGTTCTTGGCCTCCTGCCCCATGCGGCAATTGCCAGTAAAGGTCGCTCCCACCTGCACGCTGAGCTTTTGCGTGTAGATGTCGCCATTGATATGGCCGTTGGCC
>JAXLVK010000144.1:0-11305 GCA_046329055.1 Bacteroidia bacterium
AAGGCGAGCGCCTCCTGGGGTTCAGGCTGTGCAGCAAGAACGTCGTAATCCACCGCCAATGCCTCCGGGGACGGCCCGACCTCCAGCGAATCCAGCAGGCTGCCCGTGTAGTCGTACCGGTAGAGCCATCCGTAGGTCTGGTAGTCGGTCCGTGTGACGTAGATGTGGTCGTTCACGGAGTCGATGGCGGTTCCCGCCCAAGTGCCGGGGATGATGGAGCCGCCGAGGACCTGTCCTGTCGTCAAATTGAAGGCATTGATATTGCCCCCGAAGTGACCGATGAGGAGGTCGCCGTCGATGCCGGCGGATTTGCCCACCGCTTCGTTCACCTTGTGATCGGTCCGCGTACCCGTGTTGGGGTCATAAATAGAGATGAAGCCCCAGACCGGATTGTTGATTTTGACGCGGTTCACACTGACCACCTTGCCGCCGTACTCGTGCAGGTTGTCGATGAACTTGCCCATGGTGTCCATGCTCATCGAATGATCGATCAGCCTGCCCGGCATGTCGATGACGGCCATGTTTCCCGTGGGATTTGCAAACGAGACGGGATTGGCGACGTAACCGGTATCACCCACCACGACCACTCCTTCGCAATTGCCCACGATGGATGGAACGGCGAAGCACCAGTAAAGATTGTCCGCATAGCGCACCTCGAAATGATCGGAAACCGCGCCGAGGCCCTTGGTCACGAGGACCTTGTCCTCCCATACGGCAACTTGGCGGATGCCCTTGATCTTGGCGGTTGCCTCGCGGGTGTAGGTGTCCAGATTGTACCGGACGAGGAAGCTGTCCGCGCAAACGTAGGCATCGCGACCGTGGATGTGCACGCTGTGCGCTGAGCCTGCGGCAATCGAATCAAAGATCGTGTAGCTTCCAGTGCTCAGGTTCCAAGTACCCACCTTCACCTTGCCTCCGCCTCCCGAGGGCCCGCCACTCGCGATGATCAGTTGCGTGGGCAATTGAGCGAATGCAAATCCAGAGATGACCGTCTGAAGGAGGAACAGGAGGAGGGTATGCTTTGGAATGTGCTTCATAGTTGATATCCAGAACTTTGAGGCGGAGTTGGAGCGAGATCGCTTTCCGGCCTTGGTGGGATCAAAGATAGGCATTGACGGTCGAATCCAAAACGGGCTTGGCTGGCGCATGGCGAGGATCCTCGGTAGGCCATCTGTCGTCCGTTCACATTTTTTATGACGGATGAAGCGCTTTCCTGCCTACCACTTTTCGGCATGTTTCCCGAGGATTGCATAACTTTTCGAAACCAATGAGAGTTCCCGGATACATGAAGCAACTGGCATTGACCTTGGCCTTGATCGGCGGAATGGCCTGCACCGTGATGGCGCAGCAGCCTCCGATCATCAAGTGGGCCGACCTGCAAGGCTACATGGACCGGGACAGTGACACGCTCTACGTCCTGAATTTCTGGGCCACGTGGTGCAAGCCCTGCGTCGCGGAGATGCCACATTTCGAGCGCGTTCAGGCCGAAAAGGCTGGGGACAAAGTGCAGGTGATCTTCGTGAGCCTGGACTTCAAGAATCAATACGATGCGCTGCTGATGCCCTTCCTCAAGCGCAAAAAGGTGCAATGCCCCGTCATGCTGCTGGACGAGCCGAAATACAATGACTGGATCGACAAGCTGGATCCTGCATGGTCGGGAGCCATTCCGGCAACGCTTTTTGTGCAACACAGCCGTGGCATTCGCAAGTTTCACGAGGGCGACTTCACCTACGATGAGTTGTCCTCCACCGTCAATGACCTATTATCAAAGTAGAATATGAAAAAGACGAAGTTCCTCATGATCGCGATGGCCCTGTTCCTGGGTTTGTCGCTCACGGCCCAGGCCCAGGTCGATGCTGACCTGATCGGCAAGGAGGCCCCTGATTTTTCCCTCAAGAACATCGACGGCAAGACCGTGTCGCTGTCCAAGTTCAAGAACGACAAGGGCGTGATCGTGATTTTCACCTGCAACCACTGCCCCTACTCCAAGCTCTATGAAGACCGCATCGTGGCCCTGGACGCCAAGTACAAGCCCCTCGGCTACCCGGTCGTGGCGATCAATCCCAACGATGCGAAGGCATATCCCGATGACAGCCCGGCCAAGATGAAGGTCCGCGCCAAGGAGAAAGGCTTCACCTTCCCCTACCTGGTGGACGAGTCCCAAGCCATCGCCAAGGCTTATGCTGCCACCCGTACCCCGCACGTCTATCTGGTGCAAAACGAGAACGGCAAGTCCATCGTCCGCTACGTGGGCGCCATCGATGACAACGCCCAGGATGCCACCGCTGTGGGTGTGAAATACCTCGAAGACGCCATCGCCAAGGTGGGTTCCGGCCAAGTGCCCGACCCGGCCAACACCAAGGCCATCGGCTGCGGCATCAAGTGGAAGAAGAACGAGGCGTCCTCCAACTGAGGCGCTCCAATCTGAAACGATCATCGCCCTGTTTCCATGGAATTCTCCATCGAAACAGGGCGATTCCTTTTGGAATGGCCCAAAACAAAGACAGCCACCTTGTGGGCGGCTGATCGGGTAGATTACGGATTTCGGAGCGGGGCCAATGCGCCGCCGACAGCAAGCTGTCAGCGATTCGGAACCACCTTGGGGCTGGACAAGAATGGCTTCGTGGTGCCATGGACGCCCTTGTACTTGGGGCGGTGGACGATGGTCACACTGCGGTCGCCGGGATTGGTGCGGCGCACACGGGTATAGCCACGTCCGCAACCTGTCGCCAAGGTGAGGGAGGCGAGTGTCACGACAGCAAGGAATAATCCGATCAGCTTCTGCATTGCATTTCCTTTTGGACGAAGTTAGCGATAATATCCACAATCATACAAATCGGCCTCACTTCACGGTGCCCTTCTTGTCGAGCCGGGCGAAGAGGAATTCGCCGTTCAGTTCGCCGAGGAGCATGGTGAAGACCTTGGTCTTCATCTTGTCATCCGTGAATTCGATGTCCCAGTAATAGAACTTTTCGTTCACTGCATTCACGATCCTGAAGTTGCTGGCGTTCCAGATCACGGTCTTTTCCAGGATGTGGTGGATGTAATTGCAAGTGTTTTCGAGTTCGAGGCGCTCGTAGGAGTCCATCATGTTCACCTTCATCTTCATGGTGCGGTTGGGTTCGCGACCAGCGTAGAGGGTGATGCG
The DNA here is from genome assembly GCA_046329055.1 of Bacteroidia bacterium. GTDB lineage: Bacteria > Bacteroidota > Bacteroidia > J057 > JADKCL01 > JADKCL01. Next base: position 3,149 of record JAXLVK010000144.1, read on the forward strand.
GGCGAGGGACTCGTAGTTGCGGGCTTGGGAAAACTTGAGCACCTTCTCCACCACGATCTTGGAGGCTGCCTCGGCTTTTTCCTTGGCGGTTTGGGGCTGCTCATTGGTACCCATGCCGGCGACCTGCGCCACAGCTGTATCACTCAGAAAAAGGAGGACCAAGGCAGGGATCAAAAAGACCAGTTTTCTCATCATAAGCGAATAGTCACCTCTAATCAGGGATTGAAGTTAGAAAAAACTATGCCAAAAACAGCCAACGCTTTCGGGCACCGCAGAATAATCCGGACCTGCTTCAGTCGATGTCGCCCAAGAGGTATTGCTCACCGACCCTGAGGAACCCGAATTTTTTCCGCTCCGTGGTATTGTCTTCACGCTCGAACAGCACCTCCCAAATCAGCCATTCACCTTCGTCCTCGGTGACCGTTGCGAATTCCGTGAGGGTATGGCTCGCCATGCCCATGACGATCACCTGCAGCTTGGCGCATTCCTTGTCCGCAGCAATCTGCTCCGACTCCACTGCGTAATCGATGCTGCGTTGCCAAGCCCCTGGGCTGAGCGTGTCGTGATAGACCAAGTGCTCCGCCAATTCCTCGCAGGCGCCCTTTTGCGCCAATTCCAAGATGGTATTGAGGGCTGCGCCCACTTGTTGCTCGTCCGCTGCATGTTGCGGCTTCGGGCGGTCCGGGATGCTGTCAGTGGTGGCGATCTTGGGTGGGCCCGATTTCGGCTCACAGGCCATGACGACCAAGGAAAGCAACAGGGTGATGGACAGCAGCACACGGCGATTCATGCTGCAAAACAAGGGGTTTTCTTTGGCTTCATCATCAGAATCCGGAAATCTCGCCTTGCATCGGTGCAATTCATCCCGTCAGGATCGTGGTTTAGGCGAGGATCGAACATGTGTTCGGCGGCATTCCCCCGAAAAATTTGAGCCTAAGGGCCTTTAGGTGTGAAGTGTTTCACAAAAAGCCTACCTTTAATCGTTTAGTTCAAGATCGACCTAGGGGTATTCGGGACAATGGGAGAGCCGCAAACGAGAGGCTGGCAAATCGCTGGCCCTGCCACGGACAAGTTGGAATTGCAGAAACGGACAGTTTGGCTGATCCGGGTGCTGGGATTGTTTGCCGCTTCCATCATCATTCCATTCCGGTATTTGCTTCCTGCCGACGCTTACGATCCCATGTGGATGCGTTATGGGATTGGCCTGTTTTTGATCTCGGCAGTGGTACTGAGTTTTTTCTGGAAAGGATTGACCCGATACGCATCGCACCTGATGAACCTCGCCTGCCTCATTTACATTGTATGGATCTTGCACCTGGCCCTGGGCAACAACCTGCGTCAGGAATACACGGTGAGCTATTTCCTCATCCTGTTTGTCAGTCTCAACCTGATCAAGGATTGGCGGTGGTTGATCGGGATCATCGTAGTGAACATCCTCCTGACGCTGCCGGGCATTTTCAGCCTGGACCATCCTGCATTTGAGCCATGGACATTCCTGGCGATGGTGGTGAGTGTGGTCGTGATCACCATGCTGGGATTCATGGCAGGGTTGGTGGAATTCAGGTACCTCAGCGATCGCGGTCGGCAGCTCCGCTCCATCAACCGGGCAGCATTTGGCAGCGCTTCGGAAGCAATCGTCGTGACAGACTCCGCGGGCGAGTCCCTGCACTGCAACAGGAAATTCAGGGAGCTATGGGGAGTCGGTGATCCCAACCAAGACGATGGGCCGATCTCTGACTGGCTGGCCCAGGTGCAGGGAAAGCTGGAAAACCCTCAAGAAATGATACGGATCGCCATGGCGGTGAACCGTAACAAGGAACAGCAGCTGGTTGAAACGGTGCCCTTGATCGACGGACGGTTTGTGAAGCTGCAAACCCGACCTGTGTTGGAAGGGACCAATGTGCTCGGGCGGATGTGGTTTTTCCGTGACGTGACGGCATCGCACATGGCCGCACAGGCACAGCAGGCATTACAGGAACGGTTGCGTCGGCAAAACCAAACCTTGGTCCGCCTGTCCATGCACGATGTGATGCTGGGAGGGGAGTTCACCAGGGCGCTTGGGTTGGTCACAGCCGAGGTCGCCGCTGCTTTGGGGGCCGACCGGGTCGGGATTTGGATGCTCAAGGCAGAGGAGGAGAGCCTCATTTGCCAGGACATCTATTTCGCGACGACCGATCACCATGACCGTGGATTTGCGGTTCGTGCTGGGCAGAGCCCCGATTACTTCCACCGATTGGTGACGGAGCGTGTGATCCACGTGCCCGATGCCAGCCACGATCCCTTGACGAGCGGGTTTTCACTGCCCTACCTCACCGGAAAATCCGTCCGGAACCTGATGGACGCGCCGCTGCGTGTGTCGGGTCGGCTGTATGGGGTGCTTTCCGCTGAGCGCGACGGCAAGGGCAATGGCTGGACGCCGGAGGACCAGCAATTCCTGGCTTCGATGGGCGACGTGCTCACGGTCTTGATCGAGGCGGAGGAGCGGTTCAAGGCGGAGCAGGAACTCGCGAGCTCGGCCGCCGTCTTCAAGGCTGTGTTCGAGGCCACAGGGGTGGGCATCCTGGTCACGCGACCGGACCGCTCCGTGATCGATTGCAACGACACATATCTGAACATTTTCAAATTGGAGCGGGAGTTTGCCTTGCGGGGGGATCCTGACGAGGTAGTGCAACATTGCAGGGCACAGATCATGGATCAGCCTGCTGCCCGGGATCAGATGAAGTTCCTGCTGGAAAATCCGCGCTCCAACCATGCGACGAACCTCCGCTTCAAGGATGGCCGCATCGTCGAGCGTTTCACGGAGGTGGTCCAGTTGAAAGGCGAGGTGATCGGCAGGGTCTGGTTTTACCGGGACATCACCGAGCGGGCACGTGCTGAACAGGTGATCGCCGAATCCGAGGTGCGCAACAAGGCGATCATCGAGGCGATTCCCGACTTGATGATGCGCATCGTGAACGATGGCCGCATCCTGGATGCCAAGATGCCGGACCACGGCCCACTTTCGCGGTGGGAGCTGCGGCCGGGTGTGAGTCACCTGCGCGAGTACCTGCCGGATGAGCTTGTGCGCGAGCTGCTTGTGCGGGCGAATGAGGCATTGGGGACGGGCGAGTTGGTGGAATACGAGACGGAGTACGAGTCGGGCAGGGAGCAACGCGACTTGGAGGTGCGCCTGATGCCGAGCGGGGCCGGCGAGGTGCTGCTCATGTTGCGGGATGTCACCGAGCGCAAGAAGACCGAGCGCGAACTCGTGCAGCGGAACCATGAATTGGACAGCTTTGTGTACCGGGCCTCCCATGACCTGAAGGCGCCGCTGAATTCGCTCATGGGCTTGATCGAGATCCTGAAATCCGAAAGCAAGGACGCGAGCCTGCTCACGTATCTGAGCTTGATGGACAAGAGCGTGGTCAAGCTGGACACCTTCATCAAGAACCTCACCGATTTCAGCAAGGTCGCCCGTTCGGAGATCAGGAATCAGGCCGTGGACTTTCAGGAGATCATCCAGGAGGTGCTCGAAGGGTTGCGCTACATGCAAAATGCCGATCGGGTCCTGCGCAAGATCTCCATCACGGGTGATTTCCCCTTCCATGGGGACAGCTTCCATATCGGAATCGTGATGGGCAACCTGCTGTCGAATGCCGTGAAGTACCAGGACCTGCGCAAGCCGGAATCTTGGCTCTCAGTGACCGTGGACACCCGTGCGGACCGGGCAGTGATCACCGTGGAGGACAATGGCGTTGGCATCCCGGAGGAGCACAAAGGCCGGATTTTTGAGCTGTTTTACCGGGCCACGAACCAGAGCTTTGGCTCGGGGCTGGGGCTTTACATCACCCGCAATGCCGTTGAAAAGATGAACGGCACGATCCAAATGGAATCGACCGAAGGGGCAGGCACCAAGTTCACGGTGATGCTTCCGAATCGGCTCGCGAATGCCAAGGAAACGAAGTTCAAGGCAATCGAATCGCTATAGTCCCTTGCCCGTCTGAATGATTTCCAATGCCGTGACGGCGTCGCCCATGCGGATTTGCCCGCCTTTCAGGACGACCGCACACCAACCTCCATGGCCACGCATCGCATTGTACCCGCCGGGGCCGAGGTTCTCCTCCATCCTTGAGCAGGGATGGCACTCCTCCGCCAGCTCGAATTCCGCATCTCCCACACGGAAGCGCCTGCCCTTGAGCGTCTGCAAATTGATGCCCCTGATCACGATGTTGCGCCTGGCCAATCCCGGATCGATCGTGTCACGCCCCAGCATGGAAGCCGTCGCGTCCAGGTATTCGCCTTGGATGAAGGTCACCTGACGGTTGCCACCAGACTTTTGCGAGGCCCGGTCACCCTTCAAGCCCTTGTTTTCCAATGCCTCAACCTGTTCCACCACCACCAGCGGCGCCTTGCGTTCCGGCCGGAGGCCTATCCATTCGACCCGACCCTCCTTGGGAAACTGACTCATCAATTCTTGCATCGTCATCATGGATGAAAATTAAGGAAACTCAACCAAAATGGCTGCTCGAATAGAATCCCCATACGAAGTAGATGAAGGAAACCACGGCGATCGCAATTAAGACAACCTCAGCATAGACGACGGTGGCGGTGAAGGCATAGAGTCTGCGGACCCCGCGATCAAGGTCCGACCAGTGAATGGAGGCAGCCAAGATGAAGGGAATGGCGGAGCTGAACAGCAGAACGATACCGCCGATCAAGCCCAGACGTTCGATGAGCTGAGGATTTACGGCTTTCTCCGAGAAAAGCAGACCCAAAACAAGGCATTCCAACCGTGCCCAGCCCAGCAAAATCCCGGCGCACAAGGCCAGAAGGACGACCTTGGCCTGCGGAAACAGCAATTCTGACAGGATTTCGGCCACCGGAAGTTTCAGGGACAGGACGATGACAAGCACTCCCATCCCCTGCAACCCCAGGGTTTCCAAGCAGAATTGGTTGCATTCGCTGCTGGCTGTAGGCGAGGGACTTCTCAGGCCGGCGATGTCCGGATCAGCTGTTTGAATCTGGGCGCTCATTGGGGTTCTGGTGATGGTTTGTTGGGAAGAAATTGCGTTTCTGCTGGTTCATGGAGGTTTTGCTCGGGCTAGCGCCCTCCAAGTCGCCGTTCCCAAACAAGATTCCGGCTTGGATTCGGCCGACAGCCTCCGACGCTGAGACGATCAATGCCGTGTTCATCGAGGCGTTGGTTAGTCCGCTGTCCATCAAGGCGATTCCGACATTGCCGATGTCTTGCGCGGTCAATTGGATGGCCTCGTCGGAGTAATGGTCGAGGCAGGGCACGGCCTTGGTTTGGGCGGACTTTGCATTGGTCAGGAGATAGCCAGGCATGTCGTGCTCCACAGGCACGGCGGCAAGCATTCCTACCCCTGCGACCAAGGCAAAGAATCCCGGAATCTTTCGGTTCGTGACCAATGCACCAGCCCCAGCAGCCGTGCACAGGATGGCCAACATCAGGCGGTTGGGCAGGGCAAAGTCGTCGCCGAGCAGCAAGGAACTCAGCAACCAAAGCAGGGCAGGAGCGAGCAAGATGAGGAAGTCGATGGGCTTTTTCATGAACGGAGGAGGATAAGCAGGAGATAGAATTGCCAGTTGCGGAGAGGATGGGCGAACCGCAGGCTGGAGAGAAACTGGGAGAGCAAGGTCAGGGCCGATGACAGGCGGCGGTGCATGGTCAGGGGTTCAGTGACAGGGTGTTCGGGATTGCAGATGGATCGGTCGCGGGTTGCTCCGCCGGAGCGTCCCGCTTGAGGATGGTGCGCCAGAGCAGCTCGAATTGCTCGATGGATTCTAGGCGGAAGGTTTTGAAATCGTAGCCGCCGATGCGGAAGAGTTCGGCATGGCCAAACCAGACCACGTCCACAGCCAGTTCCAACAGGACCTTGTGCCGCCAGCGAAGCCATTTGAGGCGCAGGGGCGAACGTTTGTTGGTCAGCATAAGGATGGATTGACCTTGAAAACGGAGGTGCATGGCTTCGTCGAGGAGGATTTGGTTACAGATGGCAGTAAGGATCGGCGAATCGGTGGAGCGACGAAGGGCACTGTAGTAGGGAACCGCGATCATCTCGGCGGCGGAGAGGATGAGGAGTTGGTTGAGCAGGCCACCCATGTGGCGCAGGAAGCGGAAGGTGCTGTCAGCGAAGAGCTTTTTGGCCTTGGGCATGTCCTCGATGGCCATGAACCGGCCCAGGAGCCTCGCGTGACGGTTTTCCTCGAAGATGAACCACTCGATGGCATCGGCATAGTGTCGGTCTCCGCCGCGCTTCACGAGCTTGGCGACCTTGGACTTGAGCTGTGTTGCCTCGGAGCTCTCTCCCAGTTGGAACTGCCGCACACTGCGGGCGACGGTTTCCTTGGCCTCCTCAGGCTCCCGGGTCATGCTGTTCCAGTCCACTGGGAGCTGCCGCCCCTGGAAGTCCCTGAACCAATCGGCCCATTCGGCGAAGTTTTTGGGGTTTTTCATATCGAAAAGTGCTTTGTGGTACAAAGTGAATGTTCAAAAAAAATGCGCCTCAGCCTCCCCGGATGATCCGCTCCAGTGCGTCCAGGTGTTCCCGAAATGCGCGTTTGCCCTCGTTGGTTGCGCTGTAGGTGGTCTGTGGCTTCTTGCCCATGAACCGCTTGTTGACGGTGATGTAGCCAGACTCCTCCAACTTGAGGGTATGGCTTGCGAGGTTGCCATCAGTGAGGTCCAGGCGCTCCTTGAGGGTATTGAAGTCGATCTCGTCGGCAATCATGAGCAGGGACATGATCGCCAAGCGGATGCGGTTCTCGAAAACCTTGTTGATATGTTCCAGGTGATCCTTCACCGTTCGTACTTGAAGTACATGACTGCGCCGTAGATGATGTGCGCAACCCCAAAACCGAGGCTCCAGAACAGGAACCCATGACCGTACCAGATCGCGCAGGCAAGCCCCAAGACCAGCTCTGTGATGGCAAGGTAGCGGATTTCCGGGAGAGTGAATTTGCTGGCATTGAGCAGGGCCATGCCGTAGAAAAGCAGCATGGAGGCTCCCACATAGGCATAGGCGCCTTGCAGGACGAGGATCAAACAAAATGCCCCTCCGGCGATCAATGGGATGAGGAGATTGAGCAACAGGAGCTTGCTCGTGCCCGTCCAGAAGGGAAGCTGCTTCTTCTTGGCCATCCTCCAGGAGAAGAGCAGCGCCAGGCCTACTGCGGCGATGACCACCAACACCGCGTCGGTAATGAAAAATGTCAGCAGCTCCCGCCGCATCACATCCGGAGGTGCCGCCCTAAACTGAAGGAATTGATCCAGAAAACCGTAGGCCATCCCTGCTCCGACCAAGGCGCAGATGCCAGCACTCACGCCGGACAGCCCGCTCAGGGACAGGAATTTGGAGTTGCGCTCCATCATGGCCCGGATTTCGGAGATGTCCTTGAGGTGATCCTGAATATTTTCCATGCTCAAAGCACTTTGTGATACAAAGCAAACTTACGGAAAGAATCCTTTGTGGTTGTGGGCGCATGCAAAAAAATGATCGGAGGGGCGGAACGCCGTTCTCAGGCCAAAATGGTCTCTCCATCCAAGGGTCGTGGTCTCGTAAGAGGAATGCCCGAGGCTACGCACCCAAGCAGCGCCCAACCACAGGAAGCCATCCCCAGGGTGGGCGGCAAATGTCACACAACCAACATGCATGGAAGGGAGGGCACAATTGGCCAAGGCACATGACGACCTGGGTCAAATGCTTGCCAAACAGCGCGGGCTAGAGCAACAAATGGAAGCTCTAGACAGCAAGATGGTGATGCAACTGAGGTGGATCGAGCTCTTGGCTTCTCAAATGAAGCCGCCCTGGGCTATTGCCGGACGAACCGATGGGTGCTGACCCGCTCCTGATCGTCGTGGATGCGCAGCAGATAGAGCCCTTGGGGGAGATGCGCCACAGAAGTCTCCTTGGGCAAGCCCTTGAATTCGGCCACGAGACGGCCGTCCGCTGCGATGATTTCGGTGCGTCGGATCGGCGGCAAATCGGCTGCTCGGCTCAGGTAGAGCTGATCCCGGGTCGGGTTCGGGAAGACGATCAGTCCAGGTTGCGCATCGATTTTCGGATCGATCGAGACCAAGATCACCGTGAGCGTGTCCTTCAACGAGTCCGTAACGATGGGCGCCGGTGAAGTGGGCCACACGACCACTACGTTGAC
>JAXLVK010000145.1:0-11210 GCA_046329055.1 Bacteroidia bacterium
TGACACCGCCAGCCGCAGTTTGCACCTTGGCCGAATTCGGAGAATGCTCAACATCAGTGGTGAACAGGGTGTAATTGTCCTTCCAAACGGGGTTTCGGGTCAGGGTCAGGAAGGCAAAGGGCAAGCCGACACACCCCATCAAGGCATAGTCCATCGTGGACCGGCCCAGCTTCAACCTCGCAGCCAATGCCCTCAGACCCAGCACCGCTGCGATCAGAAAGCCCAATGAAGGGATGAACACAAAACGCTCACCCATGGTCGTGCCGATGGAAATGACCAGGTTGCTCGTGATGGAAAAGCTCAAGAAGTAAAACAGGATGCCAAAGCCAATCGCGCTGCGTTTCAGTGTCAGGTAGATGCCCATGGCGAGCAACCCGATGTTCACGAGCAGCGAGACCAAGACCACAGGGTTGCCGAAATCCGTCACCGGAATCTGGTTGAAATAATAGTCGTGCGAGAGGTTGATGGGTGCGATCAATTTGATCAGGTAAATCCCCCAAGTCTCGAATACGGTCGCAGCACGTTCGCTGCCGGAGGCATGGATGAAGGGATCGTTCAGGATTTCCATGTTCTCCGTCGTAGAGCCGAGGCCCAAGCCGACCACACTCGTCCGGATGCCCATATAGACCAAGACCGCCGCCAGCAACGGCAACGTCGCAATGGCGATTTTGGAGAGCCCGGCGTCCTTGCGGAAGACCCAGATCATGAGCGGCAAGATCACCACGAAGGGGAGGGGAGTTTCCTTGGAAAGCAGCGCCAGGAAAAACGAACCTGCCGCCACGCCCAGCCACAAGCCTGCACGCTTGCCGTCCACATACTGCATCACTGCGAACAAGCCACCCAGCAGGTAAAGCAAGGCCATCAATTCATCCCTGCCCTTGATATTGGCGACGACCTCCGTATGGATGGGATGCAACAAAAACAGCAAGGTGATCAAGAACGGCAGGCCAAACCACCAGCGTTTGGGATCGGCCTCCGGAAAAAGCAGCCGCAGCAACATGAACAGCAGTATCCCGCAGCAGGCATACATCAACACATTCAGGAAATGCGAGACCATGGGATTGCCTTCCATCACGCCATCTTTGTTCTTGGCGGCGAACATTTCCCACTCCACGGCAAATGTCGCCATGCTCAAGGGACGGTAGCGGCCACCCTCAACAAGGTTTTTCTTCTCCCCAAAAAAGCCTTCAAATGCATCGCTTGAGAAGATTTTGCCAATGCCGCTCGTGCCCATTTTGGTATAGGCATTGTCGGTGATGACGATGGAGTCGTCCAGAGCATAGCGGTGCCCGAGGGTGTTCCCATACAGGAGGAAGGCCAGCAGGAAAATCACCAACGAAGGGAAATAGGCAGCGTTGAGCATGCCCTGAGTGCCGGGATTTTGAGAGATTGAGGCGGATGGACTCGCAGGTTGTGCGGTCGCCGGATGCTTCTTGGAGGCCATGCGATTGAATTCTGCGGGGCCAAGATAAGGATTCCTACGCTGATTGCGTCGTGGCGGGGGATCGTCGCTTATTTCGGCTTGATCTTGAGGCCCTTGGCGGTTTTCATCTCCGAGGTTGAGCTGAAGCGTTTGTTCTCCCTGAACATCAGCAGGCAATCATTGCTCTCCTCCTCGATGATGAAATCCAATCCCGCGTAAGTGATCAGCCCTTTGCGGTTGACCCACTTGTCCGCATCGATTTGAAAGGCGCCCTTTGAGTTCTTGTAGAAGCGGATCACCTTGCCATCACCCCGCTCAAACCGGACGAGGTACTTGCCATTTTGCTCACCAGTGATGACACCCGGGGTGCCTTTCTTGATGAGGATCTCTTGGACGGCCTCACCATCCACCTCGATCATGCGGCCGCCGCTTTCGCTCACTTCGCCATCCGTCTGCGCCTTGCGACGGAGGATGATCGCCTTGTCATTGTAAAACTGCACCTGCTTCAGCGCCACCCCGGACGTGTCCAGCTGCACACGGTTGGTTTCCAGGAAAACGTTCTTGGGCTTGCAAGAGGTGAAAATCAGCACCAATCCCAATGCAGACAATGCCAATACAGCTGTGCGCCCGAAATTCTTTGTTGCTTTCATCGTCAAGGCATTTGGGGTTTGCGGAGCGAATCCTCTGGAATATCGAGCGGGACAGTGTCACGTTCGGGCAAGTCCTCGCCCACGAGCACACCCTTGGCAGTCTTCTTCTGATTGACGTCGCGGAACTTCTGCGTGTTCTTGACCATCAGGAGGCAATCGTTGCCGACGCGCTCCACGAGGTAGTCCTTGCCACCATAGATGATGTTGCCGCGGCCCGCGACCCAGCGGTCAGCCCAGACCTGATAATAGCCGAATTGGTTCTTGTAGAACTTCATCACCTGACCCTCACCCAGCTCAAAGCGGATGTAGATCACTCCGGCGCCTACACTGTCCACGCGGCAGGCAGTGCCACGACGGATCCGCAGGTCCTGCACACGAAGGCCTTCCGACTTGTTCACCACCCCGCCCTCAGCAACCAGCTGACGGCTAGTGGTCTTGCGCCGGAGAAGCATCTCCTTGTCGTTGTAGAATTGCAGCTCGTCCAATCCCACCTTGGCCTTTTCGAGCTTCTGACGGGCATCTTCATTAAAGAAAACCTTGGACGCGCACGATGCCAAAACCATCACCAGCCCCGTGAACATCAAGAACACATATCTTGGTCTTAACCGCATATCGGCAATTTTTTCCTTTTCAGTTGCGTTGAACTTGTCCTTCTATCCATCGCTCGGAGGGTTCCTCTCCCTGCCCTCCATTTCTCAAGTTGTGGGCGATTGGCCTCAGTGCCTACGAATTTATGCAAAAATTGAAACGATTTGCATCCAAAAGCAATTTTAGCAAGGCAGCTGTCCCAAGCCATGCTGCGCCTTCATCATGAAGATGGGACGCTGTGGCTCTGCACTGTCCACATCGTGCAGGCGCATCATCAGGTCCGCGCTCATGCAGGAATGCACAGGCAGCACCGCGAGCAAATCGCCCACTTTGATCTGCCCGATGAGGTCCGGACGGATGACCGCCACCCCATGCTCCTGAGAGATGCTGCGCAGGTAGCAACCCATCTCCGGCATTTCCCAGCCATTTTCCGTGACCAATGCCACCCGCCCATAATGCTGACCATAAGCCGCATCTGTCAGGCTGTCCTTGCCCAGGTGCACGCCGCCGCCATGGACGATCACCTCTCCCCGGTGCGGGTACACCGCCACGACCGGGCAAGCCAATGCAACGGCCACATGCTCGAACCCGCAGGACCCAATGTGCTGCTGCTGAACGTCGTAGAAGACGAAGTTGCCCGGGCGGATTTCGTCGGCGCCCCCGTAGCTTTCCTCGCGGCTACAGGCGGGTGTATCCCCAGTGGAAACCGCGAAGCCATCGATCTTGGCGTCCAGCAACGCCCGTTTCGCCTTCATCAGGTTCTCGATGTCCTGCGTATGCGAGTTGTGGATTTCCTCCAATCCATGCGACCGATATGTGAATCCTCCATGCCCCATCAATCCAGCAAAGCGCAGGTTGGGGAAGGAGGGAAGGGCGCGTACCACCGACAGCATGGCCGCCGAATTGTCGAAGTTGAAGCCGGAACGGCGGTCGCCGCTATCGATTTCGATCCAGATGTCCACGGGGGACTCGATCAGGCCCGCGAGCGGCAGCAACGACTCGATGTCGGAAATCACCAATCCCAGCCGGACTTTCTTCCCGAGGGCATTCAGGGAGGCAGCCGCCCGGATGTTCACCGGAAATGCAATCAAAATGTCCTTCCAACCCGCATTCGCGAAGTACTCCGCCATCTCAATCGAGCTCACGGTGATGGCTTCCACACCCTCGGCACGGAACCATTCAGCGATTTCAGCGGATTGGTGCGTTTTGTAATGCGGCCGGAAGCGCAAGCCCAACCGTTGTGCCTTTTCGGCCATGCGTTTGATGTTCGCCTTGGCCACATTGCCCTTCAGCAGCAGCGTGGGGTGCTGAATCCAGTTCCATTTTTCGTGCGTCGCCATCTCTGCGGATTTTTCGGCAATTTCAATTTTTTCACTCAAATCTTGTTTCTTTCTGAGAAGCATCGCTAACTTTGTTTCGTGCCTCTTTAGCTCAGTTGGTTAGAGCGGTTGATTCGTAATCAGCAGGTCGGGGGTTCGACTCCCCTGAGAGGCTCAGAACCAAGTCCTTGAAGCGTCAAAGTTTCAAGGACTTTTTCTTTGCCCAATGAATATGGTGACAGGACTGGGACAATGACACTGAAATCACCAACCAAGAGTGCAATCACGTGGATTTAGGCGCTCATTTCATTGAAAACGCGGAGGGGTTCAGAATCCTGAACCCCTCCGCGTTTTCAATCCACACGAACTCAAATCACTCCCCAGGATGGTACGTCCGCTCGGCGTGCTGCTTGACCCAATTGGGATCCAGGCTTTCCTCCTTGGTGCGCTGTTCGAGGAACATCGGGATTTGATCGTCGTAGTGCGGCGATCCTTTCACGTTGCTGTTGCCGAAGGGCTGGACCGTCTCGATCTTCACGCCGCCTTCGGTGAATCGGATGAGCTCGATATAACTCTCCCCGGTGTAGCTGTCCTTGCGGCCATTTTTCCACGGGGTGCTGTACATCGCCGCAAGTACATCCGGTCCTCCTCCGATGGGGTAGTCATCGTCGCCCCGGACGTGCCGCTGCATTTCGCCGAGCGGGATGTCGATTTGCCCGAAATACTTCCGTAGATGCTCCCCAGCCTTCTTGATCGCGGCTGCATAATGGCTTGCAGGATAGTAGGTTTGGACGAACACCTTGTGGTTTTCGCGCGCATCCGCAAGGAGGAAGTCGTAGGTCTTGATGAACAATGCCGCGCCCGTATTGTCTTCGTCGCAGCGCTTGTTCCAGGATTGGAGGAGCTTGAGTTCCTCGCTGATCTCTGGAAATGAATCTGGTGACATCTTGAAAATCAACTCAATGTTCTTCAAGAACTCCACCGATAGTTTAGCCGGATATTGGCGATCGTACTTGATTTCCTTCATCCTCGCCCAGTCGATCTTTTCATCGCTCGCAAACAACTCGGCGACCCGGAGGCTGCGGTTGTTCTCATAGGGATAGACATGCAGCAGCGAATCGAAATCAGCCCTGCGGGGATTGTCCCGAGGACCCGTGCAGTGGAAGGGGGTGTTGTTCGTGTTGAAGACGTAGCCGCTTGGTGGATTGAGGCACTGGACGAGGTCATCAATCGGGTGGAATTCGGTCCAGAGCGTGGCTGAGGTGTCGCCCGGCACCAGGCCCAGCCAATCATAGCCGGGCTTGCGGACAGGGTAGAGGCCATTGTCCACATAATATATGGTGTCGCGCCGGTCACCATAGACCACATTCAGGCAGGGCAAGCCACCTCTTTCCAAGGCGTTGTGGAATTCCGTGAAGTTGTGGGCCTTGTTCATGGCCAGCCATTGCTCCGCCGCCCCGATGGTTTGGAGGGCTGTGGAACGGACAGCGTAGAATTGCTTGTCCTTGCTCTGGATCACGGGGCCGTGGACGCTCCACCAAGCCTTCTTGGTCAGATGCAATTTGAAGGGGCCGACTTTCACCTTGAGTTTTGCCTTTGTGACGGACAGCTCCCGCCATTGGCCGTCGAAACGGTACTGATGCTTGTCCTTGGGGTTGATGGTGAGGCGATAGACATCCACCAAGTCGGGCTGATTCACCGTATGCATCCAACCGATGTCTTCATTGCAACCTGCGAAAACGGAGACGCCGCCGGGAAACAGGCCACCCAACACATTCAGTCCCTCATCGCTCATCAGATGCGCCTCGTACCAAGCCAGCGGCCCTTCCAGCGGCTGATGCGAATTGTTGATGAGGAAGACTTCGCCGTCTTGGCTGCGGTAGGAGTTGACCGCGAAGCCATTGGAACCGCGCATGGAGTAGGGGGTAGGGCCGCCGGGGCGTCCTTCCAAGATGTTGATCAGGTGGTAATGCACGCCCTGGAGGAACACGATGGACATGACGTAGCCCGCGAGGACGTCCTTGGGATTGACGGGGAAGACTTTCCGGGCGAGGACTTCCTTCGGATGCGCCGCCGCATAGTCATTCACCCCTTGCGCGTAGGCCTCCAAATGCCGCTGAAAACTGGGGGAAACCTCGGAAGCGTAGCGCTCCTCAATCATTTGGGGTACGCGCAGGATTTGGACGGCATAGTCGATCACGGCGCCCTCCTTGCCCAGCACCTCACCCTGCCGATGCCGCGCCATGAGCAGGTTGAGCTGCATGTCATGGAAATTGTCCTCGGCATTGGCCCAGGCGAGTCCGTAGGCCGCGCCTGCATCGGTGGGAGCATGGATGTGCGGCACGCCCCAGGTGTCACGCGTGATGGTGACGGTCAATGGATCAATTCGGCTTCCGCTCTGTGCAAAGACAAATGGCATCCCCAGCCAGCACAAGCAGACAATCAACAACGCTTTGAACGATTTCATGAATCAGGTGAATTCCTGCAAAACAAGGAATTTCCCACGTGAATCGGCGGGAAAACTTTGATTGAAAATGCCTTGGATTTCTCTTAGACAGCGACCCGCTTGAAGGTTGCCGTGGAGGGATCGAATTGGCAATGGATGGAGGAAGGACGGTAATACTGCCAAGCGCGACAGATGGCTTCGGCGGCTTCGTCGGAGACTTCGGCATGGTCGAGCCTTCCATCCACACAGGCGAGGTCGGCATTGGCGACAGGTTCGATGCGCAAGACGGGCGTCGAGCCATCCAAGACATACTGCAAGCCCACCAATTCGTAGTCTTCCACCACGTCAGGGTCTGCCGCAGCCTCGAAGAAATTTTGCCTACCAATCTCCGGCAATGCCATGTCCGTGAGCTCAAGCCATCCGGCATCCGTCCATTGGCCGATCCAGAGTTTGCATTCCCTGCTTTCGTGGTTGGCATCGGTTTCCGTCAATGCCACGATGCGAGAGCCGTCGTTGGCACGGTAGAGACGCATCATCCATTCCATGGCGCCATGGCCGCTGCCCGGGTCGATCACCTTGATCAACTCAGCGCCGACTTGCACCTTGTAGGGGAACTCCTCCAGGTACTCTTCCAAGGAGTCGAATTCATTGGGGGACATGTCGCCTTCGCATACCCAAGTGTTCCATCGGCCCACCCACATGATGGATGGTGCACGGTCGCTGAGGCGACTGTAGAGGGACACTGCCTCAGCCCATCTCGGTTCAGGATCACCTTCCGCCGCGGGAGGTTGTTCAGTTTTTGCTTCCAATCATCTACGACCCAAGAGAAACGACACCTCATTGGGCGAAAGATGAAGATACACAAATCTGCCGCTTCAACCAAGGTCTGTGGGTATCTTGTCAACAACTTTGAGAAAAATTTTCTGGAATCCACGTGCTCCCTCTTGCATCTTTCCGATTCCGTCGTACCTTTGCATTCCGTTCTTCGAAAGGGCAATTAGCTCAGTTGGTTCAGAGCACTATCTTGACAAGGTAGGGGTCACTGGTTCGAATCCAGTATTGCCCACATAACTCCGGAGTTGCGAAAGCAGTTCCGGAGTTTGTGTTTCTAAGCGGTCGGTGATCCGATTTCCAGATGGTCCAATTGAGACATCGACTGTGACCAATTCACACTGTTGAAACCGGAACCACTCCATCAAAGGCTCACGAATGCAGAATGCACAAACAGCAACGCCACTACAGCTAGTGGCGTTCTTTAATTGATTCTATTGGAGTTTCAGTGGCCGATCAGCCCTTCACTGCCCGCACTTTGTAGCCCGCCTGACGCAGCAGGTTGATCACGCCCTCCTCACCAGGCAGGTGCAATGCCCCAACCGCGACGAAGGTCGATTGCTCCTTCATGATGGGCTCCATCCGCTCGGCCATGTTGTGGTTGCGGTGGGTGACCAAATTGGTCTCGAATTCGCTGCTGAACTCGGCGTCCTTGCTGAAACTGAGCAGTCCTTCCAGGTCGCCCTTGCCGTAATACTTCAGCATTTTCTTCAACTCCTTGCCTGAGTTGCCATTCTTGCCATTCACGGCATCCAGCACCATCTTCTTCTGGTCATCGGTCTTCATGCTGTTGATGGCGGCAATCTGCTCCTCGGGCTTCTCCAAGCCCAGCAGCTTCTTCTGCGACTTCTTGGCTTCATTGTAGAAGTACATGTCAACAGCTTGGCCCATCTGATTCTTGAATTGCCCTTGGGCAATCAAGCTGTAGATGAAAAAGATGTTGAAATCATCGAAGTCGTTCGGATTCACATGCATCTTGGACTGGCAATAGTTCACCAGCGATTCCCACTCCTCGTCCGTGAAGAGCGTATGCAGCTTCTGTCCAGCCGGCAACTTCATCATGTTGAGGAGCGCGGCCTGATCCACCTCCGCCATGTTCAGCTCGCCCGCATAAGCCCTTGTGGACTTGAAGGCGATCATGGTGGAGTCGCTGAAGTCATGCGCCCGCTTGTCACCCACGTGCATGGTGCCGTACAGGTAGGAAGGCTTCGCAAGACCATTGCCGGAGATCTCCCAGAGCAGGGACTTTTCTAGCTGTGCTTCGAGCGGGTGGTGGAAAAGGAAGGGGAGGAGGAGTGCGACAAACTTGTAAAAACTTGGCTTCATGATCCGATGGCAGGGTCTAAAAAGAAAAGCAGATTGGAACCCTACCAACCTGCTTTTACGAAAATTAATACCGAAAAGTTTAATCAATATTCTTGAGGGCCTCGGACACCTTCTGTGCGGCCTCAGCCAGCGTGATGGCGGAGGTGACCTTGAGCCCTGAATCATCAATGATCTTGGCGGCCTCTTCTGCGTTAGTGCCTTGGAGCCTCACGATGATCGGCACCTTGATGTCGCCGATGTTCTTGTAAGCCTCCACGACGCCGTTCGCGACGCGGTCGCAGCGGACAATGCCGCCGAAAATATTTACCAATATAACCTTAACCGCTGGATCTTTCAAGATGATTCTGAAAGCAGCTTCAACTGTTTCTGCATTTGCCTTCCCGCCGACATCCAAAAAGTTGGCTGGGAAGCCGCCGCTCAGCTTGATCATGTCCATGGTAGCCATGGCCAAACCTGCGCCATTCACCATACAACCCACGTTTCCGGTCAGGTTGATGTAGTTCAGGTTGTGCTCGGAAGCCTCGATTTCGAGCGGGTCTTCTTCGTGCAGGTCGCGGAGCGATGCGAGATCGGGGTGACGGTAGAGGGCATTCTCGTCGATGTCCATCTTGCAGTCCACCGCGATGATCTTATTGTCGCTGGTCTTGAGCATGGGGTTGATCTCGAGCAGCGCGCAATCGTTGTCCATGTAGGCGTTGTAGCACTTCACGAGCAGGGAGACGGCGCCATTGATGGCATCACCTTCGAGGCCCATCTTGAATGCGATCTTCCTGGCTTGGAACTCGCGCAGGCCGACCACTGGGTCGATCCACTCCTTGATGATCTTCTCGGGATGCTTCTCAGCGACTTCCTCGATGTCCATGCCGCCTTCAGCGGATGCCATGATCACGATGCGGCCGGCAACGCGGTCCAGGGTCATCGAGACATAGTATTCCTTGACGGGATTCGGGCCGGGGTAGAACACGTCCTTTGCGATGAGGATGCGGCGGACGAGCTTGCCTTCGGGGCCTGTCTGCGGAGTGATCAGGGTCATGCCCAAGATCTGCTTCGCAAGCCCTTCGACTTCGCCCTTGCCCTTGGCGACCTTCACGCCACCACCCTTGCCACGCCCACCGGCATGGATTTGGGCCTTGACGACATAGAACTCCTTACCGTTGGGGTTGTCATACAAAGTGTCGGCAGCGCGGAGGGCCTCCTGGACGGAAAATGCGACCTTTCCTTCCTGAATCGGGACGCCTGCTTTGGCGATCACCTCCTTTGCCTGGTGTTCATGAAGTTTCATCGTATCCTAGCGTTCTTCAAGCCAATTAGATGGAGACCCAATATTAGAGCGAATAATGGAGATTTGAAAATGATGGGTTGTTAAACTTGCTGAATTGCGCGCCTGAGGGCAAATTTGGCCATGATGAACCTGCAAGAAAGGGCCGCCTTCATCTCCACGAAATTGGAGGAATTGTTTCCTGATCCGCCGATTCCGCTGGATCATCGCGACGCATACACATTGCTTGTGGCTGTGCTGCTGAGCGCGCAGTGTACGGACGAGCGCGTGAACCAAGTGACTCCCAGACTGTTCGCCTTGGCGGACAATCCATTTGCCATGTCCAAACTTGCCGAGGAGCAAATCGAGGAGATCATCCGGCCCTGCGGCATCTCGAAAAACAAGGCTCGGGCCATCAAAAGGCTCTCGGAAATCTTGGTGCGGGAACATGGGGGCGTGGTGCCGGGCGACATGGCGGAGCTAGAGAAGTTGCCGGGGGTGGGGCACAAGACGGCCTCTGTCGTGATGATTCAGGCATTTGGGCAGCCGGCCTTCCCGGTGGACACCCATATTCATCGCCTTGCGGAGCGGTGGGGCTTGAGTTCGGGCAAATCGGTGGAGCAGACCGAGTCGGACCTGAAGGCGCTGTTCCCGGAGGACTCATGGGCGGTACTGCACCTGCGCATCATCTATTATGGGCGGCAATTCTGCAAGGCCAAGGGCCACGACCCAGCCCAGTGTCCCATCTGTAATGCAGTTGGTTTTGCCCAAAATTCCTGATTCATTGGCTTTTGTCCGCAAATAATTTGCAAATTGTTGCACAATTTGCTATCTTTGGTATCAAATGGCGTTGCAAGAGGACTATCTCAAAGGTCGCGGTGCGCAGTACAATGCGCACAATCCCTACCTGTCCACCCAGGTGGTGCAGGCGCATTGGGAGGCACTCGATGAGCCATTGCTGGATAACGATCCCACCGAGTTCCTGATCGAGCACCCTCGGAAGATCATCAATGAGGTCAAGAGCCCCGACATCCCGATGGATTACTCGCTGAATCCTTATCAGGGCTGTGAACATGGCTGCACCTATTGCTTTGCTAGGACCACCCATCAGTATTGGGGCATGAGCGCCGGGCTCGACTTTGAGCGGAAGATCGTTGTCAAGATGAATGCCGCGGAACTGCTACGCGAGGAATTGACCAAGAAATCGTGGGTCTGCAAGCCCATCATGCTCAGCGGCAATACCGACTGCTACCAACCTGCCGAGCGGAAGTTTGGCATCACACGGAAGCTGCTCCAAGTGATGGCCGAGTTCAAGCAGCCGGTCGGTATCATCACCAAAAACAGCCTCGTCTTGCGCGACCTCGACATC
>JAXLVK010000146.1:0-10854 GCA_046329055.1 Bacteroidia bacterium
TGTTCCGCGAAAAACATTATCGGATGCTGCCCTACATCTGCGAGGTGGCGGGTGGCCGCCTGCGTTGCGTGGAGCATGCTCAGGCCCTCTGGCAACCGCTGGACAATCTGATGGCCTTGCCTTGGGCTCCCGCCGAGGAGATGGTGCTTCGGCATTTCATGGCCCTCCGTCACCCGGAGGTCGTGCTCGCGGCCGTCGCGGGCTGAAAACTGCCTTTTCGAATTCCTTCCTGCTTCCCACTTTGTTCCCATTCCCGTAGATTTGGGCTATGGTCATTCGGCGTTTCCTCGCTTGTCTTTTCCTTGTCCTAGGTTTTTCGGCTGCAAATGCCCAAACCTATACCGTCCTCCATGCCACGGGCAGGTGCAAGCTCATTGATTCCGGCGCCCCAATCGAGGCTGGTCAGGTGCTCAAAGCCACGGACATGATCGACCTCGGCAATCGCTACGGGCACATCGTGGTCTGGGGCGGTCCGCTGAATCTCAAGAGCTTGCGTGCCGTCGAAAAGCCCGGCAACAATTGGAAGATCGCTGGTACCATTCTGGACCTGAAGGCAGCACCCATCGTGGCCAAGCCTGAGGCTTACAAGGAGCATTTTGGCAGCATGACCGACCTGATCGCGCATTTTGATGGTCGCCGATACCTCCTGCTCGACAAGTCATGGCTCATCGCCGACCCCGGATTCCGCCTCAAGGGCGACACCGTCCTCTTCTACAAATTCGAATCTCCCCTCGCCAATATCCAAGTGAACCGCAAGGTCGAGCATCGCCACGACAGCCTGCTGCTGGAGCCGAAATTCATCCTCGACATGAACGGCAAACCCGTCCCGCCGGACGATGCCACCAACTTCGAGCTGTATTGGCTGGACCTCAAGACCAAGGGCTACAAGAAGATGGCCCGTTTCAATTTCATTTTTGTGGACGAAAAGGTCTTGCTCGATGAAGTTGGGCGATTGGTCAAGCTGGTCCAGTCGGCTGACAAAGAGGCGGATGTACGCAAGGAGGTCACGCGCTTCCTGATCGAGACCTACGGGGTTCCCGATCCCCACAATTTCCAGAAGTGGATGGGGCAGCATTTCCCACAGGTCAAATAATCCCTCGAAGCTATGATCGGCTATGCCTTTGATTGGGAAGGACGGACGCATCACCTCTCCTTTGATGTCCCGGCGAATCTCGGTCAGCAATTCGCGAATGCGCCCCGCACCTATCGCTATTCCGGGGCGCTTCCCCGTGATTGGAAGGCGAGCTATTATCCCATGTTCCTCAACAACGCCGCCGACCAAGGGCCGATTCGAGGTTTGGTGGCAGCATTGAAGCAGGTTACCGCTCCCCGGGACAATGATGAGTGGGCGCGGGCTTGCATTGTGTTCGTGCAGACTGCAATCGGGTACGATAGCCTGAAGGCCGCGAGCCTTGCGGACAGCTCCATGCGGTATCCGTCTGAGACTTTGTTGGCAGGGCATGGTGTCTGCGCGGACAAGACCCTGCTTTTGGCGGCCATGCTGCGGCAATTGGGTTATGGGATTGCGCTGCTGACCTGGGACCGGGCGAATCACATGGCATTGGGACTGAAGGTGCCGGCGGGATTTGGCTCATTTGGGACGGCCTACGCCATGGTGGAAACGACGGCTGCGGCCGCGATCGGGCAGGTGCCTGAGCGGTATGTGGGCGGCATTCGGCTGGATGGCAAGCCGGAGGTGATGGAACTCGGTGGCGCGGGCGTGTACCAGGCCATCGTCGCGCAGCGCAAGCAAGAAGCCGAGGATGAGCGGCAATACGGCAAGGACTACTTCAAGATGAACCCCGCCCAACAAGCCCTCCACCGCCAAATGCAGCCCCTCAAATCAGAAATGGAGGCCCTCGCCCAGAAACTCAAACGCTGCCAAGGGACGCTACCCCCCGCGCAGTACGCCGAGTGCCAAGCATTGCAGACGAAATACAATGCCATCGTCGGAGATTACAATCGGCTGGTCGAGGAGTTCAATCGTGCACAGTGAGCCCGCGGTGAGAACCGAGGCATACGAAGGTTCGCCGCAGGGCTATCGACGCCGCCGCCTCCGTTCAAAATTATTTTTGCGTTTCTCTCAATCAGGCATTTGATTTGCAGGCTTACCCAATTGGGTAATGTCGCCATGGTAATTTCGGAAAAGGAAAACACGGAAATTAGGATCCTCGAGGCGGCTCGCCACATCTTCCAACAAAAGGGATTCGATGGGGCTAGAATGCAGGAAATCGCCGATACAGCCCATATCAACAAGGGGTTGCTGCATTACTACTTCAAATCCAAGGATGCCCTCTTCCATCGTGTCTTCGGTATCGCATTTGACGCCATGGTCAAGCGCATCGCCGAGGTCCTCAATTCTGACAGGCCCCTCTTCGACAAAATCGACCACTTCTGTGGAACCTATATCGGCATGATGGCCCGCAACGCCTACCTGCCACGGTTCGTGATCCACGAGATCAGCCGCAATCCCGACCGCTTCATCAACCGACTCCGGAAGCACCATCAGCTGCCAGACTTGCACCTGTTTTTCCAGCAGGTCGAGGCGGAAGTCGCAGCAGGTCACATCCGGCCCGTTGATCCACGACAACTCCTGGTGAACATGCTCTCCATGTCCATCTTCCCCTTCCTCGCACAGCCCATGATCCAAGTCTTGCACAACATGGGCAACCAAGACTTCGACCAATTTGTGGCCACACGCCGCACCGAGGTCGCCCAGTTCATCATTCGCGCCATCCAAATCGATCCATTGCCTCAGTGACCACCATGCATCCACGGATCAAGATATTGCTGTTTGCCCTCCTGCTGCTCTGCGGCCGGGTTGGGGCGCAGAACTCCGAGCCATCGGGGTATTCCCTCGAGCAATTGAGGGCCGCTGCCAAGCAAAATTTCCCCGAGTTCAAGCAAAAAGCCCTGCAACAACAAGGCTACGAACTCGAAATCGAGAAGCTCCGCACCTTGCTCTATCCCAAATTGAACTTTGGCTTGCAGGCAACCTGGCAGAGCGCCGTCACCAGCATCCCGAACTTGATTCCAGGGATGGACATCAAGTCTCAACCCCGCGACCAATACAAGGCCTATGTCGATGTGAACCAGGTGGTCTATGATGGCGGCCTGATGAACAAGCAGCTTGCCCTCAAGGACGCGCAGCAGCAGGTCGAGCAGCAGAAAATCGAGACCAGCCTCCAGAAGGTGCAGGAGCAGGTGGACTTCCTCTACTTCTCTGGATTGCTCCTGCAAGCGCAGACTGAGCAGCTCAAATTGGTCCGCAGCACCATCGAGAACAAGCTCAAGCAGGTCCGTGGCGCGATTTCCAATGGTGTCGCCCTCGAAAGCAATGCTTGGTTGCTGGAGGCCGAACTCGTGAAGAACGAGCAGCAACAGACCGAGGTCATGGCGCAGCGCCAGTCCGTGGCAAGGATGCTGGCCGAATGGACTGGCCTCCCAGTTGATCCGCAGACCGCAATGGAAAGCCCCAAGGAAAAGGACCTGCCCCTCAAGCCCACGATTTCCCGTCAGGAATTGCGCCTCTTTGCCCTGCAAAACCGCGCAGTGGACCTCGGAATCGCGGCCGTGGATGCCAAGTACCGTCCTAGGGTCTTCGCATTCAGCCAAATGGGCTATGGACGTCCCGGCTTGAACATGCTGGACACACAGTTCCGGCCTTGGCTGGTCGCCGGCGTGCGCCTGAGCTGGGACATCTACGACTGGGGCGCTGGCAAGATCGAGAAGGAGAGCCTGCACCTGCAAAAGGAGCTGGTCAAAATTCAGGAGCAAGCCTTCAAGCGGCAGACCGATCTCGGCTTGATCCAAGTCGATGAGGACCTGCAAAAGCTCAAGAAGCTCCTGCAGCAAGACGATGACATGATCCGCCTGCGTGGAAAGATCAAGGAGATCTCCTCCGCCCAGTTGGACAATGGGGTGATTACCGCTACGGAATACCTGGACCGGGTGAACGAGGAGACAGCCGCCGTTTTGGCCAAGCGCCTCCACGAAATCCAAGTTCTGATGACCCAGGCGAAGTACGGATACATCACCGGAAACAATTAATAATCAGCGATGGAGGATAGGTAGCAGATAGCATGTAGCAGATAGCAGTTGCGGAGCCCTTCAGCATCAAGAACTGCTATCTGCTGCCGGCTCACTGCAAGAGGGGTTGGCGAAAAGCAGAAGAAGATATATGAAGCACAAATTTGGAATAGGTTTCTTGGCCATCGGAGTTCTGCTGATGGCGGGTTGTGGGGAGGAGGAGAAGACGGCCGATGCCTACGGCAATTTTGAGGCGCGCGAGGTGGTGGTGTCTTCGGAGACTTCCGGCCGCCTGCTGCATTTCAAGGTCGAGGAAGGCATGGAAATCAACCCCGGCGTGGAAATCGGCTTGGTGGACACCACTCAACTGGCCCTGCAACTGGAGGAAGTCGCCGCTCGCCGCAATGCCGTCGCTTCCCGCACCTCCAACGTGGTCGCGCAGATGGACGTGATCACGCAGCAGCTCGCAGTCCTGGAAAAGGAGAAAATCCGCGTTGAAAACCTGGTGAAAGCCGGAGCCGCGACCCCCAAGCAGCTCGACGACATCAAAGGCCAAATGGAGGTCCTCAACACGCAGAAAAAGGGCATTGCCTCCCAAAACCTCCCCGTCACCAACGAAATCACCGCGATCGACGTGCAGTCCGAACGCCTGCGCGACCAAATCCACCGCTCGCACATCTCGAATCCCATCAAGGGACGCGTGACCACCAAGCTCGCCGAGGCAACCGAGGTTGTCTATCCCGGCAAGCCCCTGTACCGCATCGCGCCGATGGATTCGCTTTACCTCCGCGCCTACCTCACTGGCAGTCAGCTCGCTGAGGTGAAGGTGGGTCAGACGGTCACCGTCCGCATTGACAATGGCGAAAAGGAATACTTCACCTATCCCGGCCGCGTGACCTGGGTGGCCGATCAGGCCGAATTCACCCCCAAGATCGTGCAGACCAAGGAGGAGCGGGTGAATCTCGTCTATGCCTTCAAGGTCCTGGTGATCAATGAAGGTCGCCTCAAGATCGGCATGCCCGGCGAGGTGCTGTTCAAAGACCCGGGTGCTGCTCCCAAACCCGTCGAAACCGCCCATAAGTAATGGTGACGGTCGAGTCGGTTTCCAAGTCCTACAAAAAAGTAGAGGCGCTGCGCAATGTCTCCTTTGACGTGCCGCAGGGCGAGCTATTTGGCCTGATCGGGCCGGATGGAGCTGGCAAGACGACATTGTTCCGCATCCTGACCACGCTCGTCTATCCCGACAAGGGCAGGGCGACGGTGATGGGCCTCGACACCGTGAAGGATTTCCGTGCCATCCGGCAACTCGTCGGCTACATGCCCGGCAAGTTCTCGCTGTACGCGGACATGACCGTGGAGGAGAACCTGACCTTTTTCGCGACGATCTTCGGCACCACCATTCGCGGGAATTTCAGCCTCATCAAGGACATCTACGTCCTGCTTGAGCCCTTCCGCAAGCGCCGCGCAGGCAAGCTTTCGGGTGGGATGAAGCAGAAACTGGCATTGTGCTGCGCCCTCATCCACAAGCCGCAGGTCCTCTTCCTGGACGAGCCGACCACGGGCGTGGACCCTGTGAGCCGCAAGGAGTTCTGGGAAAACCTGCAACGCCTGCGCAGCCAAGGCATCACAGTGATCGTTTCGACGCCCTACATGGACGAGGCGAGCCTCTGTGACCGCATCGCCCTGATACAGGACGGGGAGATCTTCGGGATCGACTCGCCGGAGGGCATTCGCAGCACCTTCACCAAGCCGCTCCTTGCCGTGAGTGGCGCTCCGCTCTACAGCCTGCTCAAGTCCCTGCGGCAGTTCGATGGAACGTGGTCGGTGTTTGCCTTCGGTGACTGTGTGCACCTTGCGACCAAGGATGCACGCATCGGCGAGGCGCAAGTTCGTGCCTACCTCGATGGTCAAGGACTCACAGGCATGAACATCGCGACCGTCGCTCCCACGATCGAGGACACTTTCATGGAATTCAGCACCCGGAAACAGCATGGTTAAGGAACCCGTCATCGTCACCAAGGAGTTGAGCAAGCACTTCGGCGATTTCGTCGCGGTGAACAAGATCAGCTTTGAGGTGATGCGTGGGGAGATTTTCGGCTTCCTCGGGGCAAATGGCGCTGGCAAGACCACGGCCATGAAGATGCTCACAGGTCTGCTGCAACCCACGGGTGGTCAGGCGACTGTCGCCGGGTACGATATCATGACGCAGAGCGACATGGTCAAGCGGAACATCGGCTACATGAGTCAGCGGTTTTCACTCTACGAAGACCTGACCGTTCGGGAAAATGTCCGCTTCTATGGCGGCATCTATGGCCTGAGCTACAGCGAGCGCAAGCGCAAAAGCGCCGAACTCATCGAAAGATTGGGATTGCTGGAGGTGAAGCGCGACCGCGTGGCGGAATTGCCACTGGGTTGGAAGCAGAAGCTGGCATTTTCCATCGCATTGATCCATGACCCGGCGATCGTCTTCCTCGATGAACCGACTGGCGGTGTGGATCCGCTGACCCGCAGGCAGTTCTGGGACCTGATCTACGAAGCCGCGGAGCGGGGTGTGACGGTCTTCGTGACCACGCACTACATGGATGAGGCCGAATACTGCGAACGCATCAGCATCATGGTGGACGGCCGCATCGAGGCATTGGACACCCCCACGAACTTGAAAAAGCAATTCAAGGTGGGCAATATGGACGACGTATTCCTCAAACTCGCACGCGGCAAATGATCAACTTCTTCGCATTCGTCCGCAAAGAGTTCTATCACATCTTCCGTGATAGGAGGACCCTGTTGATCCTGTTTGGCATGCCTGTGGTGCAGGTGATCCTCTTTGGGTTTGCGATCACGAACGAGATCAAGGACGCCCGGATCGTGGTGTTTGACCAGAGTCAGGACGAAAGCTCGCAGCAAATCACGCAGAAGCTGCTCTCGTCGGGCTATTTCCTCTTGGACAGGCAGTTGAATGAGGCGGAGGAGATGGAGCAGGTCTTCCGTGAGGGCAAAACCAAGCTCGCAGTGGTCTTCGGCCCCAATTTCGGGGAACGGTTCCGGCGCGGCAGTGGTGCTGACATTCAGTTGATTGCAGATGCAACCGACCCCAATACAGCCAATGTCTTGATCTCGTATGCCACGGCGATCATCCGTGGTTGGCAGGCTGAAAAGATGGGAGTGAGGGCATTGCCTCTGACTATCAATGCCGAATATCAGATGACCTACAACCCGGAATTGAAGGGGGTATTCCTTTTCGTGCCGGGTGTGATGACGATGATCTTGATGATGGTGAGCACCTTGCTGACATCCATCGCCGTGACCCGTGAAAAAGAGCTCGGCACCATGGAGGTCTTGCTCGCTTCGCCGCTGAACCCTCCGGTCATCATCGTGGGAAAGGTGATCCCTTATCTGGGTCTCGGCGTCATCAATGCCGGGGTGATCGTGCTGCTGAGCTATCTCGTATTCGGCTTGCCGATCTATGGTAGCCCGATTTTGCTCATGGCGGAGTGCATCCTGTTCGTGGTGACCTGCCTGGCGCTCGGCATCCTGATCTCGACCGTGTCGAATTCGCAGCAGACCGCGATGCTCTTCTCGCTATCCGGGCTTATGTTGCCGACCATCTTGCTGTCGGGGTACATCTTCCCAATCGAGAACATGCCTTGGCTGCTGCAAGTCTTCAGCAATATCATCCCTGCGAAGTGGTTCATCATCATCGTGAAGGACATCATGCTGAAGGGATCCGGCTTGGGGGCGATTTGGCGGGAGTCGGTGGTCTTGCTGGGCATGACGGCCGTCTTCATCCTGATCAGTATCAAACGGTTCAAAGTGAGGCTGGAGTGATATGAAGCGGATCAAGTTCCTGGTACAGAAAGAGCTGCTGCAGATCCTGCGGAACCGCGCCATGTTGCCCATGATCATCGTGATGCCGGTGATTCAGCTCCTTGTGCTTGCAAATGCTGCGACGTACGAAATCAAGAACCTGAACGTCTATTTCATCGACCACGATGGATCCAAGGCGGCGCAGATTCTTCGGGGGCAATTTGAGGCCTCACCTTATTTCCAGATTGTGGGCACGCATCCAGACCGGCATCGGGCAGACAAGATGCTGGAATATGACCGCACGGACGTGGTCATCGAAGTGCCTGAAGGCTTTGAGCGGCACCTCCTGCGCGATAGCAAATCGACCCTTCACCTCAAGATCAATGCGATCAACGGGGTCAAGGCAGGCGTCGCAGTCAACTACGCGAATTCGATCATCCTCGATTTCAACCAGGATTACCGGCGCGACAATGGCGCTGCGGTCCCTAAAATGACCGCCGGGCAGATCGACATCGAATACATGAACTGGTTCAATCCCAGTCTGAATTACAAGACCTTCATGGTGCCGGGTATCCTCGTGATGCTCGTGACCATGGTCGGCCTCTTCCTCACCGGGATGAACATCGTCCGCGAGAAGGAGATCGGAACCATTGAGCAGATCAACGTGACGCCGCTGCGCAAGCATGAGTTTGTGATCGGGAAAATGCTGCCCTTCTGGCTCATCGGCATGGTGGAACTCGCTTTGGGGATGGCAGTGGGCTTCCTGGTCTTCAAGATTCCCGTTGTGGGCAGCCCGGTCTTGGTGTTCATGTTCGCCACGGTTTACATGTTTGTGGTGATGGGCATCGGCTTGTTCATCTCCACCACGACGGAGACGCAGCAGCAGGCCCTGTTCTTCGCATGGTTTTTCATGGCCATTTTCATCCTCATGAGTGGCTTGTTCACCCCTATCGAGTCGATGCCAGTTTGGGCGCAACGCATCACGGATTTCAACCCTGTCGCCTACTTCGTGCGGGTGAACCGGATGGTGATCCTGAAGGGTGCAGGTTGGGCCGAAATCCAGGAATACGTTTACATCATGTTGGGCTACGCTGCGGCGATCAATGCCCTGGCTGTCTGGAATTACCGCAAGAAGTCCTGAGCCATGGCCGGGCGAGGCAAGGCTTTCGGCTGGCTGATTGCGCTCCTGATCCTCGCGGGAGTGGGAGCCGTGGGCTGGTGGTTCTGGGACAATCGCTTTCCGATTCGCGGCATTGATGTGTCTCATTACCAAGGGGAAATCGATTGGGCGCGGGTGAAGGCGGACGGCATCCGGTTTGCATTCGTGAAGGCGACCGAGGGCGTGAACAACGTCGATTCGACATTTGCGGCGAACATGAAGGGGGCAAAAGCGGCAGGAGTCAAGCGGGGCGCCTACCATTTCTTCCATCCGAATCTCGATGGGAGCGAGCAAGCCAAGCATTTCCTCTCGCAATACACCTTCAAGAAAGGCGACCTCGCGCCCGTGCTGGACCTCGAAGTGACGGACAATGTCACGGCGACAGCGATTCGGCGGGAGGCCTTGGAATGGCTTGAGGCGGTCGAATCTGCCACTGGAAAACGCCCGATCATTTACACCCTGCCGCATTATGCACGGAGCTACCTCGACGCGAGTTTTTCGAAATATCCGCTCTGGGTCGTGGACCTGAATCCGTTCTTGGTACGCAGCACTTCCCACTGGACGGGTTGGCAGTTCTGGCAACACAATCACCACGGCGGGGTGGACGGCATCGAGGGAGACGTGGACTTGAATGTGTTTTCAGGGACAGAAGCGGAGTTTTCTGCATTGTGAGGCCCTGAGGGTGCCGACCACAAACCCATCCATACCAAACACAAATCGCAGGGCTGCCGAAATTGATACCGCTGTCTAGCTTGGCACCAAGGCTGGCATCCAATTCCGCCTGAATTTATGGGAAGAAACACGCTTTCATTGTCATTGTTGGTATTGCTGCTGTTTGTGGCGGATTGGGGGCATGCGCAATTGGGCACCACCGTGTCCGTGCAAGGCAATCTGATCCTCGGGCCCTGTGGTGACACCCTGCTGCTGCGGGGTGTCAACTACGCCCCCTACAACTGGGGATGGTCTCCCGGGCAGCTTCATCTCGATCAGATCGCCCAAACTGGTGCAAATTGCGTTCGCCTGCCTTGGTACCAAACTCCGGCATCTGGCACGCCCACGACCACATACAACGACCTCGCCAATCTGGACAGCGCATTGAGCCATTGTGTTCAATACCAGCTCATTCCAATTCTGGAACTCCACGACCTCACCTGCCAAAACGATACCGCCGCATTGTTGGCACTGAATCAATGGTACCTTGAGCCGGGCGTCCTTGCGCTGATCGACAAGTACAAGCACAGCCTCATCCTCAACATCGCCAATGAGGCGCTTTATGTGAACTGGACAGGCAATCCCGCCATGGCGCAGGCGACCTTCGAGAACACCTACTCCGCCGCCGTGCAGGATTTGCGCAACGCTGGCATCACTGTCCCGATTCTGATCGATGGACCGGATTGCGGCACCAATCTGGACGTCCTCGCTGCAGTCGGCAACGGCTTGCAGCAAGCTGATCCCCAACACAATCTCATTTTCAGTGCACACGCCTATTGGTATGCCTACGCCAACAACGACTCCTCGCAAATGGCCGCCAAGATCGACAATGCGGTAGCAAGCGGCATCCCCTTCATCATGGGCGAGGTCGCCAACCTCCAAGACGATCAGACCCTCTGCCAATACCAGCTCAATTACTCCCCATTGCTCCAAATCCTGCAATCCCGCAACATCGGATGGCTCGCGTGGAGCTGGGACAATGACGGCTGCTCTGCCCGTCAAATCTCCACCAATGGCAATTTCGCGAGCTTGACCTCCTACGGGACGGACATCGTCTATCATCCCGATTATGGCCTCTACAATGTCTCCCCCGCCCGCAGCCTCTACCTCTTCAACGGCGGAAATTGCAGCCCAGTGACGGGATTGGACCA
>JAXLVK010000147.1:0-10858 GCA_046329055.1 Bacteroidia bacterium
GGGTACCGGTCAAATCCCGATCCATCCGACCCGATCCGTGGATACACCCAAATCGGATAGCCGTGCAGGATCGTCTCGTAATCCTTCCATTTGTGGAGATGATCCAGATTGTCCTCGCCCATGATCAGGCTGAACGAATAGCTCGGATAGACCTCCTTGAGCCGCTTCAGCGTGTCCACCGTATAGCTCGGCTTCGGCAGCGTGAACTCGAAATTCGAGGGAAGGATCTTCTGATTGTTCCCCAATGCCAGCTCCACCATGCGGTAGCGGTCGTATTCACCGATCAGGTTCGCCTTGGCCTTGAGGGGATTTTGGGGCGAGACCAGCATCCATACTTGATCCAGCTCCGTCTCGTTCAGTGCCGACTCGGCGATGATGAGGTGTCCGACATGGACTGGATTGAAGCTGCCGAAGAAGAGTCCGACTTTCATGGATGCGAATTTAGCGGAGTCCGGCTTGGCAAGGGGCAGTGATTTTCATCAAACGATGTTTTGCACCTGCTCCTTGATGCGTTCGAGGTCTTCCTTCATCTGCACCACCAGCACTTGGATGGTCGCATCATTGGCTTTGGAGCCGATGGTATTGATTTCGCGGCCCATTTCCTGGGAGATGAAACCGAGCTTCTTGCCATTGCTCGCGGGCTCGTTCAGGGCCTGTGAGAAATAGTTCACGTGCTGCTCCAGGCGGACCATCTCCTCGTTGATGTCGAGTTTTTCCAGATAGAAGATGAGTTCCTGTTCGAACCGGTCTTCGTTGTTGCCCACGCGGTCGCGGACGTCCGAGAGGGTGTTCTCGATGCGGGCGCGCATGGCGTCGTAGCGTCCGGGCAGGAGCTTCCCCACCTCGGCGAGCAGCCGCCCGATGTTGTCATTGCGGAGGCGGAGGTCCTCGGCGAGGGCGGCACCTTCACTTGTGCGGCTTTCATTGAGAAGGTGTGTCGCCTCCTTGAAGCATTGCTCGATCATGTTCCACTCCTCCGGGTCGCCATCCGTGTTCTCCGGGGTCATGGCGTCGGGCAGGGCGAGGATGTATTCTAACGAAACGCCGGAGGTCAGCCCGAGGTCGGCCCGGAGTTTCTCCAAGTCACGGGCGTAGGCTTGGATCAATGCCGTATTGATGCGGAGCTTGTGCTTGTCGGGGTTCAGGACCTCCACGGTCAAGTTCACATTCACCTTTCCGCGTTCCAGGGCCGCAGTGAGCATGTTCCGGATCATCAGCTCCTCCTGCATATAGGAGCGGGGCATCTTCATGTTGATCTCCAAGAACTTGCTGTTCAGGGACTTGAGCTCGACGCTCACCTTGTAGTTCTCAGAGGTCAGGCTCGCCGCCCCATATCCTGTCATTGATTGGATCATGCCATTCGGGTATTTGTTGGCAAAATAGCAGATACGGTTGAGCAATGGTCAATCAATGGCATCCCAAAGCCGAGAAATTCAGTATAATTGATCATGACCAAAGTGCCAAGGCAGATTAGATATCTCAGTATTGCTGACCGGATCGACTTGGTAGAGGCGATTTGGGATAGCATTGCTGAGGAGGAACCGGAGCTCCATCCAACTGTTGAGCAGCGAGAATTGCTACAAGAACGTTGGGATTCCTATGAATCCAATCCGCAAGACACCCTGACCTGGGAGGAAATCAAGGCTTCTATCCGATGATTGGGTATGAAATTCGATTCCATCCCAAAGTGAAGCAGGACATCAAAGAAGCCTACAATTGGTAGGAAGAACAGCAGGTTGACCTCGGCGAGAGTTTCTTGACGATGGTGGAATAGGGCCTCAAACGAATTGAAATAGCCCCATGGCAGTATCCATTTTTTGATGAGAACATCCGACGGGTCCTTCTCTCAAGATTTCCTTACCTGATCGCGGATCGATTGGTGGAAAAGCTAGTCGTGATCTTGGCTGTAATGCACACGAAACGCAATCCAGAGATTCTGGTTAAGCGGAACAAGCAGGCCAAATAGTAAAATTCCTCAATTATACCCCAAGGGCGGAATCACGATGGTCTCCTTGACCTCGTCGCGCTTGTAGTTGAGCTGATAGGCGTAGGTCTCTCCGGGGTGGAACTTCGACGCCTTCAGGACAATCTTGTTCTTGCCGAACGTGTCTGCGTATTGGTTTTGCCAGATTTTCTCGCCGTTCGAGTTGAAGAGGCGAATCTCGACCATGCCGGAGTAGGGAATCTCGTAGGAAATCACGAGGTACGAGCCCTGCACCTCGGCCCCTTTCAGGGCGAGTTTTGCCTCAACCACATGCGTACCTTCATTCATGGCCTGCGCACGGATTCCCGTCGCCGTCAGCATGAGGCAGAGCATAGCGATGATGTAGCTCGCAACTTTCAAGATTTCCTTATTCCGTGGTCGCCATCTTAGTTGGCGGCAGTTTCAAACCAGCAAATTACAAAGTCACCAACAAAAATACATGCCACGACCGAGGAAGGCGATGATATTGCTCCAAAATATTTCCACATTCGCATGAGAAAAGGCACCATTCACCAAGGCATTTTCTACCGTTCATCATGAGAATCGGCTACCGCAGCCTGCCACCGCTCCTCTTCTTGTTGCTATTGCTCCAGTCCCGAAGCCTGGCCCAAACCAGCTTTCCCGCACAAGGAATGCGATCCAACAATCCCAGCCTCCATGCCTTCACCCACGCCAACATCGTCCGCGCACCCGGTGATGTGGTCATGGACGGCACCCTGATCATTCGGGAAGGCAATGTGGAAAACGTGGGGAAAAACCTCTCGCTCCCTGCCGGGGCTGCCGTCCACGACCTCCATGGGCTTTGGATATTCCCCGGATTCATCGACGCTTACACGTCCTTCGGCATGGACAAGCCCA
Organism: Bacteroidia bacterium; assembly: GCA_046329055.1. Lineage (GTDB taxonomy): Bacteria > Bacteroidota > Bacteroidia > J057 > JADKCL01 > JADKCL01. The sequence continues at coordinate 2,843 of JAXLVK010000147.1, forward strand.
AGCGCGAACCCGACGGCCCAGGCCAGCCCCCGCAGTACGATGCCCGGACCAAGGGCCCCTTTGCATGGAACGACGCGGTCAAGCCACAGACCAAGGCCGCCGAGATGCTCAACCTCGACCGCAAGGCCGTCGCCGAACTTCGCGGGCTGGGCTTTACCACCCTGCATGTCGCTCCGAATGATGGCATTTTCCGAGGCAGCTCCACACTCATCAACCTCGGCGACCAGTCCCTGCAAAACGAGATGCTCCGCACCGAGCTCGGCACCTGCGTCTCCTTCGACAAGGGAGTTTCCACGCAGAGCTATCCCAGCTCCCTCATGGGCAGCATCGCCCTCATCCGCCAGACCCTGCTCGATGCCGCATGGTACACCGCTACCGTCGCCGAACGCCAAAAACGCCCCGGCTTGCCGCCCTCCGAGACCAACCTCAGCCTGGAGGAACTGAACCGTCACCTCAGCGCCAAGCTCCCCATCTTCTTCGAATGCGGCGACTGGCAAAACCTCCTCCGTGCCCAGAAAATCGCCTCCGAATTCGGCCTGCAGCTCATTTTCAAGACCGACGGCTCCCTCTACCAGCGGCTCGACCTGCCCCTCCTGAAAAGCAGCCCCCTCATCGTCCCCATCAATTTCCCCGACGCCTTCGATGTCCGCGACCCCGGCGACGCCCGCGAGGTGCCCCTGAAAAAGCTCCTTCATTGGGAAATGTCACCCACGAATCCGGCCGCCCTCGACCGCATCGGTGCCCGCTTCGCCCTCACGACCACCGACCTCAAGAAGGCCACCGACTTCTGGCCCATGCTGCAACGCGCACTGCGCCACGGACTGAGCCCCAAGGCCGCCCTCGCCGCCCTCACGACCACACCCGCAGCCATCCTCGGCCTCGAAAACCGCCTCGGCACCCTCGAACCCGGCAAACTCGCCAACTTCTTCATCGCCGATGACGATGTCTTCGCCCGCGAGCGGGTCACCATCCTCGAATCCTGGGTCGGCGGACTCCGCTACCCCGTCCAAACCATCCCTGAATGGGATCCCCGCGGCCAATACGACGTCCGCGCTGGCAATGAAAACCTCCGCATGGTCATCCAGGGCCGCCTTTTCAATCCCAAAGTCGCCCTCGTCAGCGGCAAGGACACCATCGAAGGCACCTTCAAGGTCGATCACCAAAACGTCTCCATCACCCTCCAGACCAAGAAGGGCAATCCCATCCCGCAGTACCGCCTCTACGGCATCGCGGAGGGCCAAGACATGCACGGCCAAGGCGTGGGACTTGACGGCAGCCGCATCACCTGGTCGTCCACCTTCGCCGGGCAGGTGCCGATCAAACCCGACACATCCGGCCTGCTCCGCAAAATCGACCTGAGCGACCTGCCCAAGCCGATGTATCCATTCGGTCCATTTGGATGGGAGAAGCAGCCCGAGCAGAAGACCTGCCTCATCCGCAACGCCACCATCTGGACCAATACCAGCAGCGGCAAGCTCGAAGGTGCCGAATTGCTCATTGCCGACGGCAAGGTTCAGGCAGTGGGCAAGGGCCTCTTGCAGCCGCCGGGCGCGATCGTGATCGACGGAACGGGCCTGCATGTGACCCCGGGCATCATCGACGAGCACAGCCACATCGCCATCGCTGGGGACGTGAATGAAGGCAGCCACTCCAACACCGCCGAGGTGCGCATCGGGGACGTGGTGAATAGCGACGACGTCAACATCTACCGGCAACTCAGCGGAGGCGTCACCACGGCGCAGCAACTTCACGGCTCGGCCAATCCCATCGGCGGGCAGAGTTCCATCATCAAGCTGCGTTGGGGAGTCACACCAGAGGAGATGAAATTCACGGCTGCGCCGGGATTCATCAAGTTCGCATTGGGCGAGAACGTGAAGCAGAGCAATTGGGGTGACCAATTCCGGGTGCGGTATCCGCAGACGCGGATGGGTGTGGAGCAATTCATCAAGGACGCATTCACCGCAGCACAAGAATACCGCCGCCTGCAAAACGAAGCCTCCAAGGGGATCGGGCAGACACCTCCGCAGCGCCGCGACTTGCAGATGGAGACCCTGCTGGAGATCATGGACGGCAAGCGATTCATCACCTGCCACAGCTACGTCCAGAGCGAAGTGCTCATGCTCATGCGGCTTGCCGAGTCTTATGGCTTCCGGGTCAATACCTTCACCCACATCCTGGAGGGGTACAAAGTCGCCCGCGAAATCAAGACGCATGGAGCCAATGCCTCTACTTTCAGCGATTGGTGGGCTTACAAATACGAGGTAATCGACGCCATTCCCCACAATGCCGGCCTCATGAACCGGGTCGGCGTGAACGTCTGCATCAACAGTGACGACGCCGAGATGGCCCGCCGCCTGAACCAGGAAGCCGCCAAATCCGTGAAATACGCCGGAATGAGCGAGGAGGACGCATTGAAAATGGTCACACTCAACCCCGCCAAGGCCCTGCACATCGATCAATATGTGGGCAGCATCGACAAGGGCAAGGACGCCGACATCGTGCTGTGGAGCGATCACCCGCTCTCCATCTATGCCCAAGCCAAAATGACCTGGGTGGACGGCAGGCTTTACTTCGACCGCGAAGCCGACAAAGCCGCTCAAGGTCAAGTCAGCGCCCAGCGTCAACGCCTCATCCAAAAGATGATCGAAAGCCCCGACCGCGACAAAAAGAAATACGACGGCAAGCCCGCCCCCCAAATCCACCAATGTGAACTCCAAGGCCATGACCATGAATAATCCATCCACGCACGAGGCGGCGGCCTCCCAAAAAGAGGCGGCGGCCTCTGGCCGCACGCCGATCGACCTAGCCGCCTCCCGGCGGCGAGGACAAGGAAAAAGTATTGGATCAATGACCGATGCGGCTTCGCAAGCATTCACCTTGCCTTGGCCCTCCTCCTCGCATTCGCCAACACCCCCGCCTCCGCCCAGGACCTCCCAACCCCAGCCCCAAGCACACCGGCACCATCCTCCTCGACAACGCCACCATCCACGTCGGCAACGGCACCGTCATCGAAAAAGGCAGTGTCCTCATCTCCAATGACAAAATCCAAGCTGTCGGCTCCATCAACGCCGTCCCTCAGGAGGCCAAGATCATCGACCTCGCTGGCCAGCACATCTACCCCGGCCTGATCGCGCCCGTCACCCAACTCGGCCTCAGCGAGGTCGAAGCCGCCCGCGCCACCAACGACCGCGCCGAAGTCGGCGGCATCAACCCCAACGCCCGCGCCCTCATCGCCTACAACACCGACAGCCGCGTCACCCCCACCGTTCGCTCCAATGGCATCCTGCTCGCCCAAACCACCCCCGACGGCGACTTGCTCAAGGGCCTCAGCTCCATCGTGCAACTCGACGCCTGGAGCTGGGAGGACGCTGCCTACGTCACCGACGATGCCCTGCACCTCTCCTGGCCTTCCCAGCAAATCTCCACTTCCCCGCAGGGGCCGCCCCGAGAGGAGCAGGAGAAGCGCCTCCGTGAGCGGATGAACGAACTCGAGATGGCATTTGACAATGCACTCGCCTACGCCCAAGCCAAGGCCGCCGGAAAGACACAAAAGCCCGACCTGCGCTGGGAGGCAATGGCCCCCGTCGTCACAGGCAGCAAGCCCCTCTGGATCGAAGCCAATTCCGAAAAGGACATCCGCACCGCCATCGAATTCGCATTGCGCCGCAACCTCAAGATGGTCCTTGTCGGCGGAGCAGATGCTTGGCTCTTGAGCGATCTCCTGCGGCAACACCAGATTCCGGTGGTGCTCCTGAAACCGCAGCGCCTGCCCCGCGCCGAGGATGATCCCGTGGATCAGCCCTTCCGCGCCCCGGGCATCCTCTTCAAGGCGGGCGTCCTCACCTGCCTCAGCATGGACAATTTCTGGAACTACCGGAACCTGCCCTTTCAAGCCGGACAGGCCGTTCAGGGCGGCCTCACCAAGGAGGAGGCCCTCCAGATGATCACCCTCAACACCGCCAAGATCCTAGGTATCGACCAGCGCACAGGCAGCATCGAGCCAGGCAAGGACGCCAACATCATCGTGAGCGCCGGAGACCTCCTCGACATGCGCACCAGCAAGGTAGAAATGGCATGGATCCAAGGCCGACAGATCGACCTAGGAAACAAGCAAAAAGACCTCTACAACAAGTACAAAAGCAGGTGATAGGGGACAGTTGAAAGTTGCTGGGGACAGGCCCAAGGCTATCAACTATCCCCTGTCATCCCAAAGACTTAGTCTTTGACCACGACCAGTTGTTTGGTTGCGGCAGTTTGCCCATCGATCACAAGGGAGTAAGAATAAACGCCTTGGCTTAGGGCTTGGGTGTCCAGCGTAACGCTGCCTTTTTCACCTTGGACGGCAATGGTCTTGACCAGCTTGCCGGAGGCATCCCGTACCATGAGGGTGACGTTAGAGGAGGGGCGGCTGCTAGGCAGACTGAAGCTGATTTGGGTGCTGCCGTCGCAGGGATTCGGCGCGTTTTGGCCGAGTTCGACCCCATTCAGGTTGGGCTTGGTGGAGGAGGAGCGGTCGCCGAGGGCTTGCTTCAGTTCCTCAATCATCTGGGCTTGTGCGTCGAGGCGCTGCTCCAGGGCGGTGTTGGCTGCGTGGAGCTCTTGGACGGCTTTCACCAGTGGCATCACAAACTCTGAATAGCTGATGCTGTAGTTGTCGGAATCGGTGGACGGCGCGTGCAACCCGCTGAATTGATAGCCTACCTCCTTGGCGGCTAGCTCCACTTCTTGAGCGATGAAGCCTGTGCGGCGTATTTCCGTGGAAGTGCTGTAATCCGTGGCTTGCAGGCGAGCGCTTTTCATGCTGTCAGGGGCATTTTGCAGGAGGAACTCGTCAAATTTCCGCGTGTCGAAGTTGTACACCACCGGGCGCAGGCGCGTGACGAAGTCCAGCCCATGCACCTCCTCGCGGACATTGTTCTTGAATCGCCCGTCGCTTGGGGTGGAGAATGAAACTTGCCCCTCGATGCTGGTCACGTTCACGTCCCCGACGCGGACCTTGTCGGAAACGGTTGCAGTCGAATTGGCCCCCAGGACGGTGATGTTGTTCAGGGATCCAGTGATAGGACCAGCGTTGCTGCCGAGGGCTGTGTTGGAGTTGCCAGTAGCATTGTATTGCATAGCTTGGTACCCGAGGGCGGTGTTGTTCGACCCTGACGTGCCATTGAACAATGCCCTGCTGCCAAGGACCGAATTGTAGCTTCCGGTATTGTTAGCGAGTGAGAATTGGCCCAGCGCGGCATTGTGTATGCCGGTCTGGTTCAATACCATCGAGTTATAGCCAACGGCGGTGTTGGAGGAGCCAGTGGTATTGTTTTTGAGCGAATTTGATCCGACCCCGCTGTTGAAAGCGCCAGTGGAGTTGAACATCATGGATTGATAACCCAGGGCGGTGTTATAGTTGCCGCTGTTGAAATTGATCCCTTGCAGAGCCCCACTTCCCATGGCGCAGCTGTACTTGCAACTTCCCCAATTCATGGCTTGGTAGCCAATTGCGGCGTTGTATGCCCCACTTGTATTTTGTAGGGCCTCCACCCCCACGGCTGAGTTATAATCACCTGCGTTGTTGACGAGCGTGTTCCTGCCGATTCCCACATTGTTCAATGTAATCGATCCGGAACCACTTTGAAGACCGAGGAAAACGGAACCATTCCATTCGATTCTGCCTGCCCCTGCCGCATTCACTCGGAAATGCAGAGGCTGATCAGAAAGTGTACCGATGAAACTCGCACCGTTGGTTAAGTTGCCAGTCGTCTGCCAATACTGCGCGGACACTTGAAGGCTGGCCAAAACCACTGCCAAGGTGATCAGGAGGCGTGAGTTGAAGATTCTTGTTTTCATTTTCTTGAATCATTTAAGGGTGAAAAGAATTGAAATGCGAGCCCATGGAGCACCCCTGCGACCTTGGTCGCGCATGTTCTCGCAGTGATCGGCAGTGGCTAGCTCACTCCCGGCTCAGTGCTCCCGACTAGCTTGGGCATGTCTCCAATGTGACGGGTCAAAGCTACCTCGCCCATCAGGGCCCGCCAATCTTAACCTTCTAATATTTACGGTTCTGAATGTCGTTCAAGTGCTGAAAATCGGCCCTAGGTGGCAATAGTTTAGAAAATGGTTGCGAACATAATTTCTTTTCAGAAAGAATGGGTGATTGCATCGCTATGCCCTGGTTGCGTCTGTGAAGGATTAATTTTCCTCAATTCTCCTATTCGACGGCCCATTTTCATAAATTGCCTTTTCAATAGAACTTGTGCAGTCGGGACGCAGGGAGCCAATTTGAAAATTGCCAATCTCAGTTAGGAAAGCGCCATGAGTATGTTTCAGCGTAAAGAAGTGGCACCGATCCTGCGCAAGCAGGAGCCTGCCAAGACAGCATCAGCCCCTTCCAAGGAAACCTTGCCTGTCAAGGCACCGCCAAAGTTTGGCCTGACGGCTACGAACAACGAGCCGGTCCAGAAGAAGGATTTGCTGAACGAGAAAAAGCTGGAGGCAGCCCGGGCGTTTTACACCTCAAAAACCGAGTTCACTGCGGAGGTCATCTGTGAAATGCAGACCAAGTTGGGCATTGCTGCAACGGGTGCATTTGACGACGCAACCCTGCAAGCCATCGCCAAGGCGCAGAAGGCTGCTGGCATGACGCCAGACGGCATGCTGGGCCCCAAGTCACTCCCGAAGCTGTTCGCTCATGGACTGGCGACCGAGGAGGTGGAGCAGGAATTCGCCCAAGACTACCTCGGCGTGGATTGGAGCAGCCTCAAAACTGCTGATGAGCGCGGCGGCAAAATGGTCGAGCTCATCAACAAGCAACTCAAGGCAGCTGGCGTCCCTGAATGCGCCTACCGCGTGGAAGACCTCGGCGACGACTCCGGGCAGTTCGACTTCACAGATTGGAACATCCTTGTCGGCAACGACTTCCTGAGCAAAGCCAAGCTCACAACCAAGCAGCTCAACGACTTCGCGAATACCGTGATCCACGAGGCGCGCCACGCTGAGCAGTGGTTCAACATGGCGCAGAACCTCGCCGGAGAGGGCAAAAAAGCCAAGGACATCGCCGACGAGATGGGCATCCCCTTGCGCATCGCCAAGGCTGCCGTCGCCAACCCCACAGGTAAGCAGACCGTGAAGCACGCCGTCGCCAAGAACTGGTACGAAAGCGTCTATGGCAGTGGCAGCGAGCACCGCGAGAAGACCCTCGGCGACGAAGGGACCTACGAAGACTACCGCAACCTGCCCGAGGAGCATGACGCTTGGCGCGTGGGTGACGAATTTGACGTGACCCTCAAGAAGGAGCGCAAGATCAAGGACAAGCAGGAGGCGTTGAAGAAAAAGGAGGCCAAGAAAGTAGCCAAGGCTGCCAAAAAGGCCCCCAAGGACACCACCGAGAAGAAAAGCAAAAAGTAATCCATGTTGGTCACCCTGAGATCACTCCTGCTGTTGTCGGTCTTGGGTTTCCAAACACAATGCACAAGTATGAGCGGAGCAGAGGTTAACGCGTGCATCGAGCGACAGATCACTGAGTTTGAAGGCGGGGACGTGGATTTTGCAGCTGCCAAGGCGGCCCATGGGCTCATTGCCGTGCAGTCCAGTTCCCAACAATTCACATTTCAGTCTTCCTCCGAATGCCAATTGGAGGTCACGTACGTGCAGGAGGGAGGCGGCAACCGCGTCGGGGGCATCTACCTCAAGTTGGGCACACCCACATCCCTCGCCGAGCTGAGCAAGAAATTTGGCAGCTTCAAGCACCTGCCCCCCACCCCCGCCAAGAAGTGGTCCGCCCTCGCGAACTACGACACCGAGGCCGAGGGACAGACCTACGCCATCATCGCCGAAGCCCGCCACGAAATCAAGGAAGACACCCCCATCGAAAGGGTCACCATCCGCATCGACTACGAGGACTAAGCCCAGCACGAGGCTGGAACGAGGCGGCGGCGAGACAAGGAGGCGGCGGTGAAAACCGAGGAATACGAAGGTTTGCCGCACGCCGATCGAACATTTGCCTCCGGCGAAAAACCTAGGAAGACT
>JAXLVK010000148.1:0-10535 GCA_046329055.1 Bacteroidia bacterium
AAGCAGTTCGATTGAGAACAATGATTCGAGAATCAACAAAATATGTTCTATGCCACAATCCAATAATGGTCAACACGCCACAAACTTCTTCGGGCACCAACGTAGCCCCCCTCCCCAAAAATCAGTACCCCCAAACCGGAATTTTTCACCCAAAATGTGCATCCTTTTCCTTTCGCATAACCAGAGTTTTGTATTGTTCCGATGCGACAGGCTTGGGACACACAAAAATGCGCTTCACCGATTTACCTATGAAAAAGCAATCTTCCTCCAAATCTCGCCGCGGGCCCAATGTCTGGCCGCCTCGGGTGGGTATCCGCGACGTCACGGAGATTGACACGCGGCGCTGTCTCAAGATGACCATGCGCTTGCTGCGCCCAAAGGCGCTTCCGGAGGTGGAAAAGCTCCCGACAAGGGCTTTCCTCAACTAGGATTTGCTCTCGCTGCATGGCAGTTCGGCAGCTTCAAAATCGTACTCATACAGTCTCATTGTCATATTTCCGATTTTTTAATCTGATCCAACGTTCTTTCCGATAGCCAATTTGTTGATGTCGAGGCGGGTCTGCTAGGACCTGCCTCGGCCCATTTTGGAGGGTCGTGGAATGCTGAGAAACGGGCCGAAGTCCTGCTCCATCGAGGAAAGGAGGGGAAACCGAGGGCGATTCGAGAAATTTTCCCATCCAATCGAATGGGGCTAAGTGAAATTTTCGATCCAAAATGTTTCGCCTCCAGCCGAGGAAATCCGCATGCAGATTCAGCCGAAACGTGCATCCATCCTGCTCCCTCAGTCCTGTGCCATCCTATGCCCTTCCCAAAAAAGAGCCGTCCCCGCCAAGATTGAATTCCTGACGGGGACGGCGCCTGCGAAGAAGGGTTACTTCTGCGATTGACCTTGCTTTGCGGCGGGATTTGCCTTCAATACGCTGGCCGGCACAGCACCCATGTCATCCGACTTGATCTGACGGACATTGCTGGGAGCCTCTTGGATCGACTGAACAGTGCTCAACTGCGGGCCGGGGGCAGCCGGGAAACGTTCCTCGCTGTACTTGGAAATGCTGCCATCGGGCAGAATCTCATCGGCGCGGTTGGCGACCACGGTGTAGCTGAAGGAGACATTGGAGGAGCCGCCGTTCAATTCCGTGACGTCGAAGCTGTTCCTGGTCTTGTTTTCCACGAACACACCCTGGCAATTGCCCTCCAACTGCACGAAAACGCGGAGGGGATGCTGGGAATTCACGACGATGTTCTTGGCGAAGATGGGATCCAGGTCAATATGGGCGTGACCATTCACGAGTTGGCCTTGGCCGTAATCTTGGAAAAGGTTTTCGGGGGCCTCGGGGCAAGAAAGGGCGACGCGGTTGCCGCTCATGTCTTCCACGATGGTGTTCACGGTACCGGGGCCGATGATCTTGCGGAGAACGGCACCATTGTCACGGACACCGACGTAGGCCCAGGTCTGCGCCACGCCCACGTTTTGAACCTCAAAGTAGCCACCCGCAGAGGCGTTGGCCGCGTTGAAGGTGCTGTTGTTGTTGCCGTTCGTGTTCACGAGGGTCGTTGCGAAGCCCATCACACCGAACTGCGCGCCGGTACCAGCGACACCACAACCTGAGGCAGGAGTGAGGATCGAACCCGTGAGGTTGTTGCCGATGGCAACCACGCCGATACCAGTGCCTGCGGTCTTGGCGATGGCAAATTCACCGATTGTCGCACCGTTCACTGCAGTGCCGGACCCTCCAGTCAGGAAGGTTCCCGCCACGTTGTTGCCGATCACAAGTTGGCCGGTGCCGGCAGCATTGATATTGACGGCGTCCATTCCGAAGCCGTTGGGTGACGCGGACTGTCCATAGACACCATAGGTGGCTCCAGTGGCCCCTGCGCAATCACCACGCACACCCATCACAAATCCGCTTCCCGTTGGTGCGACGTTGGCAGATCCTCGGACACCGAAGCCATTCTGCAAATTGCCGATCGCACCAGCCGTGTTGAAGCCACGCACCCCTGCTGCCGAGCCGAGGGCGGCCGTCTGCCCTTGCACACCGTGAGCGGGGTTGGCAGTCGCGTCGAGGTTCACGCCAAACACACCCATTGCATTCGGAGAGGAAGTCTGCCCATAGACCCCGTAGGCCGATCCCGTGGTCGCGGAATTGACACCGAGCACCCCCATGGTGAAGGCAGTGCCGGCGGCTCCGGTCGCATCACCACGGACTGCGGAGGCCACGGCAGCAGTGACACCCGTGCCAGCCGGGGCGGTGCTATTGGTTCCCCAAACCGCTTCGCTCGTCGAGGAAGCAGTGGTCGCCGTTCCGTACATATTGCCCCAAACGGCGCTACCTGCTGTGGTTGCGCCACCATTCACCTCGCCATAGACACCTGTTCCGCTGGCGGCACTGTAGCCGTTGATCGCAAAGGTGCCGATGGTATTGGTGATGGAGGCGGTGGTGCCGTTGGTAGTATTGTTCGCATAGACGGAGAAGACATCCCCTGTCAAGATACCCGTATTGTTCACGACGACCTGACCTGGCGTAGCGCCTGCACCGATGACCCGGATGCGTTCATTTCCAGCTCCGCTACCGGCTGTCTTTGTCACGAAATCCTGAGCATCCGTCGTTCCAATGAAATTCGTGGCTGGGACGGTGCCGGCATTTCCACGGGTGTACCACGCGTCCACGCCGCCAGCTCCAGTGGATGCGCCACGGTACATCACCCCATTCGCGTCCACGATCACCACAGCCATGGGCGCCGTCCCGGCAGCGAGGGTTGTGGTACTGGACAGGCCGCTCACGCGTACTGTGGCGGCATTGGGCGTGGTTGCGTCAGAGACATGAAGTTTTTGAGCAGGGGCGGCAGTGCCGATGCCCACATTCTGAGACCAGAGTGGGGTGGACATGCCAAAAAGCAGCAAGGTTGCCGGGAATAGCTTTCTCATACACAGATACCTTTTTTGGAATCAGCAAAATGTGAAATCCTGCTTGTCTTTCCAAGGGAAATCTAAGAAGACTGCTGCAAATACATGATCAAGAACCTGCCTATCAGGCCCATTGTCGGCAACAATACAGACAGCACCGAGAACCAGCGCCCTCCGGCTGACTTCCCATGCAAGTATTCTTCCCAGTAGAATGGCATTTCCATGAAAAAGATCATCAAAAAGAAGCCCCCCGCTGTGAAGGCCCAATTGATGGGGGAAATGGCTACATACATCACGTGGGGATTCTCCAGGAAGTAAACCTTCCAGATCGCGGCGTACACCACCACGAAGAAGATGAAGAGCAGAACATCTCCAATCCAGAGGCGAATCCCCGTGGGCCGAGGCAGGCGCTCACGCACCGTATCCAGCAAAACTGCGCGGACTCCGAACTCCTTGATCGTGGCATACAGGATGATGGGGAGCAGGAAATAGTCCGAAATGGTAAGCGCCCCCATCACGTCCAGCGCCAACGTTGCAAATGCCCCACTGATCAGCACCCGCGGCACAAAGGTCAGTCCGATGTACATCGGCACCTTCCGGTGGAGGCAGTCCTCGAAGGAAAAAATCAGGCGTGACTTGAAATAGATCCCCGCGAACTCGAAGAACAGCACCACCATCATCAACACCCCCAGATAGAATCCGAGGTCGGGGATGTCCGGGATGAGGGAAAACCAATTGGGATCCAGCCCGAAAACCACCCCTGCGAGGAGGAGGTTGAAGACGAATACCCTGTAGCGATATGAAAAACTACCGATGCTGCTCATGGAAGGTGTCCACCACAGGGTGGCCCATTCGTGAGGAAAATTAGCAAAAAAGCTGAACGGTGCAGGCAGCAGATTGGGATTCGTTCAAAAACGCCATTGGATTCAGGTGTTTAGTCATCGGGCTTCTCAGAACTCTCCAGCACCAATTGATCGAAACCTCCAACGATTTCTTCGATTTGTGGGTGATCCTTGGACAAAAGGATGGAAAGTAGAATGGAGGTCCTTCCTACGGAAATCTCCGCATCGTGCTTGACCAGTGTCTTATTGCCACTTCTCCGAAGCCATGATTCGAACTTCCGGAATCGACTTTTGTCCTTCCCGTCAGATTTCTCATGGACGAAGAAGAGAACGCCTTCTTCATTTTGTTCGAAGAATTGCAAAATGAGATATGAGATCGTCGCTCCAACACGCGGGTCCGGCGGCAATACTGCATGCGGATTGCGCTTGACCTCGAATTGGAATGACTTTACCTTGTGGCTGAACTCTGGATGCATCCCAAAATAGTCTGAGGCATCCAAGAACGTAACCAAGTAAAGAACATCCGATTGTGTGGTGAATTCGATCCGGAATTCGCTAATTCTTCGATAATTATAAAGGATTAACGAGGCGTATTCCTTTTTCATCCAGCTCCTCCTTTGATATCTCGCCCCTCAGGTACGCACTGACCATCCGTTTATCTTCTAGCGCCTTCATCGCCATCTTCGCCAATGGCGAGTTCGGATGTGCTTTGATTGGTTTCTGCCTCATTGTCATTCTGCACTGAATTGTTACACAAATATACAAACTTCATTAGCAAAACACAACCCCAATGCCACAAAAATAACCGCGCCGCCTCCAAAATCGGAAGCGGCGCGGCAATTTCAATAGCTATCGCAGCAATCAGTAGATGTAGCTGTTGGCCTCGAGGAGGCTGGCGGCGATCTGCTTGCGGGTGGCTTTCGTGTTCACGGGTTGCACCTTGGTGAAGCGCTTGAGGCCCATGAGCATCATGCGTTGCATGTCACCTTCGGCGAAGGAGTTGATCGCGTCCTTGCCGTGCTTGTTGATCAGATCGGCGGCGTCATAGACATAAGTCTTGACCATCGCGATCTGATCGGCGCAAGCTGCCTCGCCACGGATGGAGATCAACTTCTGTGCGCGCAGCAGGCCGGATTCAGCGGCATAGACGTAGAGGCCCATGTCGGCCAGGTTCATGACGATCTCCTGCTCCTTCTCCAACTTGGCCATGTAGGTCTGGACAGCAGCGCCGGAAACCATGAGCAATGCCTTCTTGAAGTTGGCAATGGCCTTGGCCTCAGCGGCGAGCGGGGAGGTGTCCTCGTCTGCGCTGAAATCCGGAATGCTCGTGAGCTCGTTCATGATCTTCATGATCGGGCCTTGGAGGTCGAGTTGACCACCCATGGCACGCTTCATGATCATGCCGATGCCGAGGAGGCGGTTGATCTCGTTGGTGCCTTCGAAGATGCGGTTGATGCGGGCGTCACGGTAAGCGCGGTCCATGGGGAAGTCGGCGCTGAAGCCGTTGCCACCGAAGATTTGCACGCCTTCGTCCACGATGTAGTCCACGACCTCGGAGCCGAGCACCTTACAGGGCGCACTCGATCGCGTATTCCTCAGCACCGCCGAGCAGTGCGTCAGCGTAGGAAGCGCCAGCCTGTTGGAGTTCGCGCTCTTTGCTGGATGCTTGGCTCGCACGGTAAACAGCGGACTCCATCACCCAGAGGCGGATGGCCATCTCAGCCAACTTGTGCTGAATCGCTCCAAAAGTGCCAATGGACACGCCAAATTGCTGACGGTCATTGGCATACTTCACGGACACGTCGAGGGCCTTCTTGCCACCACCAATCGCAGCTGCAGCCAACTTGATCCGGCCGATGTTGAGGATGTTGAAGGCGATCTTGTGGCCTTTGCCGATCTCGCCGAGCAGGTTCTCGACCGGGATTTTCACGTCCCGGAAGAAGATCTCGCGGGTGGAGCTGCCCTCGATACCCATCTTGTGGGTCTTCGGCGCTGCGGCGATGCCGGGGGTGTCGCCAGGACCAAGAAGCTCAGAACTTGAGCGTCGAGCTTGGCAACACCGTGAACAGGTTGGCGAAGCCACCGTTGGTGATCCAAATCTTCTGGCCATTGATGATATAATGTTTCCCATCTTCGCTCAGACCGCAGTGGTCTTCGCGCCAAGGGCATCAGAGCCGGTCTGGCGTTCATCAAGCAGTAGGAAGCGAGCCATTCGCCGGAACCCAGCTTCTGGTGATAGCCTGCTTTTGAGCATCCGTACCGAAGTACAGCGTGGGCAGGTACCGATGCCAGTGTGCGCCGAAACCGACTGCAAAGGAATGACCTGCACCAAAACGCTCTGTGAGCAGCATTTGTGTGAGGAAATCGAGGCCCATGCCGCCGTATTCCTCGGGCAAACCCGCACCCAGCAGACCCAAGTCGGCCGCCTTGCGGATGATGGACGGCATCAAGTCCGGATTCTGCATGGAACTGTTCGTAGAGATGCGGATAAACCTCCTTTTCGAGGAAGTCATCACACATTTGGGAGATCATCCGTTGCTCCTCGTTCCACTCCTCGGGAATGAAGACGGTATGGAAATCGGTATTCTTGACCAGGAACTCGCCTCCTTTGAGGGCTGATCCTGCTGCGACTGCGGTGCTCATCTTATTTTGGAATTGAGAATTTTAGAATTGAGTCATTGAGAATATTCGGGTTGTCATGTTGAGCGGAGTCCGCCTTGGCGGACGGAGTCGAAACATCTAGCGCACACAGCGAGCGTGTTACTATTCATGCTAGATGTCTTCCCGACTCCCTCGGGACTCGACATGACATGTCACTACATAATCAGTTCAGCAGTTCATAGATCCCCGCCACACCTTGTCCGCCACCCACGCAGGCGCTGACAATGCCGTACTTCTTGCCACGGCGGCGGAGTTCATTGAAGAGCTGCACGCTCAGCTTGGTGCCGGTGCAGGCGAGGGGGTGACCGAGTGCAATCGCGCCACCGTTCACGTTGGTGATCTCGGGATCGATGCCCAGTTCACGCATGCAAGCAAGGGACTGCACAGCAAATGCCTCATTCAGTTCGAACAGATCGATTTGGCCGAGGGTCATGCCTGCCTTCTTCAGTGCCGCGGGGATGGCAGCCACGGGACCGATGCCCATGATGCGGGGATCCACGCCATTGGCGCTGTAGCTGACGAGGCGGGCAATGGGTTGCAAACCAAGTTCCACCACCATTTTCTCGCTCATCACCAACACGAAGGCAGCGCCATCAGCGGTTTGGGAGGGAGTTGCCAGCGGTCACGGAGCCATTGGCAGCGAAGACAGGCTTCAGTTTCGAGACCTTCGATCGTGGTGTCGCGGCGTGCCCCTTCATCGTCTTTCACGGTGAATTTCTTCTCCTGACCTTGCCGCCTTCGAATGTCTTCTCGATCACCTCGACGGGCACGATTTCAGGGGCGAACTTGCCTTCGTCAATGGCGGCAGCAGCCCGCATGTGGCTGCGCAGAGCGAAATTGTCCTGATCTTCGCGGCTGATTTTGTAGTCCTTGAAGATCTCCTCGGCGGTTTGACCCATGCCGAAGTACCATTCCGGGTGGCTGATCGCCACGTCATAGCTCAGGGCTGTCTTGTAACCCACGGTCGGAACGAGGCTCATGCTCTCGGTACCACCTGCGATGATGCAATCGGCCATGCCAGCCTTGATTTTGGCTGCTGCTAGGACGATGGCCTCCAAGCCGGAACCGCAGTAGCGGTTGATCGTCATGCCCGGCACGCTCATGGGCAAGGAAAGGAGGGAGATGATCCGACCAATCTGCAAACCCTGCTCAGCCTCGGGCACTGCGCAACCCACGATCAGGTCCTCCACACGTGTGGGGTCCAATGCGGGCACCGACTTCACCAGGTGCTTGATCACAGATGCCGCGAGGTTGTCGGGGCGAACATATCTAAAGCCTCCGCGAGTGGCTTTGCCCACTGCGGTGCGATATCCTGCTACGATGTATGCTTCCATACCAGTTGAAAATTGACAATTGATAGTTGAGGTTTTACTCTAGGAATCCTGCGATTTGTGGAGAGATGAGGGTTGAGAGCTGAGAGTTGCCTTTTCGCGGAACGGGACTCTCCACGCTCATCTCTCCACTCTCCACATCAGTTGCGCAGCGGCTTTCCGGTCTTCAAAGTATGCTGCATGCGCTCGAGCGTCTTCCGCTCTCCGAGGAGGCTCAGAAAGGCTTCTCTTTCCAGGTCGAGGAGGTATTTCTCGCTCACGTAGTTCGTGCCAGTGAGGTCGCCGCCACTCATGACGTAAGCGACTTTCTTGGCGACTTTCATGTCGTGCTCGCTGATGTAGCCAGCGGCGTACATGGCATAGATGCCGCTGTAAGCCAAGCCGAGGCCGGTGCGACCCAGGACTTTGATGTCCTGACGCTCCAGAGGCTGCACATAACCCTCATCGTGCATGCGCAGGATTTCGGTTTTGGCGTCCTTGAGGCGGCGGTCCAGGTTCACGGAGATGATGTTCTTGTTCGTGAGAATGCCGAGTTCGCGGGCTTCGTAGGCGCTTGTGGCAACCTTGGCCTGAGCGATGGTGAGCAGACGGCTTTGGAGGGCATTGAGCTCCACGTCGCCGGATTCGAGGGCATCGCTGAAACGCAGTGTGAATTCCTTGGTGCCGCCACCGCCGGGGATGAGGCCCACACCGACTTCCACCAGACCGATGTAGGTTTCGGCCGCAGCCACTACTTGGTCGGCATGCATCGTGAGTTCGCAGCCGCCGCCGAGGGTCAGGCTATGAGGCGCCATCACGGTCGGGATGCTGCTGAAACGCAGGCGGGAAACGGTCTTTTGAAAGGCACGGATTGCGAAATCCAGTTCGTCCCACTCCTCCTCGATCGCCAGCATGAGCATCATGGCGATGTTCGCCCCAGCGCTGAAGTGCTGACCATTGTTGCCGATGATCAGGCCCTTCCAACCTTGTTGCTCGGCGATGTCGATGGCTTTGTTGATGCCTTCGAGCACCTCGCCGCCGATGCTGTTCATCTTCGTGTGGAACTCCAGGTTCAGGACACCGTCACCAATGTCGAACAGGGTTGTGCCAGTGTTCTTCCAGACCACTGAGGTGTCGCGGAAGTTGTCCAGGATGATGAGGTTTTCGGTGCCGGGAATGACCTTGTAGGACTTGGAGGGCACATCGTAGTAGAGGCGCTGACCATTGGCACTCTTGTAGAATGTCTTGTTGCCAGCGTCCAGCATTTCCTTCACCCAAGGCGCGACTTTCTCGCCTGCTGCGGTTGCGTCATTGTAGAGGCGCTCCACACCGAGGACGTCGGCCTGCTCGAAGGGACCTTGCTCCCATGCAAAACCTGCCTTGAGCGCGTCATCGATCTGATACAGGTCGTTCGCGATCTCGGGAATGCGGTTCGAGACGTAGGAAAACAGGCTCTGAGCGGATTTGCGCACCAGTTCGCCGCCTTTGTCTTGGAAGCCGTAGAGCATTTTCATGCGCTCGTTCAGGTCGTCCACCTGCTTCACGGCTTCGAGGGAGGCGAGCTTCACCTTGGCGCCGGGACGGTACTCCATGGTGTTCAGGTCCAAGGACAGAATCACTGGGCGGCCCTGCTCGTCGCGCTCGCTCGTTTTCTTATAAAAGCCTTGATTGGTCTTGTCGCCGTACCAGCCCTTTTCGCAGATCGCCTCCAGGATGCCTGCAGTGGCAAACATGCTGTGGAGTTCGTCGTTCGGGAGGTTTTGGGCGAGGCCCTGCTTCACCTTGAGGGTGGTATCAGAGCCGATCAGGTCGGCGAGTCGGAAAGTGCCCGTATTCGGCTTGCCCGTGACGGGGCCGGTGAGCTTGTCGGTTTCCTCGATCGTGAGGCCCAGTTCCTTCACCAGTTCCAGAACGCGGAGCAATGCTGCCACACCCACACGGTTCGCGATGAAGGCCGGGGTGTCCTTGCAGAGCACGGTGCGCTTGCCGAGGAAGAGGTCACCATAGTGCATCATGAAGTCCACGACCTCAGGATCGCTGTGCGGCGTGGGGATGATCTCCAACAGGCGCAGGTAGCGCGGCGGGTTGAAGAAGTGCAGGCCGATGAAGTTCTTGTTGAAGTCATCGCTCCGGCCCGTGGTCATCATGTGGATCGGGATGCCGGAGGTGTTGGAGGCGATGATGCTGCCCGGCTTGCGGTGTACCTCCACCTTTTCAAAAAGGCTCTGCTTGATGTCCAGCCTTTCGATGATGGCCTCGATGATGAGGTCGCAATCCTTGATTTTGGCGAGGTCGTCGTCAAAGTTTCCAGTGGTGATGCGGCTGGCAAAGCTCTTGCTGTAGAGCGGGTTCAGCTTGCCCTTGATCGCATTTTGCAGCGAGTCGTTCACGATGCGGTTGCGCGCCGCAGGGACCTTCTTTTCCTCTTCAGTGAGGTTGAAGGGCACGATGTCGAGCAGGACCACCGGCACGCCAATGTTGGCGAAGTGGCAGGCGATGCCACTGCCCATGATCCCGGAGCCCAGCACGGCCACCTTCTTGATCGTTCTTGTTTTCATAAACCTTAACTAGCCTTTCCGTTGGTATTTTCCTTGATAACCAGGTGTATTTTCTCCAGCACATCGAAAAACGTGCGGAGGTCTTCTTGAGGGATGTTGGCACGCACGGCCGAGTTGAATTGCTCGACTTGTTGGTGCGCGATTGCCTTCTTCTCGGCGCCCAGTGGGGTCAGGAAGATGCGTTTGGAGCGACGGTCCTCCGGGTCGGGACGGCCCACGATGAGCTTGTCCTCCTCCAGTTTCTTCAGCAGGCGGGTCA
>JAXLVK010000149.1:0-10352 GCA_046329055.1 Bacteroidia bacterium
AGGGGGCGAATTGGAGGGGGAGGAGGTTCGGATGGATGGTGGCCGGGATGTATTTCATCAGCCTACTGCCCTTCCTTTATTTCAAATCCGGCATCATCGATCCTTTCTTCAACCTGCTCATTTTCATGGGCTTGATGCAGATCGTTCGATACGAAGCTGCACCGAAGGGAGAGCAGCCCAAGCTCGCGCCGATCTTGGGTGGGATGTGGATCGGGCTTGCGACATTGGCCAAGGGGCCGGTCGCCGTGCTCGTGGTCACGCTGGTCTATCTTGCCTACAAGCTCATCTGGAGCAGAAAACAAATCCCTTGGCTGGCATTGCTCAAGTTTGTCGGGGTCTATTTGCTGGTGATTCTGAGCTGGTTTGGGAGCATCATCCTGTTCGCTGAGGACGGGATGAATACTGTCGGCAAGTTCATTGTCTATCAGGCTGAGCTGTTTTCGCAGGCTGTTGCAGGTCACGAGCAGCCCTTCTTCTACCACTTTGTGGTCTTCCTGCTGGGTTGTTTCCCCTTGTCTGCATTTGCCTTCCGGGGAATGGGCCTGCGGGAAATGCCGGAGCGTGACCTGGTTTGGCGGCGGTTCATGACCGTTTTGTTCTGGGTAGTGCTGGTGCTTTTCAGCATTGTGCGGACCAAGATCGTGCATTATTCCAGCATGTTGTACTTCCCGGGCGCCGTGCTTGCAGCCATGTACCTTGACCGTTTGTGGCAGGAGGGAAGGCGGCCAAAATGGGACAATTTCCTTGTCTATTCCCTTGGCTTCCTTGTATTTGGAGTGGCGACCGTGGGTGTGAACTACCTCGCGTCCCATGCATCCACCTGGGCCGATGGGGTTTCCAATCCCTACACCGCTGCCGCGATGCGCGCCGACGTCCCTTGGACAGGTTTGGAGTTCCTGCCTGGATTGGGGTTTGTCCTGGTGGGAATTGCCGGATTTGTCCTGCTCATTCGTGCCCGATACCGTGAATTTCTGCTTTTGATGGCAGTGGGCAACTTCATCTTTATCAATGCATTGAACCTGGTGGTGCTTCCTCGTATCGCAGACCATTCTCAAAATGCCGCGATCCGATTTTTCCAAGAGCAATCCAAGGACGATGCCTACCTGATGGTGCAAGCTTACAAGAGCTACGCGCACTATTTCTATGGCGAGGTGAAGCCATTTCCCCATCCTGAGATCCCAACTGAGGAGCGCGAAAGCTGGCTGGCCAATGGCCCTGTCGATAAGCCTGTGTACATGGTCTCGCGCCTGGACCGGGCCGATGCCGAATTCGAGAGCTGGTTCGGCAACTTTCGCCGCATCGGAGTCGAGAATGGATTCGTATTTTACCGTCGGGAAGTCCCGCCGCCTGCCCCATGATCGAGACGCATTTTTTCTCCACCTACCTGCTCCCCATCGTTTTGGGGGTGATCATGTTTGGGATGGGCACCTCGCTCACTTGGGGCGATTTCAAGAACATCTTCACAAATCCGGCGGGCGTGATCGGCGGTTTGGTCTGCCAAATCTTCCTCCTGCCAGTGATGGCGATCGGGATTGCGTGGATTTCCGGATTGCGAGCAGAGCATCAAGTGGGCCTCGTTTTGGTGGCTGCCTGTCCGGGCGGCGCCATCGCCAACTTGCTCAGTTACATGCTGAAAGGCAGCGTGGCTTTGTCCGTTTCTTTCACTGCGATCAATAGCCTCATCACCCTGTTCACCATTCCGTTTGTGGTGAATGTCGCGCTTGAAGTTTTCATGGACACGCATTCGCAATTGGAACTGCCGGTCCTCGAAACTGTCCTGCAAATCCTCTTCATCACGGTGTTCCCAGTCATCCTGGGTGTTTGGATGAAGGCAAAATGGCCCAAGTTCACCGATGGCCTGCAGCGCTATTTCCGCCTGGGGATGCCGATCATGTTGGCGATTGCCATGGTGGCGGCGATATTCTTGGAAAAAAAGGATGTTCCCGTGCACCCATCGGAACTGCTGGAAGTGCTTCCTTGGGCACTTGCGCAAAACGTGCTCGCCATGGCTGCGGGTTGGGCGACTGCTTGGATCCTGCGGCTAGGCAAACCTGCTCAGGTCACGCTTGGGCTGGAGGTCGGTCTGCACAACAGTGGCCTTGCCATCGCGGTTGCCACAAGCGCCGCGATGCTGAACAATCCAACAGTGGCGGTACCCGGTTCGGCATTCGCATTGTTCAGCTTCTTCACCGCCGTGGCGTATGGCATTGTTGTCACCGGCAAGGCACTGAGCCTCAGGGAAATGTTAGGCCTTCGCGGCCATGGCCATTGAAATGGACAAGCTCAAGGCACATATCGATCGGCGCTACCGGCTGTGGATTTGGGTAGTGGTTCCGGTGCTGAGCCTGCTCATGCACCTGCCCATCCTGAACAAGCCCCTGCAAGGCATTCACGCTTGGCGCCAATGCGAGACTGCGAGCAACATTGTCTTGTTCGCAGAAAAAGGCTATCCGATTTCGGATCCTCATGTTTACAGCCTGGAGTGGCAGGATGGGCTCAAGCGCATGGAATTTCCGGTCATGCAATGGAGTTTTGCTTGGTTCATCAGGCTGTTTGGCGACCATGCGGTTGTGCTGCGGTTGCTGAGTTGGCTGCTCGGGATCGTGACAATGCTGGGCTTTTTCCGAGCCTGCGACCTGATTTTTCGGGACAAGACCGTCGCGCTTTTCGCAGCCTGGGCCTGGACATTCAGCCCGGTCCTGTTCTACTACAACATCAACCCCCTTCCAGACAATTTCTCCTTGATGGCTGCGGTATGGGGGATCGCATTCTTCATGCAGTGGTACCGATCTGGCTCGGGGGCACTCGGGACTGCGTCGATTTTGGCCTCATTTGCCTGCTTATCATTGGCGACTGCGACCAAGCTGCCATTTGTCGTGCTCATGACTGTCCCCATGGGCGGGTTGCTCGTGGCCTTGATCCGCGAACGTGGAAAAGGCTTCGTTCGAAAGGCCGCACTGGCATTGGCAGGGTTGGTCATTCTCGCGCCTGCCTTGTGGTGGTACGCCTGGGTGATCCCGCAATGGACGGGCAACGGCGTGGTCAAGGGCATCCTCGATTCAACCCCGGAAGATGTCCCGGATATTCTATTCAGCATTTGGCGGAATCTGATCGCCATCCTGCCGGAGCTGCTGGTGAATTATGCCGCCGTTCCGTTCCTATTGATTGCATTTTGGAGCATCGGGAAGGACAAGCATTGGAAAAGTGGGCTTTCATTGCCATTTGCGCTGTATGCGGCAGGAGTGGGGGCCTATTTCATGTTCGAGATTAACATGATCACTTCCATCCACGACTATTACCTGTTTCCATTCTTGCCCGGCATTTTCCTGTTGGTAGCCATCGGCATCCGGTGGGCGCTGATGGTGAAGGCAACTTGGGGCCGGAACTTGGCCTTGGCGCTGATCATTGTGCTTCCCGTCACGGCCGGACTCCGCGCCTATCCGCGCTGGAATGAAAAGGGAATGCCTAAGGGCCTGCTGTCCAATCTCGAAGAGCTTCGCACAGCGACGCCCGCCGATGCCAGAATCGTCTTTGCCAACGACCTGAGCCCTCACATTTCGCTCTTCCATCTGCGTCATTTTGGATGGACATTCGGCGCGACCAATTTTGACCCCGAGAAATTCAAGACCTGGCTCGGGCAAGGTGCCCGCTACTTCTACTCTGACTCCCGTGAGGCGGAGGCCATCCCACTGGTGCACGAACACCTCGGAAACAAGCTGCGTGAGGTCGGGGAGATTTGGATCTGGGAGTTGCGGTAGGGTCACAACCCAAGCTGCCGCATAAAGCCCGGATCCACCGCGAGGCCCAGAGACCGAGCTTGTTGAGCGTCATTGCGCGCCGCAGGGAGGTTGCCCAAATTGGCGTTGGCGAGGGACCTGTTCAAGGTAGGCTGCGGCATGCTGGGGTTGTTGCCGAATGACTTCCATTCAAGTCTTGCAATGCGTCGGCCCACCGCTGGGTGGAAATGAAGACTTGTGCACGGTTCATGAGGAAGGCTGGCTGCGCTGGCAGGAGCTTCAGGGCCTGATTCAAATCCCTCAGAGCAAGGTCGAATTGCCCCAGTTGCCCATAGGCGGCACCTCGGTTGGCGAGCGCTTGGATGAGGTTCGGATTGGCGGGAGGGGCTATTGGAATCGGGCCGCGAAGTCGAATGACTTGGTCATAGTCTTGGAGGGCTGCACCGGGAATACCCTGCGAGAGGTAAAGGTCGCCTCCCGGTTCAGGTATCCCAGGTCCAGGCTAGGTGCAATGGCGATGGCTGTGTTGAAGTCGGCGAGGCCATGGTCTTCGACTTGCCGGAGGCGAAGGTCATTTCACCCGGTTTGCATAGGCAAGTGGCAGCCGCCCCGGATACAGCGCAATGGTGTGGTTCCAAATGGAGTTGCTGTCCTTCCATGCGGCAGTAGAGGCTTGCGTGCGAACGATGAACCACAGGCTCAATCCTGCCAAGCCGACGATTGGTATCCATTTCAACGCCCCGCCTTCCGACCAAATCTGCCCTGCATCCCCAGAGCCAAAAGTAATCCGATGTACGGCAGTAGCTGAATCGATCAGCCATGTAGGCATTCCCGCGCCCGAACTGCAAGACGAATACAATATTCGGAAAAACGCCCCGCCGAACGCCCAATACGGCCACCGCTTTCGGCCTAGATCAAAGAAGACCACGAAAGCGATCGCTGCCAATAAATCCCAGCCAATGCCGCCATCGAACCTCGGCGGGATAGGGGTGAAGCAAGGAAAGCGCCGGCGACAATGGATTGAAGGTATTGCCAGAGGAATTCCCAGCCAAGACAAGCCGATCCAAGATCGAGAACTTGCCGTGACCTCCAGATAGCCCTGACCTTGCACGGATGATGATGCCCAGCGATCCAATCGCCAATGACCCGAGGAGAAAGGGGGCTTTTGCAGGAGCAGCCTTTCCGGTCAGACGCCGATGTTGAGGCAATCGATTAGGATCAGGGAAAGTGGAAGCGATACCGCCTGATCTTACTCAAGCAATGCCAACAAACCCCGAAACAAGCTCCAGAAAATCCATTTTCGGCCGTCCATTGGAGTACCGCATGCTTAACTCAGCAGTGACGCCAAATGACGCCCATCAAGACATCCTTGCGCTCTGTCCCAAGCGACCGACTCCAGGTGCATGGGATGGATCGCAAATGCCAATGCCACGAAAGCGGCGAACATTTCCCGTAGCCCCATCCGTCTCGCCAGGCGGAACACCAACAGCGTGCAAATCAGGTGCAGGATCAGATTGTCCAGATATGAAACAGCCACGGTGAATTCCCTGCAATGGCCATTCACCGCAATGTCACCATGGGCAGGGGATTGTAGTTCCCGGCAACAGGATCGATCCTAAACTCTTAAAATTCGAGTTTATTATTGATTGATTTTCATAGACATAGATATCATCATCTCCCAGTTGATGAATCCATAAAAAATCAATCGAATCGGCCAACAGGGATATCGCCATTGTAGCCGGAACCACTCTTGTCCATTTCAGAATCCAGATTTGGGATCACACCGCCCCGAACAATCGAAGAGGTCAGCCTTGACACGGTTGATGATGATGCCGAAGTGCTCTGGATTGTCGCGGAAATTGAGTTCGTCGATCACGATCTCCATCTTCTTGCCCAGGTTATAGCTCCTCAAGCCTCGTAGCGCTCGTTCAAGCGGCGGAGGTAATCAAGGCGAATGGAGTCCTCATATTCGCGGCCACGGCGCTGGATCTGATCCCCACGAGGGTCGGATCGAACCGGAGGTAGATGAGCAAGTCGGGCGGCGGGATGAGCTCGAGCAGGTTGTCGAAGAGGGACTTGTAGGATTCGTAGTCGCGCTTGGCCATGAGCCCCATCGCGTGGAGGTTCGGCGCAAAGATTTGTGCGTCCTCGTAGATGGTGCGGTCTTGCACGATGTTGCGACCCTCCTTGCGGATGTCCAGGATCTTCTTGAACCGGGCGTTGAGGAAGTAGATCTGCAGATTGAAGGACCAGCGCTGCATGTCCTGGTAAAAGTCGAAGAGATACGGGTTGCTGTCCGCATCCTCGTACTGTGGCTCGAAACTCAGATACTTGGAGAGCTGAGTCGCGAGTGTGGTCTTACCAGACCCGATATTGCCAGCGATGGCGATGTGCATAGGGGGCGAAGTTAAATGTCGCCTCCAAAATAGGCAAGTTTTTTATAACCCATCTTGGAGCGGACACGGCTGAGGACTTCATAAGCGATCGTTCCGGCTTTCTCGGCGCCTTCTTGCAGCAGCATGTCCAGCTCTTTCTTGTTGGACATGTAGTAGCTGTACTTTTCCCGGGCCTCGCCAAAGCGTTCAATCAGAGCATCATACAGCCGGCGCTTGGCATGCCCGTAGCCCAATCCGGGCTTCAAGTAGTCCTCGCGCAGCTCGGCCGTCTTTTCTGCTGATGCGAGCATGCTGAAGATGCTGTACACCAGGCAGGTGTCGGGATTTTTGGCTTCCTCGATGGGCGTGGCGTCCGTCTGGATCTGATTCACCCGCTTGAGGAGCTCCTTGTCGCTCACAAAGATGTTGATCGTGTTGTTGTAGCTCTTGCTCATCTTCACGAAGCTGCCGTCAGGATCCTTGAAAATGCCGGGCACGGTCTGAACCTCCTGCCGGATCATCGCGTCGGGGATCACAAACGTATCCGCACCGAAACGATTGTTGATGCGCTCGGCAACGTCACGGGTGAATTCGATGTGCTGCTTCTGATCCTTGCCCACCGGGACCACATTCGCGTCGTACATGAGGATGTCCGCCGCCATGAGCATGGGGTAGAAGAACAGACCGCTGCTGACCGCGTCGAGGCGGTCGCTCTTATCCTTGAAACTGTGCGCGAGCTCCAAACGGCTGAATGGGAAAAAGCAGGTCAGGTACCAAGTGAGTTCGGTCACCTCCGGGATATCGCTCTGCCGGTAGAAAAAGCCACGGTCTGTGTTAAATCCAAGGGCAAGCCAAGCAGCAGCAGTAGCGTAAGTGTTCTCCCTGAGGACCTCCGGATCATGGATCGTAGTCAGGGAGTGGAAATCAGCAATAAAGAAAAATGCCTCGTTTCCGGGCATTTTGGACAATTCGATCCCGGGGAGGATCGCTCCCAGGATATTGCCCAAGTGTGGCACATTGGTACTCTGTATGCCAGTCAAAATTCTAGCCATGCGGCAAATGTAATTAACAATGAATAATTAATAATGAACAATGGCGCATACCCGGGAACGGCGGCATTGTTCATTATTCATTATTCATTGTTCATTGTTCATTGAATTGTTATGCATGATGACTAAATTGCCTCCGGAAATATTCGAGTTTCGGAATATGAAAGTCAACCCTCTTGAAATCGACCCGGTTATCGGTTTTGCGATCCCTTTCTTTTTGATTTCGATCGGGATCGAGGTGCTGCTGCGCAAACGCGAAGGTCTGCCGCCGTACAAGGCGGGTGACGCTTGGGCGAGCATCGGCATGGGTGTGGGCAGTGCGATCATCAACCTGGGCACAAAGACGGTTGCCTTCATCATCATGCTATGGCTCTATGAGCATCGGCTCTTCGCAATCCCGGAGGTGTGGTGGTCGTTTGTGTTGCTGTTTTTCTTGGAGGATTTCAGCTTCTACCTGCACCACCGTACTTGCCACGAAATCAGGCTCTTTTGGGCCGCCCACGTCAACCATCACTCTAGTCAGCAATACAACCTCGCCATCGCCTTGCGCCAAAGCTGGGGCGAACTGTTTCACAAATACTTCTGGTGGAGTTGGCTCCCGTTTGTCGGGTTCCATCCGCTCTACGTGATCATGTTCATGACCATCAGCCTCATCTACCAGTTTTTCCAACATACGGAGGTCGTTCGGCGTTTCCCCAAGGTCATTGAACTCATTTTCAATACACCGAGCCATCACCGCGTCCACCATGCCAAGAATGTCCGCTACCTCGACCGGAACCATGCAGGGATCTTGATCATCTGGGACAGGCTCTTTGGCACCTTTCAGGAGGAATTGGATGCGGAACCCGTCGTCTATGGCATCACCACCGACATCCACACCAATAACCCGCTGAAGATTGCCACCCACGAGTATGGCAACATGTTCCGTGACGTGGCAAATGCACCGACATTCAAGGCCAAGCTCATGTACATCTTTGGCCCTCCCGGATGGAGCCACGATGGCAGGAGTCAGACGGCGGCGCAAATGCGGAAGGAATTGAAAATGAATAATTAACAATTGACAATTGGGCCGCGCCCCATCACCGCTTTGATCCAAAAAGCACTCTCCCTACAGCAAAACCTTGCTACCATTTTCATGGTCGGATGTCTGTGGACATCAGTGTGGGGCCAATCAGGAGAGTGGATGCCCGATTCATTGGACTATACTTTGACGAGCTCCGATGGCCAAATCCGAGCTTGGTGGTCCCAGGTTGGCGACTTTGTATCCGTCAACGCATTGACCATCCGCTACCATACTTCCAAAGGCATGGTTACAAATTCATTCGCTGATGCCGAACCTGACACCTGCACCTCGGTTGGCGAACTCATCTGTGCGGAGAGCATCCTGTACCTGCCACGCCCTTTGGAGATTACCCGCGTGAACGATACCATTGCAGTCATTCGAGGGTACACCTTTTGGCACCCTTTGGGCGTAATCCATCTTTGGATTCTGGACGGCGACAAATTGCACCGTGTTGGGGTCATAACATTGCGAGGGGTCTATGACTTGGCTTGGAAGTATGATGCCGCATCCAAGCGCCTCCAACTTTTTGGCAATTACCTCAGTTCGGGAGGCGAGGTTTTCATTCCTCAAGGCGATAATCGAGTATCGAAGGTGCCAATTCTCCAGAAACGCAAGAAGCATGAAATGCCTGACAAGGCCTACAATGAGAATAAGCCACTCTACGATATCCCGTTCTGATCGCACATGCAACTCAGGCTCAATGTCGAGCAAAAGTGAAATGAGATGACCAAAGACAGCCTTCCCATGCACAATCGCCCTGTTTGATTTGAGTTCAGCCCCCTTGCCGGGCGGTGATGACCTCAATCTCGTCGCCCTCATTCACCTGGGTTTCGGCCCATTGGCTACGTGGAATGACCTCAAAGTTGATCGCAACTGCGATCCCTGATTGCTCAGGTGGAATACCTACATGCCTGAGCAGGTCCGGCAGACTTGGATTCTCCATCGGAAGCGGCTTTGACTCCCCGTTGACCTTAACGACCATGCTCTTTCAGGAATTGGACGGCGGTGTCGTGGATGCACTGCGCCATCGGGGTGTATTCGAATCCCAATGAACGGGTGATTTTGCTGCCGTCGTAGTTGAAGACGTGGCGGCTGCTGCGGGTCGTCTCCTTGGTGATCAGCGGCTCCTTGTTGGTGACATTGCCGACGAACTCGCTCATCCGGCCCGCGAAGCTGGACAGGAAGCGCGGCGGCGCGAAACTCGGGGCCTTCACGCCCAATTCCTTGGCGACCAAGCCGAAGAAATCCTTGTACCACATGTTTTCGCCAACCAAGACAAAACGCTCACCAGCAACATATTCGCTGTCCATCAATGCCAGGATTCCCCGCGAAACGTCTTGGACGCTCACGAAGCCAGTTTTGCCGGGATTGTAGAATTTCAGCCCCTTGTAGATGGTCGAAAACAGCTTGGGGCTGCCCGAGTCCCAGTGCCCCGGCCCTACGATGATGCCCGGATTGCAAATCACAGCCTTGAGCCCCTCGGCGACCCCGCGATGCACCTGCAGTTCTGCGAGGTATTTGCTGCGTCCATAGGCGGAATTGAGCCGGCTTTTGATCCACTTGCTGTTCTCGTCGATCTTGGGTGCGCCCGAAATCCGTCCCAATGCGGCAATCGAACTCACGTGGACGAACTTTTTCACCCCGGCGTCCACTGCGAAGTCCACCATGTTGGAGGTGCCCTCGACATTGATCCGGGTCATTTCCTCGCGCCGCCTTGGCCAAAAGCTTACGACCGCAGCACTGTGGATCACCCGGTCCACACCTTCAAATGCCCGCTCCAAACTCCCTATGTCAAGCACGTCGCCCTCAGCGAGTTCCACACCCGATGGAGCCTTCACACGGCTTGGGTCACGGACGAGCATGCGCACGGATTCGCCGCGTGCGAGCAAGTCATGGAGGACGATTTGTCCCAGAAATCCAGTACCGCCTGTCAGCAGAATCATCGCGCTTTTGTGGTATATTTGCCCAAAATTAAAACAAAACGCACAACCACAGAGTGCATGGATATCGAATCGCTCTTCAGGCCGCTGGACACCAAGCTGATACAGAAACGACTGACCCTGGATGACTACCGGATCAGCGATTTCACCAAGTTCTATTTTGAAGAAATTCCTTTTTGGGGCAATGC
>JAXLVK010000015.1:0-78504 GCA_046329055.1 Bacteroidia bacterium
GTGGAGATGGCGCTCAAGGGACTGGGCTTCCGCCGCGAGGACTTCACCCGACCCACCAGCGAATTCAGCGGCGGATGGCGGATGCGGATCGAACTTGCGAAGATCCTCCTGCAAAAGCCCGACCTGATCCTCATGGACGAGCCCACGAACCACTGCGACATCGAGAGCGTGATGTGGCTCGAGGATTTCCTCAAGAACAAGGCCAAAGCCGTCGTCGTCATTTCCCACGACCGCGCCTTCATCGATGCGATCACCAACCGCACCATCGAGGTGACCATGGGCCGCATCTACGACTACAAGGCCAATTATTCCCACTACCTCGTCCTCCGCGAGGAGCGCCGCGCACAGCAAATCCGCCAATACCAGGAGCAGCAGAAATTCATCGCCGAGACCAAGGAATTCATCGAACGCTTCCGAGGCACTTACTCCAAGGTGAACCAGGTGAACTCCCGCGAACGGATGCTCGAAAAGCTCGAAATCATCCAAATCGACGAGGTGGATACTTCAGCATTGCGCCTGCGTTTCCCTCCGTCCATCCGCTCGGGCGACACCCCTGTGCGGGCGCAGGAGCTCACAAAGGCGTATGGCGACCACGTGGTCTTCCGAAATGCGAGTATGGCGATCGGACGTGGAGAGAAGGTGGCATTTGTCGGGCGAAACGGCGAGGGGAAGTCCACGATGATCAAGGCGATCATGGGCGAGATCGATTTCCAAGGCAGCTGCGAACTCGGCCACAATGTCCGGGTCGGGTATTTTGCGCAGAACCAAGCCTCGCTGCTCGATGAAGAGCTCACCGTATGGCAGACCGTGGACCAAATCGCGGTGGGCGACATCCGGACACAGCTCAAGACGATCCTTGGCCGCTTCATGTTCAGCGGGGAATCCATCGAGAAGAAAGTTTCCAACCTGAGCGGAGGAGAGCGCACCCGCCTCGCCATGGTCAAGCTCCTGCTAGAGCCCGTGAACCTCCTCATCCTCGACGAACCCACCAACCACCTCGACCTCAAGAGCAAGGACGTGCTCAAGGAAGCCCTCCTCGACTTCGACGGCACTCTCATCCTCGTCTCTCACGACCGCGACTTCCTCCAAGGTCTCAGCCAAAAGGTATTCGAATTCAAGGACAAGCGGGTGATCGAGCACTTCGAGACGATTGATGAGTTCTTGCAGCGCAACAAGCTGGAGCAGATCAAGCAGCTGGATTTGAACTGAGGAGCTCAACTCCCATAACATCCGGGTTTCTTTGCTAAATTGGAGGGGCATTGCCAGTCAAGACAATTGAGGGAACATGGAGGAATCAAAGAAAATTGCATTGACCAAGTGGAGGGAAGACCTTGCCACCTACCGGCAGGATTGGCCGGAATGGGAAGAATTGGAAGCCATTGCAGCGGAGGACAATTGGACTTGGACCGAGTCGACAGGATCCGGCTTGCTAATCCATGATGTCCGTCCACTCTCCATCAGGCCGGTCAGAAGGACCTATTACGAGATTCCGAAATACGCCATTGCATTAGGTGGATTGCGACCGAGCAACGATCCGGCAAGATTTACCCATCCCGTTTTCGGTCTAATCGACTATGGCTATGTGGATGAGGACCACGTCGGCATTTTCCCCGATTTGCGGTACATGACAGCCCTCATCGATATGGCTGCACTACAACTCTGCGAAACAGGGAATTTGGTCGTCCTGGTTAATGGCATTGTTTACCGTTCCAATGGATCTGAATTTCGTGAGGTCGGCCCCATTGATTTGATTGCGCGATATGCCCTCCGCTGTACCCTTGATGGCAAGCTATGGATTCATGGAGCCCTTGTCATGAAATACAAATTCGAGGAGTTTGGTCTAGCCGATGACGTTGCCAAAACCTTCCTCCTTCCCTAAGATTCCGGCAGACTCTGGGCATTTATGAGGCATTCTCAATCTAGATGACCGTCAACCAATTCTACCAAAGCATCAACACCATCTGCAACGATTCCGAAAACCGGGACCTGGAGGAATATTTCCTGGCGTTGCTAGCACTGGTGGAGCGGGAACGGAAGCAGGAACCAACGGCGGAACTCATGCTGCAGTTGTTGAGGGAGGCATTCACCGCCAAGCCAGCGGAGTTCGATCCGGAATGGCTGAAATTGGGGCCGCCGGATGACAGCATTCTTTACGTCAGCAATGTGCAGCAGGAAGAGGATGATGAGGAATGGGAGCAGCCGGACGAGCCTGAGATGACCATGCATGACTACACCGTCGCCGTCCTGAAGTTCCAAATCGGCGAATTCCACTCCATGCGCGGCAAGCAATTGGAGAATCCGATGCGGGGATTTGGATTGAGCTCCGACTCAGGCCATGACTGGTACAACTTTGACCCGTTCATGAACCTGGAATGCGGGGCGCGCTGCCTTTTAGATGGAAGCAAGAACAAAGATG
The DNA here is from genome assembly GCA_046329055.1 of Bacteroidia bacterium. Lineage (GTDB taxonomy): Bacteria > Bacteroidota > Bacteroidia > J057 > JADKCL01 > JADKCL01. The sequence goes on from JAXLVK010000015.1 coordinate 2,417, forward strand.
CCGAGTTGCAGGTGGATTGGAGCATGCTTGGGGAACTGCTGGAAATGGGGCGGATTTACGAGTGAGATGTCTCAGTGAACTGGGAACATTTTCCTTGAGCGCCTATCTTGGCAGAAGAGTCGGCCGCAGCGGGTCAATTGCCGTGGTTCCTGCCGGTTTCTTCGGAATCTCAGCGATTTGAGGACCTCGGATAGCAAAGATGGCCGCTTTCTGAAGATGAATTTTTCATGAAATCGTATCCCCTTATCACCTTTTTCAGCCTCGCCTACCTGACCAGCTGGGTCATTTGGCTGCCGCTGTATGGGCCCGCATTGGGCATTGAGGGGTTGCCGACCTTGCCTTATCACCATGCCATCGGAGGATTTGGACCCATGATTGCGGCTTTTATCACAGCATGGATCGTGGATGGACGTGCCGGGGTGATGGACCTGTTGCGACGCTGCGCCCAATGGCGGCCGACGTTGTATTTGCTCATCGCGCTGCTGAGTCCGTTTGTGCTGGCCCTCATCGCGATCGCAGGGAATTCTATCGCGACGGGGGCGCAGTTCGAGCTCTCCGGTTTGCTGATCAGCAAGGAATTTCCCGAGTTCAACCTGCTCACGTTTTTCATCTACAATCTGATTTTCTTCGGCTTCGGGGAAGAGGTCGGTTGGCGGGGATTCGCCTTGCCACGGTTCCAAGCCAAGTTCAATGCATTGACCTCTGGCCTGGTCCTGACAGTGTTTTGGGCACTGTGGCATTGGCCGCTGTTTTTCTACCGACCCGGTTACGTCTCCATGGACATGGCCGGCATCTTTGGTTGGGTCTTCAGCCTGCTCACGGGGAGCATCCTGCTTTCATGGCTCCACAATTCCAGCCGGGGTAGCATCCTGATCTGCGCGATTTTCCACTCCACCATCGACATCGCCTTCACCGCCGACCTGCCCGACAAGGCGGTTGTGGGCTACATGGGCTTCCTGATCACGGTTTGGGGAATCCTGACGATTGTGATTTTCAAACCGCGGAATCTCGCCAAGGCGGCCTAGCCCGATCCGCTTCATCCATTGCAGCCGCAGTCTATCTGCCTGTCACCTGAGGTGCAGGCTGTCCATTGCCACCTGACGGATCCCCAACGCTGTCTGATTCGCGGGATCCAATTGCAGGGCTTGGTCACAGTCTGCGAGCGCCTCTTGCCACTGATGGAGGGCAAAGTAGCAGCTTCCGCGATTGACCAGCGCGGCAACGGAATTCGAATTTTGTTGCAGAATGGCCGAAAAATCCGCCAATGCCCCGGCATAGTTGCCCATGTAAAAATGGGTCAAACCCCGGCTGTTCCGCAAGTTTTCCACCTCGGGGTGCATCGACAGTGCTTGGTTGAGGTCCGCGAGGGCCATACCGAAGCGTCCATTGCGGGCATGCAGACTGCCACGATTCCCCACCGCCTGCGCGATCGCATCATTTTTGAGCGGGTCGGGGCCGTAGGGGCCCAGGATTTCAAGCACCCTGGAATAATCCATGATCGCATTCACATCCTCGCCCCGCTCGAAATACAGATCCCCCCGGTGCAGGTACCCCAAGTGCAGCAGGGGCGCCAACTCAATCGCTGCCGTGAAGTCCGCCATGCCCAGGTCTCCTTGCCGGGTCGATTGCAGGTATTCGCCGCGGTTGACATACGCCAGCGGGAATCGGCGAGGGTATTTTTCAATCATATCACTCCAAATGCTGCCACTGTTCGCCCACTTGGGGATGTATTGCAGTGACATGGCCGCGAACAAGGCCGTCAGCAGACCTCCTAGCCCTATGCCGACCCATTTGCTCACCCGAGCATTCCCCACCAATTCCTGAGCCGTCGCCGCCATCGCAAAAAACAGCCCGATGTAGCCGATGTAAACGAATCGATCGGCCTGAAAGGCATGGCCAGCGCCCAATACCTGCAGGAGGAAGACGACATTCACGGTGAAAAAGCAGATTCCAAATGCCAGTGCCCGAGCCTTGAGGAGCCAGCGTATCGAACCCAATACGACCCCGATCGCCCCGACAATTCCAGCAAAATGCCACCAGTAAATCCGCTCCGGATAGGGGTAGATCAGGCAAGTTTCGTAAGGAATGACGGCCTTGGCCAGATAGACACAATAGGAGGTCATGCCCAATGCGATCCGTTCGAGCAGGCTCCATTCCTGACTGCGTATTGAAGCCTTGGATGCGCGTCAGGATGCCGGCCCCAATCAGTCCCACCACCAATGCCCCGATGAAAAATGGGCAACTTCTCCAGCAATACCCGCTTTTCCCACTCTCCGGCCCTGATACCAGTCCATCTGCCAGTGGCATGGACAATGGGTGCAAGGTCACTGCCTCGAATCTTGCTGAACAATGCCAGGATGAACAGGATGCAGCAGCATACATCCGCAGTCGTGGTCGCCCGGTAGCGCAGGTACGCGACCAATGCTCCGATATAGAACATGCCGTACATCACATCCTTGCGCTCAGTGACCCAGGCGACGGACTCCACGCATGGGATGCACCCCAAACATCAACGCGGCAATCCCCGCCCAGAGCGGCTGCAAGCTTCAGCAGGCGCACCAGCCAAAACACCAAGCAGGTGCATGCCAAGTGCATCCAGAAATTGTCGAAATGGTAGAACCACGGCTCATCACTCCACGAGGCTCCACTCCCAAGCAAACATCGCGATGGGCAGCGGATTGTAATTCCCGATCACGGGCGTGGTGAAGATGGCCTCGTAGTCTCCCTGCTTGACCATCTCATTTTCATAGACATAGAAATTGTCGTCCCAGTTGGTCCAGCCGAGGCGGGTGACGCCGAAGAAGGTGCAGGCGGTGATTACGAGCACTGCAAACATCGTGATCCACGTTAGGCGTGAGGACCCGCTCGGAAACGAGTTTCCAGTTTGGCTACCTGCGAAGTTGGATGTCTGGGGACCGTTCATCAACTAACACGGTTGAATCAATGGGTGCTGAGCAGGCCAGAGCCTCCTTGTTTGGAAGATAAAGACTTTCGGGGTCATTTGCTAGGTGGATGCTACATCCTGGGACAGTTCAGAAGCGATCAATTATTGCTGAAGGAGCGAAATCCGACAGGGTAGCCTCATGGCTGTACTTCTGCATTCTATCCACTACCTTTGCATGGATATGGCACAGAAGGCACTTCCAATTGGCATTCAGGACTTCGCAAAATTGATCCAGAGCGACTGCATCTATGTGGACAAAACGGAGTACTACCATCGCCTTATCACGGGGGGCAACTATTTCTTCCTCTCCCGCCCCCGGCGCTTCGGCAAGTCGCTGCTCATCAGTACGCTCAAGGAGATTTTTGACGGGAATCGCGCACTCTTCGAGGGGCTCTGGATCCACGACAAGATCGATTGGGAGCCACGCCCAGTGATACGGCTGGATTTCAGTGAGATCGTGAGCAGGGAGACACCTTTCCATGAATCGCTCGACGCAGAAATGGACCGTGTCGCTGCCGAACACGGGTTGCCCCCTTTGACGGGTGACTACAGCAGCAAATTCCGTCGTATCATCGAGGCAGTCGGCTCCAAACGGAAGGTCGCCATCCTGGTGGACGAGTACGACAAGCCCATCATCAGCTACATCGATGATCTGGACCGGGCACAGGAGAACCGTGCCGTTATGAAGAATTTCTACAGTGTGATCAAGGGAAACGATGCGCACATCGCCTTCTTCATGCTCACGGGCGTGTCCAAGTTCAGCCAAGTCTCCATTTTCAGCGACCTTAACAATCTGAATGACATCACACTGGACGAGGCTTATGCGCAGATGCTCGGCTACACCGAGGCTGAGATTCTCAAGTATTTTCCCGACTACCTGTCCCAACTCCAAGCCAAGTGGGCCGACATTTTCCCGGATGTCTTGCCTGAAATCAAGAAATGGTACAATGGCTACTCGTGGGATGGACAACAGCTCGTTTACAACCCATTTTCTATCCTCAACCTCTTCTCCAAAAACGACTTCCTTGATTACTGGTTTGCCACTGGCACGCCCACTTTCCTCACGAAGCTCATTCGCCTACGGGGATACAGTGTCTTCGACCTCAAGGGGCAAGTGGTTTCCCTGCGGTCCTTCAATGCATTTGACATTCCGCAACTCGAGATCAACTCCCTCCTGTTCCAGACGGGTTATCTTACCATCAAGAAGCGGGATCGCATGCGACAAACGGTGACGCTGGACTTTCCGAACCTCGAGGTCGCCAACGCATTTTCCTTCCACTTGCTCACTGAGTTTTCCGAAAAGGGGCAGGAAGGCACGGACGCGCTGGTGTTGCGCATGGCCAATCAACTGCTGGAAGGCAATGTGGATGCATTCATCGCAGCCCTGCAATCATTGTTCGCAGGCATCGCCTATCCCAACCAACCCACTGGCAATTCGGGCCTTGAGAACTACGAGAAGTACTACCACACCATGTTTTACCTCGTCCTCAAGCTCCTAGGCTATGATGTGCAGGCCGAGGTCATGACCAATACTGGACGGATTGATACTGTGGTCACCACGGAGCATTACATCTACGTGATGGAGTTCAAGCTCGGCGATGCCGCCTCGGCCATGGCTCAGATTCGTGAGCGCGGCTACCATCAGCAGTATCTGGGCTCCGGAAAGACAATCGTTTTGGTGGGGATTGGGTTCGATGTGGCCACTCGGAATGTGGGGGAAGTGCTTGTGGAGAGGGTCTGAGGGAATATTGTGCAAAACGAATTCGGCATTGGCCAGTCAATTGATGAAGAACTGCGAACGCCTCACACTCATGCAAAAAGGAGAATTTAGTATTGAGCTTGGCCTTGGGAAGCGTTGACCTCGGCGATTGATGCATCAATCTCCTCCTCCTCGCCCTGCCGCCGCTCACGCTCGGTTGTCAACCCAAGTCTTCCTTCACCACCACGCTATCCCCGTCAACCTCAACCACCCCTCTAGGCGACACCGTCCCCGACTTCGGCCCCAGCGCCATGGTCATCCATGAGTCACCCAACGGCGACATTTGGATCGGCAGCTACGACCAAGGTGCGTTCCGCTACGATGGCAAGGTGATCGTCCGCTACGACACCGCCGACGGCCTGCCTGCCCAACGTCAACGAAATCCGGACCCGACAAGCCGGGAACATCTACCTGAACACCGCCAAAGGCATCTGCAAATCGGATGGAAGGGCCATCGTCACCCCTCCCGAGGTGCGCGGCCTGAGCGAGTCCGAGCCTTGGGTTTCCAGCCCAAGCGACCCTGGTTCAAGGGCAATGAAGGTAGCTACGGCCCATGATGACGGCGAATGGCTCCACAGCATGCGTTTCCCCAAGCACTACATGGCCGACCAATACTTCAAGGGACAATCCCGGTCACCCATGGAGCCCCTATGACCTCTACTCGATCTTACCGCGACCCACAGGGGGCCATGTGGTTCGGCACGGGCAACTTGGGCCTCTGTCAAAGGGACGGGAAGCACCCAGGAGGGATGTACGAGGACCATCTACAGTTTACGCCTTCGGGCGGCTCATTTGGGATTCGTCAGTGTTCCAGGACCGGGAAGGTTCCTATTGGATTTGCAACAGCAAGTACCGCTACCGCATGGAGGACCCGGATGCAGCCGGCAAGGTGGAGGAGCGTGACGGCAACCGCCTCCTCAGGTACAAGCGCGAGCCCGGCATTCAAGGTCTGAAAACGCCGGACGGTCAGGACCACATCTATTTCTTCGGCATGGTTCAGGATGCACAGGGCGACCTGTGGATGGTCACCTACGACGATGGCATCTTTCGCTACGATGGCAAGACCGTTTCCCGCTACCCAGTTCAGGACAGCGGCAAGGACTATACCACGTACAGCGTCTTACTAGACAGGAGCGGCAACATCTGGGTGGGGACACATGAAGGTGGGCTTTTCAGATTCGATGGAAAGGACTTTCGGCGGGTTCGAATGGATTGATACAAAGTGTGGCATGTACGATGAATTGTAACGACGTTTACACGCATTCCATGCAAATGGGCATAGAGGAATTGAAGTTCGATCATCACCAACCTCAACATTTATCAATGGCAGATTGAGCCAAAGGTGATGCTATCAGTCACAGGACTGGCGGGAATTTCGCCTGGAAAAACGTAAAGACTGACGGCTACCGCTTCTTATCTATCAAGGCAATGGAGGGCACGAGCTACAATCAATCCTTCAAGCGCATTGCCTTTGCCCCCAAAATGATATATTGGTTCACAAATTCAAAAAACAACAGCGAAATGAGAACTTCTCAAAACCAACTCTTACGTTTTGCATGCGTGTTCTTCTTTTTCTTGGCCATTCACCTGTCCGCGGTTGCGAGTGTGGTGGTTTTCCGCACCTATCAGGACTTTGAAAACAAGCGAGGGGAGACCTATGACGATTACCTAGGAGGCGTGGTGCAGATGGGCAAACTCACCATGGAGCTTTCCAAAGGCGTCCTGAAGGAAAATGTCAAGTGTTCCGAAATCTGGGGATTCACCTACAATGACAAGCTCTTTCGCGTCAACCGCATGGGATCGCCTGTATTGGTGATCAGCCAAGGCAAGGTTTGCTTCTATGAAAACGGCGTGGCGCACATGGAGGCGATGCGCAAGGGCAAGGCTGTCGCTACCGTCTCATCGGGTTTTGTCAACTTCATCTCCCATGATTTGAAATCGACCATTCTCGAAATGCCGATGGGCATGGGGCAGATCAAAAAGGAAAAGGAAGCCTTCATCGCTGAGCAGCCCGAGACGTCGAGCTTGTTCGAGTGTATCGGCAAATTTAACGATCCCGACAAGACCCGCGAATGCGTAAAGACTTTTGAAGGGAAATGATCGCCGTTCCATAAGTCTTTCAACCAGCATACCGGGGTTCGCTTTCTCAATGACTGGGAATGCGAACCCCGGTTCATTTTCAGGATGTCCTCCCCAGTCGCCAGCCAATTCCGAGCGTAGGTCCCAGATTCCCTCAAAACCCTTATATTGCCTCTACCAATTCTTTAACCAACTGGAAATATGAGTACTCCACTTCCTGCCCCGACTCCCTTGGCGGGTCCCAACCAACCCGTCGATTGGCTCTTCGCCTTCAAGTTCAATGCGGCTTCCTTCCCGGGTTGCACCGATGACGGGACAACTCCTGTGGTTGGCTCCACGGGCATTTTCGGCGGCACTGTCGAGGGCTATCCCAATGGCCACAGTCAGCAATACGTCTTCGCTACCAGTGCCAATCCCAGTCTCGTGAAGGGCTCCGAATGCCTCGGCGGCACCTTGCAAGACCCACTCGGCGCCACATTTGGCCAGATTTACAACAATCCCGGCTACTACTTCGTGGTCTGGAACGACCAGTTCTACAACAATCCCATCGAGAACATGGACAGTCCATGGGGTCACAGCAAGGGCATGGTCGCCTGGAACGATGACGGCGAGGGATTTGTCCTCCAAGTCACCACACCTTCGTGGCCGGGTTCGGCGAGCAGTGCCTACCCCCGCCAAAACGATGGCAACACCCTCGGCTGCATCCACGACGACGACATCGAGGTGAGCCAGCACTTCTTCGCGCTTCGGCTCACCGCGTCCGACCTCGCCAGCGTCCTCCAAGCCCTCGGGAACGCCAGCGTCGCCACCAACCTGAGCCAGCCCAGCATCGTGAACAATGGCGGCCCCGCCAATATCCAAGCCCTGGTGAATGCCCTCGGCAAGGAATCGTCAAGCACCACCCTGTTCACCGCCACCCTCTCCACGGGCATTCAGATCATCTCGAAGCCGTCCAACCTGAACGTGCCACCGTGGCAGATGATCTCCGCGCAGCTCGGTGGCATCGACCTACGTGCCGCGACATGGTGGGCATCTCCCGAGATCCCCAGCACCAATGCCGGCGAAGTCCCCGCCTGCTGGGACGCCAGCCTCGGCACACCCGGCGCTGTCCAGATTGCCACCACAGGCAGTTGGCAGGGCACGAGCATCGGCCTCACGGGCGGCGAAGGCCAAAACTTCAACCACGCCAAAATCGGGGTCTCACTGGATCAGACGAAGCCCATTTGCATCTTCGGGGACATGAACCAGCAGGGCTGCCTCACCCCCAGCGAGGATTACTCCGGCCAAAAATGCAACAGCAGCCAAAACGGTCGTGGCGGAACATTCTACGTCGTGAGCAACCAGGACTTGTACACGTCGGTCCCGGCATTGCTTGCTGGGGAGTCTGCTCCGGGGCAGTGAAAAAGAGTCCGCACCAATGACACTGCTACCTGAGCGAGCGCTGAATTTTCGCTCCCGTGCAATGCGGTATCATCGATTTGGATCGAACTCTGCGGAAATGATTCCCTTCTCCGAGCCATTCACGATGGAGGTGCGTCGTTCGGATGAATGCCGCCTGCTCCTCTACTGTGGCGTAATCGATCACAAATTGCTGGCTCCCATCATCGTAGTAGGTGTACCTGCCCGGGGGTGTGCAACTCCTTGGGCAAGTAGGAGAAGCAAGCGTGGGAAAACGAATCGTCGATGTAGCCCTGCTCTTCTAGTCGCCAAGATTTTTGGATGCCATTAACGGTGAAGTGGATCCACTCGTAGTTCTTGCCATCCACAGCCATGGTGATGTCAGTGAATTCACTTCTACCATGGGTAATTGCCCCCATTCGTTTCATGAATTCAATGTATTCGGTACTCGGGTCGATGAACTCAAGGTCGTACCAGATGCAATCGTCAGTGTAGTAGAGTTTGGGGTGATCCTTGCTCCACCCGAGGCAATAGTAAAGCTGCTCAAACGGCTTTTGGCTGAGCATGGAATCCACGTCGGTCGATGGCCTTGCCAACTTGTAAAGCGTTTTGAGCAAACTTCTCCGGCGTCACCTGGATTCAGACGGTAGCCCAATGCTTGGAAGCGTACGCAGTTGCGATTCAAATGCAGTTGACGGGATCATAGGTCGAGGCTCAGTGGTGCTGTTTGCCCTCCACAGCTCCACCACGTGAACAAAATTAAGGCCATGACGGAGCAAGAGATGGTTTGCATCTCCAAAATGATGATTTGAGATGAAAAATCCCCAAAATGTTGAGGTGGTTGCCAAAATACTGTATTGTGACCCATTGCGATGCGCGATTTTTGTTGTGTACCCTACTTCAGAAGTGGGTCGAGGTACTTCGAGACTGGGTGGAGGTAATTTTGAAGTGGCTTCCACTTCAGAACTGTCGAGAGGGACCTTTTGAGCCAGCGAGCACACTTCCGAAGTAAATTGAATCAGTTCTTAAGCCAGCGGAGGGACTTCGAAGTCGGCGGAGGCACTTCCGAAGTGGTTGCCAGGTACTTCCGAAGTGGGCGGAGGCACTTCTGAGTAGGCGGAGGGACTATCGAAGTCGGCGGAGGGATCTTCCGAAGTAGGCGGAGGCACTTCTGAAGGTGGGTGCTATTACTTCGGAAGTGGTTGCATATCACTTCCGAAGTGGTTCGGGGTTTTCCGGGAATGCGGCGCTTCACAGAGGGCGAGATGGCCTATTGTCGGCGAGTGTATCATGAAAGGTGTCGTACAAAGTCGGGGATTTTTTATCAGGAGTAAAAATTGACGAGAATCAGAATCCGGGGGCCAATTGCGAGAATTGGTGGGTGTTTCTTTCTGAATTCCATCGAATTTCTGGAATCAAATTTGTCAAATTCCATACATTGAGCGGTGCTGGATTGGATGGGCAGCTGAGCCCCTATTTGGAAACGCGACGAGACCTAAGAACTGATGAATTCGCTCACGGAAGCGCAGCTAGAACCTTTGTCATTGAGGTTCAAGAAGAAGGAGACTGAACGAGAATTTGGCTTGCAGGACATCCCCAAGGCCAAGAAGGCATTGTATGTCGGTGTGGTGATGTCTGGCCTGTCCTCGATCTTCATCTTCGGTGTGGACTACCTTGCTTTGGGTCGGTTTGAGCTCATCCTCTTCCTGATCAGGGTGGTGTTTTTTGGGGCTGTCAATGCCCTCATGGCCTTGGTTGTCCACCTCAACATCCCCAAGACCAGGCGCCACTACAACATCCTGGCGTTCTCCTTTGCCATCTATTCGATGATCTTCCAGTTTGGAATCGCATTCGGCTATCCCGAACTGGGGGTGTATTACCTGCTCATCTTGATGATGATGGCTACCCTGCCGCTGATTACCCTTACAGGGATGAGCTTTCGGTACAATGCGCCCATGGCGGTACTTGTCGTCACTGCGTTTGTATTAAAAATCCTTCTGTTCGATGATTATGAGCTCTACACCAAACTGTTCGAGGCATTTGTAGCCTTGATGTTCGGAGGAATTGTGATCTCCACTGGCTATATCCTGGAGCGCGCGCAGCGTCAGGAGTGGTGGGTGATCCAGGGTCTGACCGCACAGCGGGAGGCGCTGGTCGCCAAGAACAAGGAGCTAGAGCAGTTTGCCTACATCGCCTCGCACGACTTGCAGGAGCCCCTGCGGTCCATCACGAGCTTCACGCAGCTGCTGGACGAGGACTACCGTGAGCAAATCGGCGAGGACGGCGGCAAGTACCTGAACTTCCTCATGGAGGCTTCGGAGCGGATGCGCCGGCTCATCAAGGGGCTGCTGGACTACAGCCGCCTCGGTCGTGAAGCCACCCTCGGACGGGTCGATGCAGCCGCGATGATGAAGGAGATCCAACTGGACCTCGCAGTCGCCATCAAGGAGTGCAAGGCGGAAGTCAAAGTCGGCCCGCTCCCCGTCTTCAATGCCTATGAGCTGGAATTCCGGCAATTGCTCCAAAACCTGGTCTCCAATGCCATCAAGTTCCGGAAGCCGGGCACTGCGCCCATGATCGATGTCTCGGCCCGTCAGGTTGGCAGCGCGTGGGAATTTTCGATCAAGGACAATGGCATCGGCATCGCCAAGGAGCACCAAGAAAAAATCTTCCTGATCTTCCAGCGCCTCCACAACCGCAGCCAATACGATGGCACAGGCATCGGCCTCGCCAACTGCGTCAAGATCGTGGCCATGCACGGAGGCAAAATCTGGGTGGAATCCGAAAAGGATCAAGGGAGCACCTTCAAATTCACTATTCCTATTTCCTGAACAATGAGTAAGAAACTGAACTGCGTCATCCTCATAGACGACGATGAGCCCACCAACTTCCTGCACCGCCGAGTGATCGAGCGGTACGGCTGTGCGGAGCGGATCGAGGTCTTCCAAGAGGCGCAGCGGGCGCTTGACTTCCTGAGCACTACGGAAAATGGCACCTACGTGAAGCCCGAGTTGATCTTCTTGGACATCAACATGCCGGGGATGAACGGCTGGGAATTTCTGCAGGCCTACGAAAGGCTCTCCGAGGAGCAGCGGGCAGAGATCGTGGTCCTCATGCTGACCACTTCCCTCAATCCGGACGACAAGGCGCAGGCGGAGTCATTTGACGAAGTCTCCGGCTTCCTGTCCAAGCCGCTGACCAAGGAGCTCTTGAAGGAGATCCTGGAGCAGCACTTTGGCTGGTGAGATAAGCCATCTCCCTTAACAGATCGTTTGCACGGCGGGAATGCAGGGTCTTGGACAGCCTTTCGGGTATGTCCATGACCTTGGTGTGCCCGCCCTTTGCGATTTTCTGCCAAATTCAACTAGCTTGGCGCAAATCAGGAGCATCAAGATCAGCCATGCGTTGGACACTTCCCCCAAGACGTGAGTTCGGTTGGAAAATGAAGCCGCTGGATTCGGCGCGAACCGAGTTCGTGGTGGACGGGGATGGCGTGTACCGCTTGGAGATCCTGCACGACATCATCCACGGGGTTAGCCCGGAAATGTTATTGTGGTGGTTCCAGAACATCGGCGGCGAGATGGTGTACCAGGGCCAAACCTATCCTCGGTACCTGGTTTGGCATCCTGTGGACCATATTCACTGGGCCTTGGCAAAGTCGGATGCGCTTGGGGGAGCCGGCCAAGGGGCGAGTTTTCGCATCGTGGAAGCCTTCGGGGCGGACATGAGGCAGCTCGTGGACAGTGTGGAAGTGGTCGAGAAGCTGGACATCACAGGGATCAGGTTGGTCCGTCGGATCGCGGGCACCGAGGTGTTTTCATTGCAGCATGACTTCCACCGCGATGCCGCTGGAACCCGTTACGTCTCTCACATGGTCGTGGGAACCGGGAGTCCGGTGATGGGTTTCCTGTTCAACCGCATGATCCGACCCTTCATTTTCACCCAACAAATGGGCCATGCATGGCTGCTGCACAACATCGAGGAAGTCGGAAATTTTGAGTTCTTCTTGCCGGAGCTGTATGCGGCTCAGGCTTCCCACACATAAAGCCGCCGCACGCTGTAATTCAAATAAGGCGGGCTCACCTTCGCCTCGTAGAGCAGCATGGTCGCCGCGGCGCCCATTTCTTCGATGATTTCCTGCTCCCGCGCCACGAGCCCCGCATACACAGCGAGCTGATTCTCCTTCCAATTTGGCGTCTCCTCCCGGTGAAGGAAATGCATGCCGCTCTGCTCCAGCAAAGGCACAGACTCCACCGCGTGCAGGTCCCAAAAGGTGAAAACAAACCGCCCGCCCGGCCGCAGCACCCGCTTCACTTCCCGCATGGCCTCGATCTTGTCCGCCGCTGCCCAGAGCGAATCGATGCTGATCACCGCGTCCACACTCGCATCCGGCAAGGGGATTTCGAAGAAGTTCCCCACCTCAAACCGTGCCGGATACTTCAAATCGAATTTGGATTGAAACTCCCTCGCCTGCGCCACCGCCTCCTGGATCACATCCACCCCGATGAGCCGCAAGCCCAGCCGCTCCGCAATCCGCAATCCCGGTCCGCCCTTGCCGCATCCCATGTCCAAGACCGTGGCACCCTCCGGCACATTCAGCCAAGCCGCCATGCGGTCCAGGTCATGCCGCGTCAGGTAGCCATACTGCTCCAATCCCTCCGGGTATTGCTCCCCGAAAGCCTCCGCCCATACCTGCTCCATCCATCGGCTGCGCTCCGGATGGCCGTAATACATGCGGTAATAAACCGTGTTTTGATCTTCCTGAAATTGCGGCATAAAACGAACTTCCCGTTGCGAGCGCTAAAGCGGCTCGCAACGGGAAGTTCCCACCAAGTCTCCGAATTACCAAACCCCTCAGCGAAACCATCAACCAAACTTGCCGTTGCGAGCCCTAAAGCGGCTTGTAACGGCAAGTTCCAACCAGTCTCCAATTTATCAAGCCCCAGGGAATCCATCAACCGAACTTCCCGTTGCGAGCCCATATAGAAGCAAGGGAGACAGACCCCTCCTTGCCTTTCAGGCGCTCATTTCCTCCGGAAAACCCGAATCCGCTCACGCTTCGCATCATACTCCACCACATACCAATCATCCCGGAACAACCTTACCGTCACATAACCCAAGCTCTTCCGCTCATCATCCGGGTAAACGTCCACGATGGTGCCCAGGGAATCCATGTCACCGCTGAAATCATGGTGAGACTGAAAGAACTCGAATGTGCTGAGATTGCTCCAAAAGAAACACTTCGCCGCCTGACCATATCGCCATCCCTGTTCGTCAATGACCCGGATGCTGGAAAAGCAGGCATAGTCCACGTACCAGCCATAGATGCTGTCCTTTGCGGAGGCGTGATTCACCCTGAACTCAAACTTGGGGTGATCAAGGAGTTTGTCTATGATCAGTTCGATGTTCTGCTCATACTCCTCGTAGAGCAATAGGAGGTCTGGATTCCTTGCCTTCCAGCTAGGCACTAAATCCAGACTCGCGCAACATGCGGGAACAATGGTATAGGAAGAATCCGGAAGAAATTCGCAGGCAATGGAGTGGCTTCCTTGGGCACCTGGGTCTTTGAATTTCAATGAGTCAAGCCTCGGGAAAACCGTAGGAATGCGGACGCCATTTGAATCCACCAAATAGGTCCTTCCATTCACCGAAACATGGATGGCACCGACCTCCGACCGAAGCAGGAAATGCCCACGAGCCTGAGCCACGCCCAGCAGGAGTGCCGCGATGATGAAAACGATTGCCTGCCTCATAAAAGGAACTTGCCGTTGCGAGCGACTTTAGCGCTCGCAACGGCAAGTTCATACCAAGTATTCGATTTACCTAAGCCCTCAGCAACCGTCCCCTCCGAGGACAAAGGGCATGATCACCCACCACTTGGCAGGCTTGCCTTTTTCGGTGCCGGGCTTGAACAGCAGCTCTTCGATATGCGCTTGTACCGCCGTTTGGTAGTTCGCCGGAGCGGCTTCATCGGTGAATTGGTAGCGGATCACATGGCCCGTCTCATCGACCAGCACCTTCGCCGTGACCTGCACGATCTTCCGATTCTTTTTGTCGGGATTCGGGTTGCCGATCGCCTTGATGACCTCGTTGTGGTTGAGCACCACGGGATGACCCTCCGGCCAATTGTCGTGGGGTGCGGCAGGGTCGCTCATGTCCAGGGTTTGGGGCATTTCACCGAGGCAGACCGTCTTGTCACTCTTGGGATTGCCCGCGTAGTTGGACATCTCGTTCTCGAGATAGAGCTTGTCCATGCTGAAAAAGGGGCTGTAATTGTCGGAGGCTGCACTTGTGGGCGTCGCAGATCCGGAGGCCTCGCTTTCATTCGCAGGTGCATTCACAGTCATGGGCGAATCCAGAGCGGCCACATCCTTGCCCTCAACTGTCGAGCAACTGTTGGTGCCAGCGACCATGATGGCGGCGAGCGGCAGGATCATGAAGTAGCCGAGCAGGGCTTTCTTTTGGGGGCTGGGAGCGAGCATTTTCAGTCGGGATTTGATTAAGGAATAAAATGGGTGGACGATGTGCAGGTGGGGAGTGCGAAGCTGACGCTGCAAGAGCAGGCGGCGGACAGCCTCCGAACCAGCAACAGCGAGGGCGGCTTGGTCGGCGAGGTATTCGTGGGTGCGGCGCAGGTCGCGGCGCATGAGATAGATCGCAGGATTGAACCAGCAAAATGCACGGATCACTTCCACGGCAAGTAGGTCGATGGTATGCAATTGCCGGGCATGGCAGCGCTCATGAGCGAGTGCAACCGCAGCGTCTTGCGGGTCCTGAGCCGGGTCGTTTTTCCAGAGGATGTACCGGAAGTAAGTCGCGGGGCCGATTTCATTGGCCGTGTGGACCAGGGTATGGTCGGACATTTTGGTTTTGGCTCCACGGTTGATCTGCAACCAGATGAGGATGTTTCGGTAAAGCAGGACCAGCATCAGCAGGCCCGCGATGGCCAAGTACACCATCGATGCCACCATCCAAATGCTCCATTGCGTCGTGGTAGTAAGGATGGGAGATGCCGCTGGAACAGCATGGGACATGGGCAAGCCCGTGCTGAGCGTATCCACGACCCCAGAGTGTGAGATCGCAACCGGCCCGGAGGTAGCAGCGTACGCTCCAGCATCAGCACCCGTGACCATTGCGGGCACCTGATGCAAAAACCCGGTGTCCGGCAGGCCTTGTGGGATGATCTCCCAGCGTAGCAGGGGCAGCAGCAAAGCCACCACCAATCCGCCAACGAGAAAGGCCCGGTTCCATGCAAACCGGCGCTGCCGGGCCAGGAACACCCGAAAATAGACCGCCTGCAGGAGCAGCAGCAGGTTCACCGCGATCAAGTAGGGGAGGAGGGATTTCATGACTTTACTGGTTGAGGGGTGGACTTTGCGTATTCCTGCATCAGCTCGTCGAGGGTCTTGAGGTCCAGGTCCTCCTCCTCCATGAAGAAATGCAGCATGTTCTTGAAGCTTCCGCCGAAGTAGCTGTTCAGGTATTGGCCGAAGTAGGCCTTGGTGTAATCGCGGCGGGACACGAGCGGGTAGTACTCGAATGTCTTGCCGTAGGTATTGTGGGCCACGAAGCCCTTGGACTCCATGATCTTAAGCAGGGTCGCCACCGTACTCGGCGCAGGTCGCGGCTCCGGCATCGCCTCGATGATGTCCTTCAGCAGCGCCCGGTCCAGGTCCCAGAGCTTCTGCATCAATTCTTCCTCAGCACGTGTCAGTTTCTGCATCTCAGCAATCGTTTCTACAAATGTATTCTAAGAATTTAGAAATACAACGAAGGTGTTAGAAGTATTTCTAATTGTTTAGAAGAATTAACAGATGCCTCCCCTACCACCACGAAGGCAGCGCGGGCTTCCGTGTACCTGTTGACTCAAGAATGGGTGTCACCTGTTAAATCAATGCGTCCTTGGGCTGTGTCGAAATAGTGTGTCAATCAGTCCCTGACAATGTCTGTGGGAGGGGGAGAGACGCGTGGATCATCACCTTAGGATACTGTCAATTTCCGCTTCACTGAAATACTTGGCGACCAAGAAACCAAGTTTATAGGGCGAAAAACCGGTGCCGGCTTGGTTCAGCTTGAGGCGATCGGCAGCAGTTGTGTATCGCTGATTGGAGATTCCTAAAAGTGGCCGGGAGAAATACCAGATGCTAGAGATGTATGATGACTCTCGCTCGCCAAATATTGAAGTATTGGCTTCGCGGATCGGGGCGAGGGAAGAATGCATGGACATCTCAAACCAGAGGGTCATAATCAACACCACTGTTGCGAGTCCAGTTGTTCCAAATAGAATTCTTTTCCGTTGTTTAGTCATCGTGACCGAAAATTAAGTACCTCGAAAATCCCATCCTCCTTCAAGGTCACGCAATCCCAGGAGACGTCCCAAAGTCCAAACAAATTCGGTTCCTTTGTAGCTGCGAGCCAAAACTCTCTGGGGAAGGTGTCAGAATAGTGCAAAAAGGGAAAGAATGCATCCATGGGCGGTGTCGAAGTAGTGGATCAGATAGTCCCCAACAATGTCCAGCCTAAGTGATGGAAACGTGACATCGGCCAACAATACCGTCAATTTCAGCCTCACTGGAGTAGGTAGCTACTAGGAAACCTATTTTTTCCTCGGCGAGACACCCGTGCAGCTTTGGCTTAAAATCGAGGCTTACAGTATTTGTAAGTGCCATCCTTAGGAATCCACATTAATGTAAGTTCAAAGTCATCTGCGGTCGCGCCTATCGGTTTTGGAAATACCTTTTCAATGCAACGATTTGCGTCTAGTTTACAGTACTTGAACTCTGCTACAGTAACCCTTAGCTCATTTTCAACCTCAGAATCGCTGAGATGGAATCGAACGACGGTCATGGGGCTATGCTTTTTCACTACACCACAGAGTTCCTGATAGTGGAATGGCAACACCCCGAACTGTGCTCTCCAAGCAGAAGGCAGGGGGATAGAATCTGGGATAAGGATAACAAATGGTTCATGATTCCTACTGCTTTCTAGAAAATAGAAGTATGCCAAATTGGACTTTTCCTTAAATATCGCGCTAATAGCAGTCTCATAGGCGGAAGTAACTGATGGCCCTGATAGTGGTGCCTGTCCACGGGATTTCAGGTTAGCCAATGCAAGAAAAAATGCTATGATCATGTGTGTTGCCAGGGAGTATGAAGCACTATTAACCATCGGGAATCTAAATTAATCTTAGTGCGCTTTCTGCCATTGGCGCTCATAAAATGGTAGGAAGGGGTGGTTTGGCCTGTACCTTGGGTTTGCAATCGTCCTGATCTTTTGAATTCTACGGTTGCTTCCTCTCACTGCCTGTGGCCTGTGCCAAATCGGGCTCATTTTGGATTCTTTCTGCAGCCCGGGATAGGTCAAAATTAGTTGCAGAAGCATGTGTATCTTCTTTGAGACTGATTTTCAGATTGCTAATTCCTAGATGAACCAAAGTGTTAGGGGGAGGTCATTACCGATGTTCCTCTTGGAACGGTCAATATTGCCCTATCCTGCGGATGTATTGCTCTAGACTGCGAATCAAGCGGATTATTTTCCATAGTGTAGGCTCTACTAGCGGTGATAGAAATGGCCCAAAGGATTGCATTCAACATGCACATTATTCTTGAATGTATAAACATCAATTCATTCCTTGAGATAGTTCTCCCAATACACAACATCATCAGCCTTGCTTCTAGCGCGCCAGGTACGGGGGTTAAGGTTCATAATCAGAAAAGCGTCTCGGCGAAAACGAGAATATAAGGCAATGTTAAACCCCCAGTCGTACCGTCGATTGTGAAGATTTGAAACCATGAATTTGGCCTCATCATCACTAATTGAGTCTGCCGTGCAGAACTTGCCGAGGACATATAGGTACTTTGCAGGAATTATGGTGCTGTTTCCTGCTAATTTTGAGCTCGTTCGAACAATCTCAAACCTGATGCTGTGATTTGAGTAACATTCTAAACTCCTAAGGGAAACCTGAGGAAAACTAGGTGTAAAGAGTAGCAAACTAAAAAGGACGGACAGCAGAATCTTGGTCATAAGAGCTATCTTCTATGTCTAAAATCATAAAATTCTTGGCCTCTCCTACGATAGTACTCAAAAGCAGGTTCGCCAGTATCTGCCACGATGAAGTTTCGCGTGCTTATTCGAATAACGTCTCTGACCTCATTATCACTTAGCTCCCCAGATTGGTATTTCATCACAAGCTCATCCATTTGTTTTCCACTTTCTCCGAGATAATATACAAAACTATACCCCTCTACTTCTGCTGCAATCTTTACCGTATTATAGGTGCCAATTGACTCAATTGATATGACTTCATTAGCATACTCTGCTGGTGTTATCTTGCCGGAGCCTACATCAATCACTAATTGTTGTAGCCTCTTCCGATAAATTCGATTGGTCAATTCATGTGCCAGATCTACTAGTATCTCATCTGCAACTTTTGAAAAGACTACCGTGATTTTTCCATTTGCGGGGTTCATGGAGGTTTCCTTTCCCAGCAATATTTCTGTCCGATAGTTTTCTGAAGTTATTCCAGCTTTCTTCGCTAATTTCCGAAAGAGATCAATTTGATTTCCTTTTTCCCAAGCTTTGTCGAGTTCTTCGCCAGCAGAAGAAAGCATCATATCACTGTGAAATCTGCTCTTCTCCCAAGTGCTTTCAAAATCGCTAGCCACTCCCTCAATAATTGATTGAACTTGACTGGCCACTTCAACAGGTAGAACTGGAAGGCGAGGATTGTTATTTATCGCGAATCTAATTCCTCGTTCCAACCAGGGCTGTTGCCCAATTGCATCTAACAACCCCCGTAAGACACTCTTGGATACATTATATTGAAATGCAATTTTGGCGTTTCCATCCCTGCACCAACAATCCCCATACTTCCGCTCCCACTCTTCTGTCGCGAACCGCGGCTCGGGTGAGCAGTCACAGTCCTTCTTGTACCTCCGTTGCAACTCCCGACTCAGCTCCGCCTCCCCCATACGCGCTGCCTGAAGGAGGGCCTGCGATGAATCCGGCTGCAGGAATGGCCGCAAGATTGCTGCCGTGGCGGCCCCGCCCGCGATCGATGCCCAGGCTCCGGCACCCATGACTGCACCAGCACCTGCCGAGCCTGCCGCTGCGCCCGCTCCTTGCACAAGGGCCGCCCCGGCGCTCTCCGCCGCGGCACCTCCAGCTCCCCCGCTTGCCGCAGCAGCGCCCCCCGCTCCCCCGGCTGCGCCCACCAGCGCCGGCGCAACCAAGATCGCGGCCAAGACCGCCATTTGCAGCAGTCCTTCGTCGCGGATTTGCTCCTTGGTCTTGGGGGTGAAGAATTCATTCCCGTGCCCCCAACCGTAGTTGAGGCCGGGTTGTGCCCAAGGCATCCGGGGGGACATTTGCCCACCCGGAGCCCAAGGATTGTTCATGCCATCGAAGACTGCCATGCCTCTCTAAATTTAACGTGGTTTTACCAGAAGGTCAATTGGCTTGCGGATTCAAGATGAGGGAAAGTTCCTCCGTGGAACAGCAGGCCCCGAAAACTTTCTTGTAGGCATCCGCCTGTGCCACGGGGTCCGTGATCGCGGCAATCGCGGCGAGGGCAGCAGCCACCTTGTCAGCTTCCTGCTGTGTCTCCTGGGCATAGCGATCGTTGCGAAGTTCAGCTGAGCGAGCGGCCTCGTCCTGGAGGCGGGTATTGTAGCAGTCAAGCGCCTCACCCTGCCCCAACAGCGCATCCACAATCACGGAGTCGGTGCGCAGGATGTGGCTTTGCACGGCGACGATGATCCCCGGAACCGTAACGTTCAGTCCTCCGGAGGTATAGTTGTCGGTAATGCCAAACTTCTTGCGCCAGTATTCAAATGTTGGCCCGGCCCCGCCATCGACACAGTCGGCAAAGGACTCGGTGACCTTCTCCGTGAACTGCTTGATCACACCTTGGTAATTCACCACATTGCAGAAATGTAGCAGGATCAGCTTCTTCACCTCAGCTATATGGGAGGCAGTGTTGATAGTCTCTTCCAGAAAGCTGTCCAGCTGGGAAAGCCTAACGGCCCTTTGCTGCCCAGGGAATCCAGTTGTGAATACAATAGAGGCATCGTTGAGCCAAGTCAGCGTGATATACTCCTGCAGCAATTGCCGGAATACGAAGTTCAAGACGCGGCTATAGTTGATATTCTGAAGCTCACGGATGGTAAGAGTCTCCTCACCAGCCTTGATAAGGATCGACTCTTGTTGGGAGACCGACATCGTAGTGCTACTTCCAGCATTGCCACCCATGCTATGGTTACTGCTGTTGCCAGTTGTCGTATTGATATCTACATCCCGGTGCTGCGAGGACTCTTGAACGGATGCATTCAAGGCGCTTGACAGGTTGGACATGTGGTTCTCCCGAATCCCATTGGATGTGAAGGCGGTTGCCGTAGAAGAGCTTCCGCCTCCTCCAGCCTGGAAATTCACCAGCCCCAACAAATTTATCCCTCCTTGGAGTCCGTGACCGGAATTTTGTTCGCTGTTTACCGAGGACTGAATTTGGATCCCGGCCGATGCTTCCTCTATATGCTCCAATACTTCCTGCACCTGATCTGCACTGTGTTGGGAGTAGCTATCGAGGATGTTTTCAGACTGCTGTGAGTAACTGGATTCATCGTCCGCGAAATAGGTGGAGGTGAACTCATTGGTCGTGGTGGAAGATGACTTGACAAACGAACTTGTCTTGTCCTTGTAGCTCCTCACGGTGATCGTGGTGCGCTCGCCGGGCAACAAACTGAACGTCTTCACGGTCTTGCCAGCTCCATAGTCACCAAGAAAGGAACACATTTTGAGATGCTCCACGATGGTGATGCGCAACTGCAAGGCAGGTTTCGGCGAAAACTGCATGACCACCTTGCCTCCAAACCGTGTCACCAATTCTGGGATAAGTCCGTTTGCAACCTGGGCAGCGATGTACTCTAGTGTGTATCCAGCAACTTGAATCCGATCAGCAGGTAGGTTGGGGATTGCAGTCAGATGGTTGATGCGAGGAGGCGATTGGGTGCTCCCCCTCAAGCCCCGCCCAGGCGAAGGACTTGCAAGCCCTCCTTCACCATGAATCGGAGCAATGCGCAGGTTTGAATCGCCAACGATGAAGGTCTCAGGCTTGGGATCCTGGACCAGGTGCTTCACCCCCGTATCAGCCAGAAACCGAATCAACTCGCGCCGCTTGCTCAGAATCCCGGCATTCTGAAGCAGCACTGCGGGGCGTGTACCCATTATGTCGAGCTTCAAAGTGTTCACGATTTCCTCTAGGCTCATGCCAGCGGCGATGTCCCAAGGCGTGTTGGTGGGTACCGAAACCGTGTTGAAATAATCACTTGGGATTGTAAGGGGGTAGAAGGCGTTCACGTCGTAACACGTCTTCTGAGGCAGATTGTATTTGAGGATGGGGGCGTTTCCGCTGTCTCCGAGGCCCATGAAGGGTTTTCCTGTCTCGCAGGAGGATGGTGTGCTGCTAGCCATAGCAATCAATTTTTGGGTGAATACTGTTAATAGATTTAAGGATATGTAAATGTTGTAGCAAAATTGCCGCAAGGCAATGCTTGAATCTTATCAAACTTAACTCAAGTTCATGAGAATTGCAAGGGTTTGCTTGAACATAAATTTCGCAGGAATCGGTGTCCTTCTCCGGGAATTGCTTGGCCATACTTCGCTAATTCATTTCCATCTGGAAGTCCAGCATAACCAAAGTTTACACTTAGCCCCTGAAACGAAGAAGCCCCCGCCACTCATCGAGCAGCAGGGGCTTCCCTTTGTTGTTGATTCAAGAAACAGTGCTGACCGGGCGCGCTGTGCGGGCTGCGGGCAGCTTCAGGTATTCAAGCAAGAGCGTGCGTCCACTTTGCAGGGATCGGAGGAGCTTGCGGGGGACGCAAGTTTGTCAGATTGTTTGTGACCGATCAGGCAGCAGGCTTGCCACCGTTGCCGGTGTCTTCACCAACAGTGACACCGTCCTCCTCGCTGTTCTCGGGGTACTGCTCCTCGGGGGTGACGCCAGTGTTTTTCTTGAAGTGGTCGCGGGCCTTTTCGTAGAGCCCTTCGAGTCCTGGCACGCCACTCACCCTCGCAATCTTCAAGCCCCGGTAGTAGTCGAGGCTCATCGTCATGGCGTCGTGCTTGGCCACGAAGAGGGCATTGTCGATCGACTCCACCAAGCTCATGAGCTTGATCTGCATCGCGACGAGGTTCCTCACGTTGCCGACGCGGGTGTAGTAGTCCACGACGTCATGCCATGCGGGCATCACCTTGGGGTGCGCCTGACAGATTTCGTGGATGTCACCGATGAACTGCATCTGCGGGTCACCCACCTTGATGCAATAGGTCTTGTCCTTCTTGGTGACGTTGGGAAACTCGGGCAGGGCACCTTGCGCACTGCTGACGAGGTTGGCGATCACGTTCACGTGCGTGATGTTCACGGGGTTGTTCAACCATGCTTTTTGTAACATAAGCTGTAAAGAAATAATTGTTTATATGCGTGCGCTTTGCCTGCACGAGCCACCACCGTGGTGACTGGAACAAAATTACGGTCGGCTTTCAAAAATTGATTCAGTTCAAAAAGCCGTTTCGAGGTCAATTGAACGAACGGGTACGCTGGAAGGAAAAAGCGTGTCGAAGCAGCTTTAGTGGCACTCTGGCTGGACGAACTGGCAGATATTTTTTTTGCGAATTCTACATTAATGGACAATTTTTCATGCCATGCGTCCTGAGAACAGCACACCTGTACAGCACAGTGGGCGCGGAAGCATCAGTTGACTCCTTGATTGCACTGCTCTACCGTGGATGCCTAGCATTTCCACCGCATTATGAACTGACTGTCAGGGCAATGCAATATACCTATTGCAGATCACCCGCCCATATATAGGCTGTGGACCTGCTAGTATTGGAGGCCGATGGAGGCTGCGACTTCACCTCAGGTTGCCATCGCCTCAACCCCACCATGGCCAAGTCACCCCATCATGGAGACCATTGCCACCCCCAACTGAAGGCCACGCCACCCCATCATGAAGGCCATGGTCATCCCAGCACCAAGGCCACAGGCATCACGGCGCCAAGGCCATAGGCATCCCAGCGCCAAGGCCACAGGCATCCCTTTATGGAGGCTATGGCAACCCAGCATGGAGACCATCATCATCCCCACATGCAGGCGTGGTCACCACCATGAGGAGACAAGGTCACCCCCACATGGAGACCCATGCCATCATTACGTGGAGTTTCGGGCATCCTCACGTGGAGTTTCGGGCATCCTCACGTGGAGTTTCGGGCATCCTCACGTGGAGTCCCGGGCATCCCTACGTGGAGTCGCGGGCATCCTTACGTGGAGTCGTTGGCATCCTCCCATGGAGTCGCGGGCATCCCTACGTGGAGGCGATGGCATCCTCCCATGAAGTCGCGGGCACCCTACCGTGGAGCCGAAGGCATACCTCCATGGAGGCGGTGGCACCCTATCGTGGAGGCAATGCCACCCTCATTTGGAGACCAAGGCATCTCTTGATGGAGGCCAGGGCATACCCTCATGGAGGCAATGCCAGGGCCAGCACAGCCAGCCGCATGGCATTCTTCCATTGGTTCATATCCTTATCGAATGATGTTGTTCATTTCCGCCGTATGGTCACCCCGCCATTCTGCAAGTCCCTTCCCTGCGAGTCCTGCAAGACCCACCAATATACCCCATCTGGCAACCGCCCTCCGTCAAACTGCTGGTGCAGTCCGATCATCTCATAGACCTTGCCGCCGGATGGATTGAAGAGGTAGATCCGATAATCCGCCGGATCAGCGTCCGCAGTGCATGTGACCATCCAAGTGTCGTTCTTGCCATCGCCATTCGGCGTGAACACCTCTGGCACAAAGATGGGCGACTCCCCTGCTATGACGGTGTCCAGCGACACGGAGGCAACCGCAGAGCAAGCAGGGCCCATGCCGAGGAACCATGCCCGCACGACCTGCAAGTCCTGTGGCCGACGGGGATGCAGCGTGGCCCGGTACTCGCTGGGCCAGCCTGTGGGCCGCAGGAGCGTGGCAAGGACCGGATCACCCCCCACGAGTTGCACCTGCACCTGCATGGAGTCCACCTGATCCTGAGTGTCCAGCTCATAGACCGCCTCCACAGTCCCATTTGCCCCAGCCACCAGCGAAACCGTCCGCACGGAAAGCACAGGCCGCGCCAGCCACTCCAGCGGCGCAACCAAGGTATCGTAGCAGCCCGCAGCATTCCCCAGCACCGCCGCCACGGTATCCCGCCCCACAGCATGGTCCAGCACCACAATCGCCTCCACATCATCGTAGGCAGGCCGATGCACCCCGCCCTCCATCCACTGAACCGAGGTCACGCCCCCAGCATCCACCGTGAGCGTTGCCACCTCCCCCTCGCAGAGCATGGTGTCAGGCTGCACATCCAGCAACGCCCCCACAGGCCTGGGCAAAATCGTGATCTGAAATGTCCCAGTCTCCGGGCAGGGCCCCGCTGTGGTGTAACGGATGAAGTAAGGCCCACCCGAATTGCTCCGCGAGGCATCGATCAACCCAGTTGTATTGTCGAGAAAGGTGACATTCATCGTCAGCTCCCCAAAAGTCCCTCCCGGCATGACGATGGAATCCGGCAAGGGATTCACCGCGCCCTCGCAATAAGCCGATTGCGGATAACTGAAGCTGGGATCATCCGGCAACTCGATCCAAACCGAATCCTGCACATCCCGCGCACAGCGGTTCTCGATGTCATACGTCACCAAATAAGGCCCACCCGGCTGCATCACACTCAGGTCCAGTTGTCCGATATCCGTGTTCGCAAACACGATCCCACCGCCGGCGATGAACCGCCCCACGGTGTCCCCGGAAACCAGCGGCACAGGGTCGAGGCCGCTCGGACAGAACCGAAATGGATGGTAGGAAATCATGGAAGCAGTATCCGTAGCCCCAATCACCACCGTCTGCGTGAAGCTGCTCTGGCAGCTCCCCGTATGGGCGTAGGTGATATTGTACGTCCCCGCCCCCGTTTGATCCAAATCGATGGCCCCCGTGCTGGGGTTCACCACACAACCCGAATCCGCCGAGAATGTGCCTCCCGGCGTCCCAGTAATCAAAGGCAGCGGTACAGTATCCCCTGTACAAAAAGAGCTCCCAGCATAAGAAAACGCAGCCGAAGCGGCAGCGTAAATGTCCACCGCCACATCCAGCGAGTCCGCGCATGCACCCGGTGTGCGGTAGCGCACCACGTGCATCCCCGGCCCGGAGGCAGCGAGGCGCAGCCTCCCATCAGGGTCCACCACCGTCCCCGGCGTCACCGCCAGGAACGTCCCGCCGCCCCCGTCCCGGTCACCAACGGCCATGGATCAGGATCACCCAAGCAATAAACCCCGCTAGGCGGATAGCTGAAAGCAGGGCTTTCCTGCGGCTCGATCATAATATCTATCCGCGTACTGTCCCAGCACGGATCAGCGGGCACATACCAGAGCTGATGCAATCCCAGCGGCGACAGCGCCGGGTCGATCATCCCCAACTGTGAGCTGAGGACATGCAACCCGGTCGGAGACGAAGGCTTCAGATGGTTGCAACAGCGCAGTATAAGCAAGCACAATCCCGCCCCCTGGCACAGCGTGAGCGCGGTAGCCCCGTTTGTAACAGCCACGGCCTGCTGCCGGCATTGATGGAAACTATGAAGTATGTGGCCATCGCGCATCGCCCAATGCGCCGTGACAGACTTGAAAGAGTTCGCGGCCCCTCGCCCCCGGATGCAGGGGGATTTCGCCGTTGGCGGGATTCACATAAAAACCCGGAGCACCACTCGTGCAGCAGTACAGGCCCGAGGTGTTGCTGGGCCACAGCGTCACCGAGGGCCGGGGGGCCGTGTCCCCCACACAGAACGAGGCCGCGCCGTAGGTCACGAGGGCACTGTCTCCCGTCAGGCAGACGGTGTCCTCCACGGGATAGGTATGGTAACCCACCCCGTCCCAGGTTCGCTTGATCAGCCGTAGCCGGACGCAGGTGTCTTGGGCAAAATGTTGCGGCACCCGGATCGTGATCCGGTCATCGTTGCCATTGCCGCTGATGTTGCTCGACAGGATCGGGCAGCCGAAGAACCCAATCACCGCCCAAAGTGTGTCGAACGACTCCCCACCTGTGGCACGATGGAAGTCGGCACCGTGTACCGTCAACACCTGGTGCTTACAAAAGGTGGTGTCTCCACCCGTCTGCCATATTGCGGGGAGGCTCGTGTTGTCGTAGTCCGTAATGACGGGCATGGGGCTGTTCTGGGCATCCAAACCCGCCCATATCCCCATTAGCAAAAGCAATAGCGTCCCATTGAGATTTTGTCCCATATACTTCCAGATTGATTTCTATGCACTTTGATAACACAAGCCTTCCCTCACGTCATCCTTCGGGGGCAAGGCCCCCATGTCATCCTGAGGCCGCGCAGCGGCCGAAGGATCTAGCAGGGGACATTGGCCAATATTGCGATTCAGCGTTGTGGCTACCACACCAGCTAGATCCTTCGCTACGCTCAGGATGACGTGACGCAAAAAGCCCCCTCAGGATGACGTGCAATCCTTCGCTGCGCTCAGGATGACGCTAACCACCCCCTCAGCCCCGGCGCAGCACAGGCACCGCCTCGCGCCGCAAGTCCCTCATCTCCTCCACCAGCATCCAATAATCCCCAGCCCAAGAAAAGTCCCCACTCAGCGGCCCATCCAGCATGTTCGAAGCCAATGCCTCCCCCACATCCGCAAGCGTCCGAATCTCGCAACCGCAGTGCATGAGCCGCAGGTATCCCCGTAAATCATAAATGCCACCCTTTGCTACATCACAGAGGCAGCAGGTCACCTCCCCGTCCCCGTGCAACTGCAGCTTGACCCAGCAGCGCGCAATCGCAAGCGTCGCAATGTCCTCCGGCCCTCCGCTCACCAGCCGTAGCCCCCGCGCCACCATCACTCCGCCCAGCACTTCGCTGACTTGGGCATGAAATAGCCTCTCCGCAGGGGCCACGGCCCCCGGTTTCACTTTCACTTCTATCATGTTCAATCTTGGTTGTGTCACACTGCCACAGCCCACCCACGGCCCGCAATCCCGCTAAGCCATCCCGCCCACGCTGTGACTGGTGACAGGTGTCTTATTCGGGTTGCTTACTGGATTCCGCCTCGGCAAGTAGTCGCTTCACATCGTCCATCCAGCTCAGGTCATATTCCGCTTGCTTCCGCCGAATGATAGGTTTTTCAGGGTGTTCATCAAGCGGTGGATCAAGTAGAATGTAGTACAGTCGATCATACTCGGCATTGAATTCCTCCAGCATGGGAATCCAAGACTGATCCCCTTTTAGGACACAGTCCATGACCCCAGAGGCCAACACGTCTCGGATGAGCCCTAGCTCTTGCTTTACGCGATCTTCCCCAATTACTGTGTCAGAAACATGGAGTGGGTATTTCCTCGCGCCATCAGGTACCATGGCCATCAAAAAGTCCAATACGCCATACTTCTTCTCGGGCGCACTTGCCAGTGCAAAATTGATGGTTACAGAGGTCTCCACCTCGTTCAGGTACAAAATGCAGTGGGCATTGCTCAGGGTTGTAATGCCGCCATAGGCCGATCCATATACCAGCTCATGTTTGGCGACCACCTCCGCAAGAATGTCAGCATACGGCTCTATCCCGTAATGAATGCTTCCTGGATGCATATTCGATCAATGTTGAGTTCTTCACCAATGTACATACAAATCTACTGAGGCGACTATTGCGGTTTGGCTTCCTTGGGACTGCCTCCAAAGAAGTTGCGCTGAACCTCGCCAGTTGCCTTATCGCGCTGCGGACTCAGATCGGGACGTTCAGCACCATACCGGAAACGGTGGTAGGCATCCTCATCCCTATCGCTCAGTTTGTTTTCGACCACATGTGCCTTCAAATCCTCCCAAAAAGCAGGGAAAAGCAACATCTGCGACTCTGAGTATGGTTTTGCGATTCCACTACCATTCTCTGGCGCAAATCCCTTGTGAAGCAGGACTCCAAGCTCGTCACCAGTGACCGTAGTGCTCTTGTCTTTAGCCTCTGGATTCTTGTAAGCAGTGCTAGCCAGCCAGGGATCACTCACAAACCGAATGATGTCCCCTCGATCCACGGCAGCTTGCAGCCAAGCATTGTTCTTGGCCCAGGTCCAGTCGGCGATGTCAAGCACATTGGCCCCACCCTGATTTTCTCCAACCTTGACATCCTGCTGAAAGCGGAAATAATTGGTGCCAATGTGCATGTTCATGGCTCCCCGGAACCCGTCGGGGTGCTTGGCAGCGTCCACAGCGCGACCGAGTACCGTGGTCGTCTTCCTGGGGTTCAGGATCACCGTCTTCCCATAGTCGTCGTAGGGAATGATGGCCCGGATGCCGATGCGGTCGCCTTCCTGTGCAAGCTCCAGGAATCCCCCCATCTTCTTGCCGTCCGCATTCGTATAGCTGAACCCCTCCAAGACTGCTAGGGAGACTGCATCCGGGCTGGTTAGCCACTTTCCTTTCTCGTAGAAGTCCTCCAAAATCATCGCCATTTGCGACACAAGCCCAAGGCGTTTCACGGCTGGCCATAGCTGATCCCACTCCTCAGCGGCGAACCGTGTGCTTGCGGATAGGATTTGGGCTGCAAGCGGGTAGGGCATTTCTTCGATCTCCTCCTCGCTAAGTCCGAGCCGCTGCAAGTAGGCACGCTGTTGGGGGCTAAGTCTGTCACACTCCTCCTCGTCCTCGGGTGGGTTGACGGGGCTTGCCGTCAGCGCAAAGGGCGGTGGCATGGCCGAGTTGGTCATGGTTGCCTCCTGCTCCGAGAAGTCATTGTGGACGCCGGAGGTGGACTTGGACTCGACTTTGGTTCTGGTATGTTCCTCGCTCATGGTGTCTTGGATTTGGAGGTGGAGACCGAATGCTTCACTGGCAGCGTGGATTGGTCGGTGACAGGGCGACCGTGAGAGGTGGCCATGCCGAATGATGCTAGGTCGGCGACCTGGGCTTCCTTTGGCGGTTTGATGGCAGGGCCATTCATCTTGGGTGCGTCTTCTTTCATAGCCTTCGAGTATTGTGATCAAAGCAGATTGCGAATCGAGCAGCCGGGCCGGGGCCCGCCCGATAGGAGCGGGCGGTTCCCGAGCCAGCAGGTCCCCGTAGCCGGATATCCGTGGTAGCGCACGGATGGGGAAGAAAGAACGCATGGTAATAGTGTATGCTGCACACGCATGGATGCGCTGTTCCAGTCCCAGAGGGTGGTCATCCAGCACATGCAGCCTACTCCGGCGGGGGCTATGTGGTGTTGCTGATAAGGGGGAGGTTGCCGACCGGGGCCGACACATTGGTGGCTGAGGTGTCTCGAAGCCAGCAATGTGTCCGGCCCCAAGTCGGCACTCGTTCAACAATAAAGCGAATAGCTAAATGGCCCCGCGACAGCCGGGGCAGTGGGAAAAAGCACTGGATCGGATACCAGGTCACTCAAAAAGCCGCAAGGTGACGGAGCAGCAGACGGGGCCATGGCTCCAAGTGGTCGGGATCACATGCCCTTATGCACTCCGCCCCTGCAAAACACAATCAGGTAGTGAAAAACAGTCGCATTGGAAGGAGTCGTGGTCGCAGCGGGGTGTGACGATGGAAAGTGCGGCGGCGGGCAACCCAATATTCGATCAATCAACAGAAACACCATCGCCCCAATCAACCCAAGGGCGAGGAAAGTTGCTCGCTGCCACGCCGCCGACTTTCACGGATCAAATCACCCTGGCAAAACCATCCCGGAAGGAGCTCGTGCCCTACAAAAGGCATCGGGCACGGCTCATAGAAAAATAGCTAAATAATTCTTGTGGACAATACAGCCAAGGCAGGTCGGATACTCGCCTCTCGCAGCTCGCAACTCGCCCCACCCTTGTCATTTCTCCCAAATCAGCATAGATTTACGTCAAAGATCGCGCTTTCTCTGTGGTCGCGTCCTCGAAAACAGAACCACATTGAAAGATCTCTTGAAAAGGCCCGGTACGACCTCAACAGCGTACCGGGTTATCTTTTCTTGGGGCACTTGGGTCGCGGTAAATGTTAACTGTCTTCATCTCCACCAACCTGCTTCCCGGTGCCTTTTTTGTTTTCAAACAACGTCCTTCCCCTCCATCGTTTCATCTTGATGCCAAATAAGGGAGTATAGAAATTCCGAACTCGCGGAATGAGGGTGATCATTGCTGTTTTCGCTTCATCGCCCTAAACAGCTGGTGAGACCTCGAGGCAAAGACCTGCCAAACATTGCAGGGGAAAAATAATCGTGCCATATTGGATTCAGGTTTGCTTCACGAAGCAGGAATCAGTCAGGTCGATGTCCCGTATGCTATCCAGAGGTAAGAGGCCGCCAACCACGCGCCTGAACGACACTGTGAATCAGTTGCCGGACGGGGAATATGAAGATGTGGTAGGCCTGTTGGGATCGGGTGGCAAGTTGCCGAAATGGCTCGAACTGATTGTCTGGCAACGGGGGAAGCAACCCTATCCCGCAGCAGAAGAGAAGGTGCATTTTGAGGGCTACGACCTCAATTCACTTCGGGTTGTGGCGTCGAAAAAATTGGAGAGTGCTATTGCAGTCCTAAGGTCGGGGCTGCCCGCTGAAATCGAAGCCCTAGCTGAAAACTTGGACGGACTGCCCCGCCGCGAACTGTTACTGGCCCTGGATTTCATCAAAGGAGCCAAGACCCATGCCATCAAGAGGTGCTACCTAGAGCGGCTGGTGAAGCTGATCGACTTGGAGTCTGCTATCGTTGCAGGTGCTTATTCAGGGATTAAGCGTACGGCCGCTCTTGGCACCTGCGCTACCGAAATGGAGCAGGCTCGAGCCAACCTTTTGCTTGTCCAGCAAATCAACTACTACCGGACCGAGTTCTTGGACAAGGTCATCGCCACCCGAAACAAAACTGGCGCGCTGGAACTTGAGCGCATCAAGGATTACCTTCTCTCGGATTTTGCAAAGCTTGATGTCTCAGCCTATCCAGCGCTGCTGCGGAGTGAGAAGTTGCTGTTGGATGAGGTTTTCCATGCCTTGAACGGTGACAGGAAGTCGGCCTGCAGGATAGCTGAGTCTGTTTGGGAATCCGATCAGCAGTCCCACTTTCTCAGTCCCCTGAGCCGTGCCAAGCTCATGGTGCGGCTAAACGATAACTATGCCGCACTGGGTTACAGGGCCAAAGGGGAGAAGTTAGTGGCACAATTTGCTGCCTTTGACCCAGAATTGCCACAAAACAGGGCAATCTACTTGGTTCGGTTTTTGATCGCCTCGCTGGAATGGAGATCAGAGGGTGCAAGCAAAATGCCTTTGGATTCAGTAGTGGAGCTATTTCAGCGAAACGAGGACTTTTTTCTGGGGTTGCCAGTCAGCGGCAATCGTTCTCTGATCCTGATTGCCATGATGGCCATTTACCTTGGGCAGCAAGACATAGAAAAGGCAAAGATGTTATTCAACAACTTGTACCGAGAAAAGGATCAGAAGCCATCTTTGCGATACCGCATTTCAGGCCTGCTTTGCCACCTGATGATTTTGTTTGACTCACATGAGGTCGCTGAACTAAAGCACCATGCCAAAAATTACCGTGAACTGATGATGGAAAAAGGTGACTTCTCTATCCCTGCGATACGCTTTTTGAGCTTTCTTCAAATCAATGCTAGAAGGTATGCGACTTCCAGGCCATCACTGAAGGTATCAAAAGCCTACCAAGCCGACCTTGAGGCTATAATCATAAGTCTGCAGCGCTATCAATTGGACGATGGGGTAGCAGAGAGGTTGCTATACGAGCCATTCATCAACTGGCTAAATGCCAAATTGAGCTAAACATTGTCCAAAATGACGTCAATATTCCCCCCGCCATATCTCACTCTAAAAACCAGCATGGGCGGAGCCACCGACACATAAGTCACTGTAAGCTGCCCCTGCGCATACTTGGCAACCATCTGCCCATAATTCAAGCCGAAGTTCTGCTGCCCCCATTCGCGGGCCTTGTATATCGCCGCCAAGGCCACCACGTGCGGAACCTGTCCTCCATTTTCGAGGTAGGTCACTAGTGCATTGAACCCACCACCATTGCCCCATGCCCAGCCGTTGCCACTGTTGTTTCCGCTGCCTTGTCCGTATGCATTGCCGTTCCCGTTTCCTTGAGCTTGAACCGCCGTGAAGGCGAGCATGAGGAATGAAAACAGTAAGAGTATCTTTTTCATAGACGCTATACCTATTGGTTGGAATAAAGATGAAGACAGAGCCAAGATAGCCATTTGAGGGTGCAATTCCCAAATGAGAGGCCAATCTGATTGGCGGGAAGCTACCGAGCCGGTTCGGAATCTTACTTGGGTAACCTAAAAAGATTGGTGTGTCGAGCCCGAGGATGCAAGGGAGGTGAAACACATTATAGGTTTCTCCGGGCCGCAGCCGCTGAGGTTCAAACGCGATCAAATGCAGGGTGGAGTTGCGAAGATGTAGGAAATAATTTCGAAGGAGGCGGGAGTGGTCCTGATGCACGGACGAAAAAATAGCCGCATTGACACGAGATGTCACAGAGCTTCGTTACTTTCATGCTGGAGACCACGATGCGGTACATCAAGATGACTGGAAGTGGCTCCTAGGCAGAGAATCAAATTCAATCACAGATATGAAAACACCCCGTTTCACCCGTCCGCTATGGGTCGCAGCAATGCTCCTGCAATGGGCCAGTACCACCGCCATCGCCCAGGGCAACAGCATGTGGCGCACCAATGGCAATGCCAACGCCTCCACCCAGTTCGTCGGCACCACCGACCAGTCTCCGCTCATCCTCAAGACCGCCAACGCAGAGCGCCTCCGCATCCAGCCCAGCGGTGACATGAAGGTCAGCGCCCTCAGCGGCAGCGGCCCCGCCGTCCTTGCCGTCAAGCCCGACGGTAGTTTGTATCGCCTTGACAATCCGGGCACCGACACCGCATTCTCCTGCGCCACCCGGCTCTACTCCGCCGATGGCAACTGGCTCACCCCCAATTGCCGCATCGGGAGCCTGAACGCTGCCCCCGTCCGCATCATCAGCAACGGCACCGAGCGCATCCGCGTCACCGAGTCCGGCAATGTCGGCATCGGCACCACCACTCCGCAAGCCCCCTTACATGTCCAGAGCAGCACCAATGCCGAGCTCCGCATCCAGGGCACCACCGTCGCCGCCCAGCCACAACTCGGCCTCGCAGTCGGCAGCGGCCCGGTCACCGTCAAGCTCGCCAGCCTCAGCGCGGGCCTCAGCCCCAACCTAGACGCCGAGGCCCACCTCAGCATCAACGACGGCAGCGGCCCCGCCACCATGCGCAAGGTCATCACCATGGACCGCAACCGCACCCACATCCACACCCGCCTAGGCATCGGCATGGAGGCCCCCGCCAACGACTTCGCCGGAATCAACGGCAGCCTGATCCTGACGGACCAAGGCAACCAAGGAAACTATATCAGAATCGGGCACAATGGGACAGCCGCATTCATCGAGCACCGCACAGGCACCGCCAACAGCAACGGCAGCGATCGCCTCCTCATCAACGGCGGCGGAGGACGCACCGACTTCGGAGGCCTCGTCGTCGCCAACGACCGTCTGGGCATCGGCACCACCAATTTCACTGACAACGCCACAGGCAAGGACTACCGCCTCAGCGTGGACGGCCGCATCCGCTGCACTGAGATCAAGATTTACTCAGGATGGGCGGACCACGTATTTTCGCCGGATTACAAGCTACTCCCCCTCAGTGAAGTCGAGACCTACATCGCCACCAACGGTCACCTTCCCGGCCTGCCCAGCGCAGCCGAGGTGGAGCAAAACGGCGTGGACGTCGGCGAAACCCAAGCCCTACTTCTGGAGAAAATCGAAGAGCTTACGCTGCATCTCATTCGCTTGGAGCGCGAAAATGTCGAACTTAGGACAATGATCAAGGCAGCAAAGTGAGAGTGGGCACTGGATCAAATAGTGAATTTGCCCGGATTTGCCGTGCAATGGATCTTTCCAAGGCCTTGGGGCATTGGGGGCTGATCCTCCCAATGATCGGTATCCTCATCTTGTCATCAACTCCAGCCACAGCCCAGTTCCGGGACTCCAGTTGGACCGCCCTCACCCAGCGGCTGCGACAGCACCATCACCGTGCCGAGCCACGCGTCCCCGACTCCAGCTTGAATGCGATCCATGTGGGGCTGCTGCGCCAGACATGGTATCCCTTCACGGAGGTCGCGGCGACTTATGAGCGTGCGCTCTGGAAGCGTAGGTCCATTGGCGGCACATTGGGGATTGGCGACCTCGGAAACTCTGCGGTAGGATCACCCTATTGGAGACATTACCACCACTTGGGTGTCGAGTTGCGGCAATACCTAGCATTTAGGAGGCAGCCCACTTTGTCGGGTTTCGTTCTTGCGATCGGGCTTTCCTTCGACCAGGGGGGATTGATCTACAGGAAATCGACACAGTATTACCTAAGAGGTCGTTGGTTTTCAGGCGGTCCGGTAATTGGCTACCAACTAGCACTTCTCGGGCGGCTCCGCGCATCGGCTACATTGCGTGTGGCATTTTACCCTAGCCGTGGTTTAGATTACTTTTCCCCACAAGGCACTGCACTAGGAAGGAACACCTTCCCGGGAAGCTACTTCTTCTATTTGAACTTTAGAATAGGCTATACCTTTTAATCAATCATGTCTAGATTCATCAGAATGCTGATCTGCCTATTGGCAGCACAGTCAAGCATACTGGCGTTCAGTCAGTCCAATATCATCTCCAATGGTGGCTTTGAGGGCTACCTCCCCTCCGGCTACTATCCAGTATATGGCCAGGAATTTTCCCTGAACCGGGCTCCTGCTTGGCTTGAATACACTGGCGATGGCGATATCCGCTGGTTTTTCGACTCGCTTTGGACACCCTCCTACCTCTATGAACCCAACCCATTGTACCAAAACGGGCATTTCAACCCGAGTCCATTCAACAGTGCGATGCCTTGGGACATGGGAGTACCCTATGACACCATGTTCCTCTTGCCAGCACAGCAAGGACACTTCTACATCGGCTTTGATGCGAAATCAGATGGATTCGACAGAGAGGGGGTCCAGACCCATATCGCACCTTGCGGCCTGAATTCCGGCAATTATGAGGTTTCATTGATCTATTCGATGACTTACGGAGACGACGTAGATCCGCATTTCTTCTTGTCCCTGTCCGACCAACTGGACTCTCGGAGACATATCCTAGATGAGGTTACTGTAAACTCAACGCAAACGCTGCGCGGCCAGTGGTATCCCTACAACAAGACATTTACCCTCGACGTGAACACCCCAGACCACATGGACAATGACTGGTTCGCCATCACGGGGCAGCAGTTGGGCAACTCGGATCCCACACACTACCTCTACTTCGACGACGTCCGCCTCTACCGCCCCTGCGACGACCTGTTCCGTTGCAACCGCACCCATGGCCAGATATGCCCCACCATCGCCACCATGCTGCCGCCCGACGACCTCCTCGCCGTCCGCGACATCGACAACGTCCGCGACGTCCACCTCGTCATCAGCAACACCCTGCAGCAGTCCCTCCTCGACACCACATGGCACAACGCCAATGGCTTCACAGAGTTCCGCCTCGCCCGCACCAATCTCCCGGCCCAGATGGCCACAGGCAACTACCCCTACACCCTCACCCTGAGCAACGACTGTGGCGCCACCAAGCACGCTGGCACCATCCGCGTAGCAGACACCGCCCTCTACAACCTCACCCCACCCTGGACCGACAGCACCGCCAACTGGTCCCCCATGCCCATCCCTTGCTGCCTAGACAGCCTCCTATTGCGCAACCTCACCCTCCGCGGGCAATGATCAGCTACATCGTCCGTGACCAAATCACCGTCCAGAGCGCGCTACCCCAGGCCTCTGGCAGAAACGTCATCATCCTACAGGCCGGCAACGTAGTCGAAATCGACAGCGCTGAGTTCGATGGCAGTGTGAGCAGCCTGGAGATTCTGGAGATTCCGTGTCCACAGCGGTGCGCCCAAGGACAGGATTGCGGGAGGGGGATTGGCTACGATTGATGGGCTTTGTGCTACAGGAATTGATTCCGTTCTGGTTGTGAGTTCCACTCCAAGATGCCACTGAGACAAGGCTCGAAGCCAGCTACGGTACCTGAGACTGACGCGCCTGATCAGCTACGGATTTCAATCGTTCCGTAACCCGCCCGCCGCGATGAAGCGGGATCACTGTCTCTTCTCAACGCAGGCTGTCATTACGGTGTCTATATATGATATTCATCAGCGTCTTGTTCGATCCTTTATCGCGCTGAGAAATTGCTTCCTTCGGGACAGCACCACTTCCGCACCGGGCTAACAGACTTGCCCCAGGGTATCTACCTGAATTAACGCAGGCGCTTTTTTGATTGCCACACAAACCCGCTTAGTTAAGCAGTAATGCACACTTTCGCTGACCGTCCGCAGCCCTCCGAAGGAGCTGTGGACGGTCGGAGGCGAGCGCCATCCACCTCTGCACGGGCGCACCGCTCTCCAACTGCTGCTGTAGCCACAAGCAAGGCATTTCTCTTCAAGGTGGATGGGGACATCGAGGCAGCACTCCACCACTCGCAAACGGCCGTCAGGTTGGCACCCGAGCAAGTGAGCTACTTGGACACCCTGGGTTGGATCAATTGGAAAGGGCTGGGCAACATCGACGAGGCCGAGCGGCTGTTCAGGCTCTGCCGGAAATTTGATCAAAATGAGGAACACCATGCCTCACTCACTGCATTGGGCGAGGTGATGGTGGCGAGAAAGCAGTTTCAGAAAGCTGAGAAGTACTACCGCGCCGGCCTCAAACTCAAGCCTGACCAACCCTACAAGCTCCTGCGCATGGCCGAACTCTACTGCTACCATTTGAACGAGAAAAACCTCGCGGACGGCTATTGCCGACATGTGTTGCGCTTGGACCCGGACAATGCCGAGGCCAAGCGCATCCAAGCTGACTGCTGATCAATAGGGAAAGGTCACTGCCGTGCCACCCGTGTGGTGCCCATTCCGGGGATGGAGAGGAGGTAGATGCCCGCAGGGAGGTTGCTCAGGTCCAGTGTGGCAGCGCCTTGGATTTTGCCCTCCATCTGAACCCGACCGCTGAGGTCGCTGAGTTGCCAGGGCAATGTCTTGCCATTCGCCTCCGGCAATTGGACCCGGAGCTCTCCGGAGGTCGGATTGGGCGAAATGGACGGCTGTCCCATCCGGGAATCCTCAGCGGATTGGAACTCCAGGTCAGAAAACACCACATCGTCGATGAAGTAATACGCCCCCGCAAACGGCAATGGACCCGGCAGGGCCACGCTGTAGGTGATCTGATAGTCATCGACGAAATTCCCGAAGGTGAGGAACTGGTAAGCGCTGTCCGCCGTGAAGTTGAATATCTGCTCCGTCCAACCGATGGACCACAGCTCGCCGGGGATCACCATCTGCGGGGTCGCATGGATATTTTTTGCGAAATTTTGGTGCGGTGCATTCACACTGAGCAATGCCGCAACGCCATCGCATTTGTAGTAATGCCCGATGTCACTCAAGCCGTTGGTGATCCAAAACCGGAGGCGATAGGTCTGACCGACCACCATTGGGCTTGTGAGTTGGGTGGAAATGTACTCGCGGACATTGTGGGTGGTGCCGTCGGGAATCGAGTCGTGGTAGGCGAGGAAACCCATCACGGCGTCGCCGCCATGGGCATTCAGCGTGGCAGGGGAGGTGTTCGGGAGTTGCACTGGGCCCGAGCCATTCACATGGAAGTAGTCCGGGTCCGCGAAAGAGCCGTTGGAGGGAGTGCCGCCAGCATTGTTCCAGTCAATGACGCGGTCCCATTGGCCCCAGCTGTCGGGGAGGGAGGAGTGGTTCTCGAATCCAGGATTCGGGACAAGGTTCTGCGCGAATGACATGCCCGCGCAGCAGAGGGCAAGGAGGGGAATAAGAATGACTCTCATGATGATAACTAGATGAACCAAAATTCGTCCCAAAGCTACCCTCCAGCCATGCGGGATGATATGCAAAACGGAATGGGATGCACGGATCTTGGCACCTTTTTGGTGTGGGAGCAAGGCAGGAAGGCGTGGCTTTCAGGGGCGGTGCGTGCCCATGAGCAGTGTTCATTTCAATTGCCGCCAAAATGCTGTAGATTCAGGATATGCATTCGAAGAAATCTCTCCTGCGAACCTTGTTCTTGCTTTTGATGGTTTCGATGGCCGTCCCAGATGTTTTTGCCAGTCACTTGATGGGCGCACACATCGAGACCCGCAGCCTCAACGGAACCACTGTGGAGATCCGGGTTGTCACCTATTCCGATCCCTCCGGTTCATTCACGGATGCCTGCTCGGTGGATTTGGAGATTTGGAATGGTGCCGGGACGCAAAAGCTCGGTGATATCCTCGGAATCCCCCGGGTAAACGGCCCGCTCGCGCAGGATCCACAGTTCCCTTCGATCACTTGCCAGGTAGGAATCGGGATGGGGACCTATATGATCGGCACGTACAAGCGGAGCGAATACCTCACCACGCATGCTTTCGTCCCTCAGGAAAACTACATCCTGCGCTTCAAGCTTGTGGGCAGGAATCCCGGCATCCTCAACCTCACCAATCCCGACAACCAATGGTTCATCGCAGAGACACATTTCCAGTTCTCCCCATTCACACCCAACGCTTCTCCTGTTCTGCTGAACCATACCCTCGAAATGGGCTGTGTCGGGCAAATGATCACCTTGAATCCTGGCGCATGGGATGAGGACGGCGATTCCTTGGCTTTCGATTGGGCGGCCCCGCTTGGTGGGACGGGCTATGTCCGTGCGGATTCTGTGGGCACCAACGGACAACTCCACCTCGACCCAGAATCGGGTCACATCACGTGGACCAATTCTCAGACTCCCGGAACCTATGTCCTGTGCTATGCCATCAGAGAATACCGCGACGGATTCTTGCTCAGCACCACCCCCGTCGAGCAACTCATTCTGCTCCAATCCTGCACCAACCAGCCGCCCATGATCGAGGCCATCACCGACACCACAGTGGCCGCCAATGTCCCGCTGCAAATCCCCTACCGCGTCTGGGATCCCGATACCCAATCGGACAGCGTCTATTTCCAGTCCAACAATGCTGCCCGGGGCCTGAATTCCGCCTTCCATGCCAATCCAGCTGCCTCACTCAGCACCAATCCCGACCCCGAAATCGCTGCCACCACCCTCGATACCATCAGCGGCACCATCAGCTGGATACCACCCGCCGTGCCCGGCCGGACACAACCCTACCAGATCGATCTCGTCGCTCATGACAACATCGGCTATCATTCGCAGCCAGGCAACGAAAGGGCACTCAGGCACCACCTGATCCACATTTGGGTGCAAACCCCGGTTGCAAATGATCCCCCGCTGCAGCCGAAATTGACCCTGTCGCCGAATCCCGCAGCAGGCCGATTCAGGATAGAGCCGTTCTCGAAAGCCCCCAGCCGTGTGGAAGCCATCGACCAAATGGGCCGGACCCACGTCCTCCACCCAACGGACACCGGATCAGCAGAATACAGCACAGAAGGTTTGCCACCAGGCATCTACGTCATTCGCCTCACCGAGCGCAACCAAATCCGCACCGGAAAATTGATCCTCCAATGAAGCCCAATTGGCACCAGGAGCAATCACCCCAAAATCAAATATCCCCTGTCCCCTATCAACTAATTCCCTATCTTTTCCCCGTGAGAGCCGCAAAACTGATCTGTTTCGCCCTGATCGCCCTCTGCCTTGGCAGGGTTCATGCGCAGTCCGCCGAGGAGGCGCTCCGCGCAGCCCATGCAAAATTCCAGTCATTGGAAAGCTATTCGGCGACCGTGGGGTATGACATGGGCGGGCACCGGGACATGGGCAAGGTCTTTTACCGGGGTGCCAAGTTCCACATGGATTTCCCGGAGGATCAGACCATCTGCGATGGCAAGGTCGAGGTGAATTGGAACAAAGCATTTGCCACGATCACGTATCCCGAACCGCCAGTGGGCCCGGACCTCAGCGTCGCTGGGATGTACACCCTCTACACCCACGCCTACAATTTTGCTTGGTTGGACAGTTCGGCAACCGTCCAAAAGATGGAGCTGATGCCCAAGGACCCCAACTCCACGCTTCCCATCGTCCGAATCGGCCTGAACCGCAAGTCGGGACTCATGGAATACTACTCCATCGAGCCCGTCGAAGGCGCCCCTCTCGACATGCAAATCCTCGACTTCAAGGTCAACCCCGTCCTCGACGACAAACTCTTCATCATCGATTGGCAATTCGTAAAAAAGGTCGAAGACGGCCTAGTCCCCCCCGTAGAACACGAACACTGAGGGAATGAATAATTGATAATTAACAATGAATAATGATCCAGTATGTCTGGATAATTATTCATTATTAACTATTCATTATCAATTGCTTAGGTGGTCTCATCTTCTCCATCACCCAGTAGCACAGGATGAGCACGATGCCCCAGGGAGCGGCGAGGATCGCCATGGTAGTCCAGTCGTCGTAGGCAAATCGGATGGCGCCCATTTCCTCCCCAGTCCAGTAGGCCAGCGGCCCGAAGACGGCCCCCACGATGAAAGTCCACACGGGCTTGCCGATCAATACATCCAGCGAATGGTCCAATGTCACCGCCAAGCCCGCCCAGATGCTCGTGATCCAGATCGGGGCCAGGAAATCCAGCACCGGATAGGTGCCGTTGTAATCGATGAGGTTGGTGGCATTGTAGATGGTGTCCACGATGGTGCCGATGCCAGCAACCACGAGGGCGAACCACATGTCCCAAACCCGCTTGGTATAGATGACATGCCCGATCAGGAACACGAAAAATGGCAAGGCTCCCCAATAACTCAAAGGCGGGCCTTCCACGGCGCCCCATGCGGCAAGCAGCCAACTGACCTTGAAGCCCACGTATTGGATGAGCACCGTCCAGAAGAATGACCAAGTCAGGTATTTGTTTCGCGCCATTGTTGGGTAAAGTTAGCGTTTTCCGTTTTCCTGATATTTGGCAGAAAAATTGCGGAGATTGCTAGTGATGCGAACGCTCATGTTCCGGTTCCTGCTGCTTGGCCTCCTCCTTATCGGGGTTGCCCCCGCTGTAATTGCGCAGCACGACGGCGAATCACGTGCCGAAAATGGCTGGTACATGGCCCCCTACGGTAGGTTGCACATCATGGTGGTGTATGCGGAGATCGACTTTGACAGCAGCCGCAAGCATGTCGATCCCGTCAAGAAACCCGGCGGGACCTGGGAATGGAAAAAAGGCAAGCTGCCCGTGTGGAAGGACCAACTCGTCTCCATGGATCCGCAGTCCGATGCCTGGATGACCAAGTACTTCCGGCAGGCGAGTTTCGGGAAATTCGTGGTCACGGGCGATCCATTGGACAGCATGATCACGATTCCCATCACGGAAATTCTGGACAATCGCGGCAAGGTCGTGGAGACCGAGTCCTTCGCCAACAACTACTACCGACAGGCTGTGGTGCGGAAGCTGAATGCCATGAAGGACCCCAAATTCCTCTTTGGCAGCAAAGTGCAGGACTTTGACAGATGGACATTTGGCGGAAATGGGACGGGCAGCAAGGAAAATCCCAACAACAAGATCGACCTGATCATGGTCGTGTGGCGCAACATCCATGTCGTGGGGCTGGGTGAAATGAGCGGCTATGTCCAGCCGGGCGACATGGGGGACCTGTGGGGAATGCACACGGACATGTATTCCATGTTCAAGACGGAGGCCCTGCTACCCCTCGTCATCATGCGCCACGAATTCAGCCACATGCTCTACGGTGGCAACAATTTCCATACTGCCAATGGCGGCGTGGGCACCCGGACCTTCCTCTCGACCGTGGGCGGATGGAGCAACATGAGCGCGAGCGACGCCTGCTCACCCACATGGAATGCCTGGGACCGCGAACGCATGAACTGGGGCAATCCCGATAACCAACACCTCCTCAGCTGCCGCTGCGCCGACGATGGGCAGGAGCAAAACGGCGAAATGACCTACGGCCAACCCCAATGCTTCGCTGGCGAATACATCCTGCGCGACTTCGCCTCTACCGGGGACGCCATCAAAATCAAGCTGCCCCACCTGCCCAAGACCGTCCGGAACCAATACCTCTGGCTCGAAAACCATCAGCGGTTAGATGGCTATGTCGATCATGACAAGATCCTCCCCAAGGGCCTCTATGCCTATATCCAAGTCGGAAAGGACGACCGCGTTGGCATGAAAACCTTTGGCGGGCCCTGCAACTACCTGTGGCCGCTCGTGGCCCAGGGCAGCTACGATTTTGACTACGACCCCACCAACGAGGCCTACCTCCTGAAGGAAAGCCGCGCCAACCCCCTCACTGGGGCCACCTATTTCGTGCGCCACATGATCGACCTCGACGGCGACGACAAGCTCCGCATCACCAAGGACGTCACACCCAAGACGGAATACGTCTTCCCCAAAAAGCTCTTCGTGGAGGGCAAGGAAATCCCCGCCGACTTCTTCTCCTACATGCAATACCCGCAGTTTGGCACCAAGGAAACGCCCTTCGTCCCAGACCTGCACAACAAAATCGGGATTGCCTACAACCCTGCCGCCACACCGCTGTATTCGCATACCGGCACCAAACCCCAGCCCGATGACAACCGTCGCGTTTATCTGAACGGACTCAGCATTGAGGTGCTGGAAATGCGACCCGACGGCAGCATCAAGATCCGCATCCGCTGGGACGACTTCGACATCCCCACCAATGTCCGCTGGTGTGGAGACATCGTCCTGAAGGAGCAGGTGGTCGTGCAGCGCGGTGGCAGCATCACCCTCGACCAAGGATTTACCCCGCAGCTCGCCGAAGCCGTGCAACACATCGACGGCAAGGCTGTGTTTGTGGAACCCACCATCATGGAGGTTGACAGCGGCGCACTGCTCAAGCTAGAGAAATTCGGCAACCTGTGGATCCGTCCCGGCTCCACCTTGCTCATCCGCAAGGGCGCCCGCGTGGAGATGGCCAACAACAGCTCCATCGTCGTAGAGCGAGGTGCCCACGTCTATGTCGAGAAGGGTGCCCAGATCAAAAAAGGCAAACGCGATTCCGGCATTGTCTTCCGCAGCGGCAAGGAGGAATACGACGTCAACCCTAGATTCACCAAGCGCCTCCTGACGCAATAGGGCCTGTCAACCCATTTCAGGACGCTACAAGCCTCCAATATCAACTTTCAACTATCAACTACAAAAGCCATCTTTGCGCCCTGATGGCACATATCCGTCCATTTCGGGCCTGGCGCTACAACGAGGAGAAACTGGGAAACATCGAGCCGATGTTCTCCCCGCTCTTTGATGTGGTCAGCCCCGAGCAACTGGAGCTGCTCTACAGCAACCCCAGCAATTCCATCCACCTGAGTGTCCCGGAGAGCGACGCGGCCGTGATGGAAAAGCTGCAAGACTGGAAGGCCAATGGCGTCCTGCACCAAGACCCGCTTCCAGCGATTTACATTTACTATCAGGAGTTTTCCCTCTTTGGTGAGTCCAAGAAGTATGTCCGGAAGGGCTTCGTGTCCATGATCCAACTGGACACGGAAGCCACTGATGAGCGAAACATCATCCTCCACGAAGGCACCATCGAGACCAGTGTGCTCGACCGCACCCGGCTCCTGCGGCAGACCCTTCTGAATGTCGCGCCCACCCACGGCCTCTACCACGACCCGCATTTCCGGTTGGAGGCCCTGATGGATGCCTACATGGCCCATCCCATGCACGAATACCTGGATTACCAGGGTGTCGTGAACAAATTCGCCTTGGTGCAGGACCGCAGGGACATCGCATTGTTCCAAGAAGTCATCGCCGAGGGGCCGGTTTACCTTGCGGATGGGCATCACAGGTTGGCGTCGTCCATGGCGCTCTACCAACAGGCGATCGCCGAGGGCAAGGAGTTGCCGCATGACTCTGCTTGGGGCTACCACATGATGTTCCTGAGCAATACCGCTGGGGACGACTTGCGCATCCTGCCCATCCACAGAGTCTGGGAATTGCCCGAGAAAACCCACAATCCCAATCCGATCCTGAACCGGATGCGGGATTATTTTGAGGTGAACGAGGTGACTTTTGACCGGGTGCCGATCTATACCCGCGTACTGGAGTCGCCGCGCACCTACGGCTTCGTCATCGGTAGCCTGCAATTCTTGATTCGGCTTCGGGATGAGATCGATCCGCTGCGGGACATCCCCCTCGACTTGCCGGATGCAGTCAAAGCCTTGGATTACACGGTCTTGCATTATTTCGTGTTTGAGAAGGTGTTTGGGGTGCCTTATGCCGAGCAGCGCATGAGTAACAATGTCCAATACCTCAAGGACGTGGGTTTGGCGGTGAAGCAGGTCGTGACCTACCGGCAACGCTTGGCGTTCATCATGCCCGGTTGCTCGATGGGGCAAATGATGGCGGTCTGCGAATCCGGTGCGCTGATGCCTCAGAAATCGACCTATTTTTATCCC
Source organism: Bacteroidia bacterium (assembly GCA_046329055.1). Lineage (GTDB taxonomy): Bacteria > Bacteroidota > Bacteroidia > J057 > JADKCL01 > JADKCL01. The sequence continues at coordinate 47,061 of JAXLVK010000015.1, forward strand.
AAAGTGGTCTGCGGGCTGCTTTTTGGCTCGATCGACGACGATGAAAACAACAGCCCCTTTGATCTTAGCTTCCGGCTCCCCGAGGCGTCAGCAACTGCTCCGTGACCTGGGACTGGAGTTTCAAGTGGTGGTTCGGCAAGTGGAGGAGCAGATTCCGCCCGGACTGACCCCCGCCGCCGCCGCCGAATACCTCGCGCAGCACAAGAGCGCGGCCTACACCGACCTCGCGCAGGACCATATCATCATCACCTCCGATACCATCGTCTCGTTGGGCGGCCATTTGCTCGAAAAGCCCACCGACCGCGCCGATGCCATCCGCATGTTGGGCCTTCTTTCCGGAAATGTCAATGAGGTGATTTCTGGCGTTTGCATCCGTCACCAAGACAGGTTGGAGGTCTTCCACGCATCCACATTCGTGACCTTCAAGCGATTGGAAAATTGGGAGATCGAGCACTACGTGGACCATTTTCGCCCCTACGACAAAGCTGGCGCCTACGGCATCCAAGAATGGATCGGCATGGTCGGCATCGAGCGCATCGAAGGCGACTACTACAATGTGGTAGGGCTGCCCGTAGGCATGGTCTGGGAGCGGCTGAAGGGGTTTTTGTGATATTTTTTCCGATAGGGTGTTCTGTTTTTTGTGGAACTTTTGTAAATTTGAGGATTATGCACGAGAGTCCTAGGTTACAGATACGAAGAAACTCAAGCGAAAGCAGTTGGGCCTGAAGCTGTACGGCGCGATCGACCAATTGATAGCTGACCTTGAGAACAATGACTTCAGGTCGCACGAAGAACTCAAGGCTGTTCGCGGGGACGCTGATCGGGTTCACAGCGAGGGATTCTACTTTTTCAACATCAACATCCACCGAACAATGGTGCTGGTTGAGATGGATGAGGACGGAGAAGCAACCATCGTATGGGCAGGCTCCCACGATGATTACGAATCCACCTTCAAAAACAACCGTCACACCATCGAGAAGTGGTTGAGGAACAAGGGCTTTATCAATTAGTCGCATGAAACTCCAAGACGTCTATGCCATCATTCAGAAGGGTGTGCTGAACTCCGAGTTGGAGTATGAGCATGCTCAAGTTGCCGAGCGGAATCTGCGCCTTGCGGTGAAGGAGGATGCCTCTTTGAAACCTGTAAGGGATCAATTGAGAACGATCATTCATGCTTATCAGGAGACACATTGGCGGGATGAGGATGAGATTGCGGAAGCTCAAATCGCCGAGAGTGACCGTGCTGAGGCACAGGCGGAGATGGAGCGGCAGTTCCTAGCACAGCGGCGGCAGGTGATCAAGGACCGCCTCAAGGAGCTCGGATTGAAGCAGCAGGACCTGGGCTCGCTCCTCGGGCACAGCAAGTCCTACATGTCCGAACTCATGAACGGTGTGCGCTCGCTTTCCTTCCAGGATTCCGTCCTCGTTCACAAGCTGCTGGGCATCAGCCTGAACGACTTGATTCCAACATCTATCTCAGCATCGACGCAGCGCCGCCTCCGAGCATCCATGGGCAAACTGCAATCGAAAAACATCCAATTGGACGCCGAGAGCCTACAGTTGATCCGAGTGGATTGATCGGAAGTTAGGGTTGCATTCGGTTGCAGGTATTGAGGTTTTTCGCTCGGGCTACGCAGTCCTGCGGCATTTCCGTAAAATTGCCGCATGACCAAGCTCAGTGTCAACATCAACAAGTTCGCAACCCTGCGCAATGCCCGTGGCGGTAACAATCCGGACGTGCGGCAGGCTGCCATCGACTGCGTGCGCTTCGGTGCTCAAGGGATCACGGTGCATCCCCGCCCGGACGAGCGCCACATCCGCCGCACGGATGTCTATGAGGTCGCGGAGGCCATCACCGTCGAATTCAACATCGAGGGTTACCCCAGCGACGACTTCCTCCGCCTCGTCGAGGATGTCCGCCCTGCCCAATGCACCCTCGTCCCCGATCCGCCTGGCGTCCTCACGAGCAATGCCGGATGGGATGCCATACAGCACCAGTCGCAACTCCGCGATGTCGTGGCCAGGCTGCACGCAGCAGACGTCCGTACCAGCATTTTCATGGAAACCGACATCCGGCAAATCGACGCCGCTCGCGCCTGCGGGACCGACCGCATCGAGCTGTACACTGAGCCCTACGCCGCCAACTACGCCCTGGACCGCGCCGTCGCCATTGCGCCCTTTGTCCGCGCTGCCCAGCACGCCCACGAAATCGGCCTCGGCCTGAACGCCGGGCACGACCTGAGCCTAGAAAATCTGCGGTATTTCCACCAGCACATTCCCCACCTGCTGGAAGTCTCCATCGGCCACGCCCTCGTCTGCGACGCCCTCTACCTCGGGCTTGAGGAGACGATCAGGCAATACCTTCAGCAATTAATAATTGATAATGAATAATTAATAATTCGCTGGTAGTCAGTCAATTATTAATTATTCATTGTTAATTATCCATTAGGTGAGCGTGTTTCCTTGCGATTTTTTCACTTCGCTGACGACGTGGCGGATTTGTTGCTCGTGGTCCATGCGGCAGATGAGCAGGACGTCCCCAGTGTCCACGACGATCATGTCATTGATGCCGTGAAGCACCACCAATTTCTTGGGGTCTGAGACCTGCACGAGGTTGTTGGCGGAGTCGAATGCCATGACTTGGCCTTTCACGGCGTTGCCCATGTAGTCCTGCTCCATCTGCTCATAGACGGAGGCCCAAGTGCCTACATCGCTCCAGTCAAATGAGGACGGAATCACATAGACGTTGGGAGCTTTCTCCATGACACCGAGGTCGATCGACTCATTTTTGCTGCGTTCATAGGCGCCACGGACTGCACTGGATTCCTCGGCAGAGTCCAGGGCGGGTTGTATCGCATTGAAGGTCTCGAACAGGTCCGGCATGAGCTTGGCAAAGCTGTCCAGAATGGTCTGCACATTGAATACGAACATGCCGCTGTTCCACAAGAAATCCCCGCTGCGGATAAAGGTCTTCGCCATCTCCAGGTCCGGCTTCTCGGTGAACATCTTGACCTTGTAGAACGAAGTGGGCTTGTCTCCCTCGATGTATTGCAGGTAGCCGTAGCCGGTGTCAGGGCGGGTCGGGCGGATGCCCAATGTCATGATGATGGGCTGCTTCCGGGACTCGTCCAGCGCCACCGCGGCATCCTTGAGGAAATTGGCGGTGTTGCGGATGAGGTAATCGCTGCCCACCACCAGGATGCAGGCCGCTGGATCGCGCTTCTGAATCTTGAATGCCGCGTAGGCGATGCAAGGCGCAGTGTTGCGGCCCACGGGTTCGAGCAAAATCTCCGAGTCGCGGATGCCCGGCAATTGGGTCCGAACCAGGTCCAGGTACCGCTCGTTGGTGACGATGAAGATGTTTTCCTGGGGAATGAAGCGGTGGAACCGCTCGTATGTCATCTGGATCATGGTCTTGCCCATGCCCAGGATATCGTGGAACTGCTTAGGTAGGCTTGTGCGGCTCATGGGCCAGAATCGGCTGCCGATTCCACCCGCCATGATGATCACGTAGTCGTGTTGGCGCATATTCGAATGACTTTTCAAGTGCCTGAGCGCGAAGTTCAGGTATCAGGGTTCCCCTTTTGTCGAAAATCCCAAGATTCGGCAAAAAAAACGAGTTTCTTTGCATCGGCAAAGAGATTGCACCTCAGAACAACCTCTCTGTCAGCGGAACCACACCGCTTCCTGACTGCGCTGGGCATGGGGTTGATTGACGATTTCCGGGTGACTTCACGTTTTTTCCCGACACTCGCGCAAAAAACTTCCCAAAATGTCAATCCTTCGGGAAGGTTTTCCGTTTTAAGTGTTATCTTAAAGACTAGAATTACACGTCGGCGAAGACCCTTGCGACGAAAGATTTGGACACGTAATGGAAGTTTTGCAAAAACTGGATATCAAGGACGCACTCAAGCAATACTTTGGATTCGATGAGTTCAGAGGCAGGCAAGAAGAAGTGGTGCGTTACTTGTTGGCTGGCAACGATTGTTTTGTGATCATGCCCACTGGGGCTGGAAAGTCACTCTGCTATCAGTTGCCCTCGATTGTGATGGATGGCACTGCGTTGGTGATCTCTCCGCTCATCGCCTTGATGAAAAATCAGGTGGACCAAATGAGCGCATTGGGAATCGAGGCCGGGTTCTTGAATTCCAGCATGTCGCGCGGAGACTACGAGGAAGTGAAGCGCAAGGCCATCGACGGCACCCTCAAGTTGCTCTATGTCGCCCCGGAATCCCTCGTCAAGGAGGAATTCATCGACTTCCTGCGTCAAGCGCGGGTTTCTTTCGTGGCTGTGGACGAGGCGCACTGTATTTCAGAGTGGGGTCATGACTTCCGTCCGGAATACCGTCGCATCCGTGAAATTCTGAACCATATCCACAACGTGCCCATCATCGCCCTCACAGCGACGGCCACGCCCAAGGTTCAGCTTGACATCCAGCAAAACCTCAAGATTCAAGACGCGAAGGTCTTCATCACGTCCTTCAACCGGAAAAACCTCTACTACGAGGTGCGCCCCAAGCATGACCCGGTTACGGACATCATCAAGTACATCAAGAAAAACCTCGGCAAATCCGGCATCGTCTATTGCCTGAGCCGCCGCAAGGTTGAGGAGCTGAGCGAACTCCTGAAAGTGAACGGCATCAAGTCCGTTCCCTACCACGCGGGCCTCGACAGCAAGATTCGTACGAAGCACCAAGACATGTTCCTGCAAGAGGACGTGCAGGTTGTGGTCGCTACCATCGCATTCGGGATGGGCATCGACAAGCCGGATGTGCGCTACGTGATCCACTACGACGTGCCCAAGAGCATCGAGAGCTATTACCAAGAGACAGGTCGTGCTGGTCGCGATGGCTTGGAAGGACACTGCGTGCTCTACTACGATTTCAACGACATCATCAAGCTGGAGAAGTTCATGAAGGACAAGCCGGTGAGCGAACGCGAGAGCGGGCGCCTCCTGCTGTACGAGATGGCCAGCTTCTGTGAGTCCGGCATGTGCCGCCGGAAATACATGCTGCACTACTTCGGCGAGTTTTTCGACCATAGCAAGTGCAATGGCATGTGTGACAACTGCCGCTTCCCCAAGGAGAGCTACGACGCGACCAAGCAGGTCAAGCAAGCCCTCGCGGTCGCCAAGCAGGTCAAGGAGAAATTTGGCATCGACCACATGGTCAAGGTCTTGCGCGGCACTTCCAGCCAGCAAGTGGTCCTCAACGAGCACCACAACCTGCCCATCTTCAGCCGTGGTGCCGAACTCGGCGACAAGGAATGGAAGTCCGTCTTCGCACAGTTGCTCGTGCAGGACTACATGGAGAAGGACATCGACGATTACGGTGTCATCAAGATCTCCAAAAAGGGCCACGAATACCTCGCCAAGCCCGAAAACGTGATGCTCCTGAAGTTCCAGGACTTCGCGGAACTCGAGAAGCAGCGCGAGCAAGCCGAGGCGGAGGTTACTGAGGTCTTTGACCAGGTGCTCTTCGACAAGCTCAAGAAGCTGCGCAAGGAGATCGCCACCAAGAAAGAGATTCCGCCCTATGTCATCTTCCAGGACCCGAGCCTAGAGGACATGAGCATCAAGTACCCCATCACCATGGACGAGTTCCAGAACATCGTCGGGGTGGGGCGCGGCAAGGCAGAGAAATTTGCCAAGCCCTTCATGGAAATGATCAAAAAGTACGTCGAGGAAAACGAGATCGAGCGTCCCGACTCCCTGATCGTCAAGAAGGCCGGGAACAAGTCCATGAACAAGCTGTTTTTCATACAGCACGTGGACCGCAAGACACCGCTCGACGAGATTGCCCGCTTGAAAGGAATCTCCTTCGGCGAGTTGATGGAGGACCTGGAGCACATCATCTACAGCGGCACCAAGCTCAACCTCGATTACTATATCAAGAGTGAGATGGACGACGAGGTGGTCGATGAAATCTACGATTACTTCCTCCACGCTGAGACCGATGCCCTGAGCGTCGCCGAGGACCACTTTGGCGGGGACTACACCCGCGAGGAAATCCAGCTCGTCCGCGCCAAATTCATCTCAGAAGTCGGCAATTAATGTTGGCTTTGTTTCGCCACCTAGGCACCAAGGCACCAAGTTTCGCACGCGCAGCTTGGTGCCTTGGTTTATTGGTGGCGATTGGTTTGGCGCCACGGCAGGTACATGGGCAAGGAACCATTTCCGACAGTGTCGCGACTTTTTTCATCGATGCCAACTTGAAGCCCTTCCTGGGATTTGGCTGCGAGGTCATCCAATCCGGCAAGCCCGACTACAGCTTCAGCTACGGTTATACCAACAACGAGAACAAGTACGACTGGAGCGACAGCACCATTTTCAACTTGGGTTCGGTTTCCAAACTCTTTACCGCGATTGCCGTCGTGAAGCTAGCGGACGAGGGCTTGCTGAAGCTGGATGATCCTGTCTATTACCACTTTCCGGAATTCCTGGAGGTACAGGGCCGTAACCATGCCGCACCGAGCATCACATTGCTGGACTTGCTCACGCACAGGTCGGGGATCGAGCAGAGCATGGAGGACCTGTATCCGGAGAAGTTTGGAAAGGGGGCGATGCAGAGCGAGGATGAATACTACGAGAACACCTACAACTACCGGGCGTTCATGAGCCTGGAGGATTTCAAGGAGCGTTTTCAGTTGTATGCCCGCATCACCCATCCGCCTCACCGGAAGTACCATTTTTCCAATCTGAACTATGTCTTGCTCGGCTACATCGTGGAGGAGGTCGTGGGATTGAACTTGGGGCAGGTCGTCGCCAACAAGATCTTTGTGCCGCTGGAAATGAACGACAGCCACTATTACCAGACCCATGACTCGCTTCTGGGACGGTTGGCCTGGGGCTATTACCGACTCACGGATGGCAGCTACTTGAATGTCCATGAAAATGAGGTGGAAAGCCCAAGCCCGACAGGCGACGGTGGGATCAAGACCTCCATGCGGGACATCCGGAAGTTCATGAAGTTTTTGCTCGGCGACTGGAAAAATCCCGCCTACGATGAAGTGATCTCCCGCTCCGCGCTGCTCTCCATGATGGCCCCCCTGCACAAGGGCCCTGACAAATCCACTTGGGTCGGCCTCGGCTTTCACAACCTGCAGCCCTACAACTTCAGCGGTCACGCCGGCGGCTGGGACGGCTTCATGTGCATCTTGTACATTCATCCCGAGTCTCATAGCGGTCTGTTCTTGGTCACGAACCGGGAGGACAATGACCTCTTCAGCTTCCTGCGGGTGTATGCCGCCTACGCGATGTTGTACCGTGAATTTGCCCCGGAGAAGGCTGGCAAGTAGCTTTTTCCTTTTCCTTAATTGCGAATTCCTGCTTAATTTTACCCCTTCAATTTTTTACCTGGACGAAATCTGTAACGTGTTATGAGTCTGGCAAAAACGCTTGAGGCGCTCGAGGCAAGATACTACGACGAGCTCGAAGAAGACCGCGATGCGGTGATCGAGGAACTCGCCCCGCTGCATCAAGCCGCCCTGGAAAAGGGCATCGGAGAATTCCGGAAATTCGCAGCCGAGGCCATGAAGGTCTGCGGCGGTATCTATATCCCCTATGTCTTGTGGGTTGAGCTCGGGCAGTTCATCCAGGCTCAGACCAACCGCGAGCAGCTCTTCGGCACCGTCCAAGCCTTTGTGGATTCCGGTTTCGAGGAGGATGAGCGCAAGAAGATGAAGTCCCTCCTCATCACCTACTTCGCCATCGAGCGCGAGTTTGAGGTGAACAAGATCATCACCCTGATCGTGGAGAAGGCCCACCCCTCCGTTCAGGAGTATTTCCGCAAGGTCCGCGACTTCGTCGCCAAGAACAAGACCTCCGTGGACATGTACATCGAGAAGTTCCAGATGCTCAAGGACAACTACCCGAACTTCGAGTTGCTGTCCTTGCCGCTGATCAAACTCAAGGAACACCTCTAAGTTTTTGGTATCATCCTGTTTTTTGCCAAATTTGACCAAAAGGATAAGAGATGCACAATAGACTTCCTGCCGTCAAGGCAATTCTCGTGGCGATGTCCCTCTTGCTCGTGTTTGTCAGCTCCTGCAAGAAAGATCCCTGCGAGGATGAAATCTGCCAGCCCTGCCCCAGTTCGCGGGTGGTGTTCCAATACCAGGACTCCTCGGGCGGATGCATCCCCTCGTTCCACAGTTCCGCACGGGTCTATGCCCTCCACAGCCGCACCGCTGACACGCTGTATTCCTACAGCTTCAGCGACTCCTGCACGGTGGGCTTCCTCGTCACGGACTCCACGGTCTATCACCTCGTGAGCACAGCCCATGGCGTGAACGACGTGATCTCCTTTGACGAAAAAGAGTACCAAGACCCCATCGAGGTCACCGAGTGCTGCCTCTGCTACCCCGTGAGCCACATCCACGGCAAGCTGAACGGTCAGACACTTCACGTGGAATTCCCTGCAGGGCAGTATGAAAATACGCCCTTCATCAGGACCCTCTGAGTTCATCTAGAAATGAGTGATTGGAAGTCGTCGATGCCCTACGAATGGGCCTGACGGCTTCCAATTTCTTATTTCGACCAGTTTTAGCGTTTCAGGGCCTGGATCACGAGTTGCTCCATGAAGTCGGCAAGCCCGGCGGATCCTTTGGTGCTGAGTTCGGTCACTGTGGGGATGTGCTCCGCGAAGAACAGCTGCTTCCTTGACGCCTCGATCACGCTCACGGCAAGTGCCTTGGGGTGGGCATACTTGGGATTCACTTCTGCGAAAATGCCCGCTAGTTTGTCCACGAGGTTCACGTAGCCTTGGAACAGCCCTTGCTCGCGCTCCCCGTCCACAGACTTGGTGAGGAATGCCTTGGAAGACTCCGCGACCACGATGCGGTGTAGCACCTGCTCGTTGATGTGGGCGGTGCGGGGATCGTCAGTGTTGGCATTGGCGAGAGATTCCAGCGCCAATCTGAGTCGCCGCCTGGGGTCGCTCAGGTTGTGGATTTGATAATCAATGTTGTAAGTCAGCCACGCCCAATACCAAGCCACGAGGTAAAGCAGCAGCTTGTGCTTGTTTTCGAAGTAGCGGTAAACCGACGCCTCGGTCGAATTGATCGCCGTCGCCAGTTTCTTGAAGGTGAATCCCTCAAATCCCAGCTCATCGATCAGCCGCACACCTTCTCCGAGGATGCGCCGCCCAAGCTCCGTCTGATGCGGATCCCGAAGGCTGAAATGCTCATTCAATAAAAGCCGGATTTCGAAGCTCATAGGGTCAATCGATTCCGAATTCCTCGTATTGATAGATGCTGTGCATGTCGTCATTGTCCCGGACGGTGACGCCCAAGTCCTTGATGCGACCGTCCTTGAGGGAATAGACCCAGCCATGGACATGCGGATGATGCCCACGTGACCACGCCTCTTGGATAATGTTCGTCTTGCAGAGATTGTAAACCTGCTCGATCACGTTCAGTTCCACCATGCGGTCGGAGAGGGGGCGGCCCTTGAGTTGCTCCAGCTCCTTCATGTGGAGGCGATAAACATCCTTGATGTTGCGCAGCCAATTGTCAATCAGGCCATAGCTCCGGTTGCCGAGTGCAGCATCCACACCTCCGCAGCCATAATGCCCGCACACGATCACATGCTCCACCTCGAGCACGTCCACGGCGTATTGCAGGACCGAGAGCATGTTGATGTCCGTGTGAACGACCATGTTGGCGATGTTGCGGTGCACGAAAATCTCACCAGGGAGGGTGTCCGTGATTTGGCTAGTGGGCACGCGGCTGTCCGCACAACCGATCCAGAGGAATTTGGGGGATTGGCCGGAGGCCAGGCGCTCAAAAAAGCCGGGGTCTTCCGCATTTGTGCGCTCGACCCAATCCTCGTTGCCCTTCAGCAATTGCTGATAAGTCGCTTCAATCTGATGATCTGCCATGTATGCAAATTTAGGCCAGTTCCTCGCATTTGCAATAGTAATGCTATCATCGCGGGAGATTCCTTCAATCAATCATGACGGTATCCAATACCTTGAAGTCCCGTCGTTGCTTGTCGGTGCGAATCAGGGCCTCCTTGTCGCGGAATGCAACCACCATGGCCTCCACGCTGCTGCGCGGCTCAGGGACTTCGCCATCGCGTTTCGCCCGCAGCAGCACATATTCCAATGGATGCCCATTGATCTGCGGCGCATTGTCGAATTGGAAGAGGAAATAGCGATTGTCCCCATTGAGGGAGACCCGCGCGATCACCTCGCCGATCATGGGGAGCAGCGGTGCCAGGATGCTGTCCCGGCTCTTCGCCTTCAGCAGCAAGCGTTGGCCCAAGGCTCGGTTGTAATGCACCCTCGTGGCGAAGTTCCAGAGCTTGATCCAGAACCATTCACCCTGGACGACATCGATGTTGCTGAGATTCAGGACCACGAAAAACATCAGGAAACTGCCCATACCCATGGATTGCAGGAGGGAATAGTTGCCGACTTTCGCGCTGTACACGAGGCTGAGGCAGAGGTATTCGAACAGCAGGATGCTCACCAGGCCCACGGTCAGGAAGGTCGCAACCTTGCTGGGATCGAGCATGACCCTGCCCTTGAACACGCGCAACTGATTCAGGGCATTGTTGATATAGCCCGCGTATTGGAAGGTGGCATAGATGAACAGGCCGTAGGTAAGGAACATGAGTGCGCCAACGGACTCATTGATGATCCAGAAGTCGTAAAATCCGTGGGCGATGCAAGCCAGCAAGAGAAATGCCGGGAATAGTGCCCATTGCAGCTTGCGGAAGCGGTATTTGCCCAGCATCATCCCAAAAGCCACCGTGGAAGTCGCGAACATGTGGAAGACCACGGTGATCAGGATGCGGCCATGCATGATGCTCACTCCGCTGCGATCGAAGTACATCAGGTTCTCGACAAAGGCGAACCCCAAGGCCGACACCGAGGCATAGAGGATGTACTTCACAGGATTGTCGATGCGGCGGGTGAACTGCATGACCAGCAGGAAGGGGATGATCTTCACGATCTCCTCGATCAAGCCGATGCTGAAAACGCAGTAGAGGAAATCGTGTCCTGGGCTGCCGTTCATCTTGAATCCCAGCTCAAAATGAACGAAGTCGTACATGACGAGCGCGAGGAACGAAAATGCACCACCACCCACGAAGGTCGCCATCATCGGCAGCCAGGGCTCTTTGGAGTTGGCGTCCAATTGCCTCAGGAACAGCATCCATAATCCTGTGCCCAGCAATGCCCCGATCAAGCCGATCCATTGGATGTTCGCCCACCAATCAGCCACCATCACCTGCAGGTATGGACCAAATTTTGCCTCCTTGGTATAGAGATAGCGTTTCAGGAGGAGCGGAACGTGGTCAGCGACCTTGGGGTCCTCCACGAATGCCGCGATCCGCTGCAAGGAGTCAGGCATCCCGAAATACAGCATGGTGCCAAGTTCCTCGATCGCCTTGGGGGCCTGCTGTTTCAGTGAAATTTCCAGCCGATAGTGGTGTTCCGCCGAATCCAGCATGTTTCGTCCCTCAAAAATCCGCCCCATGAACAGGTGACGGTACGTCATGCGGGAATCGGTGATGGCCCGGAATTGTGTCAGTGCCAGATTGGGGCTCCTCTCATAGTACTCCGCAATCCCCAGGCCCAACCGGGAAAGGTTTTTGGAAAATGCATCGGCTTCCATCCCTAGCTTGCTGTAACGCAGGATTGGCTGCTCGGCATCTACATCGATGTCCACTTCGCCGGATTTGGAAGCCCACTCCTCCTCGCCATAATGCGCCGCCAAATACTCCGCATGGTAGTTCACGATGGCCGGGTAGCGGTCGGAAAGCTCCCTGTAAGCCTCCTCCGCCAATCCCTTCATCCGCCGGAACTTCGCGAATTCCGCCACGTCGTGCCATGACTTGTCATCATAGGGGTCGGGGACCATGGTGTTCACCACCAAGACCACGCCCAGAACAAACCTGGTCAATCGAACCAAGGCATTTTTCCACGCAAATCGCAGGAAACTGTCCTTGCCGCCACTTGGTCGATACCGATTGTTGAATGTCCATCGCAGCGCCATGCCACCCACCATGACGATGACCAGCAGGATCGTTGCGGACATCACCGATTGGGAATAATTGACCCATGCGCCGTAGGATTCCCGCCCAAAAAGGGGAATCGACGACAATAGGAATGCAGATAGGTACAGCGTTTTTCGCATTGCGGATGGAATTGCCCCAAGTCAGTAATGGGAGTGGTTCAAAAAGATACGCTGCCGCCAGACGATTGTTGGCGAAACCATCGAAATATTTTCAAACTATCAGAAATGATAACGGCCAGCTAGGCCGGCCGTTACAGGAGCTGTTTTTTCAATCGACTCAGATATCGAACACGATGCCCTGCGCCAATGGCAAGTCATCGCTCCAGTTCAATGTATTCGTTTGGCGGCGCATGTAAGCCCTCCAAGCGTCGCTGCCGCTTTCGCGGCCACCACCGGTTTCCTTCTCTCCGCCAAATGCCCCACCGATTTCAGCACCGCTCGTGCCGATGTTGGCGTTGGCGATGCCGCAGTCGCTGCCTTTGTGGCTCAGGAAATACTCGACCTCTTTCATGTTGTCGCTGAAGATGGACGAGCTCAGGCCCTGTGGGACATCGTTTTGGATGGCGACGGCCTCTTCCAAGGTCTTGTACTTGAGCAGGTACAGAATCGGGGCAAATGTCTCCTCTTGAACGGATTCGTAGGAGTTTTCAGCCTCGACGATGGCCGGCACCACGTAGTTGCCATTTTCGAAACCTTCGCCGCTGAGGACTTCGCCGCCGAAGAGGACGCTACCGCCTTCGTTTTGGACAGCCTCCAAGCGATGCTGCATCATCTGTACCGCGTGGCGGTCGATGAGCGGCCCGATCAGGGTGTTCTTGTCCAGGGGATGCCCGATTTTCGCACGGAGCGAGCCGTAGGCCTTGGTCAGGCTCTCTTTCACGCTCTCGTACATGCTCTCATGGATGATGAGGCGGCGAGTCGTGGTGCAACGCTGTCCGCAAGTACCCACCGAGCCGAAGAGGACCGCCGGGATGGCGAGCTTCAGGTTGGCATTGGGGGTGATGATGATGGCATTGTTGCCGCCGAGTTCGAGCAGGCTTTTGCCCAGGCGTCCAGCCACGGCGGTTGCCACGGCCTTGCCCATGCGGGTGCTGCCGGTCGCAGACACGAGGGCCACGCGGCGGTCATTGCTCATGGACTCGCCGACGAGGCGGTCACCCACGATCAGGCTGAAAACGCCCTCGGGCAGGTTGTTGCGCTTGAGCACGTCGCGCATGATGTTCATGCAGGCGATGGCGGTCAGCGGAGTTTTTTCGCTCGGTTTCCAGATCGTGACGTTGCCGCAGATGGCAGACAGCATCGCATTCCATGCCCAAACGGCAACCGGGAAGTTGAATGCAGAAATCACGCCCACGAGGCCGAGAGGATGCCATTGCTCGTACATGCGGTGCATCGGGCGCTCGCTGTGCATGGTCAAGCCATACAACTGACGGCTGAGACCGACCGCGAAGTCGCAGATGTCGATCATTTCCTGCACCTCGCCCAAGCCTTCTTGGTAGATCTTGCCCATTTCCATGGTCACGAGCTTGCCCAGGGCCTCCTTTTTCTCGCGAAGCGCGTCGCCGATTTGGCGGACGATCTCGCCACGCTTAGGGGCAGGCACCATGCGCCATTGCAGGAATGCTGCCTCAGATTGGGCGATCACGGCCTCATACTCGGCCTGACCTGCCATTTGCACGCTGCCCAGGAAGCGGCCGTCGGCCGGGGAATGGACGGCGATGAACTCGCCAGCGGAAGCGTTGCCGGACTTCAAGCCTGTGCTCCAGCAGGGATTCTGCTCAGAGAGGCCGAGTTCAGCGATGAATTCTTCGGTTTTCACCAACATGTTCTATGAAGATTGGGTGGTGGGAAATCAGTGAGCGGATTCGGCGGAAGGCTCGATCAAGACGCCGTCGGCCATGAAGGTGACGCGCTCCTCAGGCTTGGTGATCTTGGCGATCTCCTCCTTGGTTTGGCCGGCATCTTCGGCGAAGTGCTTCAGCTCATCCACGGAAACCATTTCCTTGTAGGCCCAGCCTTCGATGACAGCGGGTTTGCCAGCGGAGTTTTTGGGGACAAAGAAGCCGTAGTCTTTGAATTTCACGGTCATTTCCTGCTCGCCAGCGAGGGGCATCTTCATCCAGCAGCCTTTGGCTTGGCAGCAGGAGTTGATGGTGCCACTGACCTTTACGCGGATGCTGTCTTGGCCTTTCAGTTTCCCGACGAGGTCCTTGGATGCAATCGCACCCTCAGCAGTCACGGCTGCACCGAAAACGCCAGTGGCATCGGGATCGGGCAGTGCAACTTCCTCTTCAGCGGCCTCCTCATTGGCTTTGGCGGAGTCACCCACCAGTTCGCCGTGGGCATTGCCAGCATCAGTGTTGGCGGATTTGTCGCAGGCAAAGAGGCCCAGACAGAGCATCATCATTACCGGAATCAACTTTTTCATTTTCAGCGATCAATTGAATTGAGGCCGCAAATTTAGGGAAAATTTGTGAGGCTGGGAGTGGAATCCGAGATGCGATTTGGTCGCAGGAGTGCCATTGGTTACATTCAGGACATGTTGCATATCGTGGTTCATGGCGGGAGTAAGGTCGGCGCGATCCATGCTGTCAAGGGTCATCTTGACCTCATGATGGGCGAGATCGTGGATCGGATCAGCAATTGGAGGCCCATGTTTTCATTTGAGCCCACCGATGTCGATGCGAAAATGGTCAGGGAGTTGTTGGAGGATTTGAGGTGTGCAGGAGCGGAGTACCTCCTGATGGAGGACATTGATGGAAAAATGGAGGTGATTGCGGCGGAGTTGTTCATGAACTTGCTGGATCAGGGAGTGGAAATCAGCCGGCAGGTTCGCCGGGACATGGCGCGTGAGATGGGGGAGGAGGAATGAAATGAATGTTGCTATTGTTAGCGGTTTGCTTGCATTTGTGCTTGTTTTGCTTGATATTTGCTTCATAATGTAGCGATTCCCATCCTGATTGGGATTCGGGTAGTTTTCAAATGAAACTGTTGATCTGTAGCGATGGAAAATCCTTCAAGCAATGACATCATCATTTACACTGGCCCGCAGGGGCATGTCCGTGTCGAGGTAATCTACGAGGGCGAGACCTTTTGGCTGAGTCAGAAGCGGATTGCGGAGCTGTTTGGGGTGGACGTTCGAACGGTGAATGAGCATCTGAAGAACATTTACAGCACCAATGAATTGCCGAGGGAGGGAACTATCCGGATTTTCCGGATAGTTCAAACTGAGGGTAGCCGAACAGTGGCTCGCGAGGTCCAATGCTGCAATTTGGACGCGATCATCGCCGTAGGATATCGGGTCAGCAGTTTTCAAGCTACGCAGTTCAGGATTTGGGCGACCAAGACCTTGAAGGAATTCATCATCAAGGGATTTGTCCTGGACGATGAGCGCTTGAAGCAAGGAAGCCGGTTCGGCAAGGACTACTTTCAAGAGTTGCTGGAGCGCATTCGCGAAATCCGCGCCAGCGAAAGACGATTTTACCTCAAGCTCACCGACCTCTTCGAGCAGTGCAGCATCGACTACGATCCGAAGTCGGACATCACGCGGAAGTTTTTCAAAACCGTGCAGAACAAGCTGCATTGGGCCATCACGGGAAAGACAGCCGCCGAGATTGTGGCTGACCGGGCCAAACTTTCGGCACCGAACATGGGGCTCATGACCTGGAAGGATGCGCCGAAAGGCAAGATTCACAAATCCGACGTGACCATTGCCAAGAACTACATGTCCGAAAAGGAAATCAGGCAATTGGAGCGGGTGGTCTCGATGTACCTGGACTATGCCGAAAACCAAGCTGAGCGGCAGATTTCAATGAAAATGCAAGATTGGGTCAAGAAATTGGATGCCTTCCTGCAGTTCAACGAATACGACTTGCTCATGGATGGTGGCAAGGTGTCGGCGGAGATTGCAAAGAAATTGGCGGAAAATGTATGGGATCAGTACCGCCCCGTTCAGGATGCCCAGTTCGAGAGCGATTTCGAGCAGGAGCTGAAGCAGTTGCTTTCGAGCAGAATGTGATCCGTGTTCCGCTTCCTTCCCGTGATAGCGATCAATGCCGCAATCGCGCGTTCGATCCTCGATCAGAACGTCACACCAGCTCGCATCATCCCAAATCCGCTCTCGGATTGCTGCCTCGCATCAGGATTGAAGCCGTTGGTCCCGGTCTTCCAATGGATTTGCAAGACATGGATTCCTGCGCTGAAGTGAAGTGCTACCCTTGGTGAAACACAGTAGCTCACGCCTACTCCTGGAGCGGCGTAAGTGCCACCAGAAAGAAATTCATCCGTGACCACGGTTTGCCCCAGATTGACCCGGCGCCACGCGAAGGCATGGCCGATTCCAAGGCTGAGCGTCGGTGAAAATCGCCTGTTCAGGCACCGAACCTGGCAATCGGCTGCCAACGGAACTGCTGTGAGACTTCCAAACCGTTGCACGCCCAGCTCCAGCCCAAGTGAAAACCTTGTGGTAAAGTTGTAACTGACGCAGCCATTGACGGTGAATCCACGTTCGTGGCCGAGCTGATGCCTTGGAAAGTCCCAAAACGCGAACTGCTCAAGCCCAACCTCGGCCCGAAATGCAACCTTCCTCGGACGAAAAACGCCCAGAATCGTGTCGGCGGCCAAGTGCGCGCGTTGCCAATCCCTTTGGACGACGCTGTCCACATCGGATTTGTTGAACCAGAGGATACTAAGGTCAGCAGTTTGCAGCTTTACCTTGGCGGCATTCTCTTGCGGTAAAATCTTGCCTTCATAGACCTTGCCGCCTTTGATGAACACCCGATCGAGGCTTTTCATCCTCTGGCCGAGCAGCCAGCTTGGAGCGAGAAAAACGATACACAAAGTGAAAAGTCGAACAAATTTGCGCATGGATGGTCTTTCTTTGAATAGGTCAAAATGACACTTTTTTAGCTCAATTCCTATTTTCTAAATCTATTCTGCGTTGAAAAAGTACTTCATCACCGGAGCAAGTGGCTTCATCGGCGGGGCGATCGCTCGGAGGTTGGCACCAGACAATTGGGTGTTGGCAATGGCGCGGTCCTCCAGCTCAAGCAAGAAGATCGAGGCGCTCGGCGCAAGGCCATTGCTCTGCACGCTGGACACCATCGAGGCCGGGATGTTGAAGGGCTGCGACGCCGTGATCCACTGTGCGGCGTATGTGGAGCCTTGGGGCCGATTCCAGGACTTTTATGACGTGAATGTCACCGGAACCAAGCGCCTCATCGAGGCCGCCAAGGCCGCCGGGGTGAAGCGATTCATTTTGATCAGCACGGAGGCAGCCCTTTTCTACGGTCAGGACATGCTGGACATCGACGAGACCTATCCCTACCCGGCGAGGAGTCCATTTTATTACAGCGAAACCAAGCGGCAGGCGGAGCAACTCGTCCTGCAAGCCAACATCCCCGGTCAATTCGAGACCATTGCCCTGCGGCCGCGCCTTGTATGGGGGCCCGGCGACGAAACCATCCTCGTCAACCTGAGCGAAATGGTGGACAAGGGCAACTTCCGCTGGATCGATGGCGGAAATTACCAGACCAGCACCTGCCACGTGGCGAACATCGTGGAGGCGACTGTGCGGGCCCTCGATCATGGACGGGGCGGCGAGGCCTACTTCATCACGGATGGCGAGGTGACCACCATGCGGGAATTCCTTACCGCATTGCTCGGGACCGTGGGCCGTCACCCCTCCAACAAAAGCGTGCCTGGTGGCTTGCTCCGCTTCGGCGCCTGGTGCATTGAGGCGGTGTGGAAACTCTTCCGCATTCGCAAGAAGCCACCCGTGACCCGATTCAGCGCCGCCATCATGTCCGCCAACTGCACCATCCGCATCGACAAGGCGCGTCGCGAGCTGGGTTACAGCCCGGTCATCACGGTGCAAGAAGGGCTTCGGCAGCTTTCCACTCCTGCCAGGTAAGTCCCAGCTTTTTCAGGAAGAGACGAATCATTCGCACGATCCTGAATACCAGGCGCATGATTTTGCTCGGTCGCTGAGTCCTAGTGGGCTTCCTGCTCCACCGCATTCACCAGAGGTTGAGCTTCCAGAACACGGGCTTGGTCGAGATGCGTTCGCTCAATTTCTCCCGCAGGTCCCGCCTCATCTGCCCCCATGAACGCGACAGGAAGGCCGGGATCTCGTGTGTTTGCTGGAACCCGAACCTCCTCGGCAATTCCTGGTACAGGGACACGGGCGGCTT
The DNA here is from genome assembly GCA_046329055.1 of Bacteroidia bacterium. GTDB lineage: Bacteria > Bacteroidota > Bacteroidia > J057 > JADKCL01 > JADKCL01. The sequence goes on from JAXLVK010000015.1 coordinate 65,273, forward strand.
CGATCCCAATGAAATGCCCTTGAGCTGCGCCCCGGTCGCCCCGGAGTGCATGTAAATCGAACAAATGCCCAACTCGTCCCTCAGAAATTCCAATGCCGCACAGAGCATCGCCTCGGCCCAGATCGCTTCCAACGGTGCCACACGCTCATCGTAGTACTGCTTGAACCGGAAATCCCGCATCAGTTGGAAGCGGAAGTATTCCGCGTCGGTGTCGAAGTCCCAGGTCTCCACGCCTTGCAGCATCGACCTGCTGTTGCGCAGCCAGTCCGTCTGCACCTCCTCGATCAGCGCCTCCCCCGTGTCCCAGTCGAAATCCAGCCGACACCAGGCCATGTTGAAGCCGTCCCCTGCCTGCATGTGGTTGCGCCTCCGCAACTCACTCACCACAAATCCCAATCCCCAGCGGCAGGATTGCGCTACGAAGTCCTCCGGGAAATCCAGTCTCAGCACCACGTTCGTGCCGGGTCGTGTCGTCTGCTCGCCATCCCAGCGTCCCCAACCCCAGGTCTGAAGCGACCGTGTCAACCTGAAATCCGTCGGCCCTTTTGTGGCTTCCAGTACTGCCGGGGTGATGTTGGCATGTTGGGCGCAGAGTCCCTTGATGAGCGGCTTGTCCAGCAGCCGTGCGAACGGCCCCTGCTTGAGCGACCTGACGGTGGCTCCTTCGCCCACGATCCATCTCAGCAGGCTCAGGGCATACCTGTCCTTGTAATATGAAAATGACGCAAGCTGACTTCCAAACAAGGAAATCACGTCACTTGCTTCTGCATAGTGCATGGTAATTGAAAAAGTAAAATGTTGGTGTAAGTGGCGGACGGAGAGGTCACGCCAACAAATCAATCGTCAGTATTCCGAAGGGAAGGGTGCCCGGAATCAGGGCTTGTTACGACGCAGGGTACGCATGGTCATCAATTTGCTTGAAAAATAGTCCCAGATGGCTCGATGGACTCATTGCCGGTCGCCACCTGCCAGACTTGGTGTCTGAGTCAACGGTTTCTGGGGATCAATGGGGCGGGCCGCCGGGGCCATCGGGCCCATGATGACCCATCGGGCGATTCTCCGGTTGATTGGGGCGGGAGAGGATTTTGGGCAAAATCTCAATGAAATGGGCGGCCTGCTCGGGGTTGCACAGCGCAAGCACATCCATGAAATGCTGGTACCTGTCCATCTCCGCCTGCGCCTGCGCCTGTCCGATCTTTGCAAATGCGGCCTTCACCACCGCCGTGTCTTGGCCCGGTTTCCCAAATTCCTTGAATGCTTCCAAGCGTGCGGCGACGATCTGATTCCGGTACCCATCCATCCGCTCGAAATGCGGCTTCTGCAAGGCCATGAACTTTTCCATCTGCTCCTCCTTCAATCCAATCTCCCCTGCCAACCCATGCGGGCGGCCATGAGGTGGGTGTGGAGGCGGCCCAAAACCAGCAACTTGCTGAGGAGGCCGGAACCATACGAGCACCAGCACCAGCACGTTCAGCGCGACCAGCAATGTGACCAAGATCCAAGGCAGCCGCTGATTTCCAAATGTTTGCATGGCTCAGTAGAGATTGTTGTCCAGTGAGTATTCGGAGCGGATGTCCTCGATGGCGTCCGTCCGCTGATCAAAATTCCCATGTTCATGCGATTTCCGGTTCCATTGGATCAACGTGAAGACGTTCACGGCCACCACAATCGCAGCGGCGGCAGCAATCCATACGATCCGCGCCTGTCTCCGGTGCATGGAAACGCTCGGCTTCACCTCCTTGGTCAATCGCGCCATCACCCTCTCCTCCAGCCCAGCAGGGGGTATCACCGGATGCAACTCATCCAGCAGCCCCATCGTGGCTTCCACTTCCCGTCGTATGTCCTTTTCGTCTTTCATGACTCTTCAGCCTTATAGATGCCGTTGTTGGAATAAACTTGCGTCAGCCCTCATCTTGGTAGAACTTCTCCAGCGTCTTTTGAAGGTTTTTCCTCGCCCGGAAGATCAGCGACTCCACGCTCGCCAGGCTGATGCCCATGATCTCCGCGACCTCCTCGTAGCGATGCCCATCCAATTTGTGCATGGTGAACGCCACGCGCTGATTTTCAGGCAGAGAATGCAATGCCGCATGCAGGCGTTGCGCCCGTTCCTGATTTTCCAGCTGGAATCCCGGGTGATCCACCACATGTCCGCGCACATCCCAGCCTTTTTCCTGCAAGCCGAAAATGGAGAGTAGCATGCCCGCCCGCTTTTTCCTGCTTTTGGACCGGATCAATTCGAGGGATTTCGTCACCGAGATACGGTAGATCCAAGTAGAGAGGGAGGACCGCTCCTCAAAGGCCCCGATGGACCTGTAAACCTCCAAAAAGACCTCCTGGGTAAGGTCCTCGGCCTCAGTCCGGTCAAACACGAAATTGAGGCAGGTGTTGAAGACACGGGCCTGGAATTGCTGCACGAGGCGTGAGTAGGCCATGGAATCGCCTTTGCGGAGTCGCTCGATGAACAGGGTGTCTTCCATGCTACCAAGCGGAAAGTTGGAAAAAGCAGCTCAATTCCCCAACTGAGATGGTCGCGACGCTGCCGGAATGGCGTTTTCTTTTTGTTTACTGCGAAATGCGCTAATTTCAGCACATGGCTGTCAAGGTGCTCGTGATCGATGACGAACCCGATGTCGCAGTGATCTTCCGTCAGAAGTTCCGGCGGCGCATCACGGCGGGGGATTTGGAGTTTTCTTTCGCAGAAAATGGCCGAGCTGCCCTGGTCGCCCTCCAAGCTGACCCTGAGATCTCCTTGGTTTTCACGGACATCCGCATGCCGGGCATGGACGGACTGACCTTCTTGAAGGAGCTCCGCAACCTTGATCGGCAACTCATGCTACCCGTTGTGGTGAGCGCCTACGACGACATGCCCAATATCCGCGAGGCGATGCGCCAAGGCGCCTGGGACTTCGTGACCAAACCCATCGATTTGGATGACCTTGAGCGGGTGCTGAACGGCGCGGTGACGGAGATTGAGCAGAAGCAGGAAGCGATCCGCAATGCTGGGAGATTGGCCCATGCGGAGCAGGAGCGGCTTCTGGCCATCCGGAGCAAGGAGTATCAACAGGAGTTTTTCGAGAACATCACCCACGAGTTGCGCACGCCACTCACGCTGCTGCTCGCCCCGCTTGAAATGGCCGCGACATTGAGCAAGGAGCCTGAGGTTCAAGGACATTTGGGACAGGCACAGCGGGGCGGAAGGATCTTGCAAGACCTTGTGAATCAGCTGTTGGACTTTGCCAAGGCTGAATCTGGTCGGTTGTTGCCGGATTGGAGGTCAGTGCAGCTTTCGCGGTTGACGGAGCAGATCGCGGACCTCTTCCAGCATCTTGCAGAATCGAACGAAGTCGAATTGCATCGGCAGATCGCGAATGACTTGCGGGTGCGCATGGATCCACGGATGTACGCCCGAATCCTCATCAACCTGCTTTCGAATGCATTCAAATTCACTCCGAAAGGCGGACGTATCGATCTGAAGCTGGCTGCCATGAATGGGATTGTCGCCTTGGAGGTCGCCGACTCTGGGCCGGGATTTCAGCAGTCGGAAACGAACGATGCATTTCAGCGTTTCCAAGTTTCATGGCCCGGACATCATCAGTCGCAACCAGGAACTGGGCTTGGCTTGTCCATTTGCAAGAGCCTTTCTGAGGCCATGGGCGGCAAAATTTCCGTGGAGAGTGCAACTGGGGAGGGAGCGCATTTCCGGGTGGAGTTGCCGGTCGGAAATGCGGCCGAGGTCGATTTGGAAGAGCTGGAAACTGATTGGATAAATTGGGTTTCCTTCTCTGCAGGACAACCTGTCGGTGTTTCGGGGGCGGATGACGAAGATGAACGTCCAACAATTTTGGTGGTCGAGGATCATCCGGATATGCGTGGATTCATCGCGCAGTTGTTGTCGAAGGAATATCAGGTCAGCACTGCCGAAAATGGGCGCGCGGCTTTGGATTTGGCGGAGGAAATGATCCCGGACCTGATCGTGACGGATTGGATGATGCCGGAACTGGATGGGTTGGAGCTACTGCGGCAAATCCGCCTTCGGCGCGATACGCACCACATTCCTGTGGTGATGCTCACGGCGATGGGGGACATCGGGCACCGGATCGAGGGGATTCAGACGGGTGCAGAAAGCTTCCTCGCGAAGCCTTTCCATCCCGATGAACTCCTAGCAGTGATCCGCAACCAACTCGCGCACCGGGACCGAATGCGGGATCATTTCAGAACGGAACTCCTACACCCTGATCGGGTTTCCTCGACTTCCATGGAGGACCAATTCCTGTCGGAATTGAAGAAAGTCATGGAAAAAAACCTCATGAACGAGCAATTCGGGGTGGAAACGATGGCCGACTCCTTGGCCATGAGTCGCCGAACATTGGTGCGGAAGCTGCACGCGGTCACTGGGCAGGCTCCTGTCAAGTTCATCCGTGCCTATCGCCTGGAGCGCTCGATGCAGATGCTCAAGGACAATGCCGCCCCCATTTGGGAAATCGCCGTGAAAACCGGATTTGGCAGTGCCTCGTATTTCACCAAGTGCTTCAAGGACCACTACGGCATCAGCCCCAAGGAGGCGCAGCACTAGCATTGAACCGAATGGCAGGCCCAATTCATCATCATCTCCGGTCGGAGGCCGCTGCGTGGCCTTCTGGGTTTGACGCCTTTGGAGAAGGAGGAGTCGGGCTAGCGCATTGGGGTATGTCGGAGGCCTTCCATCGCATCGCTGGGCTTGGAGGCATCTTTCGCCGGAGGCAAAGGTTCGGCGTCCTGCGGCGGGACGCCGCGGACTCGGCTAGTTGGCTTCGAAGGTTCATCGTATGGTCCTTTTTCGGCCTCCTCTTCTTTTTTTTGCCGCAATTCTCCTCAGCGCAGCTGGGCATGACCCCCACGCGGTATGTCATCGAGAAGGCGGCCTCCTACCTTCAAATAAACCGCGATTCCGCGCTGCGTTATGCCGAGGAGGGGCTGCAACTCGCCATCGTCGATGCCAATGACACCCTGATCGCGCAGGCTTCCATGATTCGGGGCGAGGCCCTTTATGGCTTGGGCGATTTTCCTGAGGCATACAGCAGCTTCCGCCGATGGCAGCAGATTTCCCTCCAACAGATGAACCATCAGGCGGAGGCGCAGGCTTGGTCGCGGATGGGCGAATGCCTCATGAGCGCCGACAGCGTGAAAGATGCCGTGGAGGCATTTGAGGAGGCATTCATCCAATGGCAGGCGGTCGGTGACCAAGAGCAAAAGGCCCATGCCCGACTGCGAAAAGGGCGAGCACTCGAGCTGCGGAAGCAAACCGACGCGGCGCGCAATGCCTATATCGAGGGGCTGAAAATCGCAAGAAGGAGCCGCTCATTTGCAGAAATGGGCCTCGCGGAGCAGTATTTGGGCTACCTCTACCTGGACGGGGACCAACTCGACCTGGCCATGCAGCACCTGCGTTCGGCCCTGATGAGCTTCGAAAAGGTGGCGGGATCCGAGCAGGAGGTCGCGGTGACCCTGAGTGGCCTCGGCAAGGTTGCTGCCAAGCGGAAACGATTTGTGGTGGCTCGAAACTACGGCGAACAGGGCCTCAAGATCGCCCGCGACCTGGGTTCAAGGGAGCTGATGATGGATTTTTATCAATTGCTCGGAGATGTGATGGCAGGGACGGGGGACTTCGAGCATGCGACGGACTACTACAAATTGAATGCATTGATCCGGGACAGCCTGAGCGGAAATGCGACGGCACGTGAACTCTCGGAGGTGGTGCTGAAGTACGAAAAGGAAAAGGCCTTGCTGGAAAAGCAGAAGGCCGTGCAACAGAATGCCCTTCAGGAGGCGCAATTGGCATTGCGAGACGCAGAGATCGTGCGGCGACGGACTTGGAGCAATTTCATCCTTGGTGGATTGGTCGTGGTCTTGGCCTTCGTGGGGTTCCTGATCTACGCATTTGTCCAGAAAAACAGGGCCAATCGTCGCCTCGAACGGGCCTTGGCGGATCTGAATACCGCGCAAGATCAGTTGGTCCGCTCGGAGAAGCTGGCCTCGCTCGGGCAGGTGACCGCGGGCATCGCGCATGAGATTCGGAATCCGTTGAACTTCGTGAACAGCCTGAGCAAATTGAGTGTGGGCATGGTGGATGAACTCGCGGAGGAGCTGCACGAGATCGAGGGGAAGCCGCTGGACCCGCCCAAGGTGCGTCTGCTGATGGAGTACTTTGCGGACATCCGGGGCAATGCGCAGAAGGTGCTGGAGCATGGCGAGCGGGCGAGCCGGATCGTGCGGGACATGTTGCAGCATTCGGCTGTCGAGGAGTCGGAAAGGACTGAATTTGAGGTGAATGAATTGGTGGAGGAGTACCTGAAGGTGGCCTTCCACAGCCAACCGCTCAAGGCGTCGGAGGGCAGCTCAGTCACCTGCGACATGCGGTTCGAAGGCGACCCCAAGGCAGGGAAGATCAAGGCATTGCGGCCGGAGATCGGGCGGGCATTGCTCAACATCATGGTCAATGCCTTCGAGGCCGTCCTCACCAAGCAGGGCCAAGCCCCGGCGGATTATCAGCCGCAGGTCCACGTCCGCACAGAACGCCTCGCCAACGGCGTCCGCATCACGATTCGTGACAACGGTCCCGGCATTGGCACGACGGATCAGCAAAAAGTCTTCGATCCATTTTTCACGACCAAGCCACCCAACAAAGGCACCGGACTGGGCCTGAGCCTCGCCCACGAGAGCATCGTCCGGAAGCACAAGGGCAAGATCGAGATGCAAAGCGCGCCGGGGGAAGGAACCACGTTTGTGGTGTTTTTGCCTGCTGCGTAGAAATCGCCTGGCCGTTGCGAGCGCTTTAATTGCTCGCAACGGCCAGGCCGCATTGTTGCCATTGAAAATCCCCCTGTCCCAAATTCAACATTTCTTGTCCCAAAACCACCCAAACCCGGGGCGGTATCGGCGTAACAAACACCAGAAGCCGATTTTTTAGATCACAAAAGAAATGAAAACGATTTACGCCCTGTTCAGCTCTGCACTTGCCACCATCGCCCTCTGCCTGATGGGTTTGATCCTGACCGCCTGCGAACGCCAAGCCTCCAATCAACCCGGCGATGCAGCCGCCCCCGTTGTACCTGCCACCCTCGTTTATTCCATTGATGCGCCGAGCGGATTTGACCGCAGCGCCATCCGCGACACCCAACCCGGCACCTTCAAGGTGCAAGGTCGCGGCTCCGAGATTCGCCTGAATGACGCATTTGCAGAGGAGCAACCCGATGGCACTGCCTTCAACAACGACATCGTGGTCACCAACGAAATCAACGTGATGGATGCCAAGACCTGCCACGACGTGGTCGCCCGCAACCCCATCGATGAAAGCGCTGTTTTCCAAGCCGAGAATGGCCGCGTTTGGCTCTACACCCAGGTTTCCATGGCTGAAAACGCTGTGGGTCTGATCGACCACGTGTGGAAGCATGAAGGCCGCGAGCATCACCGCGAGACCCTGTTTGTTGAAGGTCCGACCTTCCGCACCAGCAGCTTCACCACCATGAACGCCAACCTCAAGGGCAAGTGGACCGTGGACATCACCACCGACAATGGCCAAGTGCTCGAAACCGTTGAATTCGAAGTCCTTTAAGATTCCAATCACCCAGCCAACCTGTATTCAAGCCTGCTTTCGTTCATTCTGAAACAAGCCGCCCTCAGACAGCCAGCCAGATTTAGAACCCAATCCCACCTCAAATCCCCGGCTCCCAATAGCGACGAGGGAGCCCAGCAAACCCCAGACATTCCAGACCAACTTTCGTCCGTTTTTTCAGCAGCGCGAGAAAAGCCGTCCCTCACCGGGTCGGCTTTTCGGCTTCCGGGTACCAGTATCGGAGGATCCGCTTGCGCTCCGAGATCGGTTTCCCGTTTTCGGTTTTGGTGCAGGATGTCCAGTTGCCGAGAGCATCGTAGGTATAGGTGTAGGTGCTGAGGAGGCAGTGGGTCGTGTCCGCAGGCACCAAGGGCTTCACGTCGAACTGCGTGTTGGCGAGGCATTCCGTGAGGACGTTTCCAAGGCTGTCATAAGAAGTGACCTCCCATCGCGTCAGTATCGCTTGGCCGTTGTAGGTGGCTTGGCGGATGATGCGGCCTGCGGCGTCGCGGGTGAACAATGCCATGTATTCCACCGTGTCACCCCCTAGGCTCACCGTGGATGTGAGGTCCCCGGATGCCGCGTTGTACTTGCTTTGCTGGATGATTTCGCCGTATTCGTTCGTGGTCATGTAGGCTTTTCCATCCTTGTAATGTTCCAAGTATGTGTACCCGTCCATGATCAATGTCCGAGTCGCAATCTCCCTGGTGGTGTCAATGTAGGTATAGCGCATCTCGTCCTCGGATTCGCTTTCATAATGCGTTGTCTTCTCCAGCACCAAGCGGTTCCGGTCATCGTATTCATAGATCGTTCTGCGCTGCAAAAGCCGGTCCTTGTTGAAGTACTGTTGCTCTCGAATCTGGCCATTGGGGAGGTAATCCGTGGTGGTCTGCCCTTGGAGGGATTGTTCCGGACCCATGTAAGTGGTATAGCTCACATCCTGAAAATGCGCATTGAGCTCGCTCACCGCCCGGTAATAAAGGAGGCCACTGCGCCATTCCACCTTTTCAATGAGGTGACCCAGCGTATCAAACCGCCATAGTTCCCGCGTCGCCGTGTCCCGCCCAGTCGGGAAAACAGGCCTTTCCAGGTCAAAAGTCAGCTCCGTGACCTCGATCACCGGGCCACGCAGGTCCATCGTCGAGCGGAAGTCAAGCTCGGATTTCCCCAGAAATGCAACGTCGCTTCCACAGGATTGGAAAAGCAGCAGCAAGGCCATGAAACAGAATGCGAGGAGATGGCGATTGTTCATTGGATGAAAATAGGAAATAAACTCAGCGATTGAAAAATCGTCCTCAGCGATTGACACGAGGTGTCAAAGCACCCCCCGATCTTTACCTCAGAGAGAAATCAAAAGCCACCCGGCATCAATCAACAGCAGGGGCCCGCCCAAGGGACGGCCCAAATACACAAGAGGTCGCTCCATGGGGCGGCCTCTTGAATTTTGAGCCACATCGGAAGCCCTTTTACGGAATGGCTTTTCCGGCTTTGTGATCAACGGTACCGGAAAACTCCGCAGAGCCTGCGCATTTCCAGCTCGGTGATCAACAGGTCGTAAGCGCGGCGCAGGTATTGGAAACGGGCGCTTTGGTAGTTGCGGTTGGCGGATTCCAGGTCGGTGATGGTGGCGCGGTCCTCGGATGCCCTCGCCTCGACGACCTCGGCCTGCTTTTTGGCGAGTTGCATGGCCGCGTCCTGCACTTGAAGCGCCTCACGGGCTGCACCGTAGGCCATCCATGCCCGCTCAAAGTCCAATTCCCGCTTGGCTTTGAGGGCTTCAAGTTCCGCTTGCCCTGCGAGTTGCTGCGTTTCCAGACTGCGGATGCGCTGCTGCCGGACGAATCCCTCGGTCAGCGGTACGCTCAGGCTCAAGCCGATGTAGCTCGTCGGAAACCATTTGTCGCCATCCCAGGGGTCAAATTGGTCGGAGAAGTGGTTTGCGCCGAGGTAGCCGTTGAGGAGTAGGGTCGGCTTGTAGCCGGATTTTTCGACGAGGGCTTGCTGTGCGGTCTGCGCGATTTTTGCCTGTTGCAATGCTTCCTCGGGGCCGGGTGCGGGCGTTTCGCAGGTGTTTTCGAAGGAATTTCCATTGTCTCCAAGCACCTCCTCCAAGCGGTCTTTGAGCTGCATTTCGGCCCCTTGGTCGGTGTCGAGGCCCATCTGATAGGCGAGTTGCAGGCGCCATTCAGCGGCATTGCGGCGCACGTCCATGAGGCGGAGCCGGGCATTGAGGCTGTCGATCTTGGCGGCCTCCACGTCCACGGGCAATGCACGCTCCTGCTGCAATTGCTGCCGGGCTGCCGTGAGACGGGTGGTGGCGAGGGCGAGGTCGCTTTCGGCGAATCCCACCTCGGCCTCAGAAACGAGTACGGCGTAATAGGCCTGCGCGACTGCCACGGTGATGGCCTCCGCCTGCTGCGCCCGCTGCGCCTCCGTCAGGTCCGCACCCATGCGGGCGAGTTCGCGGCTGCCCTTGATGCTCGGGTCGTAGATCACTTGGGTCAGGGACAGTCCCGCACCATTGGCCCAGTTGGTGCCGAAGCGCACGGCGGCGACCTCGTCGGTCGGGTTGCCGGGATTCAGCGCCCCGATGGGGACGATGGAGGTGGCGAGGATGGCATTGTATTTCACATCTACGCCAGCCGAAATCTGCGGGATGTACCTGCGGTTGACGGCGCTCACGTCATAAGCGGTGGCTTGGCTGCGGCGGTCGAGGGCCTCGATTTCCTTCCGTGCCTTGAGGGCTTGGGCGATGGCGGATTCGAGGGAGAGGGGTTGAGAGGACTGGGCCTGTGAGGAGCTGAGGAAGCAGCAAATCAAGGCCGTTGCAACGCAAAGCCGCGCGGATGCGTCAAGGCGGGCAGCAGGATGGAAAGCCTCCATTTCCAGACAGGGGATGCGCGGTGTGGAAGACCACGGTGCGATGGGACGATGGGTGCTCATGTGCGGAAGACGGCTGCGGGTTCGAGTTTGGTGATGCGGCGCATGGCGAAAACGGCTCCGCCCATGGAGATGAACAGGGTGACGGCGAAGATGCCGCGATCAGGTGCCGGGGAATTTCGAAGACCGGGCCACTACCCTGCGAGCCTGTCCGGAATCCTTCAAGAATGCAAATGCGATGGCAAATCCGACCACGGCGAAGATCACGGCCTGCATCAGGATGAGCGAACGGACGTAGCCATTGCTCGCTCCAATGGCCTTGAGGGTGCCGTAGTCGCGGATGCGGTCGAGGGCAGCGCTGTACATGGTGAGTCCGATGATGAAGAAGCCCGCGATCAATGCGAACAGGATCAGCGTCCCTGTGCTCACGCCGATGCCGGTATTGCTCAGGGTGTCGTTGATGGTGCTCGCGGCGAGGTCTTTGCGCAGCCACGCCCGGCAATTGGGGATGGTGGCGTTGATGCGGTCGCGGACGGTGGTCGGGTCGGTGCCCGGCTCCAAGTAGATCAGGACGGCATTGATGGTGTTCGCGGGGAGTCCGGCATAGTAGCGGGCGCGCTCGGCAGTGCTGAACATGAATGCGCCAGCAAATCCGCGGGCATTTTTCGTCTGCACCCCAAATACGGCCCTGCGGCCATTGATCTCGAATTCCGTCCCAACCGATGAACTGCCGCCGAAGAGGAATTTGTCATAAAAGTCCCCGCTGACGGCGGCCTCTTCCAGGAGGTTTTCCAGTTTGCCCTCGATGATGTCCTTGGGCAATGGTCCTGCTCCGAATGTGGGCGCCTCCGAACCGATCACTTCGACCGTGGCCGTGGTGCCGTCCGCAAAGGTCGCCATGGCCGGCGCGATCACCATGGGTTCCGCGTGGCGCACACCGGGGATGCTGCGCGCCTCCGCGATCACGCGGGTGTCGAGGGTGCCGAGGGCATTGGCATTGATGGCCTTGCGGTCCACGATCCATACATCGGATTCGGTATGGTCCGTGAGGCCGCTCATGAGGCTGGTGAGGAAGGTGAAAATGCCGACTTGCTGCCCGATCAGGAAGGTGCTGATCACGATCCCGATGGTGACGCCCAGGCTTTTTGCCTTGTCGTAACGGATGAATCGGAAGGCTGTGCGCAGCATGTGGTCAGGGCTTGGCGGTGTTGATGTGGCATTCGACCCGGCTGTTGATGAGGAGGTCGGCGCCTGTGTCGAGGAGGACATGCACCTCGCGCACCCTGCGGTCTTCCATCTCGCCCGCCTGCTCCGAAAAGAGGCTTTTCCGCTTGAGGAATTCGGAGGCATAGACCACCTGACCCGTCGCGATCTGCGTGTCGCTGCCCATCCCGGTGATTGTGGCCTTCTGCCCGATGCGCACCGCACTCGCGAACAACTCATCGATCTCGCAACGGACCATGCGCTTGCCGTCCGGGGCGAAGTCTCCGAAGCTGATTTGCGGCGTCACATAGCTGCCCATCAATGCCTTGAACGTGAGGATGGTGCCATTGAGCGGCGCGCGGACGGAGCGTTGGAGGAGCTGTTGGTTCAGCACCCCGATCTCGCCCTCGATTTCCCGGACCTGGGCCCGGTCGCCTTCGAGCACCGCCTGCCAACGCTGCACACTGTTTTCCTGGAGTTGGATCTCGGCTTTCTGGTCGAACAGGTTTTGCCCGGTCTCGGCGCCCCTGTTCACGAGGGCTTCCGTGCGTCCGGCATTGGCTTTGAGTTGATTCAGGCGGATTTGGGCTTCCTGCAGCGATTTTTCATCGGCCTTGATGCGCGCAGCCTGCGTTGTGAGCCTCCTGCGTCCCTGCTCGATTTGAGCGGTCAGGACATCGTGGTCCAGCTCGAGCAGCACCGTTCCGGCAGCCACTTTGTCGCCCTGCTTCACCATGACCTTGGTCACCACGCCCGGCTCCATGCTCGCCAAGGGGATGATCTCGCCTTCCGGCTCCACCCGCCCGATGCCCGTGACCTCCTCCGGGGAGTCCACAGCCGCCACTTTTGCAGGGCCGCCAGTGTTTTGAGCAGTTGCATTTGCGGTCGCGTCAGCAGGCTCATCCTTGCCACCACAGGCTGTCAACGTTGCCGTCAGGGCCAAACTTGCCAGAAAAACCTTGGTTTTCATGCGCTTATTGTAGCTCATAGAGTTGGGAAGGTGCTTGGTCGCTCACGCGGCCTTCGTTCACGTACACGATGCGGTCGGCGTAGGCGCGCAGGCGCATGTCGTGGGTCACCACTGCGAGCCCGATGCCATGCTCGCTCAGTGTGCGGAGTTCGGTCATCACGTTTTTCATGCTTTCCACGTCCAGGCTCGCCGTGGGTTCGTCGCAGAGCATGAGTTTGGGCCGGGTGACCAATGCCCTCGCGATCGCGACCCGCTGCTGTTGGCCACCGCTGAGGGATTTGGGGAGTTGCTTTCGCCTGTCGGACATGCCCACCTTGGCGATCGCCTCCTCCGCCCGCGCCTTGGCCTCGCGTGAGGACACCCCCTGGAGTTGCAGCGGCAGCATCACATTTTGCTCCGCCGTGAGCGGCGCGATCAGGTTGAAGCTCTGGAACACGAAGCCGATCGTCTCCAACCGGAGCTTCGCCAATTTCTTCTCGCTCAGGCCATTGACCTTTTGCCCACCCACGATCACCTCACCCTCCGAAGGGTAGATCACGCATCCGAGCAGGGACAGCAGCGTCGTCTTGCCCGACCCCGACGGCCCGA
>JAXLVK010000150.1:0-10344 GCA_046329055.1 Bacteroidia bacterium
TTTCTCCATCAGCAAGGCCTGTGCGCGCACCTGCGCTGGACTCGGGCAGGTTTCGGTCCGCGACTCATTCCGGTTCAGGCAAGTCTGCGTGGGAATGTCAAACAAGATCGCCACGGCGCGGACATGGTGCTTTTTGGCCAGTCGCCACCATTCCCGGCGGGAATCTTGGCTGAGGAGGTCTGCATCCACGACCACACTTCTGCGCTGTTGCAAACGGAGTTGTGCCATCTGCGCCATGAGGGAGCGGCTCGCCTCAGCGATCGCTGGCTTTGTGCCGTCGTAGCCAGCCATCTCTTGGAAATGCCGCTCGGACAGCACCTCATTCGGAGCAAAATGCTTGGCTGCAAATGTGGACTTGCCAGACCCGGAAGGGCCGATCAGCAAGATCAATGCAAATTCTGGAATCGTGATGTCCATGGTTCAGGCGCGGTTGGCGTGGAAAATGAGGAGGGCCATGGGGCCGGATTTGGAGCTGCCTTGAGCCTTGGGGACCACCAATTCGAAGGAGCATCCGTAGGCCTTTGCGGTCTCTGCGTTGGCCCAGGACTTTGTTTCCGCGTCCAGGCGTTGCACCATCGCGATCAGCTTCGCATCGGAATGATTCAACAGGGCCGAGAGCAATGCCGGACGTTGATAGGAGGGGAGGGAGGTGGTTCCTGTCTCCAAAATTATCGCATCAAATCCCATCAAATGTTCTCCGAAATGCACCGGGGAATTCGTGGAAAAGGAGATTTTCTGTTTCTGAATATCGGAAAGGTCGCTGTCGCGGAGCTGAGCTACGACCCGCTGGATGTTTTCAAGAACCAAGTCCTGAACATGAATCCTCTGGATCGATTCCGAGGCTGCGAGCCGTTGGGTCAGCTGTCCGCCTTCCGGCATAGTCACCAGGGCAGAGGCGATGCCTGCGGATTTCAACTTTCCTTCCATTGCTCCAAGCACCGCGACACGTTCCGCTTCATCAGCAAAATGAACACGCGGGGCCGCCGGAACCATCCGATCCATTGGCTCGGCTAGGCTCCCCTTGCTGATACGGATGCCATTGTTGGGCGCGGACAGGATCATGGTCCGGATGGCTGCCGCGTCTGGGTGATTCTTCGGGAAATGGAGGTCATTCGCTGGCAAAATCGCGATGGTGGCTGCTTCCCCAAGGTGCTGTACATGGGTCGGCATCCAAGGCCGTGAGTACAAGGTCCGGAGTACGTGCACTGCCTGCGCCAATGTCATCTTCCCCGTCAACCCGACATCCTGGTAGCTGCGCCCTTCTTCCGTATTCCCGGAAACGCTTGCAGCATGCACTTGACGCCCCAGCCCGTGCACTCAAGCTCCCAGGTTTTCCGGGGTACGTCTGCTCCACAGCTGTCAACTGAAACTTGAGGTCAATGGCAGTAGATGGTTTTTCCTCAGATGCTTGCGCTCCCAACTTGAAGAGTTTCTCCAAGGCGACTGCCATGGTGGAATTGCTGGAATAGGCATGTGCATGGACGGAGGCCTCGATAGGATGTCCCACCGACCTATGCTGCTCCTCCCTGTTCATCATGGCCGCATTCAATTCAAGCAGCACGACCAGTTCGGCGGAGTCTTGGGTCATTTCGCCCCAGAATCCGAGCGCCTTCCCCCATGGCAATTCGACGGTCTCGATGCCGTCCTCGGGAATGGCAGCCTGCCGCTTCAACTCTTCGATTTGCGGTCCTTTGGTTTCGATGGATAAGATCATGGGCTAAAAATAGGCTTTCGCGGAATTATTCCTGAAGAATGAATGATGAACAATTCGACTTGGTGCTGAGGGGAGGGAAAACAGAAAGGGAATCAGTTGCCCGATTCCCTTTCTGCTAATTCAGTTCCTCTGAACGATCACACGATATACGGTGCGATGACCAGGGAGACGATGGACATGAGCTTGATGAGGATGTTCATCGAAGGGCCGGAAGTGTCCTTGAAGGGGTCGCCAACGGTGTCACCGGTGACAGCAGCCTTGTGGGGATCGGAACCTTGTAGAAGATCTTTCCGTTGATGTCCACACCTTTTTCGAAGGACTTCTTGGCATTGTCCCAAGCGCCGCCTGCGTTGCTTTGGAAGATGGCCATGAGCACACCTGCCACGGTCACACCTGCGAGCAGACCACCGAGTACCTCAGGGCCGAAGATGAAGCCCACAACCACAGGAGTGATTAGAGCCAGGGCGCCAGGAAGGATCATTTGATTGATCGCCGCCTTGGTGGAGATTTGGACGCAACGGTCGTAATCAGCCTTGGCATTCGGATCGCCTTCGAGGAGGCCCTTGATTTCACGGAACTGACGGCGAACCTCTTCCACCATTTGCATGGCTGCCTTGCCCACAGCGCCCATGGCGAGGGACGAGAACACGAAGGGGATCATGCCACCGACGAACAGACCGCCCATGACGGTTGGCTTGGAGATGTCGATGCCAGTGGTGCCTGTGATCTGCTTGAACGCAGCGAAGAGTGCCACGGAGGTCAGAGCCGCAGAAGCAATAGCGAAGCCTTTGCCGATGGCGGCGGTGGTGTTACCCACAGCGTCAAGGATGTCGGTGTTGGCACGGACTTCTTTGGGCAGGCCGCTCATCTCAGCGATACCGCCAGCGTTGTCAGCTATAGGACCGAAGGCGTCAATGGCCAATTGGATACCCGTGGTTGCCATCATACCGGAGGCAGCGATCGCCACACCGTAGAGGCCAGCAACTTCGTAGGAGCCGATGATACCAGCAGCGAGGATGATGATCGGAATAGCGGTGGACATCATGCCTTGGCCGAGACCAGCGATGATGTTGGTGGCTGCTCCAGTGCTCGACTGACGAACGATCGATTTCACCGGGTACTTGCCCATGGCCGTGTAGAATTCAGTGGCGATGGAGATCAAGGTGCCCACGCCCAAGCCAATGATCGTGGCGAGGAAGACACCCATGGAGGTGAATTCTTTGGCGCCTTCTTTCAGCGTTCCTGCGGGCAGCACGTTCGTGATGATGAAGTACGATGCAATCGCCGTCATGATCACCGCGCTGAAGTTGCCCATGTTGAGGGCCATCTGCGGGTTGCCCCCTTCCTTGACCTTCACGAAGAAGGTACCAATGATGGAGAAGATGATCCCCGCAGCAGCGATGATCATCGGCAGCACGATGGCACTGAGGCCATTGAAGTTGTCGGAACCGACTGCGACAGCAGCACCGAGCACCATGGAGCCCACGACTGTGGAGACATAGGAACCGAAGAGGTCGGCGCCCATACCAGCGACGTCACCCACGTTGTCACCGACGTTGTCGGCGATCACAGCAGGGTTGCGGGGGTCATCCTCGGGGATGCCAGCCTCGACCTTGCCGACGAGGTCAGCGCCCACGTCAGCAGCCTTGGTGTAGATACCGCCACCCACACGGGCGAAGAGCGCGATGCTCTCAGCACCCAAGGAGAAGCCGGTCAACACACCCAGCACTTGGCCGATGTTGACGATTTCCATACCTGCGATGTTCTCCTTGAAGAGCATGGAGAAAAGCAGGTACAGGCCGCCGAGGCCCAAGACTGCCAAGGACGCCACGCCGATGCCCATGACGGCACCACCAGCGAAGGAGATGTCGAGGGCCTTGGTGAGGCTCGTGCGAGCTGCTTGCGCAGTGCGAACGTTGGCCTTGGTGGCGATGCGCATGCCCAGGAAGCCTGCGAGCGCGGAGAAAGTCGCACCAATGATGAAAGAGACCACGATCAGCGGACTCGACGCAGAGTGTGCGTTGGCTTCACCTTCACCACCTCCGATCATGGAAATGGCGCCCAGAAGGGCGGAGGCAAGGACTACGTAGATACCGAGCACCTTGTACTCAGCCTTGAGGAAAGCCATGGCGCCTTGCGAGATGTACCCGGCGATTTCCTTCATCCGCGGGTCTCCCTCATCCTGCTTGTTGACCCAAGCAGCGCGGACGTAGATGAAGAGCAGCCCTAAAATGGCTACCCCTGGAATTGCAAAAATGATACTGTCCACTTCGTTCTAGTTTCTTGATTCATAAAAAGCGGCCCCAATATTAGCGCATTTTCACCAATTGGCAAGGGGAGGAGACAATTCAGTTGGTGATTGGCAGGGCCAATGACAGATTGACAGGTACAAAAGCGACGAAGCCGGGACAAGCCCGGCTTCGCGATACGCCATGTGAAGGCGATTATTTCGTCTCAGCAGCAGCAGCCTTGTTGGCGCAGCACTTCTTCTCAGCGCCACCGGTGCAAGCCTTGGTAGCGGAGTTGGAGCCTGCATTGGTGCTGGTGCTGGTAGATGTGCCAGATGTAGCGCCTGCAGCCTTGCTAGCGCAGCAGCCAGTGGATTGGCCGGCAGTGCACTCTTTTTTGGCCTTCTTCTTGCCGCCGCCACCAACGGTAGCTTGAGCTGTGAACACGCTGCCAGCGAAAACTGCAGCAGTCAGGGCCAGTGTGAACGCGATTTTCTTATACATTTTCAATGAATTTTGGTGTCTAACATTCAGAATTACTATGCAATCTACGCAAATCCCGAGCCAAGTTTCAAGCCCCCGCA
The DNA here is from genome assembly GCA_046329055.1 of Bacteroidia bacterium. Lineage (GTDB taxonomy): Bacteria > Bacteroidota > Bacteroidia > J057 > JADKCL01 > JADKCL01. The sequence continues at coordinate 4,527 of JAXLVK010000150.1, forward strand.
ATCCAAAAAATTGTTAACGCCGATTCGGGATAGCCCCGATCGGGGTCACTTGCGCTTTTTGCGGGCCTTTCTCTTGAGGCGGCGTTCCATCTTTTCCGCCCGCCTTTTGACCTTGGCCTTCTCTTTTTCCAGCTTGGCCTTCTTCTTGGCAGCGATTTGCTCCTTGGTCGGGCCATCCTTCATTTGTTTGCGGAATGCACGCCATCCATCGCGGAATGCTTGCAAGCGCTCCTTGAAACTGCGCTTCTGCTTGGTTTTGGGACCGGCATGTGAGCCATCCGTGCCTTTGCTCGGCGTATCGTGCTGCGATTGTCCCTCGTCCATTCCGCCTGCCGGGGCGCCTTGGTCATTGTCGGGACGCGGCTGCGCTACGACGGGATCGGTCCGCTTGATGCGAATGGGATTGCCCTGGCGGTCAAATCGCTGCACACGGATTTCCCAAGGCTGGTACAAGCCGGCTGGAGTCCGGTTCTTGGGTACTGAATTGTTCACCGATGCCGTGGCGCCTGTGTGTGGCTTCGCAATCGTATCCGTCGGATCCACAAAAAGCGTGTCCTCAGGCCCAATCGCCACTCCGAGGGTGTCCCCAGGGTGAGGTTGCCCGATCGCCAAAGTATCTCCCGCCGTCACAGCCGCAGTATCCGTGTGGGCGGTGTCCTTGCCCACCTTGACATACATGAAAGGCTCGAGGAGGCTGTCATTCAGCAGGTCCAGGATTTCATATTCCGTCATTTCCAGGCTCAGCAAGGCCGAATCCAACCTCAGCTCAAGCGAATCCACCCGACCTTGCAGCTTGGCGACCTTCTCGACCACCCATTCAGGGTACTCCGGTCGTTCTTTCCCCCGCCATTCGAAGCCTTCCAACTGCTGCGGCTTGTAGATGACCATGTGAATGGGGAAAAATTCACCCTCCGGCTTATCCTTGAACAGGATGCGTGAAGGCTTGTTGTCCTTGAAGTTCACCACCATGTCCGAACAGCGCGCCCGGTTCATGCCCAGGTACTCGTCGTGGTCGTCCTTGGTATAGTAAATGCTTTCGCTGTTCCCATAGACCCACATGGTCTTGAGCTTCTTCTCATCGAACTTGGCATGGAGGTGTTTGCCGCGAATCTGGTCGAAACCCACTGTGTCCTCCTGCGTGATGATATAGGGCTCGCTCGGGATGCTCATGCTGTCGATTCCGCCCTTGACCATCTGCATGATGATCGTGTCGCCTGTGATTTGGCTGTTGTCGGACCACATGGCTGGGCGGCGGTAGAAGAACATGGTCGAGTCGTCATACCAATACACCAAGGAATCGCAGACCCCTTGGATATCGTTCATGAAGTAGCTCGCATTGTGGTAGGCTTCGAAGTAGCGCTTGTCGGTGACGGTATCCTTGTAGCTGTTCAGCGTGTCCGCGAAGAGGTACAAGGTGTCGCTCTCCATTCGTTGCACGGCGAATGCACTGTCCGTCACGAATGACGCCTCTGTCTTCGATTGGAACTCGCCGTACTTGCCATAGACAGTCAGGCTAGAGTCCTTTTGCTCGACCCGCACATGTCCAATCGCCCGGCCCAGGTCCTTCTTTTGGTCATAGAGGATCGTGTCCGCGAAGAGGGTGTAAGTCGTATCGCCGATGGATGAATGCTCGTTCAGGAAGACAAAGTCGGCCTCGGTATCATAGTAACCATCCTCGGTGTACATGTTGTTGACCGAATCCTTGACCACCGTCGGCGCCATGAAGTAGGCGATTTTAGTCTCTGTGTTGTAGCCCAGAGTGTCCGTCGTCAGCGTGAAGTCCGGGTTCACGAGCACCACATCGTTCCGGAAAAAGGCCATGTCCGTCTTGGGATAGTAATAGCCCCGCTTGCTGGTGAGGGTATTGCTATCGTTTTCGATGACCCCACCCTGGAGGTACTCCGCGAAGTCCTCGATCCGGTAGTAGGTGAGGCGAGGGGTCTTCAGGGTCACATCCTTGTCCCTCAAGACGACATGGTCCCAGAAGTTGATGATCTTGGTGTCCCCGTCAAATGTGAGCCGGTCGGAGTTGACCACTCGCCGCATGGAGTCCGGCATGTGCGCATTCATCACGATCACCACATGCGAAAAGGCCTCCACATAATTGCTGTCAATGAATTGGTAGGCGCTGTCACAGAATAGCCGAGTGGTGTCCTGGCTCAGCACCACATTGCCGATGAGCTTGCGGATGCGGATGCTGTCCGCGCCGAATGAGGCAAAGTGGAAGAGGTCAGCCGACTCGATGTTGATGTTGTTGCCGCCTTGTGGAGGTGGCCCGGGTTGTGGCTGATTCTGTGGGGGTTGTGTGGGCGATGTGGTCTGAGCCATCGCCCCAATGGCGACAAGGCAAGCGCAAATCAAAAGCGCTAGCCGAGTCATGAGGCTGTGTGGATTCCGACGCTGCATTCAAACAATCGCGGCGAAATTACGACAAAAGGCAGTGGCTCGCCAATTCCGATCCAATAATCCCAAAACCAAGCCCCCTACGGATTGCTCTTTGATGCACTTCACCCTGCATTCATTGATTAACTTTGTAAAAACGCCACAAGAACGGTGCCAGACCTGCGGTTTCGAGTCCGAGAATTTATGACCCGCGAGGAAATGCCTCTTCCGGGTACACCTGTGTTGGTCGCGCTGAGCGGCGGAGCCGATTCTGTGATGCTGCTGCGTGTTTTGCTCGACCTTGGGTATCCTGTTTCGGCTGCGCATTGCAACTATGGACTGCGACTCGAAGCGGATGAAGACGAGGCATTTGTAAGGGAGCTCTGCCGATCCTTGAATCTGCCATTGAATGTGCGGCGGTTCACGCATTCAGAGATCGAGACGGATGGGGGAGAGGGCTTGCAGGCGCATGCGCGGCGGTTGCGGTATGCCTTTTTCGAAGAGTTGATGGCCCGGGACGGGATCTCGCACTGCGCTACCGGACACCACGCCGATGATCAGATTGAAACCCTCGTCCAAAATTTCTTCCGCAGCAGGGGGCCACATATCTTCCAACCCATTCCCAGCAAACGTGGTCCCTACCTCCGCCCACTGCTCTGCCTGGATAGGGGAGAGATCGAGGCAGAACTTCGCTCGATTGGGCAACCCTGGCGACACGATTCCTCCAACGATGGCCTCGATTACAGCCGGAACCGCATTCGCCATCAGTTGCTGCCACTCCTTTCAGAGCTCTTCCCGGGCATCAAGAATAGGTTCATGGAGCAGGCGGAGCGGCATGATCGTAACTGGAAATGGCTCGACCAATTCTTCCTCCCCGTTTCTGCCGACGCCGTGCTGCAAGTCTCTGGTGGAGAGTTGCTCAGCTTCGAAACCTTGTCGCGGAGCATCGGGGAGGCCGGCATTCCCCAGTTTCTGGACTGGTGGATGGACGGAAGAGGCTACTCCGGAGTGGAGATCGGGGAGGTTCAGCGACTTGCAAAATCAAGCGTTGGTGCCACATATATATGTACACGCGCGCGCGTGTTCCGTGATCGATCTGGATTGCTCTTTTTGCCCTTGCCGGATTCGAACTCTGATTCCCTCGAAATGGAGATTCCACTATCCACCGCGCAGTTGCAGTACCGGAGCTGGATTTTCGAGTTCGAGGTCCTGGATCGACGACCGGATCAATTCCATAGCCATGATCCTGAAATGCATGTGATCGACATGGATCGCCTACGCCCCCCGTTGCGACTGCGACCATGGCGGGTAGGGGACAGGCTGCAGCCCTTTGGGATGAAGGGGAGCAAATTGGTCAGTGACGTTTTGGTTGATCAAAAGCGGAGCCTGCCCGAGAAAGAGCGCGCATGGATACTGGAAGATGACGACGGCATCGTCCTGCTCGGCGGGTACCGAATCGCGCAGCGTGTAGCAGTATCAACCGAAAGTCAGCGTTTCTTAATGGTTCGCATTCGTCCCTCCCTGTAATCGATCGCCAATCTTGAACCTTGTCCACGTGAAGCCTTCTCCTTATTATCGGCCCCAAAATCTGGAATATCCCATGAAGCGTCTTTCCCTGACGGCCCTATTTGCATTCGTCCTCCTTGCCTGCCTGGTCCTAGGCTGCGGCGACGGGCAATCCTCCGAAACAGGAACCACCACTGCCATTGACACTACCAAAATCGACACGACCAATCCTCAAGGAAAGATCGCAAGGCTCACTGAGCAGTTGAAATTCGGACCCAAGAACTGGCGGTTGTGGAAGCGGCGTTCCGAAGCGCAGTACGAGGCGGGCAACATAGCGGCAGCCATGTCGGACATCGAGCGCGCCATCGAGTACAGCATTACCGAACCGGAGACCTACTACCTCCGCGGCTTCTATCAATATGCCGTAAAGAATGACAGTGCCGCCCTGAAGGATTTCAAACGCGCGGCCGACCTCAACTCGGTCAACCCAGAAACCTACCATCAGATCGGGAACATTTACTTTTTCCGACAGGAATGGGCCAAGGCTGAGGAGGCCTATGACCACGCGATCAAGCTGGACTCCATGGCCCCTGCCTACTATTTCTCCAAGGGAATGATGAAGGAGAAGCAGGGAAAAGTGGATGAAGCCATCAAGTGGTACGATCAGTCGATCCAGCGTGACCCTAGTTTCATCAAGGGACTGCTGGCATTGCACGATGTCTTCCTCAACTACAAGCACAATCCCGACCAGGCCTACATGTTCAACGAGCGGGTGATGTTGATCGACTCCATGCAGCCCCTCGCGCATTTCAACCAAGGCAATTTCTTCCTGGTCCGAGCCAACCTCATCACCGACCCCAAGAAGATGGCCGACTACGAGGTCCTCCTGAAAATCGCACTGTCGGAGTACAATCTCAGCCTGAAATATGATCCGACTTTCGTGAAGGCGCTCTATGCTCGGGGGTATATCTACTTCCTTTTGGAAAAATATGGGCAGGCTTTGGGTGACTTCAACAAGGTAGTGGAGCTCGATCCCTACCACCGCGACGGCTTTTATATGCGGGGAAACATCCAAGAATTTCAGGGCGACCTGACCAGTGCCTTGGAAAATTACCGTCGAGCAGCCGAGATCGACCCAAAATTTAAGGATGCGGCCGTAGCAGTTAAAGAGCTGAGCCAGAAGCTGGAACGCAGCAAGCCAGAAAAAAAGTGAAAAAATATTCAAAAAATTTTTGGGCGAATGCTTGCGCGGTTTCAGAATCCCCGTACATTTGCAACCGCATTGAGCAACTCAGACGGTTCGAAAAAATTTTCTGAGAATCTTTGAAAAAAAACTTGCGAAGACGAAAAAGACTCGTACCTTTGCAATCCCTTTCAACGAGAGAGGGTCTTCGAGGAGCCGCAAGGCGAGACGGAGAAAAGAACTTGGTTCTTTGACTAGACGAGATTAGAGAGAATCGACATTAAGCACGGGCTTCCGGATAGTGAACGCCTCGCTGTACTTGTCGGATCACCTTCGGGTGTGAAGCAAGGCAGTAGAGCTAAAAAATACTATTACAATGGAGAGTTTGATCCTGGCTCAGGATGAACGCTAGCGGCAGGCCTAATACATGCAAGTCGGACGGTAAGGCCCTTTCGGGGGCACACGAGTGGCGGACGGGTGCGTAACGCGTATGCAACATGCCTCAAAGCGGGGGATATACCAGGGAAACTTGGCGCAACACCCCATGGGATTGCGGGGTCGCATGGCCTTGCAATTAAATCGGTGACGAGCTTTGAGATTGGCATGCGTGGCATTAGCTAGTTGGCGGGGTAACGGCCCACCAAGGCGACGATGCCTAGCTGGTCTGAGAGGATGATCAGCCACACTGGGACTGAGACACGGCCCAGACTCCTACGGGAGGCAGCAGTAGGGAATATTGGACAAGGG
>JAXLVK010000151.1:0-9883 GCA_046329055.1 Bacteroidia bacterium
GTCACTGAACGGTTCAGATTCAACAGATTGAAAGTTGAAGCCCTTCAGACCATGCTCGGTTTCGGTGTAAGACCCTGCGAGAAATTCACATGAATTCTTCGCGAGACTGACGGAGTTTTGTAGCAGAGATTCGATTTCATCTATGTTCAATGGGTTGAGATACAGCGGGGTGAGAGTGCTATTACTGTGTTTAGCTTTTCTCACAATTGCCGGTGGCAGTCAAGTGCTAGTTGCCCAAGTGGACTATCTGCGTCCGATTGGTGGCTCCGAGGTCGAACTGCTGTGGCATCTGGATGCCGGACCTGAATCCGGCAACCTGCTCCGCGATGGACAAAATCTCAAACTGAGCATTGATGGCATTGATGCCACTTACACCCTGAGCCGTGGACGCGTGACCCGAGTGGTTTACCACGAGCGCTTCGCCACGATGGCACAAGCAGAATCCGCTGCAGCCAAGATTCGCAAGTTCATGGAAGACAAGGGGATGACCTTGCAAGACATGCACCAAGGCACGAGTCACCGGGTGGTGAGCGCGGCGGGTGGAGGCATGAATGGAACCATGATCACGAGGGTGATGGATGGCGGTGGATTCCAAGTGAATGCCGACATCTCAGCAATGCACTGACAAACAACATGGCACTTGCGGCGGATTCATTAATTTGCTGCCGTGGGATTCCGAGACATCATTCGAAGCAAGAGTTTTTTATGGGGCTGGGTGGCCGTTGCGGCCGTCCAATTGGGCATCCTTGCGCTCGGTACTCCGCTGTACGACATTGACACGAATTCCTTTGTCCGTGGCGGACTCAGCTGGGACATCTACCACAACCCCCTCCTGAACATCTACATTGCCGCCTGCACCAAGGTCTGGCCCAATGTCTGGTTCATGGTCGGTCTGCAGACGGTGTTTTTTGCGGCGACGGCATCGTTCCTGGCGCATGTCATGTTCGGGGGAAAGCGGATCGTTTGGCTGGGATTGGGGGTTGCTGCGATGGAGCCGCTGACCATGTTTTACAACCATTCGCTGCTGGCAGAAAGCTTTTTCACGAGCCTGGCGATGGCTTCTGTGGCGCTTTTGGTACTGTGGATGCGGGATGGCGGCAAATGGCTGGCCTTGGGTTTCGGATTGGCGATGGGCCTCTGCTTCATGTCCAAGCTGAGCGCGATGATCCATGTTCCGCTCTTTGGGTTGATGCTGTTGCGGTTTGGACGGCCATTTTGGGATCGCGTGAGGGGGTTGGGGATGGCATTACTGCCGTTCGTGGCCTGCTATGCCTTCGTGTTCATCGGGCAGCGGCTCATCAATGAAGGCGACATCTACACGGTCGAGGGGCGGGTGCGCTGGGACTTTTCCTCGGCGTTGTATGACAGCACGGAGGCCTATGATCCGGCATTTGCGCGTTTTGTCCATCCGCACCTGTACCGGGACGGCAAGTTGGTGGCGCATCGGGAGCTGCGGCGGGAGCTAAGTTACCTGGGCTACAAGGACTGCGTCGCGGACTACGAAGCCCGCGGCTTTGCCGCAAACCGGGGCATCAACGCCTGTGACAGCATCTTCGGAAGGGTAGCAGCGCAGGTCATGCAGCGGCATTTCTGGGAAGCCGAGCGTCAATTCGTCGCCGACAATTTCCGCTTCGTCCATGAACTGAGCTACATCGATTACCGCTTCACGCCCGACCTGTATTATTACCATCCAGAGTCGGAGTACCACTACATCGACAGCTTGATGCAGACGACCTATGGCTATAGCCTGGCGGGACGCGAACAGCAGATTCCCCGGATTTGGCGAAGCTTGCCTTTCGGGAATGCCTACATGACGGCGGTTTGGTGGCTGTGGTGGCTGGTTTTGGTGACGGGGCTGGTGCTATGGCTGCGCGACCGGAGCCGATGGGACGTATTGGTGATGGGGGTGATCACGGGCATTCCGCAGATTTTTCACCTGGTTTACATCTCCTATCGGCCCAGGTTCCTGGCTCCTTACATCGTGCTGATGCTTTTGCTCCTATTGGTGGAGATCGTCCTGCTTCAAAAAAGCAAGGGCCGCCCGGCGGGGACGGCCCTCTAACACTTGCGAATATGAAGAGGATTTGAACTAAAGGATCAATCCCAAGGATTACTGTACCACGAGCTTGCGGACCTGCTGATGGATGCCATCGTTGCATTGCAGCAGGTAGATGCCAGCGGGGATGCCTGCGAGTTGCAGGTTCATGGACGGGTCACGCAGTGCGTCCATGCTCCAATTGCGCAGCTTCCTGCCGCCAAGGTCCATCAAGCTCACTTCGGTTTCGCCCTGCCAAGCCTCGCTCAGACGGATTTGGACGTCGCCACGCGTGGGGTTCGGATGCAGGGTGAATGCAGCGATCGGGTCACGGCCAGGATCGGTGCCGACCAAGCCCAGGGTGTTCACGGTGGTGTTGGTGACCACAGGGACATTGTAGTCGAAGTAGATCGAAGCCGTGTTCTTGATCTCGGTGCCGAGGGCGAGATTGGGCTTGATGTGGGCGCGGTAGGCGATGAAGCCATGGCTTGCAGCCTCGTTGATGTGGCTGTCGGGCAACATGATGTGGTCAAACGTGAAGGTCATGTAGCCGGGGGCGTCCATGTCCCAGATGTAGGCATGGCTTGCGCCCAGAACCTCCACAGAGAACGGATCGATGTCGCTGTCCAGCGTGTCGCGGATGGCCACGGTGAAGGCGGTGTCGGAACCGGTGTTTTGGAAGCGGATGGTATAAGTAAGGATCGAATCGACGCCGGGTGCGATCATGCCTGCGGGCTGTACCTGCTTGTCATTCGGGTCGTAGGAACCGACGACGAAGTTATTGATGTTCCAGGTGTTGTCGCCGGGATTCGCGTCACCCGCGATGGGCAGGATCTCCGTTGAATGGCTGTATGCCGTGCCGATCGGGGTATTGGTGGGGATCGTGAGCTCGCACCAGACGGAACTTTGCGCTCCCGGGGCGAGGGGACCCAAATTCCAGGAAAGCGTGTGGGAGCCGAGGTTATAGAGCGCGCCGCCGAGGTTGCTCACGGTCATGAGGGCATCGTGCGTGAAGTTGACGGTCCCATTGACGGTGGTATTGCCCTTGTTTTCATAGGAGAAATACAATTGCTGCGGTGCAGTGGGGCGCGCAGGAGAATACCATGCCCAAACGCTCAGGTCATTGGAGGAACCGACTGGTTGGATGTAGAAATCGTTGTTGGGATAGTTGCCGCTGGCCGCGACGCCATTGATCGCGATTGAGCCGGTGATGGGGCAACCGACTGCGTAATAGGAAGGCGTATTGGCCAGGCTCACGTTGTAGTTGCCGGGCAAAACGTTCTTCTGATAGTCACCATTGTAGTCGGTGACATCCCAGTAGCCATTGCCCAGGTCCACGAGCTGGTTCGAAAATCCGGGTTCCCCGATGCCCTGCACGCAATCGGCATTTCCGTCGCGAACGAGGCTGCCGCTGATGGAAGCATAGCAGGCGGGATTCAGTCCGAGGTAGTAGTAGGTGTAGTCATGGCAGCCGTTGGCATCGGTGACCCCTACATTGTAATAGGCGGAGCTCAAGTTGCTGATGGTCTGTGTGGTAGCGAGGTTGCCCCAGACGAAGCTGTACGGCGCGGTGCCACCTGTAACGTTGACGGTCAGGGCACCTCCAGTATTGCTGCAGGTCGGTTGCGTTGCTGAGAACGACAGGTTCAGTGGCTCGATGCGCTGTACGTAGGCGCTCTTGACGATGGGGCAGCCATTGGCGTCAGTTGCGGTCACGTGGTAGTATCCATAAGACAAACCGCTAACAGTCTGGGTGGTAGCGCCAGTGCTCCACTGGTAGGTGATCGGCTGGACGCCGCCAAACACGGTGATGCTTGCGGTTCCATTGGCTTGGATGCAGGTCTCGGCAGTGCTCGTGATGTTCGCGGACAAGCCGTTGGGGCCTTGCGAGACCCAAACCCAAGCCTCATTGGAGCAGCCACCTGCGTCAGTGACGGTCACTTGGTAGGAGCCGGAGTTCAGGCCGGTCGCCGTAGAAGTGAATTGAGGAGGCGTGGTGCTCCACTGATAACTGTAGGGGGCGGTACCTCCTGAAACATTGGTGACGGATGCAGTGCCACTGGCGCAAGTGGATTGCGTGGTGGAGGTGGTCATCGTGATCGGGGTGGTGTTCCAGACGTAGATGTACATCGTGGAGTCGGTCTGAGGCGTCAGGTAGCAGCCGTTGGCATCGGTGATGGTGAGCTGGTATTGGCCAGCAGTCAGGCCCGTTGCAGTGGAAGCGGTCTGTCCATTGGACCAGAGGTAGCTGAAGGGGGGCGTGCCGCCCGTGATGCTCACTGCGGCTTGGCCCGTGCCTTGTCCGCAGACATCCGGGGTGACTGTGATGGTCGGGTCAAATGGTCTTGCAATCATGGCATTTGCGTAGCCATAGCCGCCGTTGCCATCGGTGACGCTCAGGTAGTACATCCCTCCGGGACCAGAAAGCGTGTTCACGGTAGTCGTGGTCGAACCCATACTGGGCGTGTACCAGTTGTAGGTGTAGGGTGGCGTACCGCCAGTCACCACTGCCGTGATGGACCCGTCGGTGCTGCAGGCGGGCGTCGTGCTCAGGCTCACCGAGAGGTTGATCTGAGCGTGGGCAAGCCCACCTGTTACTAGGAGTGTGAAGAACAAGAGTAGGTAGTGGAATCGCGTTTCTCGCATTATGAATTTTAATTTTCCCAAAGTTCCGGGCAGGCCGAGAAAATCTAAAACCGAATTGCGGAGAGGATTACGCAATCAAATCTCGAATCTGATATTAATGTGTTGTTGATTAGGGATATGTGTACGCAAAAAATTCAGTAAACCAAGGGCTTCACCATCCTCACGGATGGCAATGCAGCCTGATCTTGCGCTTCCTCGATTTGCAACCTTGGCTCCCAAGTCCGCAGGAACTCCGCCACGCGATGCGCCTCGTCCCAGTTCGTATAGATATGTAGCAGCAGCCAGGGCTCATTGGCATTCGGGCGATAGCTGAACACGCAGAGCGCTTGCAACTCCGCCTGACAGTACTCGAACATCACCTCCCCATCAGGGCTGAATGCGCATTGAGTGATCCATTCACCACGGATGCCGCTGAACCCTTTGCAGGTCATCACGGCATTGGTTTTGGGATCCCAGCAAAGGTAGTTGCCACGCAGGTAGAGCACGGCCCCAGAGAGGGTGCCGAAGTAAATGGTATCTGCCAATCGGGCGGAGATTTCTACCGGAATCGTGGTCCATTCCAGCATGGAAACTGGATGGATCAGTGTCAGTATCCAGCAGGTGATCGTCGCAATTCCCAGTGTCCAGGCGGCAAGGTAACGGATCCCGTAGTTGGGCACGAACTCCAGCCTGCCATCGATCAGTTCGGGAAATCTATGTGCTTGTACCAGGTTCATGGATGGCAAAGTTGGATTCTACCAGAGGCCCGGGATCACCGCCCGGCGCTCACGCGGGTACTCAGGAAACTGTTTCAGGTACCAGCGATGATGGTCAATCGCCCGCGGCAAGAGGTTGGCCGCCGTCCACACCGCAAAGCTCAGCGTCGCGATGTTCCAACCCATGATTGCAAAGCCGATCCACTCCACCACCTCGCCAAATAGATTCGGGCAGCTGATGAAACGGAACAGGCCGCCTTGCGGGATCTTGTAGCCTGTTTCGCCCGGCTTACGGAGGCTGAGGAGCCTGTTGTCGGCATCGACATTGATCGCAACCCCGATGAGGAACACTGCTGCGCCGATGAGAAACGCAGGTGAGGTGATCCAGTTTTCGGGGTAGGTGGCGTAGTTCCCGAGCCATCCGCCGAGCACACTTCCATTCATGAGATTGAAGAAAATCGCCGAACCCATGATGGCGATGGGCATGCGCTTGCCAGTGGTTTTGGTGCGCCAGGGGAAAATCAAGCTGCGGTGGACATAATGCGCCACATAGCACCCCACGAGGACGTAATGCACTGTGGTCTTGGGGCCTGATCCTAGGAAGAACAGCGTCGGCACCAAGATGAGCCCCGGCAACTCCATGAAGAGCCAACCCAAGCGATTCGGAAGGGTGGGCCCCCAACCCGCGCGGACATGTCTGCCGTACGGCGCCGCAGTGAATTGTAGGATGATGAAAGTGATGACCGCCACGCCCATCCAGCCGACGATGCCCCAAAAGAAAATGTCCATTGCAACCATTGGACTGGAAAATTCATCATAACGCTCATGAATTCAAAAGTGTCGGCACGGAGAAAAGACAAAATTTTGCCCCCTTTCGGCTGGTCAAAATTGATTTGCTTTGCTCCAACCCCCCTTTAGAAATTGACCTTATGCTGAAAAGAATCGCCCTGCTACTGCCCTTGATAGGGCTCATCCAGGCTCTCCACGCGCAGAAATTCACGATCAGCGGCTATGTCACGGACTCCCAGTCCGGCGAAAAGCTGATCAGCGCCAGGGTCCTCGACCCCACCCGCAAGGAAGGCGCGCTCTCGAACGCTTACGGCTTTTACAGCCTTACCCTCGACGCTGGCACCGTTGCCCTGAACTGTTCATACATCGGCTTCAAGTCCTTCAGCACGGTGTTTGAACTGACCAAGGACACCACCCTCAACATCGACTTGATCGCGGAGGGCGTCGAGGTGGAGACGGTCGAGATCACGGACGAGCGCGACATCGTGGAATCCTCCCAAATGAGCACCATCGACGTGCCCGTGGAGATGATCAAGAAGATTCCCTCACTCATGGGCGAGGTGGATGTGATCAAGGCCCTCCAACTCCTGCCCGGCGTGCAGAAAGGCAGCGAAGGCAGCACCGGATTCTACGTCCGTGGCGGTGGTCCTGACCAGAACCTCATCCTCTTGGACGGCGTGCCAGTCTATAACGTGAGCCACCTGTTCGGCTTCTTCTCCGTTTTCCCGGCGGATGCCATCTCCAACGTGAGCCTCATCAAGGGCGGCTTCCCCGCACGCTACGGCGGTCGCCTGAGCTCGGTGCTCGACATCAGCCTCAAGGACGGCAACATGAAAAATGGCATGGCGAGGGCAGCGTGGGCATCATCGCCTCCAAGCTCACTGTCGAGGGGCCGATTTGGAAGGACAAGACCTCCGTGATGCTCAGCGCCCGGCGGACCTACCTCGACATCCTCGCACAGCCCATCATCCGCGCCGCCGCCAATGGAACCTCCGCAGGTTACTATTTCTACGATGCGGTCGGCAAGATCAACCACAAGTTCAATGACCGCAACCGCCTCTTCCTGAGCTTCTACGGTGGCCGCGACAAAGCCTACGCCCGCGACCATTACGAAGATCAATTCGGCAATACCACCTACGAATCCGACTTCAAGACCAAGCTGGGCTGGGGCAATCAGATCGCTGCTGTCCGGTGGAATCACCTCTTCTCCGACAAGCTCTTCGCCAACTTCACGGGAACCTACAGCCGCTTTCAGTTCGGCGTGGGCTTCGATTCCAAGGATGTCGAGACCACTAACGGGGTCAAGCGCACAGACCGGTTCGGATTCGAGTACGAGTCCTTCATCAAGGACTGGACCCTGCGGACGGACTTCGATTGGTTTGCCTCCCCCAACCACCTCGTGCGCTTCGGTGGCTACGGCATTCACCACAATTTCACTCCGGGCGTCACGAGCATCGTGATCGAGTCCCCGGGGTACAGCTCCGACACAGCCTTGGGCGCTGAGACCATCACTGCCGTGGAAATGGGCGCCTACATCGAGGACGACTGGAAGATCAGCAGCCGCCAAAAGCTCAACCTGGGCTTACATGCCTCCGCCTTTGATGTGAAGGGCAAGTTTTACCATTCGGTGCAGCCCCGTATCTCTTACCGCCTGCTTCTGAGCGACAATTGGTCGGCCAAGGCATCCTTCACGACCATGTACCAATACATCCACCTGCTCACGAATGCGAACGTGGGCCTGCCGACCGACCTGTGGGTGCCTGCGACGGACAGCATCACCCCGCAGAGTTCGGTGCAGGGTGCGGTGGGGATCGCGCGTTCCTTCAAGGATTTGGGCCTGGAGCTGAGCGTGGAGGGCTACTACAAGTACATGACTGGGTTGCTGGAGTACAAGGAGGGCGCGAGCTACTTCGCGGAAAGTTCCGACTGGCAAAACAAGGTCGTGCAGGGGCGGGGTTGGTCCTACGGCTCCGAGGTCTTCCTGCAAAAGAAGTACGGCAAGACCACAGGCTGGATAGGCTACACCCTGAGTTGGACCAATCGGCAGTTTGACGAGTTGAACAATGGCAAGGTCTTCCCCTTTAAGTACGACCGTCGCCATGACCTGAGCATCGTCCTGCAACACAAATTCAGTGAAAAGGTCGATGCAGCGATCACTTGGGTCTATGGGACAGGTGCTGCGGTGACATTGCCTGTCGGGAGCTACCGAGGTCTCTGGCCGAGTTCCTACTGGCAGGACTATCAGCCCACCATCGACCACATCAACGACCGCAACAGCTACCGCATGCGGCCGTACCACCGCCTGGACATCGGCTTCAATTTCACGAAGCAGAAAAAGCACTTTGAGCGGACCTGGAGCGTGGGCCTCTACAATGCCTACAGCCGCCGCAATCCGTTCTTCCTCTACTTGGACAACGATCCCATTACCGACAAGCGCATCCTGAAGCAGGTGAGCTTGTTCCCCATCATTCCTTCTGTTGCCTACCATTTCAAATTCTGAACCCCATGGAAAAGAGAATCAGCACAGAAAATGCGATGGAAACGCAAAATGAAGTTTTCGGTTTCCGCCTATCCAGATATGCAAAACAGCCTGCATCCATCGGTATCCGAAGCCTGGTTCTAGGGCTTGTGGCAGGCATGGTTTTGCTCTTCCACAGCGGCTGCGAGCAGGTCGTGGAACTTGAATGGCCCGATCAGGATCCGCAATTGGTGATCAACTGCCTCATGGAGGCCGACAGCGCCATCATCGCCTACGCCAACCGCAGTCAGGGCATACAGGACACAGGTGAAGTGAAACCCGTCACTGATGCCCTCATGATTCTGCGGGAAAACGGGGCGATCGTTGATACCATGCGACACGACTCGGGTGGCATGTACATTTCTCCTCGGGGTGTCATCGCCGTGGCGGGTCGCAGCTACACCATTGAGGGGAGCGTCGCCGGACTGCCTTCCTCGACTGGGACCTTCACCTTGCCCCTTGCCCCCACGATCCTGAACATCGCCTACAGGGATTCCGCCTACTTCGAGTTCGGTTCCTACTATGATGAGCTGTCATTTGACATCGACGACCCCGCAGGCGTGGCGGATTACTACTCCTTCACGGGTCGTGCCGTAGGCTATGAGGTCATCGACACTGACACGGTGCTCTATGAGTATGATTTCTATTTCGTGACCAGCGATCCCGTTCTATCGTCCGACCTGCTGAGCCAAGGCAACATGTGCGAGGACCAATCCTTCGATGGCACCCATAGGCGTTTCCGGTTGAAGGTCGGGTCCGATTGGCATGACGTGACCCCATTGATGACCATCAGCATTGCGCACTGCTCCGAGTCCTATTTCCGGTATTCGCAGACGCTCAGTGCCTACTTTGACGCGAGTTTCAATCCATTTGCTGAGCCAGTCCGGGTGTACAGCAACATGACCCCAGGCATGGGCGTCATCGGAGGCAAAACGAAAGTAAGCTTCCCCTTCTGAGGACTCTCCATTGCATGAACGACCGGCATTGCAGCGGCATCGATGGCCTGCAACGCTGGTCGTTTCACATTCAGCCGCACCCCTTCCCAACAACTGGGAATTGCCTAACTTTGCTGCCGAATTTGAAAACCCCTAATGATCTAGAAATATGGCTATCAATCTCCAAAAAGGTCAAAACGTCAGCCTGAACCAAGAATCCCCCGGCATCAATGAGATCCACGCGGGCCTCGGCTGGGACACCCAG
>JAXLVK010000152.1:0-9662 GCA_046329055.1 Bacteroidia bacterium
GGTATCCGTGACCAATGCGCGGTAGGCAAGTAGGTTCCAGGCAAATGTACGCTCGATGTACTGCGATGAGGCGGCAAACCGGTGCAGGATGGATGGGTCGATGAACTCTAGCACTTCTTGAATGGCAGCATCTGTGCGTGGGACAACCCAATTCAGGGTACGCGCGTGGAGTATGGAGTGGCGGTGACGCAGGTCTGCGAATTCCTGCTGGGCCTGCAGTAGGGCGACCTCCTCGGCGCGGAGTTGATGCAGCTTCTGCTCCATGTCCTTGGCGGCGGCGGTCACGACCATGGCTTGCTCGATGTGCAGGCATTGCAGGGCGGCGGCGTAGCGTCCATGGGTGAGGGCCAGTTTTTTGGTGCGGACGAGTTGCCGGTTTGCCGCTGGGATGAGACCGCGGTCTCGGAGCAGAGCGATCTCCTTCAGGCTCGTGTGGAGGGTGGAGTCCACATTGGCCGTCTTGTGCAGGAGTCGCAGGCTGTCCAGGACCAGTTCCTTGAGCCGCAGGGTGACGGTGGGCAGGTTCTGGACAAACTTGGCGTCCTTGGGCAAAGGGTCGCCGGGCTTGCTCTGATTGAGCCAATCGAAGTACTCCATCTGCTGGCTCTCCGCGGCCCCGGGACGGGAACGGGCTTGCAGCTTCAGGAACCTCTTCTCCGACATCGTGAGGGATTCCAGCCATTTTCGCATCTCATCGGCGGACTCTACTCCCATTGGATTGTATTTGGACAATGCCACAAATTAGCTGAAACGAGCCATAGAATCGCCATTCCTAGAGGATTCAATTGTATCGCGGCTGCTCCAAACTGGCTTTCGGCAAGCGGGCATCGGCCTTAACCTTGTATCGTTTTCTCGACTCAATCGTCTGGCAGGAGAAAGCGGAAGACCCAAGGTCTCGTCATGAGGCCGGGCCCACCCTCTGATCCAAGATTGTCTGTGGCACCTGCCGCGGCCCGGTTCGCCTGGGTGAAGGGCGACAACCTCGTGCGTTGGGTTTCAGACGCAACCTGTTCCGGCACAGGACATTGCTGGAGGCGGAATCCGAAAAGCCTCATGAGTAGGAGCAAAAACCAAATACTATGGGACTCATTTCCATCAACACAGGCACGAGGGGTGTCACCCTCAATTTCTCCAACATCGACAACATGGTGTCCGTTGACATCAACGCTGACGGCCCACAAGGCAACGGCCGGTTGGGTTGGTCGCGGGTGTTCGAGGCCAATTCGTCAGGGCTTGGGTACTACGGCGGAAACTACACGGTTTCGCTGGATCCCTATCTGGCGGTCTACCAATCCAATGGTGCAAGCAGCGTGACCCTCTCCATCGTCGCGTCCAACTGGACATCCGCAGGATCTGTCGTTGGCTCCATCCAATACCCCAACAATTCCACGCCCATCAGCATTACCCCCGCTGAGTGGACGTCGCAGCAAAACTCCTACACCCTGGTGTTCTGATGCCGCATTGCCCGCAGAGGGCATGCAGCCTCTGAGCACCAAGAGTCGGCCCAACCCGTACGCCCTGCCCTTCTTCGGAATCGGCAGGGCGATTTTTTGTTCGGTATGGATCTCAATGGGGCATTGATTTGCCCTTCCCTTCTGGTGTTCTACGATTTTCTCAAGGTCGAACACTTTCTCAGGCCGTATATTCTTCCCACCTCAAAATGGTCGATTCTGGTCACTACGTGGCATTTTTGCATCGTTCTCATCGTATATGCCACCATCGAAACTGGTTTGGGTTGGCAGGGATCACCACCTAATCTTGTACCGTTGTCACAATTCAAGTTCCAACCAGAAATGATATGAGTATGCAATCGGCAGAAGAGAGTGTCCAAATCCAATTCATGGCCAGCTACGAAGGCACGGTGGAGTGGATCACCCCAGATGGAACCACCTTCACAGCGCAATTGAATGGCGATCCCGTACCCATCAATATCGTGACAGGAGATTCCGCAGTCTTCATGATTCCCAAGAGCGACGGGGGTGCCTTGCCCGGACTCGTGATCGATTATGAAGGAGCCGAAGCTCCCGATTTCTTCACCCTGAGCGTTTCCCCACAACCTTGGACTTACAGGAAACCTGAGATTTTCACTTGTACAGATTCTGATCATGGCGATCCGCTCGGCTCCATCGGTTTCTCCTTGAAAACTCAAGACGGTATCCTGATCGTGGGAACGATTGACATAGGCGGCATACACGATCGCTAGGGAATCAACCTCACAACATCCATTGGCAGCCATCCGCGTCGCACCGCGACGCCCGAACCTGCCATGCCTCTGAACTAGGGTTCCCGCAGCCCTGATTGCGGCCCGGTTTGCCTGGGTGAATGGCAAAAGCCCCGTGCGTTGGGTTCATGACGCAGCCTGTCCCGGCCGGGCCTATCGCCGGGGGCGGAATCCGAAAAGCCTCATGAGTAGGAACCGATTAAACCATCTATCTATTATGTCCACTTCAGCAGTTGGCGCCTGGAGCGCCTGGAATTTCACACTCTCTTCTGAGGCAACCAATGTCTTCAATGCCGCAACCAAGGGCTTGCTCGGCGTGAGCTACTCCGCAGTTGCCTTCGCTTCGCAGGTCGTGGCTGGCACGAACTACTCCTTCATCTGCTGGGCGAAGTCCGCCACCAACCCGGCCATGGTCTATCCGGTGCAGATGCACGTCTTCGCTCCGCTGCAAGGCAACCCGACCATCCAAGGCATCGAGCGCCTGGGTCCCGATGTGAATGGCATGCCCGGCGGCTACGGAAGCTGGAGCGTTCCGGCCACTGCGGAGGCTGTCAAGGTGCTGAATGAAGCGCTTTCTGGCTTGCTCGGCGTGAAATATGCTGCCCTCGGCGACACCGTGCAAATTGTGGCCGGCTCCAACTACTGCTACCTCTGCTCGGGCAACATCCTGGACCCGGGGTCCAGCACCATCGCCGCGCTGATCTACGTGAACCAGCCTCTGAACGGCAAGCCGCACCTGGCGCAGATCGTCCGCATCCTGCCTCACTGAGGCTGAAAGACTTGTTTTTTTGAGGGAAGAGGCGCGCCGGACTGGGTCTGGCGCGCCTCGGTATATGTAGAGATGGAGAAATTTAGGTTTTGCTCACTCGACCTGCGCCTTCTTGCTTTCGATCCATTGATCCATCTCTTCTTCAATCATGAGGTTCTTGAGCATGCCGTTGTCTTTGGCGTCTTGACTGGCCTTGTTTTCACCTTCCTTTTTGCCGAGGGCCACCTGTCCGAACGGAAGGGCCCAATACATCTTGGATAGGGGCTTCTGGATATTCTCGAGCTTGGTTTTCTTGCGCAGGATCTTGGCTTCGATTCCTGCCAGTTCGTTTTCCAGCTTTCTGATGGCCGACTTTTTCAGACCTGAGACTTTGAGTTTCTCCTTGACGGCCTCTTTTTCCTCCTCCAATCGGGCGAGGTCCTCCAGGACTGGGGCGGATTTGGCATCGACGCTCGCCTTGAGGGCCTCGAATTCATCCTTGACCTCTGCGAACTCGGCGTTCTTCTTGGTGTATTGCTTCTCTTCGTTGGCGGCCAGGATCGCTGCATTGATCGACCACTGGCGCAGGCGGCTGGTGATCCGGACCAAGGTTTCCAGGTCCTTCGTCAGATTGCCCTCGGTGAGCATCTTGGCTTGCTCTGGGGTCAGTCGATTGCCCATGTCTTGGATGCGCTTCACATTGTCCTCCCGCATCCACTGCATGAGCTGCGCTTCGGTCACTTGGTGCTTCTCCATGGTTGCGGAAAGGAAATCCGCGTTGGCGGTCTCGATGCTTGCCTCCTTTGTCTCGGATGCCTTGGGGAAGAGTTCGTCCAGGACATGGGCGGGGCGGGCATCCGGGCTCACCTTGGAGACCAGCGTGATCGGGGAAACCCTGAATTCTCCGTTTCTATAATACTGGTTGCCGAGATTCTGGGCATGTGCCTGACCGCCTTTATGAGGGGTGCCTTGGTCGAAGGTGATGGCCCTGCGGTACTTGACCTTGTGAGGGTTCTTGACGACTTGGCTGGACTGGGGCTCATCAAGAAGACACCTGGTCCTCCGAGTAATCCTGCTCCTCGGGGTTCATGGGATTGACCTCGCCAACTGGGGACTCCATGGGGTCTGGCTTCGCATTGGGGTCCATTTCCTCCACGCCGCTCGCCCATCGGGAGAAGATCACGCTGTGGTTGCCGGACCCGTTGGCGTTGTAGATGTAGAGCCAGTCGCCGGGCTTGACCATGTCAAACTGCTCCATCGGCAGCTGGGTGGTGCGCCAGGGTTCCGTGGGCTTCTTGGGTTCTTCCTTGTCTTTCTTGCCCTTTTTGCCCTTCTTTTTCTTCTTGGGGTTGGCATTGTAGGCAGCCATCTCCTGCTCGTACTTTTCCATTGCCTCGAAATAGCTTTCCACCCTTCCGAAGTGGTCTGTGCCAAATTCGATGGATCCAGAATTCAAATCCTCGAATCCCGGCTGCTGGCTTAACCGGATGCGGTCATCGCCCTTGCCTTGTGGCTTTACGTATTTTCCGCCAGCCACGACATTGCCGAAGATGTCAAAGTTGCCATTGATGCTGTCGGCATTGTCCCCGGAGTTGGCGGTGACGCCGGCGTAGTGCTGGACGGTCTGCACCCAGTGACCGCAGTTCTTGGCATGGACGCGCTGGTCAAAATCTCCGGGGTTGTAGGTGCCATTGACGAGGATATGGGAGGAGAGCAGTATCCGTTGCTGCGCGTTGAGGTTGCCTTGGTCACTGCCATTGAAAAGGCGCTCCGGAATCTGATGCGTTTGGAAGTAGTCGAGGAGGAGGTCGCGCTGCTGGATGCTGAACAGGTTCATCAGCTGCTTGACAGGAACATCGTTCCCGCTCCTGGCATTCTTGTCACTTGGGCCAGATTTCAGCATCTCACTCTCCGGACCGAAGATGTGCAGCACACTTCCAAACTCCTTGTTGAACCCTTCTTCGAATTCGATCCATTTCACCCCGTCGGCCATCCCGGCCAATTCCTGTTCGGCCCTCTGTTCCCGGTGTTGTTGCTTTGCTTTTTCGGCTTGGACCTTCTCGGCATGCTTTTGCGCCTCAATGGCCGCCTCCATGCGCATTTTCTCATTGGCCTCCTGCGTAATGCCGTTCATGTAGCTCATCAGGGACTCCTGAAAGCCAAATGGCGGAGGTGCCATGGACTTGCCCCCGTTTTGGGTGAGTTCCTGGGACTTGGGCTGGGGAATGGGTGGCGCAAAAAGAGGTTGACTCATGGCAATGACAGCTTCGGTGCAAAGTGGTCAGGGACTACTCCCAAACTACTTGCACCAAAGATGCATTGCTCCCGAAGGGACGCCAGGCGCCTTTGAGCGCTTGGCGGGGATGAGCTAGGGGATGGCGGTTCGCGCCGAAATCCTGCGGACAGGATGGAACGGGGCACTAGACGCTCAGAAGGGCCTTCCCTCTCAGCCCAAGATGTTCCGGATGCTCAGCCGCTCGGCGATCTGACCGCGGATGTCTTCGATCTTGATGCGAATCTGGTCCATGGTGTCGCGCTCGCGCAGGGTCACGGTGCCGTCTTCCTTGGTCTGATGGTCCACTGTGATGGCATAGGGCGTTCCGATGGCATCCATCCGGCGGTAGCGGCGGCCGATGCCGTCACGTCCGTCCTCGTAGTGGGTGCGGAAGTCGTACTTGAGCTGGTTGAAGATGCTGAGGGCGATCTCGGGCAAGCCGTCCTTTTCCACGAGGGGCATCACAGCGACCTTGATGGGGGCGAGGGCGGGGTGCAGCTTGAGCACGACGCGGGTCTCGCCATTCACCTCCTCCTCGGTGTAGCTGTTGCACATGTGTGCGAGGAAGGTGCGGTCCAGACCCACGGAGGTCTCGATCACGTAGGGGACGTAGCTTTCCTTGAGCTCGGGATCGTAGTATTGGAGCTTCTTGCCGCTGAACTCCTCGTGCTGCTTGAGGTCAAAGTCGCCACGGCTGTGGATGCCCTCCATTTCTTTGAAGCCGAAGGGGAACTCGAACTGGATGTCCTCGGCGGCCTTTGCGTAGTGGGCGAGCTTTTCGTGGACATGATAGCGGAGGCGTGTCTCTGGCAATCCCAAGGCGATGTGCCATTTGCGGCGCTTGGCCCTCCACTGATCGAACCAGTCTGCCTCGGTTCCAGGGCGGACGAAGAACTGCATCTCCATCTGCTCGAATTCGCGCATGCGGAAGATGAACTGCCGGGCTACGATCTCGTTGCGGAAGGCCTTTCCGATCTGCGCGATGCCGAAAGGGACCTTGACGCGGGCGGTCTTATAGACATTGAGGAAGTTCACGAAGATGCCCTGGGCGGTCTCGGGGCGCATGTACAGGTCCATGGCGTCTCCAGCCACAGCGCCGAGCTGGGTCTTGAACATGAGGTTGAACTGCCGCACCTCGCTCCAGTTGCGGCTGCCGCTCTCGGGGCAGGCGATCTCCAGGTCAATGATGATCTGCCGCAGCTCCTCGAGGTTGTCGGTCTCCATGGCGCGGTTGAATCGACCTTGTACCTCGTCCACCTTGGCCTGGTACTCGAGCACACGGGCATTGGTGGAACGGAACATCTTCTCGTCGAAGTTCTCGAAGCGCTTAGCGGCCTTCTCGACCTCCTTGGTGATCTTGGACTCGAGCTTGTTGGCGATGTAGTCCTCGATGAGGACGTCCGCGCGGTAGCGCTTCTTGCTGTCCTTGTTGTCGATGAGGGGATCGTTGAAGGCGTCCACGTGACCGGAGGCTTTCCAAGTCTTGGGGTGCATGAGGATCGCCGCGTCCAGACCCACGATGTTCTCGTGCATCTGCACCATGGCGCGCCACCAAGCGTCCTTGATGTTGTTCTTCAGTTCGACGCCCATGGGGCCGTAATCATAGACAGCGCTCAAACCATCATAGATTTCGGAGGAAGGATAGATGAATCCATACTCCTTGGCATGGGAAATGACCTTCTGGAAGACATCGGCGTAACTCATGGCGCAAAAATAGGAAAGGGGACGGATTTGCCATGCGGGTGGCAGTGCCCTAATGTGGTGATCAGCCCGGTTCACAAAATAATCCTAGCTCCGCCCTAGGATTAATGATCGGCATCATTCTATTTTGGAACTCAGATCGTCACTGATGGGTACTGGCGCAGTTGCGCGCCGATGGCGGTCATAGATTTTATTTTTTTGGTAGCATTTCAGCAGTCTAAAGCGATTGCGAAAACGGTAGGATTTGGTCTTTGGACCATTTTCGTCGTTGACGTAAGTCAGGGTTTGTCGTTGCTTACTTGGAACTTATTTGTCCTTGCCTATGAAACTGGACAAGATTGATTTTAACATCCTCCGTATCCTGCAGGAAAAAGGAAGGATTACCAATGCCCAGCTCGCTAGCGATGTAGGGCTGTCTCCTGCTCCCACTCTTGAGCGCGTCCGCAAGCTTGAACAGTCTGGGTTGATTCAATCGTACCACGCCTTGATCAATGCTGAGCTCCTGGGCTTGGGGATCGTGGTGTTCATCGAGGTGAGATTGAACTACCACAGCCATTTCAAGATCGAGCAGTTCATTGAGACCATCAAATCACTGCCCGAGATCGTGGAGGCTTACCACATCACTGGGGACGGGGATTTCTTGCTCAAAATGTACACGCAGAGCATCTCCGATTACCAGAAGTTCATCGTGGAGAAACTCTCCAAGATCGACGGAGTGGGCCATATTCAGTCCAAAGTGGTGCTTTCCTCCATCAAACGAGACATGGGGCTGCCGCTGACTGAGGATATGGTCGAGGGTCCAAAACGCTGATTTAGAATCGGTCCTCACCGCATCAGGTACATCTTCCCGTACCCGTTGTTGAAAAATTCGGATACGCCTTCATCTCGGTGCTCGACGGTGGAGGATGCATCGAATCGTGCCCTGACGCGATAGAGATAGACGCCGTTGGCCAGTTGGTCCCCGAATTCGTCCTTGCCATCCCAAGCGTAATCGGTGATGTTGTAGCCGGTATGCACCTGCCCCATGCCCAGGAGGTCCACGACCTTGACGAGCTTGCCCGTGATGGTGTAGATCTCGATGTCAAACCTGGAGGGCATCTCCTCCCCGGTCAGCGTGAAAACAAAGTGGCATGCTGTCGAGAACGGATTCGGGTAGGGCAAGACATCGGAAACCGATTGCTTGTTCACCACATTCATCCGAATGATGTAGGGCTTACCGGAGGCGGTATTGCCTTTAGCATCAAATGCTTGCACCGCCAAAGTGTACTCGCCGTCTGTCAGCCTGCCGGGCTTGAAGGTGAGTCGGCTTTTGTTTTCCGGCATGCGCACGGGATGCTGCTCGATGCTGTCATTGCCTTCGATGCGGATCATGGAATTTTGCCAGTAGGCCCGATCCTTGCCGAACCAAATCCGGTAGGTGCTGTCACTGACCGCCACGGGCAGGTAAGCGTTCTCGTCGTTCACCTGGATCACCATTTCGGGCGTGGGAGAGATGATGTCTCCGGCCATCAGATGCTTGCCGTCGATTGTCACATCCACCAACGGCCCGATTTCATCCACGAACAGCTTTACAGGGCGATAATACAGATTGTTGAAATAATGGCACTCCGGTTCAGACTTGTCGGGGTTCACTTCCACGATCAAAGTCCAGTGCCCCGCGGTGAGTCCGCGACCCGCTGTCTGCAATGTATGCGAGACCTGATGGACGTCCCGCGCCTGGAAACTCGCCATCTTGGTCCTCCCCAATTCCACCTCTGTCCGGTCGGATGAGCGCAAGGCAAACCGCACCTCCACACTGTCGATGGGTTGCGAGGTCAGGTTCCTTACAAATGCCCGAAGGTGCAGCAGCTCCCCTTCCACGATGGTGTCGGGCATCACGAGTCCCAAGTCTGCGTCGATGGCGAGGTCCGCGACAGGCTGATGGTACACCTCCCACTGCTGGAGCTGCGGAGGCGTGCGGTTCGCGGCGTCGGAGAGCCGATTTTCCAGACGGATCCAGGGGAAGGAGTCGGCGTCAATGCCGTGGAGGCTCCTGAGCGGCACGGCCTCATCTTGCTGGATGAGGGATTCAGAGCCGTCCCGACGGATTCCATAGATGGTGATTTCGGAAGAATCCCCTGCGTCCATGTCCAATGTCCGCCAGGCCACTGAGATCTCGCTCCAGTCACTTGCCGGCCCGATCACACCTGACTTCAACTTGCCTTCGTCGGCGATTGCGCTCAGGTTGCGTTGCAGGTCGTGGATGGGCACGCCATTGGTGACGGGGAGGTTCGGCTGGTCGATCTGGACGGCGGAGCCGGGCAGGGCGCCCTTGCGACCGAGCAAGATGATGCGCTGCAGGCTGTCCATGGCTTGGAGGCGGCCGTCATCCGCTCCGACTCCGCGAAGCTGCTGGATGACATCGTCCGGCCAATGCTGGACATTGGGATTCACGTTGCTGACCATCAGGAAATAGTCGCCTGGATCCATTTCCATGACGTCATGCGCCATCAGACGCAGCGATCCCGGGTCAAATGGGGCATCAAAGGGTGCAAAAAGCCAGTCTCCGGTATTCGTGTTTTGGAATTTGGAGGCGAGGCTACTCTGATCGATGATGGTGTAATACACCCCATTGTTGCGGTCATTTTCACTGCTGTAGCTGCCCAGGAAGTACACGGCCTTGCCGGAGGCTTGGATATACGCATGGAGTGGCGCCGTCCAGTAGTCGAAGCGCCATT
>JAXLVK010000153.1:0-9610 GCA_046329055.1 Bacteroidia bacterium
TGTCGATGGTTACGTTTGTGTCAAATCAAGATTCAAATGAAAAGACTTTCTATGGCGCTGACGCTCACCGCTTCCTTCATCACGGTCCTGCTCATAGTCGGGTGCAAAGGAGGGCGATTTGACTACCGTCACAAATACACCGGAAACTTCACTGTCACTGGCTCCCGGATCGAATCTGGATGGAGTTCCGACACGCTGAACATCCAAGACACCTGCGAAGTCACCATGCTGGATTCGGACGACGAGATGAACTTTCATCTCAATGGACAGGGAATTGAACTCGAGTTCGTCGTGACCAAGGACGGGGATCTGAGGCTCACGGGTTCCGGATTGCCGGGCGGGCAGGTGGAGAAGGAAAGTTTTCGCATCGCCTTTGCAATCTCTGATCCGTTTGGATCGACCACCACGTGGGACTTGGATGGCGTGCGGTTGGAGGAATAGGGACATTTCCTCGAATGCACTGCAAAAGTGCTTCAGCGTCCCTAACTTTGCCGAATGAGCACACGGCCCCGCATCTCACTGCTATTGCCCATGCTGTTGCTGGCCATCGCCTCCTGTAGCCGGTTCAGCTACCGTGAGGACTACGTCGGCAACTTCAACATCGACATGCTTTCGACCATCCGAAACAGTGGATTCCCGGACACGACGGAGACGCAGTATGCGGGCGCTGTTCGGTTGTATGGCCCTGACCAGATTCTGATTCGTTTCGCTGCGGACGACTCTGTGACCTGCAAGCTGGAAAAGGACGGCTCCTTCAACATCAACAACCTCACCTCGGGGTCCACCTTCGAAGGCGGGTACAGCGACCATGACAATTTTCACTTCGAGGCCGTGCTCACAAGCTGGACCGGCGACGTGCTCTGGTACGACGTCACGGGGAGTAGGTGATTGCTGTCAAATTCCGGCCCAATCCTCAGGATCGACGTATATTTGCCTATCATGGACTCCAAGAAGATCGCCCGTTACATCGTCAAGCTGTTTGGTACAGCCATCGCTGTGTATGTTGCTGCATGGCTTGTCCCTGGCATCGAGGTGGACAATATTGGGTGGGCCGTCGTCGTCTCCTTCATCTTGGGCCTGCTGAACACCTTCATCAAGCCGCTACTGCAACTGATCTCGATCCCCTTCATCCTGGTGACCTTTGGTTTGTTCCTGATCGTGATCAATGCCGTATTGCTCATCTTCGCCAGCGACTTGGTTCCGGACAATCACTTCATCGTCACGGGATTCTGGCCTGCGTTCTGGGGCAGCATCATCATCAGCATCGTCAGTGGCATCCTCGAACCCAAGGACAAGAAAAACAACGGCGACCAGAACCAAAATGGCATCTCCATCACCGTCAACCGCGGAGATCAGAACTGAAATTCTACTTTGGGGCGCAAGCCTAGCCAAAACCACAGAATTCGGCGCGCAAGTCATTCACTCGGAATAGCATGCACGCCGAATTCTGCAACTTCAAAAATTCCACGAATTCTGATTAGAACTTGATCTCGACCCCTTTCAGGTCAAAATACTTCACTTCCGTGAATCCGAGGGCATTGTCGGGGACGACCTTGACGGGCTTTTTGAACTGCCACCACCACTGACGGACCTGATTCCAGAAGCCGCGCTTGAAGTAGGCCTCGACGAGCGGGTGAACCGTCACGGTGAGCGTCTCCTTGTTTTGGCGCATCAGGAAGTCCACATTGTTCTTGATCTCATCGATCAGGAGGATGGCAGGCTGGATGGTGCCGGTGCCATTGCAGCTGGGGCACGTCTCGGTGGTCGTGATGTCGATCTGCGGGCGCACGCGCTGCCGAGTGATCTGGATCAATCCAAACCGGCTCATGGGCAGGATACTGTGCTTCGCAAGGTCGGGCGCCATGGCCTCCTTGAGGTGCTGATGCAGCTTCTTCTTGTTGTCGGCCTTTTTCAGGTCGATGAAGTCGATCACGATGATGCCACCCATGTCTCGAAGCCGGAGCTGCCGGGCAATCTCCTCAGCCGCGACCATGTTGGTCTTGAGGGCGTTTTCCTCGAGGGTGTCGCCACGCAGGTTCTTGCTGCCGCTGTTCACGTCGATCACGTGCATCGCCTCCGTGTGCTCGATCACGAGGTAGGAGCCATTGCGCATGGTGACGGTCTTGCCAAATGCAGCCTTTATCTGCTTCTCGACGCCGCGTGACTCGAAGAGCGGAACCTTGCCTTGGTGCATCTTGAGGTTCTTGAGCTGCTCCGGACTCGTGCGCTTGAGGTAATCGCTGATTTCCTCGAAGGCATTCGGATCGTCGGTGACGATGGAGTCGAAGCCGATCGCGAGCATGTCCCGGAGGATGCTCGTGGCCCTGTCTTCCTCGGCGAGCACGCGTTTGGGCGGCCTGGCATCAGCAATGGAGCGGATCATCTTGTCCCACTTGGCAGTGAGATCCAGCAGGTCCTTCTCTATGGCAGCAGCCTCGCGGCCTTCCGCAGCGGTTCGCACGATCAGCCCAAAACCTTCGGGTTTCAGGCTCTCGACCAAGGTCTTGAGTCGGCGCTTCTCCTCATTGGTGCCGATCTTGCGGGACACGGACACATCTCCCGAGAAAGGGACGAGGATCAGGTATTGCCCCGGCAATGAAATCTCGCAGGTGAGTCGGGGGCCCTTCGTGGAAATGGCCTCTT
Organism: Bacteroidia bacterium; assembly: GCA_046329055.1. GTDB lineage: Bacteria > Bacteroidota > Bacteroidia > J057 > JADKCL01 > JADKCL01. Next base: position 2,644 of record JAXLVK010000153.1, read on the forward strand.
TCTCCACCTGCACCAAAATGGGTTGTCCGGCTTTGAGCACTTGGCTCATCCGTCCATCCTTGCTGATATCGGGAAGCGGCGTGATTTGGCCCAGGGGGCGGATATTTTGTGCCGAGCTCTGCACAGCCTTCACGTAGCGTTGAAGGCTCATGACCTGCGGCCCAAGATCCAAGTAATGCAGGAAGGCATCTTTTGGATGCCCGATCTCTACGAACGCTGCATTGAGCCCTGGTACGATCTTGGTGACCTTGCCCAATAAGATATCCCCTACCGAGAAGAGCTTGTTCGTCTTCTCGTGGTGGAGCTCTACTATGCGCTTGTCCTCAAGGATTCCAATTCTCAACCCCTCCTCACTTGCGCTTACTATTAATTCGTTCACGAGTTACATGTTTACATGTGATGCAATCGAACGAGAATGCAAGATCGCGAAGGCGCGATTGGATGATCCAAAGACCGCTTACTTCTTCTTCTTGTGCCGGTTCTTGCGGAGGCGCTTCTTGCGCTTGTGCGTGGCAATCTTATGTCTTTTACGTTTTTTACCGCTTGGCATTGTGCAAACTATTTATTGGTTTCTATTGAGAGCCTCCTTGGCCAGCGCTGCGAGATTCGCGTCTTGCGTCTGGGTGGCGACTTCTGACATCAATCGATTGAACTCTGCGGAGTTTCCGAGCCGCTTCTCTGTGAGGCCAAGATAGTACTTGGCGCGCACATCCGCAGGCTGCACCTCGAGGATTTGCAGGAATCGCTGCTTGGCTTTGTCATCCTGGTTCGTGTCCAAGGAAAACTTGCCCAAGTGGAAGAGCGCTTCCGTGTTCTTCGGGTTTTGGTCGGCGACTTCACGAATCTTGAAAATGCCCTGCATGCTGTTGCCCGGGATGCCTGATTCCACGAGGGCCAGGCCGAGTTCCAGCTTGGCATCCTCGTTTTTTGGATCGAGTTCCAGCGCCGCTTCGTCCTGGTGAATCGCCTCGTCACTCAACCTGCGAAACAGGGAAGAGTCGGATTGCACACTGGATTGGGCGGCTGCATTGCGGAAGAGGGCCCCGGCAACCACGAAGTTTTTCGCGTCCGGCACTTCTTCGGCCAAGGCTGAGGCGTACACCGCAGCCAAGTCCATTCTTCCAGCATTTTGGTATCCTTCCACGATGCGGTGATACAGGTCCACCCGCTGCTCGGCCCCCTTCTCGGCATCCAATGCAGTACGCAACTGAGCGATTTCTGCTGGGCTTTCGTCGGGCGGCAAGAGGGTGAGGAGGTCACTGTTTACCGCGTTGGCGGGAGCAGCGGAGCCTTTTTCGTCTCCTGCGCGTCCTCCAAGGGCGGCACCACTCTCGTCATCGAGATTCGTCTTATCCGCAAAAAGTAAAAGAACGAATACCAGCAAACCTACCAATAGTACCGCGCCATGTTGCCAGGTAAATCTATTGATCGATTTGCTGGTATCTGCCATTCAGGACGCCTCCTTAGGCTTTGACAGCTTTCTTGGAGCTGGAGTCCTTCACCTTAGCCACAAAAGTCTTGGCGGGCTTAAACGCCGGGATGTTGTGCTCCGGAATCACCATGGACTTGTTTTTGGAGATGATACGAGCCACTTTCTGGGCACGCTTCTTCACCACAAACGAACCAAAGTTCCTGAAATACACGTTCTCGTTGTCAGCAAGGGCACCCTTGACGACCTTGAAAAACGCTTCAATGGTGGTGGACACATCACCCTTGTCAACACCAGTCTTGTTGGCGATCTCTGCGATAACTTCGGCTTTCGTCACTGTCTCTACAAGTTTAAAATTTACAACCTTGAATTATCTCAAAATCTATCTAAGTCCCTCAAATCCAATGCTATTGGCCCGGAAAAAAGATAGGACTGCAAAGTTAGGAGTTTCCAAGAAAGTAGAAAATAATTTTTTCGAATTTCGACCAGCCTGAACAATCCCTTTTTGCACGGGTTCCTTGCTCAGGATCGTTTTTAAGCATGTCCAGCCCCATCCACAACCTGTTGCCGTGGTACGCCCGAGAGGGCCGCGACCTCCCTTGGCGGCAAACCCGTGACCCCTATAAGATTTGGCTCAGCGAGGTGATCCTGCAGCAAACCCGTATAGATCAGGGCACTGCGTATTATCTGCGTTTCATTGAGGTTTTTCCCACGGTACAGGACCTCGCGAATTCTGACACGGATACCCTCATGAAACTCTGGGAAGGGCTGGGCTATTATTCCCGTGCCCGGAACCTGAATGCAGCTGCCAAGGCCATTGCCTTCGATCTGGGTGGGATTTTCCCAACGGATTACCGCGAATGGATGAAACTGAAGGGGGTGGGGCCCTACACAGCCCGTGCGGTGGGTTCCATGGCCTTCGACAATCCGACTGGGGTTTTGGATGGGAACGTTTTCCGGGTCTTGAGCCGCTACCTTGCCGATTTCAGCCCCATTGACCTGCCTGCGACCCGGAACGCATTCCAGGCACAGCTGGACAAATGGATCGTGTCAGCGGTGGAGCAATCAGGCGAAGCCTTGATTCCCGGTCGCTTCAACCAAGCCATGATGGACCTGGGGGCGACTGTGTGCACTCCCAAGCGGCCTTCCTGCAGCATTTGCCCGCTGCACCAAGACTGTCAAGCTGCAGCCCGTGGACTGACCAATGAGCTTCCGGTCAAGTCCAAAAAGCTGCAACGGAAGGTGTCGCTGCGTTACTACTATATAATAGGTGTCGATTCTGGTGAATTGCTGGTCCGCCGCCGTCCGCCACAAGGACTCTGGCCCAACCTCTGGGAGGTCGCCAACCACGAGGTGGATGTCAAGACCTGGGCGGGTGATGATCCGGTGGGCTGCAAGCGGCTCGGCGAATTCAAGCATGTCCTCACGCACATCGATGTCCACGTGCGCGCCTACGCTGCGGAGCGGTTGCCTGCATGGGCGGAAGAGAAACTGGAAGTCGATCACATCCGGATTCCTTTGGCGGATGTGGGGAGATATGGGTTTTCGAGGGCCGTGTTGAAAATTTTCGAGCGATATTTGCAGCCAATTGACTATTTTCCAAGTCATGAACTCTCAACAGAAGATGATCAAGGCATTGCCTGATGGTGGAACCAACCTCGCCCGACGTGGATCCTGACCCGAACAGTACGATTCCCATACGCTTTGATTTATCGCAATACTTCGCCTCCGAATGGCCGATGTTCGTGCTATTGGTGGTGTTGATGCTGTTTTCTGCATTGGCGGGGATGGCCGAGGTGGCATTCCTGTCCCTGACATCTTCTGAGGCGGAGGAACTGCGGCATACCAACCGCCGTGCTTGGCGTCTCTTGCAGCGTCCTCAGCAGTTGCTGGCAACGATCCTCATCTTCGGCACCCTGTCCAACGTCGGGATCATCTTCGTGGCGGTCATGGAGATCCATGACTTTTTCGCACACACCGCCTGGGCTGGAAAGGCTTGGTTGCCTTGGGTGGAATACCCCTTGGACGTGCTGCTCATCAGTTTCGTCATCCTGCTCTTTGGTGAGATCACCCCCAAGGTCTATGCCCGGCAGCGCCGTCAGCAATTGATCGGGTTGCTGGCTTATCCGGTTGCTTTTCTGCGCCTCATTTTGACGCCCGTTTCCTTCGTCCTGGTATCGACCAGCAACTTTTGGGAACGCAGGATCAAGTCGGAGGGAGGCGGAGCATCCACAGAGGACATCAAGCATGCCATCGACCTCACGAGCGAGGAGGAGTCCCCGGAGGAGGAAAAGGTCATCCTCAAGGGCATCGTCGATTTTGGGAATACCCTCGTGAAATCCGTGATGCGCTCCCGGGTGGACATGGTGGCCCTGGATGTCACGAGCACCCTGGAGGAGGTGCTGGAATTGGTGAATCAGCAGGGCTACTCTCGGGTTCCGGTATTTGAGGACAGTCTCGACAACATCACTGGGGTCCTCTATGTCAAGGACTTGATTCCGCTCCTCAAGGACGGCCAACCCGATGTGGACTGGCATGAGTTGATTCGCTCGGCCTACTTCATCCCGGAAACCAAGAAGATCGACTCCCTGCTCGACGAGTTCAAGAAACGCCGCTTGCACATCGCCATCGTGGTCGATGAATTCGGCGGGACATCGGGGCTTGTTACCTTGGAGGATATTATTGAGGAGATCTTTGGTGAAATCTCCGACGAGTTTGACGATGAGGAGACCGTGCTGACCCCGCTGAGCGAGACCGAGTACATCGTGGATGGCAAGATGCCCCTCAATGACTTGATCGGTCAGCTGGAGTTGCCGGATGATGAATTTGACGAGGTGAGAGGGACCTCCGACACCGTGGCCGGCCTGCTGCTGGAGTTGCACCGCCGCATCCCCGTACCCGGTGAGGTGATCGTCCATGGGCATTATCAATTCATCGTCGAATCTGTCGGGCAAAACAGGATCAAGCGCGTCCGTGTCCTGATTCTGGACACGGAAGAAGGAGAGGACGCCAAGGTGGAAACTGAATGAATTCAATGGACTCATCCAAAATCAGCGGGCAAGACAAGGCCCAATCCGCTTTCAAATACTTGACCAGAGACTCCCGCAACCGCCATTGGTGGGCTGGCTTGGCTGTTTTCTTGTTATTGGCGATGGTCATCGTCGGATGCAGCAACCCGCCGCAGCCCTTCCCCCGCCCCAAAGGCTGGCCCCGCATCGACTTGCCAGCCCATGAGTACCAGAAATTCGAGAATGGCATCTGCCCGTTCACTTTCGAGTATCCCAAGTTTGGAGTGATCGAGCGGCAAAAGGAGGACAGCTGCTGGATGGACCTCTATTTCGAGCGCTTCGAATGCCGCTGGCACGTGACCTATCGCTACGTCCCTGGGTCAGGCAAGAGTGTGAACGATCATTACGAGGAGTACCGAAAGCTCGTGTTCAAGCACATCCAGCGGGTTCAGCAAATCAAGGAGGACCCAATCGCGACCAAAAACGGGACCGGAACACTTTACGAGCTCTTCGGGACAGTGGGTGTCCCTGCGCAGGTCTTGTTCACGGATTCCACACACTTGGTGATGGCTTCATTTTACTTTGACACCGCCGTGCGAAACGACTCCTTGGCTCCGGTCATCGATTTCATGAAGGCGGATTTGCGACACATGGCCGAATCCATCGAATGGAAGCCGGGTTTGTGAGGTCGGCGGATTAGATTTGCGAAATGGGATCAAGGTTTGTGTGCAGCTGTGTGAGCGGCGCGTCAAGGCTATCGTTGCTGGCGTTTGCCTGCTGCATGGTCGTGGCAATCCTCGGATTTCCCTTCAGGGCCCACAGCCAATCCGGTTCTCAAATTTCGACCTTCAATACCATTCCCTTCGCCGATTATCCCCCAGAAATCGATGGCAAGGGCGATGAATGGCCGGAAGACAGCATTTTCAGCTACCGCGTCCCGCATCCGGTGCCTGCCCATGCCAATGTCCTCTCCGTGCAGTTGCTATGGGACGCCCAATCGCTCTACCTCTATGCCGAAATCCAGGACGATCGGCTAGTGCGCTTGTCCAGCGACAGCTCGCAACGCTACCTGAACGATGCGGTCGAGCTGTACTTGGATCCATTGGATGACAGCGGGAACCGGATGGACATCAACGATTACCAGTACATCGTGGACTTCACAGGCGCGGTGGCTGTGCTCAAGGGGCGACAAAGCGTCCATTCAGGACACTTCCAAGACGGCCCCCAAAGAACTGGGCATCGCGACCGTGGCCTTCCAATGCGCGACCGGGAAACTCCTGGATGATGCGGGGAAGGAACAAGGCTATTCGGTGGAGATGTCCGTGCCGTTCGCCGCGATGGGAGCCGTGCCCAAGGAAGGAATGGGCCTCAAGATCGACTTTTGTGTGGACGACGCCGATTCCCTGGTCAATCTCAAGACCTGGCCGGACTCGGTGCATCTGCCGCTTTTCTTTTGCAGCAACTGGGAGGGCTACCTGGATTTCAGCTTTCCGGACCATTGGCGGCATTTCCGGCTGGTGGGCGGGCCTAGCCCGATGCGCCGCATTGGCAACCTGGTGGGGCAAAACTGGGTGATCGTGATCCTGGCGCTGGTGTCGATCGCGGGGATCGTGATCTATGTCCAAGCCCGGCGCATCGCCGAGTTGAAGGATGTGATGCCCCGCCGGACGATGAATCCGGGCGTGGTCGAAGGGATCATGGCGGAACCGAGCGCCGAGACACAAGCGGCGATGGTGGCAAATGAAGCGCGCCTCCCCGAACCCGACGATGCATCCGAGCCAGAGGAGATCGAGCAAAATGCCGTCCAAAGGCTGCAAGGGGCCAAGCACCCCGTGGTCGCGCGGTGCCGGCAGGTGGTGCTGGACCGGTTGGATCAAGACCTGAAGATGGAAGAACTGGCGAGCGAATGCGCCGTGAGCCTCCGGCAACTCCAGCGGATTTTCAAGGATGAGATGGGCATGGGGCCGGGAAGCTTCGTGGTCATCATCAAGATGGAGCGCGCCGCCGAGCTCCTCCGCTCCGGCCAATGCAATGTGAGCGAGGCCGCCTGGGCACTCGGATTCCAAGACGGCAGCTACTTCAGTCGGGTGTTCAAGAAGTACCATGGCGTGAGCCCCAAGTCGTTCATGGCGGCCTGAGGTAAAATCGCGCCATTCACCAGCACAAACACGCCCCAAGCCTCATTTTGGCGCATTTGTACCGATTCTTGTCGCAAAATTGAAGGCCCTTTCGGCCCTCTCCCCCTCAATTTTGTCCCAGTTGATCCGTGGTAGCAGGGCCCTGCTGCTGCGGACAACGTTCGATTCTTGAACCCATTTTACATGCGTATTCATTCATGAAAAATTCACTCTACACAAGGTTTCAACTACTGGCAGCGTCGCTGCTGATCGGCGGTAGCGGCTTCGCACAGATTCCTGCATTTCCCGGAGCGGAGGGCTTCGGAGCCGTGGCAAGCGGCGGTCGTGGCGGTCAGGTCATCTTCGTCACCAATACCAATGTCAGCGGCCCCGGCTCATTGCAAGAGGCATTG
>JAXLVK010000154.1:0-9610 GCA_046329055.1 Bacteroidia bacterium
GGTGCCTGCTTGGTTGTTGGCTGGAGCGTAGCCGCCTGTGCCGCCTGCTCCCAAGGAGCCTGCCAGACCGTCGCCACCGCCGAAGCTACCCATGCCGCCTGCGCCACCACCGGCTTGGGTTCCGCCGCCGCCTGCAGTGCCGTTGTAGCCGCCACCGCCGCCGCCGCCGTACCATCCACCGCCGCCGCCGCCGCCGCCGCCAGGGCCGCAACCGACGTTACGGGTGCCACCTGCGCCACCGCCGCCACCTGCCACGACCAATGCAGTCGTGCCATTGAAGGAGTAGGGTGACCGGAGGATGCTGCTCATGCCGCCACCACCGCCACCTGCGGAGGATCCGCAGTCCGCGACGCCAGCGCTTCCGCCGCCATTGTAACCGCCAGCAGTGGTCGTGCCGCCGCCACCACCAACGTGGATATGCAGCACCTCACCCGGGGTGACCGAAATGGTGGCTTGCACACGGCCGCCGAGGCCGCCGGAGCCTTGGCTCACAGCATTCAGGCGTCCTTGGGCACCATAGACATCCACGATGAGCGAGGAAACCCCGCCAGGCACCGTATAGGTCTGGGTGCCACCCGTGTAGTTGAAGGTGGTCTGGGCCTGGATTTGGCCGAGGCCGAGCAGGGTCAGCAGGAGGGTCAGCAGTCCGGGTGCAGACCATCGCGTTCGATGGATCGACCGGGTGCTTGGCAGCGATTCATCGGCCGCTGTTGCAGCCTGGAATCGATTGGATGAAGCAAACAAGGACTTTAGACATTGGTACATAAAACCTTTCATAATGCGATTGATCGACTTCTCAATGAAAATTTGGCAAAGACGGAAGAGCCTCCTGCACATCGGAGTCGCTTCCAAATCGAATGAATCTGAATTCAAATAGCTCTGCACGTAAAAAATGCAAGAAAGCGGGACATTTCCAAGGAAGGGGACAAAAACTCCTGACCTGTGGAAAGGTGAACGCATCGGCCCATTTCCAGCCCACTGAGGGGCGCATTTGTCCACACTTTTGGGGGTGCATCTAACCTCGTCCGCCCGGTACCCAGGGGTTTGTCCTCCTCCGGACAATAGATCTTGGCGCTGAGATCCGACATCACCGCTGGTGTTGATCGAGCTTGGCTACCCAGCTTCAATCGTCATCTTCAGACGAATCGAAGCGATAGATGTCAACGTCGGTGTGGGTGTTTGTGCGGTAAAGGAACTCGATGGTGCGCCGGTCATGTCCCAGGAAAGGCGTCGAGGAGGATGGCTCGGTGTCGATCCACATGACCACCTCTAACACGGAATCCAAGCCCAATTCCGACTTGACCGCATTGATGGCCTCCACTTTCTGGAAGAGAGGCGTCAGCACCTCCTCCACGAGCAGGTTCATGTCCAGCGCTTCATCCTCCTGCGAGATGAGCCTCCAGTAGGCATGCTGCTCCGGATGCCCCGACTTTCTGTGATCTCCCTTCCTCCAGGAATCGCTCGGCTGCAATTCAAGCCTAGCACTGATGACCTCCGGATCAAAATTGTCCCCGAACAATGCAAAATAGACGTAGGAGTGAAATTGACGCTCGTCTTCATGTGGGGTCACTGGCTCAAAAAGTTCAGGCTCGCCTTCGTCGGAACCCGAAAATCGGCCCTCCAGATATTCCTCGAAGTTGAATTTCCCGGCATTGACCTCCGCCACGAATTTTCGGACGTACTCATGGATCAAATCCAGCTGGAATGGGTCGTGGATCAAGCCCCAGACCAGTCCCTTCGCATCCATGGCGATGTAGTTCCCGTTCTCAAGGTCCTTGAGTTGGTAGAACACATTGCCGTCAAACTCGATGGTGAACAGATTTTCCAGCTCCAAGTGCTCGGAACTGAGCCCGGAAACAAGCTTGGCAATCTCCTTGTCGGGTTCGTAGCGACTGGTATCCTTGCGCATCTGGGAGACATCCACTTGGATTTGCTTGAAATCCAGGACGTTTTGCTCGAATTCGAAGCCGCTCCACAGCCCATCGAACACGATGAGGCTCAGCGGGTGGGCCGAGCCGCCATGGATGATCCTGATCCCAGTGAGTTCGAATGTCCGGCCCTTGAGCATGGACTTGTCCGACTGACTGGGATCAAAGCCGATGGAGAAGTGATGCCCCTTCATGGCATGGTTGACCGAGAACCTCCTGTACAGCCCCTTTTCCAGGCCCAGGAGCAGGAACTTGTACTCCTCTGGCAACTGTCGGAAGACATGCCAGAAGAAATAATAGGCATCCCCCTTCAGGTCCCAATGCGTCTTTTTGAAGAGTCCGAACATGTGTAGCTGGATATGGCTGGCTGCGAACCTGGGAAATGGCTGTTTTCCTACTTCCTCAGGATCTTTTCCATCGGTCGGCCCTTGGCGAGTTCGTCCACGAGCTTGTCCATGTAGCGGACCTTGCGCATGAGTTCGTCCTCGATCTCCTCGATGCGGTAGCCGCAGATCACGCCAGTGATCTTCGGAGCGTTGGGATGCAACTGCGGCGCTTCCGCGAAGAAGGTCTGCATGTCCACCTTCCGGTCTATCTGCCCATGGAGCGAGGTGGCATCGTAGCCCGTCAACCAACAGATGACCTCATCGAGCTCCTGCCGGGTGCGGCCCTTCTTTTCGACCTTGGTGATGTAATGCGGATACACCCCGGAAAATGCCATCTTGTAAACCCTGGAATTGTCCATGTGCGTTTGGAATCTAATTGCTGTTCTATCGCTTCAGTGGCCAAGATAGAGAAAAATCCGCTCGTGGCTGGTTGCCCCGGGCCTTGCGGTGGGGCAATCGCTCTCAAACGCAACTTGTTTGAGCTCTGGCTTCCGGCTAGGAAATGCCTCCGCCATTATTCCTTCACGAATTTCCTCGCTGCGACACGGCCACCCGCCGACACGCGGAGCACATAGGTCCCGCTCGACAGTTCTCGGACATCCAGTGCATTCTTTGGCTTCCTGTTGCTCTTGCTGCTGATGAGCCGCCCATCCATGCCGAGGATCTCGATATTGGCATTCGCGGGAGCAACCACGTGGAGGAAATCCGTCACAGGGTTGGGGTAGGCCGAGACTTCGATCTGCTGATCCGTTGACTCCGGCTCTGTCGAGGTGAAGATGTCGGGCACGCAGCGAAAGAACACTGCGGTGTTCGACATGAAGGTCGCGGTCGTGGTATAGGTCGAGCCCGTCGCCACGAAATAGGTCGTGGAACTCGCGCCAGTGGGGTTGAAGCCGGAGGACGGGACGAGGTGGTAGTCATTGTAACGAAGGAGGGCGTAGCGGTTGCCGACCTGTAGGGACTCCGCGACGAGGGTCCCGGTCAGCAGCACCGGGTTTTCGCCTTGGGTGACATTGGGCTCGTCCCAGCGGTTGATGGACATGTGCAGCGGCTTGGTTACGTGCGCCAAGTCCTTGATCCCAGTGACGGCGCAGGCGTAGTTCACCTCCTGCGGGATGCAGTAGTCGTAGGTTGCCCCATTGCCATTCATGAAGCGGTCATCCCATATCGACCCAAAGGTCCGGGTGTATGTCGTGGAGGCATAGTTGTCATTGAACATCAGTTGATCGCTGTTGTGGAATGCCGTGGTATCCGTGGAGGAATACCCGATCGCCGGCACGATGTGGTCGTATTCGGAGCTGTTTTCCCCGGCCACAAAAACGGTAATGATCACCGGATGGTCACGAGCGATGTGCGACTTGAGCCACACAAGGTGGTCTTGGTACTGAGGTGTTGCTTGGCCGTAGTCCCACTCCTCGATGTTGAAGGAAAATGCGTCGAGGGCGACCTCCCCGTTGTCATTGCCGATCAGCACTTCGCCGCCTGCGACATTCCTGCAAAAATCCTGTGAGATGTAGTTGCCATAGTACAAGGCAATGGACTGAATCGACGTCTCCCCGCAGTAACCCCCGTCATTGTCCCACTGCAAGCGCGGCGGGATGTCGAGCACATGCGTCACCTGGGCAGGCAGGGAAGCAGCAGCTGTGAGGAGGATGAGCAACACAATGCGACCGGAGTGATTTTTCATACGATTCAGTTTTCGATTCCGAATCTCCAATCTACACAAATCGCAGCCAAGAACCGAGCAAGAGCGGGCGGTTGAATCCATCAAGGCAATGCTTCAAAATCTAAATGCGTCATGGCACAACCCCCAATCCTGCCCCTCCGGTGCAGGTCGCAATATACCCGTTGACCCCGCTCGGCAGCGGCAGGCCGGTTTCGATTCGGCTTCGAAAACAATATGGGGCCGATCACGCATGACCGACCGCATGTCCAACAGGTGTCCGGAGATGGCCTCACATCATACCGGTCCAGGTTCATCACCTTCGCCCAAGTGCTCCGTTCAGGCTTCATCCATGATTCAATTCTTTTCTATATTCCCTCCATGAAAAAGTACATTTCCATCGCTGCCTTGGCTTGTGTGCTGCTGATTGCTGCTTGTGCAGGGCGGAAACTCGCCACGCCCTTGCAGGCGGATGCGGACAGGGGCGCGGCGACCTTCACGGGCCTCACACTCGACCAGTTGGTGCTGGGAAAGCAGGTTTTGGAGGCCAATTGCGGTGCCTGCCATGATATGCCCAAGCCCAAGCATGAGTCCGCTGAGGCGTGGAAAGGCATCGTCCCGAACATGGTCACCAAGGCCAATCGGAAGCTGGGCGATACCATCGACAAGGACAAGGAGGAGGCGCTCCTGCGGTACCTGATCGTCATGGGAGCGCAGTGAGGCCCGTTTTCAATTGTTAATTCTTCTAAAATCAGGGATCATCATGAGAAAATATTTCTTCCTCAGCAGCCTCCTCTTCGTGGTCGCATGCAGCGGCACCAAGATGCTGGCACCTTCCGACGCGGACGTGCAGCGCGGCGTGGACAATTTCCCGGGACTGACCCTCGGCGAACTGACGCAAGGACAGCAGGTCTTCCAAGCGAATTGCAACAAATGCCATCCCTACAAGAAGCCCGGTGGTCACAGCGCGGCGGAGTGGAAGGAGATCGTGCCCCGCATGGTCCAGAAGGCGAATCGCAAGACTCCCAATGCCATCTCCCCGGAAATGGAGGGTTCCTTGCTGCGGTATGTCGCGGTGATGAGTTCTGCCGGGAAATAATCGCAATCGGCATCAAGTAGCTAGGTCGTATTCGGGGCAGTGCATTCCGAATGGGACGGGAATTGGTTGCTTCCCGGGGGAAAACACTCGAAATTCGATCATGGCATTTCCCGTGCCGCATGATCACTATGTTACAGATTCGAACGCTGCTGTCCACCCTTCTGCTTCTTGCCTTCGGAGCCACGGTCTTCGGGCAGGCGAGCCAATTCGAAGTCGGCATTGCTGGTGGACCCAGTTTCATCCTGCTGCGCGGAAACAACATCATCGACAATGTTCACGAGCCTACGATCGGATTTGCTGCCGGAAGCTCTTTTCAATGGAACATCTCGCGCATCCTGTCCCTGAAGGCGAATCCAGCCTTTGAGCGGAAGGGATCCATGGTATTTATCCCTCTGACTTGACCCGAACGGCAACGACGCCGGCGTCGGCCGGAATTACCTGAACTACGATTACATCACGCTGCCTGTCATGGCTGGTGGCGACATTTGGGCAGGATTTCCGGTATTTTGTGAACGGCGGGCCCTTACGTGGGGTACCTGATCCAGCAAATCAGCACCTTCAGGGCAGAGAACTTTCCACGGGGCACCTTCATTGGTACATCCCGGAACAAGCGCATTGACTTCGGCATTTCCAGGGGCATGGGGATGAGCGTCCCGCTGTCCCCACTGTGCAATTTTTCGCTGGAGGTCAGGGAAAATCTCGGCCTCGTCAATGTCAGCGCCCTGCCCGTGATCGACAACAATGGTAGGCGTGGCAGCATCCTGACCAATTCCGTGGCATTGCAACTCGGGTTCAGTTATGGATTTGGGCGGCGAGGCGGTTGATGCCCTTGCAATCTGCAGAATCAGGCATGAGGATGTCTCCGCAACGTCCTGATTTACAGTGTTACCATTCAGCCTTTGTCGGAATGCCCATGTCGCGGGCGCCGTCTGCCATGTCGAGAATCATCCTGCTCTGTACCGCGGTCTTATCATACGGCTGCCTCATGTCGCAAAACCTCATCCCCAATGGCGGATTCGAGGAGTACAAACGCTGCCCCAAGGGTCTGGGACAGATAGACCGCGCAACGGGTTGGTCGAGCCCGAATGCAGGCACGCCTGACTATTTCAATCGATGCTATTCGAAGGACATCGAGACTGTCGGTGTGCCCAACAATTTCTTCGGGACCAAGTCGGCATTTGATGGGGACGCCTACGCGGGCATCCTGCATGGCGACAAGGAAAAGGAGTACCTGCAAATCCAACTGGCGGAGCCGCTGGTGGAAGGGCGGAGGTATTGCTTGCGCTTCCGGGTTTCCGCGCCGAGCCCTCGGAGCGATGCGACCTTGGCGATCAAGGCATGCTTCCTCGACACCACGCTGCATGTCAGGAATTGGGATGCACTGGATACCACGGGCTGGGACATGATGGAGACGAATTGGATGGGAGGAGCGGACGCGGGAGGGTGGTCGCTGTTCAGCAAGTCCTTCACCGCGAGCGGGATGGAGCGTGTCTTGGTCGTGGGACATTTCGGGAAGGTGGACGTTCGTGCCTATGCCTTTTTGGATGCATTTGAGCTCTACGAATCGACTTCCGATCAGGGCTGCGAGGGCCGCATCTTCACCGTGACCGACGCCGACCCGACCAACCTCATTTCGAATCCAGGATTTGAGCAGCTGTACGATTGTCCGCAGCGGCGCGAGGAGCTGAACAAGGCGCGGTCATGGCAGGTCTTGCAGAATTCGCCGGATTTCTACCATGTCTGCGGGACGGGTACAGCGGCGGTGCCGCGCAATGAGCTGGGGAATCAGCAGCCCCGATCAGGAAATGGCTATGGTGGCATCTGGGTGATGCTGCAGGAGAGGCAAAATTACCGGGAGTTTGTGGCGGCAAGGATCAAAAGACCGTTGGTTGCTGGGACGAAGTATTGCCTCAGCATTTGGGTGAGTCTAGCGGAAACGAGCGACCACGCCCTGGACGAGCTGCAGTTGCGGCTGACCCGGGACGACGAAAACCGGAATGCCTGTCAGGTGGGCGTGGACACCTCCGAGTTGGTGACCTTGAAAAATGGGTATCTATTGGATGATGCGAAGTCTTGGACGCTGCTGCATGGGGTGTTTGTGGCGAAAGGCGGCGAACAGAATATTTCGATAGGGAACTTCCGGGACAATGACGACCCCCACATGCACAAACTGGAACACCCTCCGGCGGGAGCAGGCAACCGCTCATATTGTGCTTACTACTACCTAGACGAGTTGGGCTTGCATGAAGTGGGCGCGCCGGGTTGCCCCTGTCCGGGACTGGCAGACACCCTGAAGCCTGTGGCGGTCGTGGATTCCGTGCCTCCGGTGCAGGAGTTCAAGGTCGGGGATACCCTGGTGCTGCGCAACTTACAGTTTGCATTTGACAAATCAGACCTGCTTCCGGGGGCCAATCGGACATTGGACAGCCTCGCGGATTACCTGACGCGGCATGCTGACTTGCGTATTCGCATCACTGGGCATACAGACTCGGACGGCGCGGAGGATTACAACCTGCGGTTGTCAAAGGAGCGGGCGGCGGCGGTGCTGGGGTACTTGCGAGGGCGAGGCATCGTTCCCGGGCGAATGGAGAGCGGTGGGCTAGGGGAGGGACGCCCTTGTGCAGTGAATGATTCGGAGGCGGGCAAGGCACTTAATCGCCGGGTGGAGGTGGAGTTTTGGTGAGGAGCCATTGTTAAACTTGTTACGAGTCTTTGAAATATCCATGACCCCGTTCTATACTTGCCGCCCGAATACAATTTTAGCTTTTTGAGAAAATGAAAAACACTTGGAAAATGGCCCTGATGGGCGTGGCTGTGGCCCTGTTTGCTGTGGGTTGCACCGGAAATCCCGCCGAGAGCGAGGAGCACAAGAAGATGGTGGCTGAGCATGAGACCATGGAAAAAGACCATGTCATGATGGACTCCATCCACAATGAAATGGAGATGGCCCATGCCGGCCTGATGGCGAGCGACAGCGCCCTCAATGGCGGTGGCGACTCTGCCCATGCTGCCCTCGAAGCTGCCCACACCGCGATGTTGGAGGCCCACAAAGCCTTGCTCTTCAAGCATGACTCCCTCGTCTCCAAGCACGATGCCCTCGAAGCTGACCACGCTGCTGGCAAGGTTTCCGCTGACAACCTGAAGAAGGACCACGAAGCCATGAAGGCTGACCATGATGCCATGAAGGCCGATCACGACAAGCTCGTCGCTGAGCACGAGCAGATCAAAGCCGACCACGACAAGATGGTTGCCGATCACGCTGCTGCTGCCACTGCCGCCGCTGCTGATCCCAAGGCCAAGAAGAAGTAATTCCTTCGGGAGACCGAATCGTGAGGGGCTGGTCGGATGGATCGGCCCCTTTTCATTTCATGAATTTGAGCACCTGCCGCCGCCCTTGCGATTCGCCTCGGAAGATGTAAAGGCCGGCAGACAGCCCCGGCAGCGCAATCCTTTCCCGGAACTCCGCGCCATTTGCCAGTAGCTTGCCTTGCATGTCCAGAATCTCCCATTGCAATTCGGGCAGGGGGCGGGTCTGCCGCAACAGCAACTCCTCATCCGCCGCGATCCATGCCACCTGCAATCCCTCAAGCAGGGGTTCCTCCACTGAAACGGGGTTGTGCATGGGGATGCCGCAAGGCTCCTGCGAATTCAATACCAAGGTGTCCCCGTCCTTTTCGACGCAGATCATGAAAAACTGATTGTCCACCACCGTTTGGCAAAATTGATCCAGGTTATCAAAGTTGCGGCTGTACCCAATACCCTCTACCACGAAAGCGCGCTCGGCCGTTGGTGACCCCGAATCACAGGCACACCAATAGCGCTGCCGCGGGTCTGTGCCGAGGTAAAGCGTGTCCAATGAGTCGATGACGCATTCCGCGACATGATCGTTCATCCACAGGGTGTCCCCGATTCCCATCGCGGGCCGGAATTCATACAGCAATTTCGTCTGTTGATCAGTGCGTTGCCAGATGTTTCCCAGGCTATCCTCGCGGATGCGGAAATAGAAGGACGGAGTCTGTGAGGGTGTGACCACTGTGGGCTGCGTATTGTTGCCACAATAGACTTCGGTGATGGCGTCATAATGGATTTGGTACCATGCGTAGCCGTCGATCGTGTCCTCGCCCATCACATGGTAGCGGTGATGCGTTTGGCTCAGTCCGTCCAGATAGCAAGGCGGCTGAAAGGTCGGAAAGATGTAGTAGGAGCTGTATTCGAACCAAGTGACGGTATTGTTGAGATAATGGTGGTAGGTGACCTGCGCTATCAGGGTGATGGGCAATAGCAAGGAAAATGTGAGTAGGAGTTTTTTCATGAATGTTGGTAAAGTTGAATCTCGTCAAAATCAGTCAGATCGAAAGATAAGAAAACCTCTGTTGAAGGCAGCTTCCTGTCAATCAATACAACCGATTGTTCGCCTTCCCCCAAATTGCCGGGACCTGAGAACGCGAAAAGCGCAAAGCCCCTCCATGGAAGGCCTTTGCGCTCTTCGCGTCTTTGCGGTTGAAAGGTCTCAGAACCTCCGGTAAACTCGGCC
>JAXLVK010000155.1:0-9601 GCA_046329055.1 Bacteroidia bacterium
GCGACGTCATGGACGACATCAAAGGAATGGCTGGCGGCCTCTTCGGCGGCAATAAGTAAGCCATACTACCCTTTATTTAGCGGGCCTCTTGGGGAAATTTCCTCCAAGAGGCCCGATTGATTTGGATCATGACTTATCCTCCAAATCGGCCTTTCCTGCCAATCATCCCAATGCTCACATCTGAATCGGTTTAGTAAATCCCAATGTTCGTCGTCGAATACATTGTGTTCACCGAAAATCGGAATCAATCCTCTGATTCGCGTCATACCTTTGTAAAAGGAAAACGTCAGTAGTTTGTGAGTGATTAGAAGATGGGTGCATGGATCGGTGGGGGCACCCAAGCAAGTTAAAAGATAGGTAGTAATTGGTTGGTTAGTTGGATAAGCACCGGGTACAAAATGCCCGGTGTTTTTCATTTCAGGCCGTGCCGCTGTATTAAGTTTTGGACGGCGATTCCCACTTATCCACATTTTTTCTAATTTGCCTCCATTCCCCTGCTGCTTGGGGTGGATACGGAATTGATTTGAGATGTCCCAGAAGGTAAGAAAACGCTTGGCGCTTGTTTGGAGTGTGTTTGTGTGCACGTTGATCGTGGTGGGTTGCGGGGCGGACACCGTGTGGGGAAATGTGAGCAGCGAAGCATCCTCCGCCCATGCCTCTGCCGATTCTGGCCCAACCGCTCCCCGAGGTTGTCAACTTCCGACCTCCCGTGCGACTGTCCGGGTGGAGGATGTCCGTGTGAACATCTTGGTTCCCGACCAGAAATACATTGGCGACCTGCTCGTGCTCCCCGCCTGGAACGAATCCGGTGAACAATGGTGTCATCAGACCCGACTCTGTGGAATGGCCCTCGAGCGTGGGTTCCGACTGATCCTGCCCGACATGGGCAAGACGGTGTATGCGCATGCCATCTACCCCGAGACCCGCGAGGATTGGAGGGAAAATCATACGATCCAATGGGTCAAGGAGCGCCTCATCCCCGACATGCGCAACAACTACTGCCTGCTCAAGGAGGATGGACAGAATTTTGTGCTTGGGGCATCTTCGGGGGCGCGCGGCGCGATCCTGCTGCTAGAGGAATTGCCGGATCTCTTTGTGGCGGGAGCGGCCCTCAGTGGCGACTACAATCCGGCCGAGATGAAGGGAGACAATCTCTACCGCGGACACTTGGGATCCTATGAGCAGTTTCCGGATCGCTGGTCTGTGGCTGAAAATGTCGTGGATGGCTGCGCTGGAATCAAATCCTCCGTCTATCTGGGTCACGGCAAGGCTGATGATATGATCTCCTACACGCAGACCCTGCACCTCTACGACCAACTGAAGGCCAAGAACCCCAATCTGGACATCCGCCTGAACCTGCCCGCAGACATGGGAGGTGATTTCACTTATTGGGGATCAGAGGTCGCGAGTGTGTTCGATTTCTTCGAAAGCATGCAGGCAAGCGGCCCCGAAGGCGCCATGCAATAAAGAGGCCGTATTCCTACTCCGGCCTCCATTTTCTGCTTTCGGTTGAATTTTCTGAAACCGCGTCGCCAACCAGGATTCAAGGTTTCTCCATCAGATAGCGCCTTCTGCGCACCTTGTCTAGCAACTGATCCGCCCATTTTAACATGCCCGAGGGTTGGTGCAATCCTGCCAACATGGCCTGAAATGCCGCCTCGTCCCGGAAGATTCCCTGCCGCAGCCATTCCAGATAAACCTCCCGGTAGCAGAGATTGAACAGGATGAACTCCATCCGTCCTCTCCAGTCCAGCTGAGGGACCCTGCTCCGCCTGCGAATCGCGCTGAGGGAATAAAACTGCTTGATGAATGCCTCTGCTCCCGCGTACATCTCCTGCGGGTCCACGCCCTCAGGCAAGAATGTCAGGTGCATCCCGTCATATTGCTCAATGGCCTCGGTGGTGTAGGAGCCTGTGCGCAGCATGGATTGCTTGACCTTGGTGCCGGGATTGTAGGTGAGGAAAGTGAGCTTGATGTACAGGATGCCCCGCTCCTGAAAGTATTGCCGCATCCGCTCCATGCCCTCCTGGGTTGCACCTTCCAGGCCGATGATCATGCCCGCCGCGATCTGAATCCCGTAGGACTGCACCTTGGCGATGATCTGGTCATAATGCGCGATCTGATTCGTCCTTGCCTTGTTGATGGACTTCAGCCCCAGCTCATCGATCGCCTCCAAGCCACAATAGATCATCCGGCAGCGACTCTCCGCAAGTGCCCGCAGCACTTCGTCATTGTCCAAGCTTTCGAGGCACATCTCCCCCATCCATCCCAGCACCTCGCTGTCCCGAATGGCCGACGCCACCCGCTTGACATGCTCCGGATCCACCCCGAAGTTGTAATCCACCAGGTTCAGGAAGCGGCCCCTGTACTGGTGGAGCTCTGCTTTCAGCTGCTCCTCGGTCTTGAGCAGGTAGCGCGGCTGCATGGAGTGCACCATGCAAAATGTACATTTGAAGGTACAGCCTCTGGAGCTCTCCATCGGCAGGCCCATGAACCGCGGATAACGGTCAGGATGAGCCAACAGGTCGAGGCGCGGCGAATGCAGTGCCGACAGTGAAGGCATTTCCCGGCCATCATACCTTTTGGCAAGGCTGCCTGCCCCCAAGTCCTCTAACAATCGCCGTACGATCGGCTCGATCGCACCCTGAACCGCCACATCACAGTGCTTGAGGCATTCATCAGGCAGCAACGTCGGCAGTTCGCCACCCCACATCACCAAGGTCGCCGGAAAATGCTCCCTTGCCATGACCGTCACGGAGATGGCATGGCCGTGGTTTTGCGCACTCACTTTCAGCCCCACCAAATCCGGCACCCACTCCCCCATCCGCTTCGTCGCCTCCTCCCAATCCTCCACATTCAAGTCGATCACCTGGCAGTCGCAACCCTCCATGGCCGCCGCCACTGCATACAGGGACAGCGCCACCGTCCCTTTGGGGTAGGTCGGCAGATCGATCAGAAGGATCCTCTGGGCCTCAGGTTGCAGATTGTTGACCGCCATTGATTGTCCCCAATATTGCCAAATTCGCCAGCAATCCCAATCCGTCAATGCCGCCCGATTTTCCTATTTTTGACCCTGCCGAATGGGCGATGCATCGATCGGTCGTCCCTCGGTTCCAACATCATGCTAGGATTTATGCGCAAAATCACGCTCCTGATTGTTTTGGCCTGCCTCCTCGGCTTGGGAACCACCGCCCAAAACCAGATGCAGACCCCCTTCGAAAAAAACGGCCCCAATACCACGACCACCTACAGCGAAATGATCTCCTTTTACAAGGGACTCGAAGCTGCTTCGCCCATGGTCAAGGTGGTCGAGGTCGAAAATGGCACCGATGTGGGCCGTCCACTGCACATGGTCGTCCTTTCAGCGAGCAAGATTTTCCATCCTGTCCCGCTCCGTCAGGCAGATACCCGCATCGTCATGATCATGAATGGCATCCACCCCGGTGAGCCGGATGGCATCGACGCCAGCATGATCCTAGCCCGCGACCTGGTGATGGACAAATTGTTCTCTCCACTGCTCGAACACATCGCCGTCTGCATCATCCCTTCCTACAACGTGGACGGCATGCTCGTGCGCAACAGTGTGAGCCGCGCCAACCAAAACGGCCCTGAGTCTTATGGCTTCCGTGGCAATGGCCAGAACCTGGACCTCAACCGCGACTTCATCAAGCAAGACTCCAAGAATGCCCGCGCATTTGCCAAGCTCTACACCGAGTGGCGCCCCGACATCTTCATCGACACCCATACCAGCAACGGGGCCGACTACCAGTACATCATGACCTACATTTCCAGCCTCAAGGACAAGATGGATCCCGGTCTCGGTGGCTACATGGAAACGACGCTCAATGCTGAGCTCTCCGCCAAGATGAAGGAAGCCAACTACGAAATGGCCCCCTACGTCCAGACCAAAAGCTGGGAAATGGTTCCTGATTCTGGCCTCATCGCCTTCAATGACCTGCCGCGCTACTCGCTGGGTTATGCAGCATTGTTTGGAGCAATGACCTATACCACCGAGTCGCACATGCTCAAGAAGCACGAGGACCGCGTTTTCGGCACCTACCACTTCCTGATGAACCTGCTCAAAATCGTGAACCGCGACCGCAAGATCATCGGACGGCTGCGCAAGGAGGCGCTGGAAGCTTTGAAGAAGCAGACCAATTTCACGCTCCGCTGGAAAGTGGACATGGGCAGTAGCACCAAGCTCAACTTCAAGGGGTTCGCGGCTTCCATCAGCCCAAGCGCCATCACCGGTTTCCCCCGCATCAGCTATGACGCGACCAATCCCTTCACCAAGGAGATCCCTTATTACAGCAAATATGTCCCTGAGATTTCCGTGACCAAACCCACTGCCTACATCATCCCGCAGGCTTGGGACGAAGTGGTCGAGCGGCTCAAACTCAGTGGCGTCGCGATGCAAAGGCTCAGCGAAGATGTGACCGTCGAGGCTGCCATGTACCGGATCACGAAGTACAAATTCGCGGAGGAGCCTTATGAGGGGCACTCTCCGATCTCCGGCATCGAGGTGAAGAAGCAGAACGAAAACGTGCAATTTTTTGCTGGCGACTACGTGGCCTTCACTGATCAGGAAGCCAACCGTTTCCTCGTTGAGGCATTGGAGCCGCAGGGCACTGACAGCTACCTGTCCTGGAACTTCTTCGACCCGATTTTCAGCCGCAAGGAGTACTTCAGCCCTTACATCTTCGAGGCGGAGGCCAAGCAGATGCTGGAAACGGACCCCAAGCTCAAGCAGGAGCTGCAAGACAAGGTCAAGGCCGACACGGCATTTGCCAAGAGCGACTGGGCACAGATGGACTTCATCTATCAGCGCTCCAAGCACATGGAACCCGGCTACTTGCGCTACCCTGTGGCCCGCATCGAGAAGGTGACCAAACTGCCACTGGCCAAGTAAGCGATGGCGACCCCTCCCCTTCCCACGGCGGGCTATTCTGGCAAGCCGCTTGTGACCAAGCTGGGCATCAAGCCCGGCATGAAAACGGCCTTCCTGAACGTCCCGGACAATTTCTTCGAGGAAGTGCTAGGGCCCTTGCCGGAGGATTGTGTGCTTCTGGAAAGCACGGAAGCGGGAGGCCTGGATTTCATCCACGTCTTCTGGAGTTGGCAGGCGGACATGGAGGCGGTGTTCCCAAACCTGCGCGACGCCATCCACAAGTCGGGCATGATCTGGATCTCCTGGCCGAAGAAGGCCGCCAAGCTCCCCGGCGACCTCAATGAAAATGCCATCCGTGAATACGGCCTCGCAATCGGACTGGTGGACGTGAAGGTCTGCGCCGTGGACGAGCGCTGGTCCGGGCTGAAGTTTGTGTTCAGGGTGAAGGACAGGTAGGGCGTGGGGTTAAATGCGATTTTGCCATTTCACCCGTTCTCAAGGATGGGCTGCTGGAGTTTGCGGATTGGACGTAGCCGGGGTTCTTGTGTACCTGGGGTTTCTGGCGACCAACTCGGTAATGCGACGACCATTCCGGTACAGCATGACAACTGCCGTATTCAGGGACTCAGGGGTACCGGGTGCACCAAAAATGGCTGCCTGATCGGAATGACGATAGATCAGGGACTGCAACGCATACTGAAAATCTATCTCGTTGAAGGTCGTGGGCCTGATCTCGCCCAAGTCGGTTTCGCCTCCGCGCAAGAATGCATGGACATGATTGCCGGTCACCAGTTCTGCCCGGATGAATGCTGATGGCATATTGGGCCGGATTTGGATTTCATCGTAGCCGCCTCGACTCAGCCCTTCGGAGATTCTGCCGATGGCTCCGCTGTCTCCATGCTGCGCGTTTTCAAACTCGTTGAAAAAGTCCCCGTGCTCTTCATTCGCATTTCCGTGCAATTCGCCAATGCCCATCATGATATGGGTGATGTAGCTTCCTGAGCGCCATCCTCCGACCTCTCTGGCAAGATCGTCCGCCCCTGAAAATGGGATGGGGCTAGTGGTCTGCGCTACCCGCTCCTCCATGGCGGCATCCTGCTCCGAATGGGTGAACTCGTGGGCAAATTCACCCACGCGCTGCTTCAGTTGGTCGCGATTGCTGAATGGTCTCAGTCGCATGAAGTTGGTCGAGTACCCGTAGGCGGCCTGCATGAGGGCATCAAGCTGATTTGTGAACAGGACCAAGAGATTGCCTTGGCGAACCTGATCCACCGCCCGCTGCAGCAGTGCCAGGGACTGCTCTGCGCTTGCATTGTTGCGAAACCTGCGGTATCGATGTGGCGGATTGGCCAAGAATGCATGCATCCTAGGCAGTATGCCACTGATGTAGGACAATAGTTCATTCCGCATGCGATTGGTCTCGCTTTGTTCAATGTCATGCGGGACCTGTCCATCGTTGTTACGTACCAGACGATTGGGAATCATGCGGTCTTCCAGCGGCACCCTCGCCTGCGCCTCAGTCTGCAAGCGGATCAGGTGGTCACGAACCGCGGTGTCATTCACCACCAAGATGAGCTCGTTCAATTCCCTGCTCGACAGGTGGCTCAGCCGTTCCAGTACAGCGGGTGAGTGCAAACTTTCCGCGGTGAGGTTCCGCAGGCTGTCATCCTGGGTTTGAGGCACATGGCGCTGAATCGGATGGGAAGACAATTGGAATGCTGGCGGGCGCATCGAGAGTCCTCCTTCTTGGGATTGGGATTCTCCTTCACTCATGCCCATGGCATGCGTGCCTTGCCGCTCTGATACGTTCGGTTCTCTCATGATAACGGGTGATGATTCTCTGCACCAGCTAAAACTGGCCAACCCAAATTAGCGATTCAACTTGGGATTTCTGTCAATCAATTTTCCACTTTGGCTCAGCGGCAAGGATGTGCTGATGCACCGGGCAATCCTCCACATGCGCCCCTGGCAGGTAGCCTGTGCTCATGAGGAACTCGTTCACGATCTCACCGCCGGTGAATTTGAATGTCTTCTTGAAGAGCTTCACCCATTCGGCAAGCGTGAGCGGATGGTGGTGATCGAGCCAAGCCATGAAGCTGCCGTGGGAGGCTTGCAGGCTTTGGATCACGCGGGCATTGTGGATGGCGGCATCGACCTTGAGGCGATTGCGGATGATGCCGGGGTCGGAAAGCAGCCGATCAACCTCTTCCGGGCCATAGCCTGCCACCCGTTCAATCACGAATCCTTCATAAGCCCTGAAGAAGTGCTCCTTTTTGTTCAAGATGGTCGTCCAAGACAAGCCCGCTTGGTTGATCTCCAAGACGAATCGGGCGAAAAGCAGGTTGTCATCCGTGATGGGGAAGCCGTACTCGGTATCGTGATAGGCAACATGGACGCTGTCCGGGGCCATTCTTGCCACGGCAGCGCAGTACGATGATGGCTTTTCCATGGATGTCAGCGGTCGAGCCGCTCGATTTCCTGCACCACGAAGTCGATCAACTCCCGGATATAGTCCTCGGAGAAGTCGAATCGAATGCCAGCGGCCTCATAGACCTCGGGAATCGGACGGGTATAGCCGAGGGAAAGTGCGTGGAGATAGTCGCTGAGGCCCTTCTCGGGATTCTGACGGTAGTTGCGCCAGACCGCGATCGCGCCGAGTTGAGCGATGCCGTACTCGATGTAGTAGAAGGGCACGTCGTAGATATGACCCTGCTTTTGCCAGAGGCTGCGCAGGACATCCTCCTCCCCTTCCCAAGACACGTAGTCCCCGTGGAACCGCAGGAAGAGCTCCATCCAAGCCGCCTCGCGCTCTGCGATGGTATGCTCGGGATGGTCATACAGCCAAAATTGGAAGGCGTCGATGGAGGCGATCCAAGGCAGCAAAGTCAGCGGGCGCATCAACTGCTCGCGGCGTGCGCGGCGCAGTGATTCGTCGTCCTTGTAGAATTCGTCGAGGAAATCCAGCGTGATCAACTCCATGCTCATCGAGGCCAATTCGGCCAATTCGGCGGGCATGTGCTTGAACTCTGCGAGATCGATCGTCTGTGTGTAGAAGGAATGCTGTGCATGGCCAGCCTCATGCAACATGGTCGTGAGGTCGCTTTGCGTCCCCACGGCATTCATGAAGATGAAGGGCACTCCCGTTTCCGGCAGGGAATAGTTGTAGCCTCCGGGAGCCTTACCCAAGCGGGATTCCAGGTCCAGGTGTCCCATGTCCTGCATCCGGCTGATGTTGCCAGCGAGGGATGGGCTTAGGCGTTCCATGACACGGATGCAGCCTTCGATCAGCTCCTTGGCGTTTTGGAAGGGATGCAGGGCCTCCTTGCCGGTCTCGTCCACGCTCAGGTCCCAGTGCCGGAGGGCGGGTACCCCCAAGCGCTGTGCGCGGACGCGGCTGCGGGCCACGAGCTGCGGACGCACGACCTTTTCGATGGCCGCGTGGAAGGCGTAGCAATCCTTGCGGGCATAGTCGAACCGGCCGAGGGCCTGGAACTTGTAGTCGGCGAAGGATTCGAAGTCGGCATTGTGGGCGACCTTGGTGCGGAGCACGAGCAGGTCGCTGAAAAGCTGATTGAGTTGATCGCGGACAGCGAGGCGGGCGTTGATGATCTTGCGCCAGATTTCCTCGCGGCGACTGCGGTCATTGGATTCGAGGAACGCTGCGGCCTTTTGCAGGGTGAGCTTCTGTCCTCCGTCTTCGATGAAGAGACCGCTTGCGATTTCGTCGAACTCCCGACTGCGACGGCGGATTTCCGTGCCGAGCGGAACGTTTTCCTCCCGGAACAGCTCGATCCGCTTCTTGACACTGCGCAACAGCACCAAGTATCTGTCGGCAGGCAATTCGTGGAATGCAGGTGAATTGTAGAGCTTCTTGAGAAGTTCGTTCGCCTGAATGGAAAGCTGCGGCAGGATCTCGGAGCTGAACTGATCGTAACGGGCCTTGATGGTCTCGCTCGTGGTGTCCCTCGTCATCTGAATGAACCGCCAAGCCTTGTCCTCGTCCAAGACGAAGGTCAATTCGCTGGACAATCGGAGCCACTGCTCGACCTGCTCTACTGTATCAAGGGGCATTTCGGCCAGCTTTTGGAAATAGGGTTCGAGCGCAGCCCAGTCAGTGACTTGGAAATCCGGAGCTACAAAATTGCGGGGCCGCCTTGTTGGGGTTTCTATCGTGATCGCCATTGATCTTGGATGAATCAGGCCAAATTACTTAAATTGAGCCAGATTCAAAATGATTGCCATTATTGCGTCTATTGTGGTTGGTGGCAGTTGTAGTCAATTTCCGCGGCCCTAGCAATTTCCTCCAAAATGGATAGAGTCAAGATGCTATACTCCAGCCTTACGCAGTCCGAGCGCAAGGCTGTCCGCACTTACCTTGAGGCGTTTCACCAAAAAGGGCAGAACAAGAACACCGAGTTCCTCAAGCTCATCGACCAAGACCCCAACATCACCCACGAGGAGGCATCGATCAAGCTGTACGGGGACCCCCGTACCAAGGCCTTCATCATGATGAAGCACCGCCTGATGGAGCGGCTCGTGGAGTTCATGACCCTGTCGGTGAATCCCGACTACCCCAAGCGCGACCGCGAGACGCCCTCCCATCAGGACCTGATCGAGTTCCGCAGGTGCATGCTCTTTGCCAGTTCCTTGCAGGAGCGACAGCTTTCCCATCTGGCATTTGACTACCTGGAAAAGGCCCGGGCCCTCGCAGAG
>JAXLVK010000156.1:0-9285 GCA_046329055.1 Bacteroidia bacterium
GGGGTTCTGAGGATTCTCCCAATAGGCCACGATGTCCACCTCGGCTCTTTCCGCTTGATAATTCCGGTCAAATACCCGAAACCCCTGCGTTTCCAGCCAATTCGCGGCGATCTCCTCGCCCATACGCCCGATGTCGTTGTGTGAAGCCATGCGGCAAGATAATTAACAATTGATAATGAATAATGAACAATTGCCTCCTCCCTCAATTGCTTTGGGATCCATTGTTAATTATTAATTATTCATTATCAATTACTTGCGCGGATCGCGTTTCTTCAGTTTGAATCCTTCGGGGATGCGGAAGTTCTCCGGGGCGTGGGTGGTTTTCTTGATCGAGAGGAGGTCGAGCTCGGTGGTGAGGTTCGGCGTCTTCATGATCTTCTTGAGCGGGATGCGTCCTTCGAGTCCCTTGGTGAGGAAGTCCGTCTTGGCTTCGGTCTTGCCTTCGTAGAGTGCGAGGTTGACGCGGTAGCCATCGTTGACGTAGTAGTAGATCTTCTCCTGGATCTTGGGCTTGTCCACCACGTATTCCTGGCAGGTGATCCCCTTGACAGCCAGCGTTTTCCCGGTCGGGACGGCGGTCGGGACGGTCTTCACGGTGTCGAGGTAGTAGGTCTCGCGGAAGGCCCGCTTGTTGGCGGCATCCACGATATAGGTCTCGTTGCTGTCCGCAATGAACAGCATCGTCCGGCCAATGCGGCCCCCGCTCAGGTTGATGATGTAATTGCCCTCCTTGATGTGGAGGTCCATCTTCTTGGGGGGCTCGTTTTCCAAGAATGCCTGCGCATCCTTTCCTGTCACACGGATGGCGTAGGAGACCGATCCCTCAAAGCTGCCCTGTGCCAGTCCCAACTGCGCCAGCCAGAGCAATGCCATCGTGCAAAATGCCCTAGGAAAGATAGAAAGCAGGTTTTTCATATTGTTCCAAAACTAATTGATACGTCGTAGTATGTGCATTGACGATCGTGGTGTACCGCTCTGAATAGCCTCCGCCCATGACGAGCACCAGGGGAATCCTCAAGCGATGCGCCTGCGAAATTACCTCTTGATCCCGTTCCCGGCAACCTTCCCGGCTCAATGACAGCTTTCCCAAGCGGTCGGTTGCAAGGACATCCACGCCGGATTGATAAAACACGATGTCCGGCTTGAATTCCTCCATGAGCCTCGGGATATGCTGCCGCAGAGTCGCGAGGTAAACCGCATCCCCAGTATAGGCGGGTAGCTCGATGTCCAGGTCGCTTTCCTCCTTGTGCAGCGGATAGTTGTCCCGGCAATGCATCGAGAAGGTGAAGACCCTAGGCTCATGCCGAAACAAAGCCGCCGTTCCATTGCCTTGATGCACGTCCAAGTCCACCACGAGGATGCGATTCACCAGCCCATGATGCAGCAAGTAATTCGCAGCGATCGCAATGTCATTCAGAAGGCAAAATCCCTCTCCACGATCAAAGAACGCATGATGTGTCCCTCCCGCAAGATTCATGCCAGCGCCATCCTCCAGCGCATGCAGGGCGCTTCGCAGCGTCCCTGAGGCCGAAGAGATGCTTCGCGACACCAGTTCCTCGCATTTGGGGAAGCCGATGCGGCGGTACTCCTTGTCGTCCAGTGCATGCGCCTTGGCACGTGCCCACCAAGCCGGGTCATGCGTGAGGCAGATCACATCGTCTTCAATGAACTCGGGTGCAAACAGCTGCTCCCGACGGATGATTCCCAGGTACTCCAATTGCTCCCTCACCAGCTTGTACTTCTCTATCGGGAACTTATGCCCCGGAGGCAGCGGAATCGGGTGACGCTCGGAGTAGGAGAGGCGCAGCATCCTTGTGCTTTGGTAAATGCGGTAATGCGGATTGGTTACAACGCTCTTCAAAGTTAGCAGATAGCAGGTAGCGGATAGCAGTTTCGACTTGGCTGCCATTTCAGTTTCTAATGGCTTCTGTCTCAAGGAGGCTAGGTAGGCTTCTTGAGTGTCTTGGTCGTGGCAACGAGTATCTTGAGCAGCTCCCTTGCATCCGTATGGATGCTTAGGAATTGTCTTGGAGAGAGGACTTCGGTAGCGTGCAGCAATTCCAGCCAATAACAGGTTTCATTGGCTTCCTTTAGTGCTATTTGAAGCTTGTGGAGGAAATCTGCCTTGCTTTCGGCATACTGCGCCTCCCTCGCCAATGCCCCAATCGCCGTTCCACTTCTCAGGATTTGTTTGGCGATCAGCCCTTGTCGCTGTTGCACAAGAAATTTTCCCAACCTGAGTATCCGCACCGAAAATGCAAAACTCTTTGGTTAGAAGTGGCTTTCCACCGCCCACGTTTTGTAAATCGATGGATTCAGAATCGTTCATTTTGTTGATCAATTAATTGTATATCAATTTTTTGAATAAGATCGAAAGTGCCCTATATCGGACCCAATTGGCCAATCAGGCAATACAAAGGCTTAACACCAAGAAATGCTACCTGCTATCTGCTATCTGCTATCTATGTACGAAGTCGAGTTTTGCTCACCAACTCATGCTCTCCTTGTTCAAAAACGCCGCGATCCCGCGCTTGCAGTCTTCGCTGCCACGTGCTCTTGCATTCATCCGCGCAGCGAAGTTCAGCGCCTCAGTCACCGGAAAATGCTGGATATCGCCGATCATGCGCTTGGTGATCGCCATGCTTTGGCCGCTGTTTTGGCTGCAGAGGCGTTGGGAGAATTCCCGGACATAGCCCTCGATCTCGTCGGCAGGGATGATGCGGTTGATCATTCCGTAGCGCTCGGCCGTATGGGCATCGATCAGGTCGCCGGAAAGCAGGAGTTCCTTGGCGCGTGATTCCCCGATTTTGCGGATCAGGAAGATCATCACAATCGCCGGAATGAAGCCGATCCGGACCTCGGTATAGCCAAACTGCGCCTCAGGCACTGCAAATGCAAAGTCACAAACGGTCGCCAAGCCCGCACCTCCTGCCAATGCATGCCCCTGAATCTGAGCGATCACGGGCTTGTTCATTTTGTATATGAACTCGAACAGCGACTTCAAATGGCTGGAATCCTGCAAGTTTTGGTCGAAGTCGTAGGCTTGCAGCTTCTTGAGGTAATCGAGGTCGGCGCCAGCACAGAAGGCTTTTCCGTTCGCGCGAAGGACACAGACCTTGGCGTCGGAACTCAGCTCAGCCAACTTGAAGGCTTCCAACAACTCCGTCACCACCTGATGGCTCAGGGCGTTGCGCTTGTCAGGACGATCGAGGGTGATGTAGGCCACACGTTCCTGAAGCTCATACCGCACAAATTCGGAGTTTTCCATACCGGGCTATTTTCCGGGCAAGTTAAGCAACCTCCATGGGAGAATCCGAAGGCTGCAGATAGAATCTTGTCTCCAAATCCATTCTCAACCCAAGAAAAAGCCGACCATCACCCATATCAGAAGGCTGCCTGCGACTGCGATCCTCCGACGAATTCCTGCAACTGCAGCATGGGCAAGCGGGCGAGCAGCGTTGGAGCGGAGCAGTGCAATGGACCGAGCAAAGAACCGCTTTTCCAGCACGATCAGACCGAGGACGACTTGCGCCATCATGATCCAAAGTCCGGTTTCGGTGGTCTGGATCGCGGTGATGGTCGCACCAGGAAGTTCTGCCATCAGGTGCGCGAGGCTCGTGATTGTCCAAAGCAAGAAATCCATCACACCGCCCCAAGCATCGCCCAATCCGGGAATCCATGCCACAAGAAATCCCGCAAAGCCAATCTGAACCACGAGCGTCACAAAGGGCAGCACCACGATATTGGCGAGCAGGAAATAGGTCGGGAACGAATGGAAATGCCAGGCAACCAGAGGCGTAGTCGCCAATTGCGCGGCCAATGTCACGGCCATGGGTGAGGCGAGCAGGCGGGGCAGCTTGGGCAGGCGGCGGTGCAGGTAGTGGAGGATCGGATTCTGGAAGAGCAGGATGCCTGCCACCGCAGCGTAGGAAAGCTGGAAATCAGGTGTGAACAGCGATTGCGGGTCAATGGTCAAGAAAACCAAGGCCGAGGCTGCCAAAGCATTGAGACTGTTGCTTTTGGAGTGGAAGGCTTGGCTCAGGTCGAGCAGGCTCAGCATGAAGGCGGCACGGATGACCGCAGGATTGGCTCCGGTGAGCAGCGCAAAGAAGAACAGGAAAGGCACGATCACCAACGAACGAATGCGGCGACCGTTGCGGAGGCGGAGGAGCGGTTGCAGCAGCACCACGAGGACACCGTAGATGATGGCAAAGTTCATCCCAGAGATCGCGACGATATGGCTCAATCCAGTGGCCGAAAAGTCGGTGCGGACATCGGAGTCGAGATGCGTCCGGTCGCCGAGCAACATGGCATTGCAAAGGCCGGAAAGTGCTGGATCAACGAATCGGCTGGCGAATGCTGCTGCGAGGTCGGAGCGGATGCCTTTCAGACTGGCAATCAGGCCGGTGGCCTCGCCGACTTTCTGCATGTCGGAACCCTTGGCGGAGGCGTGAATTCCCTGGTGATGCAACCAATTGGCATAGCCGGGATTGCGCGTGGAATGCTCCTTCAGCACGATTGTCCCGCGCAGGATGTCGTTGGTCGCCGGGGCGGCTTGCTCGGCGGGAAGTTGAAGCACCACGCGGCCTTGCATCGGCTCCGAAATTTCCAGAACGGTTTTGTGACCGTATTGGCTGGTGCGGACATCGTCCACAACGGTGCCTTCCACTTCGACGCGGTGCCCGATGAACTTCGAGGGATCGGATGCCGGGATGATCGCGGATTGCGTGCCCAGGAGCCATCCACAGGCCACAAAACAAACCGCAGGCGTCCAGCTCAACGCCACCCTGAGGCGGTATGCGGCGCGCAAACGATTGGAAATCTGCCATGCACCCAAGAGCAAGGCCAACCCAGGCAAAATCACCCAAATGCTAGGGCTTGCGACGACAGCAGAACCCAGAATCCCTACGATCAAGGCGATTCCAGAAACGGCAAGCGGATGTTTTTGGAAGAAGTTCATTTGAAAAATCCTTTTTGTTAAGTCCGCTACAAAGTTGCAATGCGCCCGTGTGGGTACAAGGAAAAATCCCGGAAGCTTCTAACGGATCGGAACTGCTTGCCATCGACGAAACCACCAAATATTCTATTGAAATGCGGATGCTGACCGGACGAAACGACTGCCAGTAACCGAACAGCAGAGGAGAGAGGATCAGGCAGCAGCCTGCCGGAGATTCATGCGCACATGGGAATGCCTTGAAAATCAAAGCCCTCCTCTTGTCACCTCAAATCCGAACTTTTCGAAGTATGCCCGCTGACTTGCCGGACATTCGATCACCGTGTCCCGGTTGCGTGGGATATGCGCCAGCATCTGCTGCATCAGCGCGGCCCCATAGCCCCTTGCGGCGGTATCTCGATAAAACCGCCAGCTGCCCAGCCGGATATTGCCTCCGAGGGTCACCCGCCAATTGCCACAGCCACTGCTCGGTCGCCCGCCAACAATATATAATGATGTGCCACGGCATCGAAGCCGTCCACTTGCGCCTCTTCCGGGATGCCCATCTCATTTTCGAAGACTGCTTCCCGGATTTGGAAAATCTGGTCAAAATCCGCGTCCTCGGTTTCCGTGGACGACCTGCCAATCGGGCTGTGGGGTCTCGCTCATCTCAATGAATCACAGGGGGAAGGATGCCTTTTGGTGGCGCGGTAGGCATTGAACCGGGTGGCAATCTCGTAGGAATAGGCGTTCACGCAAGATTCGCGGAGGTGCTTGCCGTCGAAGAAGCAGGTGTCCGCCGGCGCAGGCTCCGTCGGAGCCCGGCTCGGCCGCCAGCTTGATCCGCATTCTGCAAGGGCGGGCACGATCACGACCAATTCCACCCCTTGCCCTTTGAGCACCTTGTGGAGCAAATTCAATGCCTCCACGGCCTCCGCCATGAGTGGTTCCTCGAAATAGGGGCCCGGAATCACCACCGATTGCCGTGCGCGATCGGCATCCCGGCCCGACCATGGTGAACTCCCAAGGTTGCGGCACGATGTCCTCTCGTCATAAGGCTTGATCGATGTCCCGATTGCCAAGCGAGCCAGAGAAAATCCGTCGTTGGCGAGCTTGCATCCACACCGAGGGTCGTGAGCGCCGGTGGGAGACTGCGCCTTCGGGGGCATTGATCACGATCCGCTCCACGCCCTCATCCGTGAGGTCGCCGCCGTAGCGGTAACCGTCCACGATCACGTACTTGCAGCCGAGCCGGGCACCAGGAACCGGGCAACTCATCGACATGTCGACATCCGGCACCCCGGCCACGAATTTGCACAGATCCCGGCAGGCTTGCGAAGATCCTCGAATTGATAGGGGTCGATGGCGTCGTACACGTGCTGCTCCAACGCGGCTACATCGTATTGGTCGCCCCGCTCGATTGCCTTCTCGGTCTCGAGCACGTGAAAAACACCCGGTCATGTTCGTTTTTCGGAAGATGAGCCAGTTCACCGCTTGCGATAAACGCGCCATGATTGCCAGTACGAGGAAGACCGCCGCCAATTTGACGATTCCGAGACCCATTTTTTTCAGGAACCTTCGCATCAGAATTCGAAGCAAATGAATGAAGCCTCATTGGAGTATCCACCCTTCGCCACCGCAAGTGATCAGGAGCATGAGCAATTGATTTGACCCAGCGAGTAGTGCCTTGCGCCAGGGGCGCCCGCTCGTCCTTGCGGTACCAAATGTCGAGCGCTAGCAGCACCCCGAGGTAAACCAGGGACCGCGTTGCGGGAAGGTACAGGGCACCCGATTTCAAAGCCGTAGGGATGCGCCCCAGATAATGGAAGGCATCCGGAACCGAAGCAGCCCGGAAAAACACCAGCCCCAAAGTCACCAGCAGGAATGTCAGGACGATCATCGGCAACTGCCGCAGATGCCATGGAGACTCCGCTTCCGGCAATTTCGCAGGCAGGATCGCCCGCAGACCTTGCTCACTCGCGAGCAACAGGCCATGGTAGGCCCCCCAGATCACAAATGTCCAGTTTGCACCGTGCCAGATTCCCGAAACCAGGAAGGTCAGGAACACCGCCAAGGCCACGCCCCATTTCCGCAGATTCCGGAACTGAATCGCCAGCGGCATGAAGAGGTAGTCTTGGAACCAAGTCGAGAGGGAAATATGCCATCGCTTCCAGAACTCCGAGATCGTCCGGGAGAAGTAGGGCACTCGGAAATTGCTCATCAGCTCAAAGCCGAACAGTTTCCCCGTCCCAATCGCGATGTCCGAATAGCCGGAAAAGTCCCCATAGATCTGGAATGCAAACATCACAGCGCCCAGCACCAGCGTGATGCCACTGTAATTGTCGGGAGCTGCGAATACCTGATCCACATAAACCCCGCAATTGTCGGCCACGGCCACTTTCTTGAAAAAGCCCCAGATGATGAGCCGGATCCCCGCAATGGCCTGCGCCTCGTCGAAGACCCGCGGCTTGCTGAACTGCGGCAGCATGTGCGAGGCCCGCTCAATCGGCCCGGCCATGAGTTGCGGGAAGAATGAAATGAATGCCCCGAAGGTGATCAAGTCCTTGCAGGGCTCCAATTTGCCCCGATACACATCCAGCACATAACTTAAGGTCTGGAAAGTGTAGAAGCTGATGCCCACCGGCAGGATCACATGCAGGGTGGGCAGGTGCATGGTCACCCCCACGCTCGCCCAGGCATCGACCCATGAAGTGATGAAGAAGTCGAAATACTTGAACACTCCCAACATGCCCAGTTGCGCGAACAGGGAGACATAGAGCCATCGCTTGCGGGGTGCATCCTCCTCGTGCCGCCCGATTTGCTGCGCCACGAAATAGTCAATCAAGGTACTGGCTGCCAGCAAGAGCAGGAATCGCCAATCCCACCAACCATAGAAGACATACCCCGCCACCCAAAGCAGGAGGTTCTGCGCCCGCAGGCTACGCCGTGTCACAAACCAATACAGCAGGAAGGCTGCAGGCAGGAAAAGCGTGAACTCGATTGAATTGAACAGCAATTCAGGAACAGATTAATAAGATGTAGGGTAGAGTGAGGTTCTTACCGTCAGAATGCACCACCAACACAGGGCAAGTTATGGATACAGACAGAAGATTTCCAAATGTCGCGGACACGGCATGAATGCCCGGTAGTCAGTGGCTTGCGCGAAAAGGTATCAGAATCCTTTCATTACCGTCAGAAAAAAGTTTTTGTATAATTGCGCCGTTTTATCAGGAAACCCTCCATTAAACGCAGATGGCCAAGAAAAATCTCATGATCGTCGAGTCGCCTGCCAAGGCGAAGACCATCGAGAAGTACCTGGGCAGTGACTTCGTCGTCAAGGCAAGTTACGGTCACGTTCGCGACCTCCCCAAGGCCGACGATGCAATCGACATCGATCATGGCTTCGAGCCAAAGTACGTCGTCTTGCCAGACAAGAAGGACGTGATCAAGGAACTAAAGCAGTTGGCCAAGGACGCGGAGACCGTGTGGCTCGCGACTGACGAGGACCGCGAAGGGGAAGCCATCTCTTGGCACCTCGCAGAGGTCTTGGGCCTCGACACCCGCGCCGCCAAGCGTGTGGTATTCAACGAAATCACCAAAAAGGCTGTCCAGGATGCCGTCGCCAACCCGCGCCTCATCAACCTGGACTTGGTCAATGCGCAGCAAGCCCGCCGCGTACTGGACCGCCTTGTCGGCTTCAAGCTGTCACCCATTCTCTGGTCCAAGGTCAAGACGGGCCTTTCCGCAGGTCGGGTGCAGTCGGTGGCTGTCCGCCTCGTGGTCGAGCGGGAGCGCGAGATCCAGGAGTTCAAGGCAGAGAGCGCATTCAAGATCGTCGGCGAATTTGCCCTCGGTGCCGGACAGCGCCTCCTCGCCGAAGCCAAAAGCAAGTACACCAACGAAGCTGACGTCCGCGCCTTGCTCGAAAGCTGCATTGGCGCCCGGTTCAGCATCAAGTCCCTGGAGACCAAGCCCGGCAAACGCAGCCCGGCCGCTCCCTTCACCACCTCAACCCTGCAACAGGAGGCGAGCCGCAAGCTCGGGTTCAGCGTCGCACAGACCATGCGCGTGGCGCAAAGCCTGTACGAAGCCGGACACATCACTTATATGCGTACCGATAGCGTGAACCTGAGCGGTTTCGCCATCTCGGCCGCGGAGGAGGTGATCAAGCGCAAGTACGGCGAGCAATACCACAAGGCCCGTCAGTACAAAAGCAAGACTGCCAACGCACAAGAGGCGCACGAAGCCATCCGCCCTTCCGACATGTCCGCCATGGATGTGCCCGGCGATCGCAATGAGCAGCGCCTCTATGAATTGATTTGGAAGCGGACCGTCGCCAGCCAAATGGCCGA
>JAXLVK010000157.1:0-9087 GCA_046329055.1 Bacteroidia bacterium
CACGAGGGCAAGGATCAGCTGCAAACGGAGATCAACGAATGGGGATACCTCCAGGAAATCAATGCATTCGGGAAGGAGATCGCGAAACGCGAAGAACGCCTGCTCAATGGTGAAAACCTGGTCATCGCGGAGCGGGAAAAGGCCGAAGCGCTGCTGAAAGAACAGACGAAGATCGAGGCCGAGCTCGTGGAACTGAAGGCGTCCAAGCCGAACCAAGCCCTGGCTTATGCTGCGCAGAATTGGTTCAAGGAGCGGGCGAATCTCGAAACACAACTGCAATCCTCGCTCAAGCAACGGGCGGATTTGCAGGCGGATTTTGCTGCAATCGAGTCGGAGGAGCAAGGATTGGCGAAAGGGAATGGGATGCAGATTGCGGCGGAATCTTCCTTGGTTGAGGCGCTGAAGGCGCAATTGGCGGGATTGCGGGAAAGGATCGAAGCGGCGCGAGCGGATCGGGACGATATCGCTCATCGTCAGGGCCTTGCTGCTTTTGCAGGAGACTTGGAGGATGGAAAACCTTGCCCGCTTTGCGGCGCGGATCACCATCCCCTCCCCTATCTCGGAGAACGCGCCGACCAAGAATTGCTGGCGGCCAAGGCGAGGTTGCAGGAATTGGAGACGGGATTCCGGAAGGTGGAGGAGGCTGCGAATGCGGCACAATCCTTGGCCCTCAAAAAAGAGGCGATCCTTGCCCAAATCCAACGGCATCAGTCCGAAATCGAGCAGCGCAATGTGGCTTTGGAGGAGCATGTGAAGGCATTTTCCTTTGCGCCCTTTTCCCCGGAACATCCCGAGGAGGCGAATGCTGCGATCGCCCAAGCCGAGAAAGTCGAAAAGTCCATTCAGGAAAAAGAGGCCGCACTTGGAAAATCCCGCGAAGACTTGCGCAATGCCCAGGCCAATGTGGAGCGGTTTTCGAATGCCCTGAACGGCATCCGCGATGAAAAAAGCCAACTCCAAGGCAAGCGCGAAGCAAAACGGCAACAAATCTCCGTGCTGACCGCACCGGAATTGCTCGAGCTGGATGAAGTGGAAATGAAGTTGCGGGCAAGCGCATTGGGGGAGCGGCTGGCAGACATTTTCTCCCAATTTCAGCGGACGCAGGAACTTGAGCGCAAAGTCGAGGCCGACCTCGCGGAGGTGGTCCAGAAACTGAAGGTCGCCGCCGCACAACACGAGAAGCTGCAATTTGACCTCGAAAACTCCAATGCCGAGGCCCAGAAGCGGCTCTCAGACAATGGACAAACCGATTTGGCGGCGGTCCGCGAAGTATTGCGCTGGCAACTGAACCCCACAACGGAGCAAATGGCCATCGATGCGTTCCGGGCGTCCGTTCAAAAGGCGCGGGGGCACTGGAGGCGCTGAACCTGGATGGCAAAGGCGAGCCCTACAACCCCGAGGCCCACGAAGCCGCGAAGATTGCGCTCCAAGCATCCAAGGACAAATCCGCCGAATTGACGGACGCCGCCTCGCACCTGCGCCGGGACCTCGATGCATTGCGCCGCGACCTGCTCAAGCGCCAAGTCCTTGAAACGGAGGCCGAAGCCCAACGCCGCCGCCATGCGAACCTCAAGGAGTTGGAGAAGCTTTTTCACAGCGTCCGGATTCGTGAAATACGTCTCCACGATCTACCTCCAAGAGCTTGTCGCCCGCGCTGACCACCGCTTCCGGCAGCTCACCCGCAATGCCCTGAGCCTGGAACTCGGCGACGACAACGAATTCCTCGTCCGCGACATGCTCAACGGCGGCCAAACCCGCAGCGTGAAGACCCTCAGCGGCGGTCAGACCTTCCAAGCGAGCCTGAGCCTGGCCCTCGCCCTCGCCGACAACGTGCAGCAACTCAGCGGCAGCCACCACAATTTCTTCTTCCTCGACGAGGGATTTGGGACACTCGACCGCGACAGCTTGCAAATCGTATTTGACACGCTCAAGCAATTGCGGTCTGAAAACCGCATCGTGGGGCTGATCTCACATGTGGATGAAATGCAGCAGGAGATTGAGGTGTTCTTGCGGGTTTCGCAGACGGAGGAGCGCGGCAGTCAGGTGGTCGGGAGCTGGAATTAGCCCACGAATTCGACGGCGGCTTTGGCCAATGTCTCCCATTTGTCGGCGTGCGCCGATGGCACCTGCACCCATTCTTTCATAGGACGGTGGTTGCCGCTGGGATCGAACAGTTGTGCGCCCTCCAATGCCATGGCTTCGCGGTGGACCTCGGGCGGGAGTTTGAAGACCATCCCATCGCGGAACCAACAGATGAAAGCCTTGCCGCCGATTTTGAAACACGGCTTGCCGAACAATTGTCCGGGTTCTGCCTCAGGGATGGAGTGACCGATGGCGGTGTAGTGTGGAAGCAGGCTCATGATTCGGGGGATTGGAGGTGGAAACGCATGGTGGGTTCGTGGTGCCTTTCAAAGCCGTACTGTGCATAGACGGGCTCGCCCTCCTCTGTGGCATGGAGTTCGAATGCAGTGACTCCCCATTCTTTGCCATAACCGACCAAGGCATTCAAAATCTGAGTGGCAACACCTCGCCTACGGAAGTCCGGCAGGGTGTACATGTTCATGACATAACCAAAGCGCCCGGATAGGTTGGCGAAATTCCCGGCTTGCGTCCGCAGGACCATGCTGCCCACACCCGCGACGTCTTCACCACAATATGCGAGGCAGTTGATGCAATCGCCACTGGTCATGGCAGATTCGTAGTATTCACGCAGGCTCGCGGCAAGCGCCTCTTTAGCCTCATCGGGTTGTGGCCCTTTGAGGACTTCGAAAAATTCGATCCGCAACTGCACCAATGTGGGGATGTCCACGAGGGTAGCACGATGAATGGTGATGGGGGCAGTGACCATCCTGCGAATATACCCCTTACTTCTTTCCCTTGCCCACCAATCCCTCTTCGATGGCAACGGAAACCGCCCCGCCGACATTTTGCACTTGCAGTTTGGCGTAGATCGAGGAGACGTGGGTGTTTACCGTGGGGTAAGAAATGTGGCATTCATTGGCGATCATCTTGTAGCTGTAGCCCTTCACGAGCAGTTCCAGTATCTCCAATTCGCGCTTGCTCAGGTCGAAGGACTTTTTCTCGGCGGGCTTGTTTTGCTGCGAGAAGAGTTGGAGCACTTTACGAGCGATCACGGGCGTCATGGGGGCGCCACCTTCGAGCACCTCTGAGATGGCATCGATGAGTTTGAGGGGATTGGTCTGCTTGAGGATATAGCCGTCGGCTCCTGCGCACACCGCCGCAAATACCTTGTCATCGTCTTCGAAGACGGTCTGCATCAGGATCTTGAGGTCGGGGTACTTTGTGCGGATGAGCCGCACACCCTCGATGCCGTTCACATGGGGCATGTCGATGTCCATGAGCACGACGTCGGGTTTGGTCGCCACCACGTTTGCGATGACGTCGCGGCAATCATTGAAGGCCCCGACACATTCCATCAGCCCCATGCTGTTGATGAGCATCGCAAGCCCGTCGCGCCGCTGGGGATTGTCATCGAAGATTGTAACGCGAGTTTTCATAGGGCAAAGTTATGGCTTTGAGATAGGTTGCGCCATCATTGATTTCAATGAATTCTATCGTAACCACAAGTAGCTCAGCCCTCATCCGATTTCTATCCCGCTCGTTGGGACTATATACCCACCTGCAACGAGATGCATGTCCCCTTCCCCGCCGACGACGCAATCTCCAACTCCGCCCCGATCGCACTGGCCCTGGCTTGCATCCCCGAGAGCCCATTCCCGCCCATCCGGTTCTCCAACCCAGCCTTGTCATCCGCGTGAAAGCCGACGCCATTGTCCTTGATGGTCATTTGCAACCGTCCGCCGACCTTGCGCAAGCCCACTTCCAGCCGCGTACATTGGGCATACTTCACCGCATTGTTCACGGCCTCCTTGTAGATCAGGTAGATGTTCTTGCGCTGCTCCATCCCGAGCGAGAGCTTTTCCACCTGCGGATCGACTTCAAACCGCAATTCGATGTCGCTCGTCTCGGTCATGTTCACCCCAAAGGCACGCATGCGGTTCACGACGTGTTCGAAGCCGTCGTTGCTCGCCTTGATGGTCCAGACGATGTCGTTCATGCTCTCCATCATCTGAGAAGTGCTGCCGATGATCTTGTCAAGGATGCCGAGCGTCTGTGGCGGCAGGTTGTCGCTTGTGCGCTGCATGACCGCGCTGTACAGCCCGATGCTGCTGAGCGTGCTCCCGATTTCGTCGTGGAGGTCCTGCCCGATGCGGTTGCGCATACGTTCGACCTTGAGCAATTGCTGCAAGCGGTAGCGGTACAGCCCATAGGCGGCACCCGCGACCGTGAACACGAGCAGCACGCGAAACCACCAAGTCGCCCACCATGGCGGCAAGATCGTGATCTTGAGCCGCGTGGGTTCTGCACTCCAAGCATCGTGGCTGTTGCAGCCGATGACCTCAAACGTATAGCCGCCCGGACTCAAGCCGGAATAAATCGCCTCTTGGGCGGTCCCGGCATCGATCCACGTGTCGCTCAGGCCGACGAGCCGGTAACGGAACCGGTTCATGGAGGGCACGCTCAGGTCCAAGAGCGTGAACCCGATGCTGATCATCTTGTGGTCGTGCGGAAAAATCAGCTCCGGCAGGTATTCCATCGGGGTGCGCAGTTGCTCGGCCCCCTCCTCCGACGCGCGCTGAAACGGAACCTCGGCATTGTCCAGTTTGAGTTGGTGGATGACGACGGGGTCGGGACGGCCCTGCCGATGAAAATCCTCGGGTTGGAAATAGGTCACGCCCTTGATCCCGCCAAAGTACATTTCCCCATTGGCCGCCATGCTGAATTCCATGTGATTGAATTCATTGCCCACCAAGCCATCGCCTTTGCCATAGTTTCGGATGGTGCGGGTAAGCGGATCGAAATGGCTGATGCCCTTGTTGGTGCTGAGCCAAAGGTGGTTTTGGCCGTCGAATAGGATGCCGTAAATCACGTTGTTGGGGAGGCCGTCGGCGGTTGTGAAATGGTGGACATGGCCCGTCTCGGCATCCAATGCATCCAAGCCCGCACCGCTTGTGCCGATCCAGATGAGCCGGTCCGGCGCACGCGGATCCCCTTGCACACAGAGCACCTTTTCGGAGGAGAGCGCATTGGGGTCGCCCACCTTGGGCAGGAAGGTTGCCGTCACGCCAGTCTGCGGATCCACGCTGTACAACCCAATATTCGTCGCCATCCAAATCCTGCCAGAAGGCCCCTCGTACCAATCCTGCACGAATACGACCTCATGGTTGGGTAGGGCCTGTGGGCACGGAAACACACGACGCACATGCGCTTGCAAGTCGTAGCAATAAAAAGCAGGCCGCGATTCCACATCGATGGTGGACCAAATGCGCTCCCGATGGTCGATGAACAGAAAGGACTGAAAGCCCTCGCCTAATGGGACCATGCTGTCCAAGACTTCGATGCTTGCGGTAGCCGCATCGATGCGCAGCAAGTGCACCATTTGCCTTGTGATGGGCTCAGGGCGAAGCGCCACGCAAATGAAATTTCCCGCCTTGTCCACAAGTAGCGGCTTGGGTACCGTGGCCAAGATCATCCCGGGGTCGCGCAATCGGATCCTCGGGGAGACCGCCAACCAATTTGCCCGCACCTTGGGGTCATACAGCGCCTTGCTGAGCGGACTGACAACGCGCGGCAGGTAAGCCGCCCTGTCCATCTTGGGGATCCGCGTCGGGATGCGACGAAACAGTTCGGATCGGCCAGAAATCTTCATCAGGCCAAAACCCGAGGTCGTCAGCCAGATGTTGTGATTACGGTCCTCATAGCCCAGAGCGACATTGCCCATGGCGTCCGTGACTTCCTCCCTGCCGATGAGACGGATGGACTGCGCCACCATGCGTTGAAGATCGATCCTCAGCAAATCATGGACATCGTTGAACGCCCACAGCCGCCCGTCGCGTGTGAACATATAGGACTGTACACAGGCAAATCCAGGCGGAACCACCACCAAAGGTCGGAAGCGCCGCGCCTCAGGCTCAAACCGATACAGCGTGTCCAAGACAAACACGAACGCCTCGCCGCTTGGATTGAAAAGGGGCTTTGGCGGCAAAATTTTCCGGGTTCGATTTCCCCGTGCCAATGGTTGGGATTGGCCATCGGAACTTGCGAGGGCAGCTTCCGGTTGGATGTCGGGTAACGAAACACCGAGTCGTCGCGCCAAAACCAGAGTTCCCCTGCGGGAGACAGAAACAAGTCGGATCTGGATGCTGTGGTCCCATGAGCCCAACCAAGGCGGGAAACTCCTCCTCGATGGGCTCGATCAGAAAGCGCTCAGGGTCGAAGGCAGCGGCGCCCTGAAGGTGGGTGACCAAGTCCCATTGGTTGTTGGAGAGGTTGACGATGAGGCGACCATCTGGCAAGCGGAGCAGGTTGCCGAACGGATGACCGCGCAGATGAGGGGCGCCGGGCAGCTTGTCACCGAGATCTCATGGAAGCCTTGGTCCAGGATTGTACAAATCGAGCCGTCCGCGATAGCCCGACACGAGGAGGCGCCCTGCCTTGTCCATGTGGAGGACAGTGGCATTGGCGGAAACGGAGAGCGAATCGAGCGGATCTTGGCGAAACACTTGGAAATTGTAGCCGTCATAGCGGTTCAGGCCATCGTTCGTCGCAATCCACAGGAAACCGAGGCTGTCCTGCGCGATGCTGCTGATATATCCCTGCGAAAGCCCATCGTCCACATCGAGGATTTCGGCGGGCAGGTCGATCTCCTCCACCTCATCGGCAGAGAACACTTTGGGCAATATGCGCTGTTGTGCCTGGGCATAAGTCCCAAGCACGATCACCATCACCATCGCCCTCCAACCGTTCCGAATAGCAGAGGTCATCAACCGAAGATAAGGAACGGAATCCGAAGGATGATGGCAGATGGGTTGGAAAATCATTGGAATCAATGATTGGCACGGATCCATCCCCTCAAAGCGCCCACCGAAACCGTTGGAATCAACGATTGATGCGCTTTGGCCTGCGAGAGAACTTTGGGGTGTTACTTTTTGCCGAGGCACC
Source organism: Bacteroidia bacterium (assembly GCA_046329055.1). Lineage (GTDB taxonomy): Bacteria > Bacteroidota > Bacteroidia > J057 > JADKCL01 > JADKCL01. Next base: position 7,024 of record JAXLVK010000157.1, read on the forward strand.
TTGCTTTATCTCAATGAAAGAATTCCTTATTATGAAAATGAAACACTTCATCCGAATTACGCTTCTTTGCTCGCTCATTTTGTTGCAGCAAGCGTTTCTGTGCGGCAGTCTCTCCGCGCAGGGCTTTCGTCCCAACCCCAATGCATTCTACAAAATCACCAACGCCCATCAAGGTCGCGCATTGTGTACACTCCACAACTCGGGGGACCCGGCCAACAAGGGTAACCAGGAGCCGATCATCCAGCATGACTATTACGGCGACGCAACCCAAAAATGGAAATTCAAAGACAATGGTGATGGATCATGGGCGATTTTGAACGCTCATAGCGGAAAAGCACTATGTACGTTGCACAATTCGGTAGATCCCGCATACAAAGGGAATCAAGAGCCGATCATTCAGTTCGATAACTATGGAGATGCTACCCAGAAGTGGGTTCTAAATGACGTCGGCAATGGGCTCGTGTCCATCTCCAATAGAAAAGATGGTCGCGCACTGTGTACGATGCACAATTCTGGAGACCCCGCAAACAAAGGGAATCAGGAAGCGATCATCATACACGATTACTACGGCGATGCCACTCAGAAGTGGAGAATTGAAGAAATTGGTCAAGCCGGTGCGTCCATCAATGGTGGTAAATATTATATCCAAGCGCGGCACAGCGGCAAATATTTGACAACCGGGAACAACGCAAGCCCCGTCACACAAAAGTCGATGCAAGGCGATGGCTGGCAGCAGTGGATTTTCGAACCAGATGGCAATGGCTGGTATGCCATCAAGAGCGTCAAGGGTCCCTACGTCATGTCGATCTCAGAATGCAGCACCAAAGAGGGCGCGGGCCTGATCACCTGGCAAAACGATGGTGGCGACTGCCAAAAATTCAAATTGGTATCGAAAGGCGATGGATGGTACAACATCATCGGGCAGAAAGCCAACATGGCGATCGATGTTTCCGGCGGCAACAATGATGAAGGAGGCCATGTTTGCCAATGGTTTACCAACAATGGATTTCACCAGCAGTGGAAGCTCGTCCCTGTGAATGGCAATTCCGGAACCAATACGACGGGCAGTTCAGGTGGTGTCACAATATTGGGTTCCAAAAGTCCCATGACGGGAGACCAAATCCGCTCTGAACTTTCAAAAAGAGGACTCACCCTTGTGACAACCGGGACATTGCAGCCCAATCAGTGTGCGGTGTTCAATCCGAAAGTGAGCGCCGATGGGAGCGCAGCCTCGGCCCAAATGGGTTGCCTGGTATGTGCAACCCAAATCAGCGACAATGTCACCCTGAATACCGCAGCCGTTTATGGTGCCTGCGATGCCTCCCTGTCGAATGGCGCCGGAGGCGCATGTGAAATTGCTGTGGCCACCTCTGACCTTTATGTCAAAGCCAATGGCACCAATACACATTTCTCAGTAAAAGGGCCTTCTGCAAGTGCCTGCGGCTCGATTTCGGCAGATCGGATGTGCGCAAATACGGGGGCAACCTGGGCTTCTACCTCTGTCATGGTCACGGACGATGCAGGAAATGGCATCGGTATCGGCGTGGACAATGGGGTTGGGGCCGGCATCAATGGTGCTTACGAGGATGGTGTGCTCTCCTTTGGTGTGAATCTGAAGTTTCTGGCGGGAGGCAGCATCACCTTTTCGGTAAACCCGCAAGACCTGGGCACCAAACTGATCAAGGGTGGTTCCGCAGCGTATATCTATACCAAGGGAAAGCTCACCGCTGCTGGCAGCCAAGCAAAAAGCGTCTTTTCCAACATTGGCTCCGATGTAAAAACGGGTGCAAGCGTGGCTGCGGTTGCAATCTCACGGGAAGGTCAAAAAGCTTGGGGAACTGTGAGCAATGAAGTGTCCGATTGGGGCAATTCTGTGGGCGCATTCTTCAAGGAAATCACGGGAGGGGCCAAGCTGAACCGCGAGCTTGCACCCGGGGAGGCCTATCTTTCAGTTTTCAACCAATCTGGCTATGTGGTAACTACCCACGTTGATTTCCAGCACCCGCTCGGCAACAAGAGCATTGACAGAGATCTTTCCTTGGGAATGACGGCGCAATTTTTCAT
>JAXLVK010000158.1:0-8889 GCA_046329055.1 Bacteroidia bacterium
GGGATTGTAGTATTCGGCTTTCAGCATCGGGATTAATTCCTCCCTCCAGCGGCTATCAGCACAAGTGCCTCCAAGAAATATTCTCATCTGAAGTAGTGTTTAAAATATGTGAATATACGGAGTAATGTCCTAAGTTGGTGTTGCCGACCACTGTCACAGGCACACATTTCTCAGGCAACCAAGGAACTGCATCACGATTTTTGGAAGCTTGCTTTTGAATCTATCGCATCCAAAATAAACAACAGAGCCAATTGCGATCCGATCAGGAGGCTTTGGAAGCCCGCATGATCTTGACCCAGATGAAGATCACCGCCCCGATGATGATGGCGATGAGGAAGACGGCAAAGGCATTGAACCGGACGTCTTTTTTGACTTCCTTTTTCAGGTCCACGTCCCCGGCATAGCGCTTGGCCTCGAGTTCACGGGCTGCTTGCTGCTCCTTGGATTTCTTGAGGATGGCTGGAAGCTGACCGGGGTCGGATTCGGTGAAGGTGGTCGAAATCAAGCCATTGGTCACCTTCCCTTGAAAGCGTGCCAATGGATCCGTGCCGCCCTTGATCGCTTGCTTCTCTTCTGTTTCGGTTTTTGCGCGCCTTGCGGCGGCAGAGTCCACATCCGCTTGCAACGCCTTCTTGAGTTGCGTGAACCGGTATTGGTTGAAGCGCTCCTCGGCTTGGCGGGGAGCCTCGATGGCGAAGAGGGCCTTGCGGTCGTAGGCTGCTTGGGCCGAGCCGCCCGCGACCATGCCCGCGCGCAGGTAGGCGAGGCAGGACAGGTAATTGGCGGTGAAGCGGTTGGGCTCCTTGCTCAGGAGGTCGCCGAGGAGTTCGAGGTAGGTGGCATGACGCTTGGGATCGAGGTCCATGGCCATCACCACAACGTTCAGAGCCATGAGGTAGCCATTCCCGTCCGGCTTCTTGGGGTCCCAATGCAGGGAATCACTGAGGTAGTTGTAGAAGCCGCCGTTGAAATGGGACGAGACAGGGGTTTCCTTGGCGTAAGTCTGCAGGTAGCGCACGAGCAATTGGCTCATGCGGACGCGGCAGCGGATGGGGGAATCGGGCAGCCTGAGCAGGTCTGACTGAATGGATAGGGCAGATTCCAAAGTGCTGCCCTCGACGCATGCCCATGTGTAAGATTCAAAATCAACCAGATCGGATGGGGACCAAATCAGGGCTTGTGCGCTGTCGGTCCGTAGGTCGCCGGCCTTCTTATAGCTCTTGTCAGCGGAAGACTTGGACTTTCCAGCGCGCAGCAGGAGAACCGCATCGGATCCAAATGAAGCATTCTTCCCGATCAATGCCTCCCAAGTCGCCGCCGCAGGCCGATCATGGTAACCCGTGATGACCGAAAGGAAGCTGGGCGCAGCACCCGGACGGGGCCAAACCGCATTTCCCTCACATATCTGAGCCACCATCGGCAGGGACATGCCCAGCACCAACAGCAAAATCCACAATCGTTTCATGCGTACTGAACCCTTCATCGGGCGTCAAAGTTCCCGATTCCTCATCGGGTCTGCAAAAAATTCTCGGCGAGGTAGCCATCCTCGTACCAAAAGTATGGAAAGCCATCGAAGAGCCACTTCAGCTCCTCGAATGCCGGCACTCCCCGTTTCAGATAGTAGAAATGCGAACTCTCCGGCACCCGGCCCCAGCGCGCGACCAGTTCATAGTCACGTGACTTGAGGTACTGGTCCAGTGAATCGGTCATCACGGACCATTCCGGCTCGATGCGCAGCTTCTTCAAGTCCGACCCGTAATAGTCGTGGACCATGACCAGCACAGGAGCTTCCCTGTCCAAGTAGGCCGCATCTACATACCCTTGGTGGGCAATCCGGCTGTCGTTCAGTCCCCAGGTGTCGATGGCGCGCCAGCCGCTGTGCAGGGGCAGGTTGCCCGCCTCCGTGACCGCCATGGTATAGCCCTTGTCGGCCCACTCGCGCAGTTCAATGCCCAAATCTGCCCGCCCGTCGCGGTGGATGCGGCTATGCCCCGCGTAGCTGAACCAGTGGAAGGCCAGCATCACCGCAGTCAACAGGACCGCAACGATCAGCCATTTGCCGCGAATTGAAATCCCCGGACGCATCATTCCCACAATGGGCATCCACGCCACCCAGAGGATCGGCATGAGGATGTATTGGAATCGGGAACTGAAGTTCATCGCATTGGACATGAGGATCCACGACACTGCGAAGAGGAAAACCGGGCCGATCAGGAGCATGGTTTTGCGCCGCGCGTCCTTCTTCCAAGCCGCCCAAGCCAGGATCGGGAGCAGGATCAGCCCCATTTTCACCACGCTGATGAAGGAGGCCTTGAGGCTCGCCAAATAGAGGGTGCCGCCGCCCTTGACATAAAAGGGATTGGGGAGCGGGTGCCCGAAATACCACCAATGCCAACCGAAGTAGATCGCCCCAGGAATCACGAAGAGGACCAAGAACCATTGCAAGACTTGCCGACGTAGCCGGTCGCGCAGGTACCAAAGCATGCTCAGCAGCATCCCCACGACCAAAATCACCCCCTCAGGCCGGATCAATCCCGTCACGATTCCCCATGCCGCAAACCCAATGGCGTTTCGCTGCCTGCCCCGGTCCATCATCATTTCCATGAAATGCCCATAAGCGAACAGCCCCGCCACCGCAAAGACCGGGGTTCCGAACAATGCCTCGCAGTAATTCCAGCCCGGCCCTGTCCCCACGATCAAGGCACTGAGCCCTGCCGACCAAGTCGTTGCACCCGCCTGCCGCCGATGGATGCCATACACCCCGATGATCGTGAGGCCGTGCGCCACCAATGTGAGTACCCGCGCAGCGGATTCCAGCCCCAGGCCCAGCTTCACCAAGCCTGCGACCATCACCATGAACAGGAAATCGGTCGCCCCGTCCACTGGTGCATCCCCCACATTCCAGACAATGCCGTGGCCATCCGCCAGGTGCTGCGCGTACCGCAAGAGCATGGCCGCATCCTCGAAAGGTGGCACCAACTCACGGAAATAGAATTGCCAGCCCCAGACTGCGGCAGCCAGCAAAACCAAGACGATGGGTTCCCAGGGCACTTTTTTGGTGCCTGAGAGGGAGGAGGATGTGAAGGTGGAGTTCAAAGCCGGGCCGCTGTAAGAGGGAAGGGCAGCCGCCGGCCTAATCCCAGAATTTGTTGCCGTAGCTGTCCGGATCGAAGACGATGTTCATCTCGCCGAAGACCCAAATCGTATCGCCGACCTCGATTTCTTGCCCCTTTTCAGTGACGGGTGGGAATTCATCGATCGCCACGGCCATGTCGATGTTGGCGCGGATGAGCATGGAGTGGTCGTTCATGTCCACGACCTTGCCTTGGAGGGTGTATTGGTGACCGTCGCCTTGCTCCAGGTAACGCTCGTCCTCGTCCACGACTTCAAGGTTGCCTTCCAGGATCTCCAGCTCCAGCAGCACCTCCTCCACCGAGCCCACAGGGTACTTGGCGAGTTCGGTCGGGCTCAGTACATACCGGGCAGCGATCTCCATCCGTCCAATGGACCCCCGGATCAGCCCCTCCACAGAGGCGTCATCGTCCCAAGGCTCGACGGATTTGATGATGAAAGGATAGCGTTTCATGCGAAGAGGATAATTGCAAGGCCGAAATCAGCCGGCACAAAAATAAGAAATCGGGCTGGAAAAACCGGGCAATGTTCTGCGGGGTTCGGAGGCGATTGGCGTATCTTTGGTCATGTCCCTCCTCGATCCCGACCGATTGGCCGCGCTCTATGGCCTGAAACCTGCCTCCAAGGAGGCCGAGCGGGACGAGCATGGGAAGCGGAAGCAGTGCTGCAAGCGGTTCAAGGACAACCATCGCTGTGCGGATTGTCCCCTCAAGTAAGGAGTCCGCGACGGAATCCCTCGTGCACAAAGCTGATTACCAGATAATTGATTGACAATTTTTTAAGCGAGAAGGGGGTCCAGCGCACCATCCACAATGCGAAGTTTCGCCAGAGCGGCAAGGTCAAAAAGCGGAAGAAGAGGTTGCCCAAGCTCCGCTTTTTGCAGCGGTTGACCCAATAGATTTTCGCCAATTCGGGCCACTTTTCGGTGATGTACCGCAAGCCCGTCGCCCCATATTCCCTCAGCTGCGGCAGTGCCTCCTCCAATTGCTTGGGTTGCGTGGTGGTCACGACGGCAGCTGCATTGAAGAAAAACCGGGGTTGGAATTGCTTGTGGAGCCGGTAGCCCAGTTCCATGTCCTCGCCGCCATAGCGGTTGATCGCCTCGTCGAATCCGCCGACCTGCCTGTACCATTCGCTCGGAAGGGCGGTATTCGGCGTGATGAAGTATTGGAACGGAACCAATGCGCCGTCAGCATACTTGGCCACGCCACGCTCGCTCGTGTAGCGCACCCAGACATTGTTTTCGCGGTTGCGGTAGGAGACCGTGCCGATGGAGATGGCATTTCCCCGCTCGAGGATGCGAAGGTGCTGCTCGAACAGGTCGGGCGCTGCTTCCATGTCGGAGTCCATGAACAGGGTGTAGCGTCCTCGAATGTGTGACAGGCAAAGGTTGCGGGTCGCGGACCGTCCCCGGTTTTCATTGTTCGGATGGGTGAAATGCGAGACAGAATGCTTGAAAACAGCGTGTTGCAGCCATTCCAGCGTGCCGTCCGTGGAGCCATCCACCCCGATGAGCACCTCAAAGTCGTCCCTCGCAATCTGATCCAGGGCATGGAGGCAAGCCTTGAGCTCCGGGAGATTGTTGAACGTGGGGATGACCAAGCTGAAAAGCATCGCGCAAAATTATACTTGGCGGCGGATTATCACAGCTTTTCAGTGAGGGGGTGACTTAGGCGAGGATGAGGCGGCGGCGTCCCGCCGCACGCCGATCGATCCCGAGGATCGGGACCGCCTCCCGGCGGCGAAGACAGGAATGATCGCCATATTCAACCAAATGCCGATTGCACATTCCGACAGAAAGCCTGACATGCCTCCGTAGATTCTCCGATCCTCGCCGCCAGAGGCGGCATGGGTCGATAGCCCTGTCCCGAGGATCGGGACGGGCTCAGCTTCGCTACAAATCCTTGACTTGCAGGATCTTCAACTCGGTGCCGGGGGACACGTCGTTGCTGCTGAGGCCGTTCACCTTCTTCACGACTTCGGCGAAGGCGCCATATTTCTTGGAGACTTTCCAGACAGATTCACCTTGGACGACCTTGTGGGTGACCCATTGCGACTCGAATCCGGGCAGTTTGTAGCTCGCGGGATCGTCTTCCAAGACGCCATTGCCAGAGGGAATGACCACGACAGGTTCTTCCTTCGGCTGCTCCTTGGGGGTTTCGACGGGCTTTTCGGGCGTCTTGATGGGCTCATCCTCGATCGCCACAATCTCCTCATCCTCCTTGGGGGCGAGCAGCGTCGGCTTGGTGCCCTTGGCGACCTTCTTTTTCAGGCTGAGCTTCTGATGGGCGTAGATCGTGGCTCCGGTCATGCGGTTTTTGGACTGGATTTTGGCCTCGGGCACGCCGTAGATGTGGGCAATCTGCCGCAGGGTCTCGCCGGGCTGCACGATGTGGACGCGGCGGGATTGGGGCGGCTTGAGATAGACGAGGTCGCCTTCCTTGGGGCGGTAGGCATTGCTCAGGAGGTTGATGTCCCGGAGGCGTTGCGGCTTGAGGTGGTAGCGCACTGCGACCTCCACCAGGCTCTCGCCGGGCTTCATGCGCACGTATTCGAGGCCATAGTCGGGGTCGGCATCCTGCTCCACATAGCTGAAGCGGCGGGTGTCCCGGGTGGGGCGCGGACTGGTCTTGACCGGTTGGACGGTGGCCTTGGGCTGCTCCACGGGCTTCACTGTCGCTCCCCCACCGATGCGGCGCTCACCACCCCGCACATGCCTGAGCAATGCGAGGTCCTGTTTGCCTTGACGGGGCAGGTAGTAGATGAAATTGCGGCCCTCCGGGAGCTTGCTGCCCTTGATCCAGAGGTTGTATTTCTTGAAATCCTCGACACTCAAGCCTGCCGCTGAGGCGAGCTTGCTGACCTCGGTCTCTCCGGCAGTGCTCATGGGTTGCAGCCACATGGGCGGGTCACTCTTGCGCACTGCATCCTCGAATGCCAGCTTGTGGGCAATGGCCTTCAAGGCATACCAATGCGTCTCCTTGGTGATGCGCATCTTGCGGTTGCCCAGGTAGTCGGCATCGATGAAGGGCAGCGCTCCCACCGGGCCGCGGTTGTAGCCCACGACGGCGTAGAGGTAGTTGTCGAAGTATTTGGCGATGGTATAGAAGTACTTGGCGGCGCCGAGACTGGAGCGGAAGATGTGCTTGCGCTCGTCCACATACTCATCGATCACGATGCCCGATTCCCGTGCGCTCTGGTCCTTGAACTGCCAGAATCCCACGGCATTGGAACTGGAGACGGCGTCGGCCACGAAGGAACTCTCCATGATCACGATGTACTTGAGGTCGTCCGGCACCGCGCGCAGTGAAAGCGCCTCCTCGATGAAGGGGAAATAGATATTGGCGCGGTCCACCATGGACTGGAAATGCACGGTGGAGTGCTTGATCTTGGTGATGACCTCCTCGACCGCTGTCCTAGCCCCGGCATCCAGGCTCAGCTCCATGCCGCAGTACTTCATGGTCTCCGGCACCGCAGGCGATGCGCTCAGACCCACGTACAGCAGGGAGGCGACCAGGAGGGAAAATAGCTTTTTCATGTTGCTTTACTTTTTCATGACGGCCATGATGCCGTCGCGTACAGGAAGCAGCACGTAATCCAAATCATCTCTATCAGCGACCTTTTGTACGAAGGCACGCAGCCCTTGGGTTTCCTTGTCCTCTGTTTTGGGGTCCAGGACGCGGCCGCTCCAGAGCACATTGTCCGCGAGGATGAGTCCTCCGGAGCGCAGCTTGGGCACCACGAGGTCGAGGTAGTCGCAGTAGCTCTCCTTGTCGGCGTCGATGAAAACCAGGTCAAATGGGCCCTCCAGAGCCGGAACGACCTGCCGGGCGTCCCCCACGATCATCTGGGCGCGGTCGGCGATGCCCGCCTCGGCAAAGTATTTCAGCACCATGTCCTCCAGTTCGGCGTTGATGTCGATGGTGACGATGGAACCGCCCGGAGCCAGACCCTCCGACATGCAAATCGCGGAATAGCCCGTATAGGTGCCGATTTCGAGGATGCGTTGGGGGCGGATCATTTTGGAAAACATGGAGAGCATCCTGCCCTGGATATGGCCGGAGAGCATGCGGGGATACAGCACCTTGAGCCATGTCTCACGGTTGAGGGCGGCGAGCACGGGGTGCTCAGGGCTGGTGAAGCGCTCGGCATAAGCCTGCAAGTCGGGGGGCAGGAATTCCATGTGTTTCGATCTCTGACAAAGTGCCCTGCGGACGCATTCCGGGGCATTCTGCAAATTTAGCCGATGGCATCCGGGGGTCATGCTGCCCTTATGAACAGTTGGCGGGGTGGGCGTTTGCAATGCTATACGGCCAGGAAGGCTAACAATCCCGCATGAAATTTTCAGAACAAGGGGGCAGATTGTTGATTTTTGGAGGGGATTTCCGTAACATTGATAAGATTTGGGAAATGATTAGGTTTTCTAGGACATTCGATTGTGGAGCCTTGAGGTTGAGGCCCTTGGGTGATTGTGGTCGCTCAGGCATTCAATTTTAATTTGGCAACCAACAGGAGAATGTGCATTTTAGCCTCTTGATAAGGTACATATTTGCTGCATCCGATTTTGACTGTCAAAAAACGCATTCGACTATGAAATTGAAGTCCATTTTCGTTTTCCTGCTGATCGCACCTGCCGTGATCTTCTTTTCACAAGGCTGTGATCGCTGTAAAGAAGACGGCCTGATTACACTTTCTGAGACTGGTCAGTTCTTCGAGGCCACCTACTTGGTGGATTCCAGCGGAGCCAACTACGCCCAGACCGTGTGGCGCCCGAATGGCGTGCATGTGTTGGTGAGCACCAACGGTAGCCGTGGCCCCTTCGCCGCAGTTGCTGACGACCTCTCCGATGGCAAGATCGGCCCATACCCCTTCACTGTGAGCCCGCAAATCGCTCAGAAGGGCGAATACTACAACTACATGTACATCGTCACGAAGGACACCTTCGGCGTGGACACCTTCGAGGTCAAGTTTTATCCCGCCGTGGACGAGTGCCACGAGTACTGGGGCACCCTCGAATACTGGATGAACGGCACGATGATCAGCACCTGTGATGGCAAGGAGACTTGCTCCATCGAAGTGCGCGAATGATCTCGCCCACGGATGTCCCCTCCTGCGGTTCCGGCCGTTGGAGGGGATATTTTGCTTCCTAAGGCGGGGAAACTCCTGATTCCCAACGCCCATCCCTAAGACCACAATTCCAACACAGAAATGAGGATTCCGACGTTTTCCACAGCAAATGTGGAAAACCTTGGATGTATGCGAGGAATCCCCTAACTTGGCGCGCATCGTATTGAGGTTGAACACTTAGAAGCCGACTATCAAGGCTGCATGTAAATATCTGATCGTCAGCCTGCTCGTTGCAGTGGCGATGTTTGTTCCGAGAGAACTTTTGGCACAGCGGATCGATGCATCTGCGCGCCAGAAGCCCCGCATTTACCAGCCTCAAGGTCGCAGCAGTGTTCAGCAACGTGCCAATCGCTTCCGTGGCAAGCAAGCGGGCCTCAACAAATACCGCCAACGCAGCCTCGCCCGCACCCACAAGGATCTGAGCCGCAAGCGCATGCAGCAAGCGCATCGGCGCACGCAGCACCAGTCTGTGAGCCAGCGCAGCTACCGCAGCAGGAGCGCAGGCCCGAGAACCCACAGGAACCTCAGCACACGCAACCCACACAATTCCAGCCGCAGGCCCGTTGCACACAACTCCCTCAGCCAAAAACGGGTTCGCCAAAGCGCCGCTCCAAGAACCCACCGCAACCT
>JAXLVK010000159.1:0-8668 GCA_046329055.1 Bacteroidia bacterium
TTGGGTTGGCCATCAGTTTGGCCGGTTGCAAGGAGGATCCCTGCGAGGATACAGTCTGCTTGAACGGGGTCTGCGCCTCAGGGATATGCATCTGCGATGTTGGCTATGAGGACGAGGCATGCCGCACCCCATCCCGAGACAAGTTTCTCCACAGCATCTGGTACAACAACCGAACCTGCTCGGGCATATCCGACCTGCTCCAAAGCAAAATCGAAGCTGGACAGGGCGGAATCGCGGAGATTCGCATCTTCAATCTCGATTCGATTCCCGATACCCTTCACGCAAATGTGCGTGGCGACACCGCTTGGATTCCATTGCAAGTCCATGGCTTGGAGTACATTGAAGGAATCGGAGTGTACTCGAATGGAGGCGTTGTTTTCGAATACGAGCGGGTGCAAACAGGAGGGGAGCGCAGCGACTGTATCGCCTACTTCAGCCACTGACCACGGAAGTGGACATGGTGGACAGCCGACAATATCCGCAGCTATCCGTTCGTTGTATTGGAGAAAATCCCTATATTGGCCATTGGTTTCTTAGTTAAACAGAAATGCAAAAGAGGCTTCAGCTATTTTTCACCGCATTTGCACTTGTTGCCCTCATTTTTAATACTGGTTGCGACCCTGACCGCAACAAAGATCCGGATGAGCCACCAGTGGACAGCGATCCACAAGTGACCCTCATTTCGCCCGCAAACGGCTATGTCCTCGCTCGCAAGGGTGAGACTGTTGCCATCCAGTTCGAAATTCACGACAACGAATTGCTCACAACCTGGGAAGCCAAGGAGAAGTGGACATCGGTTTCCGGTGTGACCTACTATCCCGAGACCCGGATCCCCGGCCAATTCGCTGCCATCTCCACGAACAACAACTTGCGCACGATCTACTACCAAGTGGTGGACAGCCCGACGCTGCAGGTTTACACCACCATTGAGATCACGGCCTACGCCACTGATAACAAGGGTAAAGTCGCCAAGGGCAAATTCCGCATCAACGTGATCCCGGATGTCAACGACACCACGATCTACAACAAGACGGAGTACACCAACGCCACGCTCTACAGTGTGACGACCGGCCACGACTACGCCTATGACCTGATCAACAACGTGTCTGGCGACAATCAGACCATGTCACTGCCCGATCAGTACATCCGCGAGGCTTCCACACCGCCGACCATTTCTTGGATCTTGACCACGCCGATCCAAGCCAGCTTGGACAGCACCATCGTGACCACCGATGCTTCCCGCTTCAACTACGATGACCTGACCTACGAAACCACGTGGCAGGCATTTGTGACGAGCAACCGCATTGGCCGTCAAAGCGATCCGCTGTCTCCCGGTGATGTCGTGATTGTCAAAATGCCGACGCTGCCTTTCTTCGCTGTGATTCGCGTCAACACGACCGAAGGTGTGAATGGCTGTGGCTGCATGAACTTCGACTACAAGTATTTCCACAACTAAGGTTGCTGGGTACTCAAGAATAGGGGGCTGGCAACAGCCCCTTTCTTTTTGCCGGCATGTCCAAGACCCTGCGATACCTCGATCACCTTCTCCATTCCAAAACTCGGCATGGGGTGCATAGCCCGTTTGTCTATGACTTTGTGACGCAGGTTTTGCCGCACAAGGGCAGTGCCACAGGGAGACGCATAGAGGCGGATCGGAGGGAGGCGAAGCGGGACACTTCGCGGGTCGAGATCGTGGATTACGGAGCTGGGTATGGTGGAATTGCCTTGCCTGTCATTCAGAAAAGCATCGCGCAGGTCGTCCGGTCCTCTGCAAGGGGACGCTGGGAAGGCGAATTGCTGCGGAGGATTGTTCGTTACTATGACCGGAAATCTGCCCTTGAACTGGGAACCAATCTGGGATTTTCGACAAGGTACATTTCGGATGGATTGTCCGCTGACGCAGAGCTGATTAGCATCGAAGGCTCAGAGCAATTGTCGAAGTATGCTGCGCGAGCTTTGGGAGAGACTCCGCATCGGTTGAGGCTATTGGTGGGGGAGTTCACGCAGGTTCTTCGCGATCAGATAGATTGGGGAGCAGTGCAGCCGGATTTTGTGCTTCTCGACGGGAATCACCGCCGCGAGCCGACGCTGGACTACGTCAATTTTCTATTGCCCAAGATGGCGCAAGGCGGTATCCTGATCGTTGACGATATCAATTGGTCGGCGGAAATGGCGCAGGCGTGGCAGGAAGTGATTGAATTGGAGCGGGTTACGGTGAGCCTTGACCTGTTTCACATGGGGGTCTGCTTCCTGGATCGGCCACAAGCGAAGGAACATTTTCGTTTACGGGTGAGGCCATTCTAAGCCCAATTCTATGCTATATTTGAACCTTTTTCCATAGGATCGGTTCAAAACACTGTATGTCTCAAGACAAGAATCCAGGACTCAGCGAACAGCTCACGCCTTTCAGGATCGTAGAAGAGTTGGACAAGTACATCATCGGGCAAGGAGAGGCCAAGAAATCGGTCGCCATTGCCTTGAGGAATCGTTGGCGGCGCATGAATGCCCGGGAGGACATTCGCGGCGAGATCATCCCCAACAACATCCTGATGATCGGCCCGACAGGGGTGGGCAAGACTGAAATTGCTCGCCGATTGGCGCACTTGGCCGATGCTCCATTCATCAAGGTCGAGGCCTCCAAGTTCACGGAGGTGGGCTATGTCGGCCGTGATGTCGAAAGTATGGTCCGCGACCTCGTGGAACAAAGCGTGAACCTCGTGAAGGGGGAAATGAAGAAGGCGATCGAGGTCAAGGCGGTGGAAAATGCACTGGAAGTGATCTTGGACATCTTGATTCCAGCCGTCAAGAAGAAGAATCCAGAACCCTTGCCCGTGATCGGCGACGAGGGTGCTGCGGTCGAGAAGAAGGACGGCTACAGCGAAGAGGAACTCAACGAGCGGACGCGCGAACGCTTCCGGGAGAAGCTCAAGGCAGGGGAGCTGGACAGCCGCAAAATCGACCTAGAGGTCAGTGTGCCGACATCGCAGGTGCATATCATGGGCCCAGGTGGGATGGAAGGATTCGACGGCCTGCAGGACATGCTCAGCGGCATGATCCCCAAGAAGACCAAGAAGCGCAGCATGACTGTCGCCGAAGCCCGCGAATACCTCGTAGAGGAAGAAGCGGCCAAGCTCATCGACATGGAGGCTGTGACCCGCGAGGCCCTCGACCGTGCTGGCAACAGCGGGATGATCTTCATCGACGAGATCGACAAGATTGCCGCAGGCGCCCACAAGGGTTCAGGCCCTGATGTGAGCCGTGAAGGCGTGCAACGCGACCTGCTCCCGATCGTGGAGGGCAGCACCGTGAACACCAAGCATGGCGCGATCAAGACCGACCATATATTGTTCATCGCAGCAGGTGCATTCCATGTCGCCAAGCCCAGCGACCTCATTCCTGAGTTGCAAGGCCGCTTCCCGATCCGGGTGGAACTGAGCTCCTTGACCAAGGAGGACTTTGTCAAGATCCTGAGCCAACCCAAGAATGCGCTCACCAAGCAGTATCAAGCCATGCTTGAGGCCGAGGGCGTTAAGCTGTCCTTCACCGCTGATGCAGTGGATGCGATTGCTGACATTGCCTTCCAAGTCAATCAGGAAGTTGAGAACATCGGTGCCCGCCGTCTGCACACGATCATGAGCAATATCCTCAACGATATCCTCTTCGATGTGCCCGACAAGGCCGAACAGAAGGTTTTCCGCATCGACGGGAACTTCGTGCGGACCAAATTGAGTCATCTGAACAGCAAGAAGGATCTCAGTCATTACATTCTGTGACGGGAATAGGAATTTTCCTATTTTCGGGCCTTTGCCAAAGCTGAGACTTGGATCAATCTTATCATATCGCCTTCCGCTTGCTGGACGATGCCAGTACCTTGCCAACCGATGAGGTGCAATTGCTGGAGACTGCCTTGGAGGCAAGCAAGGGTGCTTATGCGCCGTATTCCCATTTCCATGTAGGCTGCGCCATCGCGCTCAATGATGGCTCTGTCGCCACGGGCAACAACCAGGAGAATCCCGCATTTCCCTCCAGCCTCTGCGCCGAGCGGACCGTGCTGTACTATCTGGGTTCCCAAGGCAATGGAGGCCAAATCAAGAAGATCGCCATCCGGGCTACGAGCCGGGACAAGCTCATCGCGCAGCCGGTCACGCCCTGTGGCGCGTGCAGGCAGGTGATGCTCGAGTACGAGCGCATGTCCGGACACCCCGTCGTGGTGCTCATGCAGGGGCAGGACGGGCAGGTCTTGCGGGTGGAGGGCGTCGCCGCGACACTCATGCCCTTCAGCTTTGATATTGAGTTCTGATTCATTATTTTTGGAATAAGCGTCACGCTTAGTTTTTGGGAATGAGAAAACCACGACTGTTTCCGCTGCTGCTTGCGACCGCCATGTATTTGGCGATTTTTGGAGGGAAAGCACTGGCGCAGCCCGATACTTGGGTCACGTCATTTGGCACGAACCTCACGGACACACCGGAGGATCTCCTCGTGGATGCTGCGGGCAACACCTACGTTTCCGGCTACTTCCGAGACACACTTCGAATCGGCAATGTCGAGCTCGCAAGCGCGGGTCTCACCGACGTTTTCCTCGCCAAATTCGATCCCAATGGGCAACTCGCCTGGGCCAAGCGCTACGGCTGGTACTCCAATGAATTCGCCCATGGCCTTGCCTTCGACAATTGGGGCAACGTGATCATGGTGGGAGAGTACCAGGACTCGTCCATTTTCGAGGGCGACACCCTGTGGTCCGGCGACACCTTGTACTACGGCGCACCTGCCGAGACCTATGACGTGTTTTGGGTCCGTGTCACGCCCTCCGGAGTCATGGAAAAGGTTTGGGCGGATGGATGGTTCGGCTCCGAGGCGTTTTATGAGGTTTCCGTGAGCCCGAACGACTTGCTCTATTTCTCGGGCATGTACCGGACTTTCAACAACTGGACGTTTGCGAGCATCTACGACGTCCGTGGATGGGGCAGGGGCTATGACGATGCGATTTGGGTGCGTTCCGATACCGCTGGCGTCATGGACCACAAGGCGATTGCAGAAGGCAGGTATGTTGACCGGGGCCATGCCTTGGACTTGATCGGAGATAGCCTCGTCGTCATGGGAGGCACCTTCCAAGACACATGCTATTTCATTGACAGCGTGGACTATAGGGTCACTGGCTTCGAGGACGATGTCTTTGTCGCTGCCTATGGTGACACCGGAGCCATTCGCTGGGTTGTCGTTGGTGGCAGCCATGGCGTGGATCACCTGAATGCCCTGATCACTGACGCCCAAGGCAACTCCTATTTCGCGGGTGCATTTGACAGCGTCTTCACGATGGATGGACAGACCGTCACTGGCTCCGGGATGCTCGATGGTTACGTTGGCAAGATTGACATGAGCGGTAACCTGCTCTGGCTGCGGAAATTCGGCGGTGCAGGCTTCGATATGGTGCGCGACTTGCGCCTGATGGCGAGTGGCGACCTGCTGGTGACGGGCTACTTCCAACGCACCATGGACTTGGGCAGTGGCGTGACCGTGACCCTTGCGGATACGACGGATCAAGATGCCTACGTCGCCAAGATCGACAACAATGGCAATGCCATCTGGCTCAAAAACCTCGGCGGCGACAATCCTGATGTGGGCGTGGCCGTCGCAGAAGATGCTGCTGGCTATATCTATGCGGTCGGTACTTTCACGGGAGTAGGCACCTTTGGGCAACTGAGCGACACCGCTGAGGGCGGCGAGGATGTCTATCTGCTTCGCATGAATGCCGATGGCGCCGTTTCTGCGCCCGGTGGCAATGAATGGCAGCCCACAGCTGTGGCTTGGCCGAATCCGACCCGTGACATGTTCTCCATCCGCTACGAGCTTCCTGTCGCCGCCGATGTTCAGATCAGCCTCTTGGACCTCCAAGGCCGGGTGCTGCGCAACATCGACCAAGGTCGTCAGGCATCGGGGAGCGGCAGCGCCACCGTGGATTGCCAAGAACTTGCAGCAGGCATGTACCTCTACCGCCTGACCGCTGGCAAGGCTTCTGTCACTGGACGGATCGCAGTCGCCCGATAATTCCTACAAAAATCGCTGCTTCAGGATTCCAAGGACAACTTTGTCCACGGGAAAGGTGAGTTCATCCTCCAACAAGTTCGCCAATGCAGCCCAGCGAAATGTCTGCACATCGCCTGCGTCCGACCCGAAATCCAATGCAACATCCGTCGTAGGCGCATTCAGTTCGCCCACCAAGTCCACCTGGTAATAGACGCTCAGGAGCTGGTCCTTGGGATTGAAGGCCGAGATTTGCAGGAAATCGTTGATGTAGAGCAGGTCGCGAATCTCGATCTCCGTATCGGCTTCCTCCAAGAACTCGCGTCTCAATGCGTCTGCCAATCCCTCTCCAAAATCATGGCCGCCTCCGGGAAATTTGGTCATGGGATAGCCGGAGCGGCGTTCATCGGTGAGCAGCACCTTGCCATCGGACCGCAGACAGACTCCATAGACGCGGATGTTGTACCTTTCGGGGACGGTTTTGCCGAATTCTTGCCCGTGAGTTCCCAAGTTCATTGATTTCCTCTATTTTCGAGTCTATTGCAAGAATGGCAAAAGACGGCATGAATATCGTCAGATTTTTCCAGTGCGCTGCTGTGGCTGTGGCACTCCTCGGAACCGCCTACGGGCAGGACACCGAAACTCCGAAGCCTCAAAACGGCAGTCCGCTCAAGGTGGACAAGAAGATCCCTGTGACTGGCAGTGAGAAGCTGGATTTCATTTTCACCCGCTCTGTATTGGTCGGCCGGGTGCCCAATGTCGCCTATGAATTGGGCAGGTCCGGGACTTACAGCTTGGGGATTGGGTATGGATTTCCGTTGGGGAAGTCCTTGGAATTCAAGCTGGAACCACGTGTGACCTGGCACAAGCTCTATTTCGCGCCGACTCCCGACAAGTGGTTTCCGAGCAATGACAGCAGCGCGACCCTGATCTATGAGAAGCAGCGCGTTTCCTACGTGGAGGTTCCGGCATTGATCAAATTCAAGCTTGCGCGCAACGTGCAGGAGCACTACAAACTGCTGGTGGAGATGGGCTTTGTCTTCGGCCACAAGATTGGGAGCACATCCAAGACGCGTCGGATGAGCGGCGTGGACAGCAATAACAACCTCGTGGGCCCCAAAATCACCACAAAGGTCCACCGGATCGATGATTTGAATCCCTTTCGCTTCGGCCCGATGTTCAGGATAGGTACGAACTGGATCTCCGCTTATGGGTTCTACCGCCTATCGGATGTATTCTTGCCTTACCGCAAGCTGAGCATCGAAAACCTTCCTGATCGTGCTTATCCCAAATTTGGGCGGATCGAATTGGGGTTGACGATCGCCATCTGATTTCTCAGCGCTTGTTGCCGACACTTACGATGGAGTAGGTGAAGGAGCCCAAGAAGTACCTGCTCAACGTGGTGACTGTTTCCTGTTGCGTGTAGTTCAACTGGGCGGTCCGCGTGATCCCGATGTTCTTGTTCAGCAAGTCGTAGCCCGAAAGGCGGATTTCCCCGCGTCCATTCTTGAAGATTTTCTTGGACACGTAGGCCCTCCACAGCGGAACTGCGGTCGTGGTGCCCACGCCTGCGGCGCTGTAAATGCTGTAGTCCATTCCCGTCATGAGGGTGAACTTCTTGGGCAGGTAAACGATCACCGTACCAAACAGGCCTGAATTGAGGTAGTTCTGGTTCAGATCAGCGGCATCTGGGTATTGGGTGACGGTGTAGGAGGTGCGGACACCAACGTTGGCATCGAAGTGGGTCTTCGTCTTGTTCTCGATGCGGAAGCTGCCTCCGGTGGTGTACCTGTTCACGGTGTTCAGGACATCGTTGATGTAAACGAGGCTGCGGCCGTAGGTGCCGTTTCCTTGCAGCCCGACCTTGATCTTGAGCTTGCGGAGCGGGGTGTCAAATGCCGCATTGGCTGAGAGTTGCAGGTCATTGTCCACGTTCACTGGGCGGGTGACCTGACGCAACAGGGAGTCAACCGAGGTGCGTTGGCTGATTTTGTTGGTGGTGTAGGTCGCAGAAACCCCTCCGAACAGCGACAGGAAGGAGAATTGGTCGAAGTAGTTGTAGTTCAGGCGGGCGGTATGGGCATACTCTGCACGCAAGTCCGGATTGCCAACGGTGATGTTCAGCGGGTTGCTGTTGTCCGGTACGGGCTGCAACTGTGCGATGGTGGGCTCACCTACACGGGTATTGTAGTTCAGGCGCAGGTTCTGGCTCTTGGCGAGCTTCATCCGCATGGACAAGGAGGGGAGCAGATTCAAGAAAGTCTTCTGAATCTGGGTATTGGTAGAGAAAATTTCCCCATCGAGCACGCTGTACTGGACGGCTAGGCCCGTGTTGATGTTCATCATTTGATTGAACCAGCGCCATGTAAGGCCGCCTCTTTCAAAGCTGTAGGTGCTTCGATAGTCGGTGCTCAAGCTGGAATCCAGCACGGCAGTGCCAGCGTCCGGATCCACGTTGAAGAAGTTCTTGGTGGCGTCATTGATCGTGGCTTGGTGCTGGGCATAGACCTCGAATGCATGGTGCTTTCCGAATGGCTCGACATAACTCAACCGACCATTGTAGCTGAGCAAGCCGATGTCCTGGAGCTGGGATTGGCGGAGTGTGTCATAGAGCAGGAGTGAGGTGTCCGCCAATTGGTAGGCA
>JAXLVK010000016.1:0-78141 GCA_046329055.1 Bacteroidia bacterium
TCCGATAGCACAGACCATTCCGCAGCAGGCAGCCAACCCGTTTTCGGTTACCAACTCGGCAGTCACCGCGACACCATCATCTATTACTCCCCTGAGCGGCACCGTGTGATGCCCCTCTGACTAGCGTCCCTTTCCATGGAGAAACTCAAAAACTACATCGCTGGCGAACTGGTGGATCCGGTCGGCGGCGAATGGATCAAAAACATGGACCCTGCCGTGGGCAATGTCTATTCATTGATCCCGGACAGCGACGAGCGTGATGTGGCCCTCGCCGTGGACGCTGCCACCGAAGCCTTCAAATCCTGGGCGGACACCCCAATCGAACGGCGCTCGGCCATCCTGCACCGCATCGCGGACCTGATCGACGCCAACATGGAGCGCCTCGCCCAAGCCGAAAGCCGCGACAATGGCAAACCCATCGGGCTGGCACGCACCATCGACATCCCTCGCGCCTCGGCCAACTTCCGATTCTTCGCACAAGCCATCACGCAGTTCCACAGCGAGACCTACGACATGGGCAGCCGGGGCTTCAATTACACCCTGCGCCGCCCGATTGGGGTTGCGGGATGCATCTCGCCTTGGAACCTGCCACTCTACCTCTTCACTTGGAAGATCGCCCCGGCGCTGGCAGCGGGAAATACCGTGGTCGCCAAGCCCTCGGAGGTCACGCCCATGACGGCGCACCTGCTGTCTTCGATCTGCATCGAGGCGGGGCTGCCTGCGGGCGTACTGAACATCGTCCACGGGCTGGGCGGCAAAGTGGGCGCGGCCATCGTGGCGCATCCGCAGGTTCCGGCCATTTCCTTCACGGGTGGCACGGTCACAGGACGCAAGATCATCGAGGTCGCCGGTCCCATGTTCAAGAAGCTGAGCCTCGAACTCGGTGGCAAGAACCCGACCATCATCTTCGCCGACGCCGATTATGAGACCATGCTGGCCACGGCAGTGCGCTCCTCCTTTGCCAACCAAGGGCAAATCTGCCTTTGCGGCTCCCGGATTTATGTGGAGCGTTCGCTGTACCCAAAATTCATTGAGGACTTCACTGCCCGTGTGCGCGCCTTGCGCATCGGCGACCCCATGGAGGAGACCACAGACATCGGGGCCATCGTTTCTCGGGAGCAATTCGAAAAGGACCTGAGCTATATCCAACTCGCGACCGACGAGGGCGGCACGATTGTCTGTGGTGGTGAACCCGCCCCAGCCCCGAATGCGCGCTGCCAGGACGGATGGTTCCTGCAACCCACGGTCATCACAGGCTTGGCGCCGAGCTGCCGCACCAACCAAGAGGAAATCTTCGGCCCCGTGGTGACGGTTTGGCCATTTGACACGGAAGAAGAGGTGATTGGCTATGCGAATGGGACGATGTACGGCTTGGCCGCATCCCTCCATACCAGCGACCTGAAGCGGGCACATCGTGTAGCTGCGGCATTGGAATCGGGCATCGTCTGGGTGAACAGTTGGCTCGTTCGGGACTTGCGCACACCCTTTGGCGGGATGAAGGCGTCGGGCATCGGGCGGGAGGGCGGCATGGAGGCCCTGCATTTTTTCACGGAAGCCAAAAACGTCTTCATTCAATTGTAGTTTAATTTCTCGGCAACCCGCCGTATTTTGTGAAGGATAAATGATAGTCGATGATTGCCGACCAGTTTGACGTTTATATCAGCTACGCGCCCGATGACGAACCGAGCGTGCGCCGCATCGTGGAGGAATTGGAATGGGCTGGCCTGAAGGTCTGGTTCCGCGATCAACCCTCCACAAGCCAAGAAAGCCTGACCATCCTGCGCCAGCGCCTGAACAATACCAACTGCCAAGTGGTGGTATGGAGCAACAACAGTGCCGCCTCGGGACGCATCCAAACGGAGGCCCGCGTGGGCAGTTCGTCGAAGCGCCTGATCGCCACCCGGATCCACAAGGACACCTTGCCCCCTCCCGGAACGGACGCGATCGCCTACGCTGACCTGAGCGACTGGACAGGTGGCGGCGAGCACAAAGGCATCAAAAAACTCTTCAAAGGCATCTGGGACCTTACGGGCAAGGGCATCAAGCCCGCAGTGGAGGAATCCTTCAACCCCACTCCCAACACCCAGCCGCTCACCGAGCCCTACAGCAACAACTATGTCTCCGAGGACAACCTCACGCCTGAGCAAAAGGATGAGCGTGCCTGGCAGACCTGCGTCGCGTACAACAACCGCACCTACTACGAGCACTACCTCCGCTACTTCCCAAACGGCAAGTACGCGCAGGAGGCCCGCGACAGGATCGCAAAGAAACGCCGCACGACCACCATCATTGCCACATGCGCCATCCTGTACGTGATCGGGCAGATCATCTTCTCGATCCTGATCAATCTCGATAGGTTCTGAGGGCGATGCGCATCCGCCTTCGGTTGCTCGCGCTGTTCATTTGCCTGTGCCTCGGCATGCTCCCTGCATTGGCGCAAAGTCCGGAAACCATTGACCTGAACGGTCCGTGGCAATTCCGTGAGGCCGGAACCAAGGAAAAGGAATGGCTCCCCGCGACTGTTCCGGGAACCGTCCACACCGACCTCTTCGCCGCCAAGCTCATCCCCGATCCCTACTACGGCAACAACGAAGCCGACCTCCAATGGATCGAGCAATTGGATTGGGACTATCGAAAAACCTTCCGCCTGACGGAGCAGCAAATCCAGCGCAGCCATGCGGACCTGATCTTCAAGGGCCTGGACACTTACGCCGAGGTTTACCTCAATGAGCAATTGCTCGGTCGCTGCGACAACATGCACCGTACTTGGGTATTTGCCTGCAAGCCCTATCTCAAGGTCGGGAACAACGAGTTGCGGATTCGCTTTCTGTCGCCGATTCAGCAGGCATTGCCACTGTTGCGGGCCTCGGCATTTCCATTGCCTTCCGGAAACGAGCCTGTCGCAGACAAGGTCGCACCTTGGGTCCGGAAGGCGGCCTACCACTTCGGATGGGACTTTGGGCCACGGTTTGTGACCTCGGGGATATGGAGGCCAGCGACCTTACGGCTCTGGGACGATGTCCTCGTGGAACGTGTGCATGCGACCTCACCCCCGGGCAACCTCAGCATGCAGGAGGCACCGATTCGCGCCACAGTGGACCTGCAGGTGGGTGTGTCCGGCAATTATCAGGTGGACATATTGGTGGATGGGGAACTGGCGCTGAGCACCAACCGTGACCTGGAACGCGGTCAGCAGCGGGTGTACCTACAATTTTCCATTCAGCAACCGGAATTGTGGTGGCCACGCGGGATGGGCAAGCAGCGCATGTACACCGTCACAGCCAAGGTCTCGCGGTCGCAGAGCCTCCTGGATCAAGGCAGCGCACGCATCGGATTGCGGAAGGTGAGACTGGTGCAGGAGCATGATGTGATCGGGACGAGCTTCTACTTTTTGGTGAACGAGGGCTTTCCTGGCGGTGGCAAACTGTTCATGAAAGGGGCGAACCATGTGCCAGCGGACATGTTCCTGCCTCGGAGCGCGGCCAAGCAGCTCTCCCTCTTGGAGGACGCCGAGGCGGTGGGCATGAACATGATTCGGGTCTGGGGCGGCGGAGTGTATGCGGACGACGCCTTTTACGACTGGTGCGATGCGCACGGGATGCTGGTCTGGCAAGACCTGGCATTTGCCTGCATGATGTACCCACTGGAGGGCAATCTGCTGGAAACTTCCCTGATAGAGGTAGAGGACAATGTCCTCCGCCTGCGGAACCATCCAAGCCTCGCGATCTGGTGCGGGAACAATGAGGTGGATGTCGCCTGGCACAATTGGGGTTGGCAGCAGCAGTTTGGCTATACCCCGGAATTTGGGGACAAGCTCTGGGGCGAATACCAGCACTTTTTCGAGGATCGGCTGCCGAACATTCTGAACACCCTCGACCCCGGCAGGCCGTGGATTTCGACCAGCCCCCTCAGCAACTGGGGCAAGGAAGAAAACTTCAAACACCACAACATGCACTATTGGGGCGTCTGGCATGGGACGGATAGCTTGGACGGGTTCAGCCGCTATGTGCCACGGTTCATGAGCGAATATGGTTTTCAATCCTGGCCTTCCGTGGCCACGCTCCAATCTTGGGTGGATGCAGATGACCTGAATCTGGACAGCCTCGCCATCGGCATCCGTCAGAAGAGCTACAAGGGCAACGCCCCGATCCTGCGGTTTCTGGAGGGAACCTACGGGAGCCCCAAAGGCCTCTCAGACCTCGCGATCAAAAGCCAGTTGCTGCAACGCGATGCCATGAAACTTGCCATCACGGCGCATCGGAGCAATCCGGCCTGGTGCGCGGGAACGCTGTATTGGCAACTCGGGGACTGCTGGCCAGGCGCATCATGGAGTACGATTGACTATGAAGGGAACTGGAAGGCGGCGCATTATGCCCTGAAGCGGTTGTATGGCCCGGTATTGCTGAGCGCGACCTTGCATGGGGACAGCATCCGCGTGACCATTGCGAGTGAACTGCCCGAGCGGCTCGCCAACCTACAGGTGCGCTTGAAGTCATTCTCGGGCGATGTGTTGGCGGACTACGAGCGGGCAGTGACCTTGACTCCCGGGGCAGCGACCTATCTGGAATTGCCGCTTGCAGCCCTGTCCAGCAACTTCCCGCGCAACAGCAGCCTGATCGAGGTGGTCCTGCACCGGGGACGGGAGGTGCTGAGCGATGACTTGGCCTACTTCGTCGCCCCCAAGGACATGGACTTGCCAGACCCGGACTTTTCCTACAAGGTCACAGGCCATGGCGAATCCTACCGCATCGACCTCCAATCGACCACGCTGGTGAAGGACATCCAAATCCAAGTCGCGGACGCCGATGGCGCGAGGTTCTCTGAAAATTTCTTCGACCTTGTCCCCGGCCGCCCCAAATCCGTTATGCTCACCATCAAGGGCATCTCCTCACAGGAAGACCTGCTGGATCGGCTCAGATTCAGGGATTTGTCTCGGATTTTGAAGTAGATTTATGGGGCTGCTTGAATTTCTCAGGAAAAAATGCGGCAAAAAGTGAATCCAGGTGCAACCCATGGCGAGTGGCCTTGTCATTGGAGTGTAAAAGATCTGGAGTATGGCATTACGAAAAACGGATACCTACATGGAACTGATCACCAGATTGCGAGCGGGTGACCCAGCGGCCCAGTATGAGGCCTACGAGATGTACAAGGTCGCAATGTTCAACACTGCACTGCGGATAGTGCTGCGGGTTGAGGAAGCGGAGGACGTCCTCCAGGAAGCCTTCCTTGCAGCATTCACCAAGATCAGCAGTTTCACTGGGGAGTCCACTTTTGGAGCCTGGCTCAAGAGCATTGTTGTGAACAAGAGCATCAATGCACTGAACAAGGAAAAAGCAACCCTGAGCTTTAAAGAGCAGTTGGCAGCAGAGTCCGCGCAAGCCGCCGCGACGGAGAGCCAAACCAACGAGGAAACCCTCATCTGGAACGTGGAGCAGGTTCGCAAGGCTGTGGACCAACTGCCCGACGGGTACCGGGTGGTGCTCACGCTCTACCTCTTTGAGGGGTACGACCACCGCGAGATCGCCGACATCCTCGGCATCAGCGAGGGTGGCTCGAAATCTCAATTCAACCGCGCCAAATCTAAAGTAAGGGAGATTTTAACTGCAATGTCTTATGTCTGACCACCTCGAAAATTTCATTCGCAGCAACCGGGAGAAGTTTGACACCCAGGTTCCCAGCAACCAGGTTTGGGCAAAAATCCAGACTGGCCTCGCCTCACAAGCTGCCACAGCCGCCAGTTCCACTGCTGCCGGCAACACCGCAAGCAGCGGTGCCTCCACCACTGCCGCCAAGGTCGGCGCCACCAAACTGGCCCTCGGATGGAAACTCACGATCGTGACCCTGTTCACTGCCGCGATCGGCACGGGCATCTACTTCGCCACCAAGGACAAGAATCAGCCCGGCAAGGACCCGCAGCCGATGACCTCGGTCATGCCGCAGGGCGCCGATGACAAGCCCGCCACCACCAAGGTCGAGTACCTCTACGAGGAGTCGCCTGTGGTCAAGCCGCCCATCGCCGGAGTGAACGTCCCCTACAACAGCTTCAGTGTGAATGCCTCCCAAGGCGGCACCTGGACCTCGCCCTCAGGCTCCACCATCAAGGTCCCCGCAGGCATCTTCGTGGACGCCCAAGGCAACCCCGTCAAGGGCAAGGTGGACATCCGCTACCGCGAATTCCACGACGCAGCCGACATCATCCTCAGCGGCATCACCATGAAGTACAATGAGAAGGGTGCCAAGGAGGACTTCCAGACCGCCGGGATGATGGAAATCCTCGGCAGCCAAGGCGAGGCCCCGGTTTACATCGCCAAGGGCAAGGAAATCTCCGTGCGCATGGCATCGTTCGCCAAGGGTGACGACTACAACCTCTACTTCCTCGATCCCCAAACGGGCTGGAAGGACATCGGCAAGCCGAGCTACGAGGTGAGCAAGGACGGTGCCGGTGACATCGGCAAGGCCCTGGGACTGAGCAAGCCAGAACCTCCCGTGAAAGGCGTGAAGGATGTGGAAGTCGATGGCGAGGTTGCCTTTGACGTGAACTTCGATGAATTCTCCGAGCTCAGTCCCTACAAGGATGTCCGCTGGGTTGCCGAGGACAAGGCTGCCTACGCCAAGCTCGAGAACCGGATCATGAGCCATGTCTGGGACGACGTGAAAATCGAAGAGGTCGATGCCCAGAAGCTGCGCTACAAGATGACCCTCTCCCGCGATGGCAAGCACCACACCTCCGTCATGGTGAACCCGATCCTGGAAGGTGCCGACTACGAAAAAGGCATGACCGCCTACCGCGAAAAGCTGGAAGCCTATAACAAGATGGTGAAAGAACGCGGCGAGGATCGCAAGCGCCAAGCCACCCAAGTCGAGGTTTACAGAACCTTCACCATCAACGGCTTCGGCATCTTCAATTGCGACCGCTTCTATGGAAACCGCAACACGGTGGTGTACAAAACCGACTTCGTCTTTCCAAAGAACACCTACGTGAACTCCAACACCTCAGTGATCTTCCACATCACGGGTGACACCCGCGCCGTCCTCACGATCCCCGCTGGAACCGAATCCATCAAATTCTCCCCCACTGAGGAAAACTACCTCGTGGTCATGCTCCCCCACAACCAAGTGGCAGTCTTCGATGAGTCCGACTTCCAACGCCTGGAGCAGCAATCCACTTCCGTCACCGCCAAGATCGAGTTTGAGGTTTCCGAAAAGGAAGTCCAAAACGCAAGCGACCTGCGGGTAGCCCTCGGCATCTGATTCCGAACATGCGCCCCAGTTCCAATTCAGGATACTGGGGCGCATTCCTTTTTCTCCAATTCATCACTTTATCCCATGCCTTTGTAAATTGACCTCCTTGCCATTGCGGTACCATGAATCGGATCATTCGAAATATCACTGTAGGACTGATTGCACTGGGCGCCTTCCTCGGCGGACAGGCTCAGATGCTCCCGGTGAAAAACGGAAGGCTCTGGGGACTGATCATGCCGGACGGCAGGCGTGTGACGGAGCCCATCTACGATGCGATTCCCGTGGTATTGCCGAGGCAGGCAGTGGTGGTCTTGGGGGGAAAATACGGTGTCATCGACACCAATGGCCGCCAACTCATCGAGCCGAAATACACCTTCGTCCGCTGCCTTTCGGAGAACACGGTGCTGATCAACCAAGGCGGGGACTGCCAAGGCAGGGATTGTGAAGGCGGCCTCTGGGGATTCGTGAACCTCGCCCTAGACCGCCGCATCGACCCGACCTTCCAGCTCATCGGCTCATTCGAGAAAATGGGCTTGGCCAAGGTCAATCTCGGAGGCAAATGCGGCTACGAAACCTGCTCTGGCGGGAAATGGGGCCTGATCGATTCGAATGCGACCCTCGTCCTGGCTCCCGAATACCAGCAAATCGGGGCGACCAATTTGTCGGAGGTCTATTTCAGGGGCGAAAAGGGCTGGGGTCTCTACAACTGGCAGACGCGCACCATGGTAATCCCCGCCGAATACGACAGCCTCGACCGCGTCACACCGTTGCATGTTGCCTTCCGCCGCGGAACCCAGTGGGGAGTGCTCGACAACCAGGGCAAGGAACTCGCCCCACCCACGGCCGATGCCATCAAAGGTGCAGGGCTGAACTACCTCGCCTACCGCGTGGGCAACTTGTTTGGCCTAATGGACTCCACGGGTCGCATCATGAGCAAGCCCCTCCACAGCAGCATCCGGATGAACCCCAACAGCTGGGTCACCTACACCGACGTCGCGCAGATGGGCCTTGCGGACACGTCCGACAGGGCGATCACGCGGGATTTCCTCACGCAGGTGGTGCATTTCGGCAAGGGGTTTTGCCTCGTCGGCTCTGGTGTCACCTTCGGCGCGGTCAACCGGGCTGGCGAGCAATTCATTCCCATCCAGTACGAAGGTTGCCGGATGGCCAATGACAGCCTCATCCTGACCTGGCAGGGCAACCGCCTCATGTGGCATGACCTGACTGGCAAGACTTTGAAGGGGATGGACTTCGAGGAGCTGGGCAAGTTTCGGGACAACAAAGTGACGGAGGCCAAGTTCCGTGGCAAGTGGGGCGTGATCAACATGGAAGGCGACTGGATCATGGAGCCCAAATACGAAGAGGCAAGGATTTACCTGCATTCCGCCAAGGGACGCTTAGGCGAGGATTGGAGCTTCGCCTACTTCGATGACCAGGGACATACCTCCAAGGTGAAGCGCATCGTGATCATCAAGGGCGACGATCAGGAGGAGGACCCTCTCGGCCTCAACGGCACCGGAACCACTGGCTGGTTCAGCACCTCCCGGAACCTCTGGGGCTTGCGTTCCATCAGCAGCAACCAAATCTTGATCGAGCCAACCTACCCCAAGATCGAACTCATCCCCAATGCCAAGGTGACCTTGGTTTTCGGAAAGGTACGCAACAGCGAGGAGCATGCTTGGGGCTTGGTGGACCATACGAACGGGAAGCAATTGGTGGAGCCGCTGTTCGAGAAGGTGTATTCGGAGGATTTCCGCAGGTCGGACTTTGCGAGGGTGATCTATGCTGGATCTGGGAAATACGCCCTCCTCAGCCAAAAGGGGCAGTTGGTCTCCCTCAACAATGCTTCCTTCATCGGGACGTTCTGCGACAGCGTGGCGCGGGTGAACATCGGCGGGGTGCTGGAATGGTCCACGAACGTGGGATTTGACACGATCACTTCCGATGCCACCAAGGACAAGTACAGCAACGAGATCAAGATGAACTACCAGTACTGCCGCGGCGGCAAGTGGGGCTATATAGATGCGGAGGGGAAGTGGCTCAAGCCGGCGGAATACCAAGGCGCATTGGATTTCCAGGATGGATTGGCGAGGGTGAAGGTGGACGGGAAATGGGGTGCGGTGGACAAGCGTTTCAACATGGTGATCAAGCCAGAGTTTGACTTCATCGAGCGGATGAAGGTGGGCTCAGGAAAGGTGCTGTTTGCGATCGGCCGGGACCGCACCGCCTACGGATTCATGGATGGCAAGGGTGAAATCCGCATCGAGCCGCAATTCCAGGAAGTGGGTCGGTACCGCGAGGGTCTTGTGAAATTCAAGGAGGCTGGGAAATGGGGCTTTGCCAACCTGGCGGGGGAAGTGGTGATTCCTGCCCAGTACGGCATGGTGGGCGACTTCCACGATGGTCGGGCTCGCGTCCGCAACAACCGGGCCTGGGGCTTCATCGACACCCTTGGCAGCGCGATCACCCCGCAGAAATACCTCCGCGCCGGGGACTACCACGATGGCCGGGCTTGGGTGCAGACCGAGAAGTTCTTCGGTTTCCTAGACTTGGAGGGCAACATGGCGATCGCACCAGAATTCTCAGCTGTGGGCGATTTCAGCGAGGGCCTGGCACCCGCCAAGCGCAAGGGCGTCTATGGCCTCATCAACCTCAGTGGCAACTGGGTGGTCCAGCCAAACTATTTCCGAATCGGCAGTTTCAGGGACAGCGTCGCCGTGGTGCAGGAGAAGGGACAGTACGGCCTCATCACGCCGGA
Organism: Bacteroidia bacterium; assembly: GCA_046329055.1. Lineage (GTDB taxonomy): Bacteria > Bacteroidota > Bacteroidia > J057 > JADKCL01 > JADKCL01. The sequence goes on from JAXLVK010000016.1 coordinate 10,001, forward strand.
GGGCAGCCTGCTCGTGAAACCGAATTACAGGGAAATCGCCGACTTCAGCGAAGGCTTGGTTCGATTCCGCCGGGGCATGGGCTATGGGTTCATGGACGCCTCGGGCAATGTCCGGGTGGACGATCAGTACTCGAATGCCAAGGATTTCAGCTGTGGCCGGGCGGCGATCTTCGTTCAAGGCAAATGGGGCTTCATCGACAGCGCGGGCCGGGAGATCGTTCCACCGAAATACTCCAAGGTGCATTCCTTCAAGGAGGGCCGCGCCGCTGTCTGCATGGGCAATGTCTGGGGTTTCATCGACCTCTCCGGGAATGTGGTGGTGCCCCTCAGCTACTCCATGGTGACCGACTTCCAAGACGCACGGGCGGCGGTGTTCCTGACGGGCAAGGGCTGGGGCTTCGTCAATCTGGGCGGCACGCAGGTGATCGATTGCGAATACGATGCCGTGGGCTTCCGGCAACCGGGGATCATCTCTGTCCAAAAAGGCTCCAAATGGGGACTGATCAGCACATTCGGGGCAGTGATGACTCCCTGCAAGTACGATGCGATCGGAGAGTACAGCCAAGGCATGGCCACAGTGATGCTGCGCAGGTCCATTGGTGTGGTGGATGGCACTGGCAAGGTCTTGCTGCCGCCGGAATTTGACACGGTCAAGCTGGTCGGCAATGTGATCCAGGTGGAGGACAACAATGCTGTGGGCTACATGACCCCGAACGGGGAATGGCTCTGGGCACCAAGCAAGTGATCCTTCGGCCGGGAGGGACATTTTCAGCGGCGACCTGCCGATTTCCATGGGCTTTTCCTAACTTGCATGACCTTAATTGCCTCCGGCATCAATGCGCATGCACAAAAGATTCAAGCTTTTTTTCTCCCTTGCCCTCGTCGTGATCACGCTTGGGGCCTCCTCCTGCTTCGACATTCTGGAGGAGTACGAGTTCCATGCTGATGGATCCGGCAAGGCTACCGTGTTGGTGGATGTCGCGAAGATGATGGACATGATGGAGGCATTTGGGTCGGCGATGGATTCCACTGGCAATGAGGCTGGCAAGTCCATGGACGAGATGTTCACCGAAAACCAGACCGTCGCGCAGCTCAAAGCAATCCCCGGCATTTCCAATGTCCAGGACCTCAACAACCGCGATACCAAGCAGATCGGTTACAGCTACGAATTCAAAAACATCGAAGCCTTGAACCAGGCACTGGTGCTACGTGAGAGCAGCCTCGGGCTGGGCGATGCCTTCGGCCTCGGTGGTGACGACGAGTCCCCTGAAACCGACCGCGAAAACTCCATCGCTTACGCAGGCAAGAAATTTTCCCGCAAGATGGACATGACCATGCCCGCCAATGACGAGGAGGACGAGGAGTCCAAGCAGTACATGCAGATGGCCATGATGATGTTCCAAGACGCGAAGTACACCGTGAAGTACAGCTTTGACCGGAACGTGAAGAAGGTCAAGGGCAATGATGCCGCGCTGATCGGCGCTGACAAGAAATCCGTCACCATTGAAAACACCATGAAGGACCTGCTCGAAGGCAAGGCCAACATGAACGTGGACCTCAAACTGAAATGATCTCCGATTCCACGATGAAAAGCCTGCTCATTTTCATGGTCATGATTGCCGCCACCTTGGGGGCATGCTCCGGTCAGGACAAGATGGCCAAAGGCAATGCCCTGATGGCCGAGCAGAAATTTGCCGAGGCCGAGGTGGTGTTCCAAGAGATCGTCAAGAACGATCCCGACGATGCCGCTGCCCTCAACGCCTTGGGCAATGCCCGCTTCTCCCAGGCCAAGTGGGATCTCTGCATGGCGGACCTGGGCAAGGCGATCGAACTCGCCGAAAAAGCAGGCCTCCCCAAGGACACGATCGGCTCCTATTACTTTGACCGCGGATTGGCCAACTACATCCAAGGCCAATACGGCTCTGCTCGGACGGACTTCCAAGCCGCTGTGGACCGCGCTTATGACCTCGGAGAGAGCTATGCCTACCTCGGCGTCACCATGGGCAACATCGGGGACGACATCAAAGCCATCGACTACCTGAACAAGGCCGTCAAGGCGGATCCCACGAGCCACTTCGCATGGAGCAACCGCGGCTATTACAATTCCAAGGTCGGTGACAACAAGACCGCCATCTTCGATTTCTCCAAGGCGATTGAGCTGCTTCCCAATGACAAGGTGAGCTACCTGAACCGCGGTTATACCTACATCGGCATGGGTGATTACGAGTCGGCCCTCAAGGACATCGACAAGTCGCTCGCTCTGGACTCGACCTACTTGGGTGCCATCGCCTACAAGGGCATCGCCCTCACCAACACCGGCCAATCACTCGAAGGCATTCGCTGGCTGGACAAGGCGATCGAGATGCAACCGGAAAATCCCGCATTTTATTACTACCGTGGTGTCGCCCTGATCAATGCGGGCATCATCGACCGGGGCTGCTCCGACCTCGCGACCGCTGCTGCTGGCGGACACGTGGACGGCGAGGGCATGCGGGAGCAATACTGCAAGGGCAAGTAAGCCTTGGGCGGTCTCCCGGCGAAGGAGTCCATTTCCAAGCCTTCAATTCCATTCTGAAATCGGCTGACAACTGTCCGTAAATCACGGAGAATGCCCGTTTTCTATTGCACCTTTCCCATTAATGCCACAAATTAGCTGCCTGATTTAGAAAAGGATTAAGTAAAACACTGCACGGCATGAGCTTCAGGCAGACATACAAGGGGATTTTCCAGTTCAGGGATCAAGCGGCCTTGGAGCGTGCAATGGCTGAAAACCAATCCGAGGCGAGTGGTGCCGATGCCATGGGCCTTCAAGACAGCTTCCGCAGCGAGGGTGTCATGTTGGTGAACATCGACGCGATGGCTGGCGAGCAGGACTGGGAAGAAATGGCGGTTGCAATGGCCACCTTGGCGATGCATGCCTCCCGTGGCTTCTTGTATGCGGTAGCATTCGAGCGCAGCGGCGGCCAAAAGTCCCAAGTGGAGTACTACGAGGCCACCAACGGACGCCGCAAGCCAAATCCTGCGAACACCGCCGAGGCTCCTGCGATCAGCGAGGATTATTTCCCCCTTCATGCCGGCTCCACCTACAGGTATGAAGGTGCCGCGACCTCCCGCCCGGCTTACTCCTATACCGTTCGCAGCTTGGACGTGAATGGCTTGGAGTTTTTCTATCTGGAAAACGCCGATGCTCCCGGTCCGCATTACAACGAAGCCCTCGACAGCACGTTTTTCTACAAGGATCGCTCCCATGTCTTCACTGTGAATGCAGGGAAAGAGCGCGAACTGCATGCCGTGGATCCTGAAAATCCCAAATCCATGCAGTTGGTGTATCAAAACAATGCCCAAGCAGGCGATGTTCTCTACACCATCTGGGCGGAAGGCGATCACTTCTCGGTCTATACCGTAGAAGGCAAAGTGGATGTGGAAACCCCCGCTGGCCAATTCAAGGATTGCCTGCAAGTGCGGATGGAAAGCTACCACGTGGACGAAGAAAACATGACCACCGAGGTGCATCGCCAATACTTTGCAAAAGGGGTGGGACTGGTGAAATATGAAAAGGGCCCAGCAACTCTCATGCTCGCTTCCTTCCAAATGGGTGCATAGGCTACGTGCCTGGGCATTCGGCTTATTGCTTTTTTCTCCCATCCTTGGCCGCGCCTCTGGCAGCGACAGCCTCAGCCTTCACCAAAAACTCAGCCGCGCCCTCCAATTCCCTACGATTTCCTACTCGGACAGCTCCCTAACGGACTGGTCTGCCTATCGTGGATTCGTTCAGTTCCTCAAGGATGGCTTTCCGAATGTCCACCGCGAAATGGAACTAGAGATCCTCGGCGGGCATGCACTTTTGTTCAAGTGGCAGGGTCGCAATGCTGAGAGTCAGCCCGTGATGTTCTACGCCCATCAGGATGTGGTGCCTGTGGAGTCTGAAGATGGAGAGGGATGGAAGTTTCCGCCATTTTCCGGGGAGATTGCCGAGGGATTTGTCTGGGGACGGGGCGCACTGGACACCAAAAGCCTGATCATCTGCATGATGGAGGCGGCGGACCGACTGATCGCGGTGGGCTTTCAGCCTTCATCGACGATCTACATCGCCCTCGGGCACGACGAGGAGGTTGGCGGAAACTGGGGCGCAGCGCGGATCGCCAGGGCGTTGCGGGAGCGGGACATCAGGCTGGATTGGGTGCTGGACGAAGGGCTTGGCGTGATTGATGGCGCGTTCAAGGATAGCGACCCCCCGATAGCACTGGTTGCCATGGCCGAAAAAGGGCATGCCAACATCGAGTTGCGGGTCAAGGGTGGCGGAGGTCATTCGGCAGCGCCACCGTTTGAGACGGTGATCGGGACACTGGCATTGGCACTGGACAGGTTGGCGAAGAATCCCATGGAGGAGCGGATGTTGCCCCTGGTGATGGAGAGTTTGCGCAATGCGGCTCCCCTGATGGACAAGAAGACGCAGTTTGCCCTGAAAAATGCCCGCTTGCTGCGCAAGCAAATCCTCGCTGCATTGGCCAAGGATCCGCTCACCGACGCCATCATCCGCACCAAGATCTCCCCGACCATCATCCAAGGCGGCCTCAAGAGCAATGTCCTTCCCAAGGAGGCATCCGTGATCCTCAATGTCCGGATACTGCCAGGAGACAGCATCGGCTCTGTGGTAGAGCATATCCGCCAGACCATCCATGATGACCGCGTGGAGATCACCGTGATGGACGATCCCACGGAGCCCTCCCCAGTGACCAGCCACCAGAGCCAAGAGTTTGCGGCGCTGAGTGAGACCATCAGGGACATTTACCCGACTGTGATCGTGTCACCAACCCTGATGCCTGCCGGGACCGACAGCAAGCACTTCATTCCCCTCAGCGACAACCTGTTTCGTTTTTCACCCTTCCGCATCCACAAGGATGAAGGCAGCCGCATCCACAATACCAACGAGCGGATTTCACTGGCTGCGGTTGACGACATGCTTGCCTTTTACATGCTGCTTTTTCAAACTTTGCCCCTCCATGGAAGAACTTCTGAAAAAAATCATGGTGCAGGTGATCGACGACATGATCCCGGTGCACAAGTTCCTCGGCATTAGCCTGAAAGATGTGCGTCATGGTTGGGCGCAGCTCTACCTCCCCTACCGTCAGGAACTCGAGGGTGATCCCCGCAGCAATCGGATGCACGGAGGCATCATTGCCTGCCTGCTGGACTCTGCTGGGGGTGCGGCTGCCATCACCACCCTTACCGGGCCCGATGACATGATCAGCTCGATTGACATCCGGGTGGACTACCTTGAGCCTGCCAAACCAGACAATGTCATTGCCGAAGGCGAGATTGTACGGAGTGGCAGTGCGATCATCGTGACCAGGATGAAGGCCTTCCACGAATCAACAGGAGAGGTCATCGCTGAGGGCAAGGCCGTGTACCGGGTGAAACGGAAGGGCGAGGGCATGGGCTTGGTAAACGTAGAGGAGTAAATCCCTGAATTGTCGTATCGCCCGCCGCAATCGCTTCACACAAAACACTGTATAGCAAGCGATTACACCACAGATTGTCGTATCGAAGTTGTATTTTGAGTCCCTTTGGTGACCCAAAACCGAACCCTGTAAAAACAAAGATTGTCGCATTGTGATACGACAATCTTCATCATAAATCGTTAAAAATCAATTCATTCATCAACCCAAGGCGCCGCCGTGATACGACAATTCACCTTCCTTGCTTGTCTTGAACCTTGGATTCCTTCCGCGCCCGATCGATCACCGCTTGGAGCTTAACGCGCAGCTTGTCGAAATCAGGAACCGCAGTCATGTAGTTTGCAACACGGATGCCCGATTTGTCCAATTCCAGCATTTGAATTTGTTCCTCGTTGCCTTCGGCGCATAGGATGAGGCCCAGCGGAGGCTCCTCCCACTCCAGCATCTCGTCTTTCTGAAGCATCCGGAGATAGAGCTCCATTTGAGCCTTGTAGGCAGCCTTGAACTTGGTCAATTTGAGGTCGATCGCCAGCAATCGGCGCAGTCTTCGGTGGTAAAACAACAGGTCCAGATAATGATCCTCGCCATCGATGATGAATCGCTTCTGCCTGGCCATGAAGAGGAAACCTGTCCCAATCTCCAGGATGAACTTCTCGATATGCCTCAGGATCGCGGATTCGAAGTCTTTTTCGGAGTAGGTATCTTCCAGACCTAGGAACTCCAGAATGTACCTGTCCCGAAACACCAGCTCTGGATTGAGCTCATTGCAATCGCGGAGGCGTTTCAAATCCGCGCGAATCGTTTCCTCAGGCTTCCGGCTAATGGCAGTTCGCTCAAACAGCATGCTGCCGATCTTCTCGCGAAGGGTTTTCACGTTCCAGCCCTCAATCCGGCAGATTTCCGTGTAAAACTCTCGTTCCAGCGGATTCCGGATGGGCAACAAGGCGATGAAATGCGTCCAACTCAGCTGCCTGATCGCCGAAAGCACAATGTCCTCGTCGGGAAACAGGTCCGCGAACTGCATCATCCGCCGCAGGTTCTTCTCCGAGAAGCCATCGCCATAGCTCCCCTGCAGCTCCAATGCGAGTTGTAAGACCACATTCTTCCCGTACTCTGCACGGCGATGCTTCAGCACCTCCTCATTGATCCGCCGACCGACCTTCCAGTACAGAAGAGTCATCGTCGAATTCAGCGTCCGTGCTGCAAATTCGCGACTGTCATGGATCAACCCCTTGACATCCGATACCAAATTGGGAGTCTTTTGCTTGGTTACCTCCCCACGTTTCTTTCTCATTTTTCTCCTTTTGAAAGTTCATTCAATTGGAGACTTCTCATACTATTGGGCAAATATGAAAATTATTTATTCTTTTTGCCAATGAATTCTACAAAAAGAATTGCAGATGCAAACAAAATCAGCCAAGCGATCCGGGACTGAAGCCTCGCGTACACGTTCGCCAAGGCGCCTGTCAACACAGCATTGATGGCATACGACAAGACCGCAATCGCGACGAACCATGCCATCCCGGCTGGTATCCGACGCCGATACACCATGCTGACCACCACCAATACAATTCCTGAAAGCGCCATCGTCACCCACAAAACCCAAGTGTCGAATTCAAATGAAATCTCTCGGTTGAATTGAACGCTACCACGGTACTCGGGAATCTTCTCGGGCAGCCGCCGCTCGAAGAATTTGTAAGGCGAACTGTTTTCGTCATTTGGAGCTAGGCCCTCACCAACCGAAACGGCGGACATTTGCGCCCATCCGGCCTTCATGCATTCGCCGAGATAGGCCATCAGGTACTTCCGTCGGCCAAAGAAATCATTCAGCAAGGAATCGTACCCAGGCTGACTCTCCTCCCAGTATCCCGTCTTCTTGAAGGGCGAATCATCATGCCAGATGAACGCCGCCGTCGAATTGGGCAAGGAATCCGCATACGGACAAAGCGACCAATGACGCTCCGGGCAGGTCTCATGCAGGTAGTCCGCGAGCAAGCCTGTCTCGCTCAGCCGTGCCATGGTGAAGACATGCGCCGACCGCGTCATGCGCCAGCCGAGGCCATTCACCGCATTCGAAGCATAGAAAAATAAGATTGAGCCAAATGCCGCCAACAGCACCCACCCCATTCGCCAGAACCGTGAAGGGAAACCGCGCCGACGGATCCACTGAATCCCGCCAAACACTGCAAGGCAGGCAACCAGCCCCAACAACAATGCCGGATGGCTGTAATGGCTGACCCCCATCACGAACAACAACGCCGCAATTCCCAGCCTGCCCCACCACCGCAGCTCATCATCGAAGACCACCAGGAAAAATCCCAGGGCCATCAATCCCGTGAAGATGTCCGGCATGATCTGACCCGCATACCAACCGATTCCGGTCAGTCCCACGCTGCCCACCATCCCGAGTCCAAATCCGATCAATCTCCGCCCTCGGGGCAACAGCACGCGCACTGTCCTGAAAACCAACCAAGAGAACATCAGCGCCTGCATCGCCAAGGTCAGCCACACCTGATCCCCAAGTGCCGTGTAGCGAATGAACAACCCATACCCGGTCGGCCGCGCCATGGGCACCTTTCCCTCGAATGCGGTCGCGAGGTAGGCCCCTGTGTCGCTGTACATCAGCGGAAATCCATTCCACATCGCAGGCAATAGCAGCAGGATCGCCCCCAAGGCAACGGCAGCGGCTCCGATCCATGCCGACGGGTTCAACCATCCTCCATTTTCAGAGGACTTCCATCCCAATCCAGAAGCGCTATTCGTAGGCTTGCCCATGGTTGCAGAGGGTTATTTGTCCCCCTTGCGGTCCTTCATGCGAGGGGCGAGCATCTTGCTCAGGAGTTTCGGGAACCGCACTGCGATGCCGACCTTGGCAGAGAGGTACTCCGAGCGATAGTCCACCGTTTCGCCATTGTAGGGGCCTTGGTTGAGTTGCCAACGAAGGCCCAAACCAAAGCTGAATGCCAGATTGTTCGCGATCGGAATCCGGCCACCCACTCCGGGGCTCACGAGCAGCCCCCCCTTGCGGTCTCCGCCACCCAAGCTGATCGAGTATCCAGCATCCAATGACACAAACGGCGTCCACTTCCGTTGCGGAAAATGCAGCCGCGCATCCGCGAATATCGGCAGCAGCAGCATGTCACTCGGCCCGTACCCTTGGATCGCTACCCCGATGCCCGCAGTGAAAATCCGATTGAATTGGTACCCAACCACCGTCTGCGCACCCAAGGAAAGCGGATAATTCAGATTCCCCGCCAGCGGCAAGCCGAAATCAAAGTCCGTCATGCTCAGCACACTCGCATAGGGCGACCGCAGGGTCTGGGAGTCGGACTGGGCGCGGGCAGCCAGGGCGGCCATCATCACCGCCAATCCTGTCACCAAGATCTTTTTCGTCCAGTATCGCATCTATTCTTGATCCTGAAGGGCAACACAACGCCCCGCAGTGAGTCAAAGATATTTTCGCATTGGGAAGAATCCTAGCCGGGAACCAATTGCTGAGTGTCAAGGCTTGGCCGGTCAAGTATAGTCCGCATGCACCATTGACGGTACACGAAAGGTCATCTGAGTCCGCCCATCAAAATTGCTCACCGCGAAATCACCCAGACCAATGATGTTCATGCCGATGATTGCATCCATGTCCTCGCTAACGGCGCTGATTTCAGTAACTTCCAAGTTGATCGCCACAATGTGTTTGGCAACTGAAAACAGACTTCGTAGATGTTCTCCAAGACATATCCTGCAGCCGTGAGCACAGATGCCTTCCGCACCTGGGTTCAACCCCAATGCTTGAGCGACATTCTTGGTGATGCAGCAACAGGTCGCGCCTGTGTCCCAAAGCTGCCCCGTGCTGGAAAGACTTTTCACACGTTCTCCGGTTCACGTCGCCTTCGAATCTCCACCGCACTCGAAAACACTACCGTACGATCGGGATAGCCCGTCGTAAATGCTCTGTAACCCGTCATCCTCTCTAAAAAATTGCCCGGTTGATAATCTGAGTATAGGCTTCCTTGCCCGGCAAACAAGACTGGATCAAACGTCCCCTCTTCAAATTCCTGCACCGCTGCCCAGTACGCCCCTCCTGAATGCTATCAGAAATAGCCCCAAAACGAAAACTCCCCACGATCACGACCTCCTTGCCAAAATGATCTTTGGCCAACTTCGAATCTTAATTGGCTTGAGGTAAAATGCAAAAGCCTTCTCCAACATGACGCAGATATAAGCGGCCATTCTCAACAAAACAACGAAAAGCTGAACAAATTTTAAAAATCACGTGCCGTTGAGATACGTACGAGGCGTCATAATCAGTTCAGAAGTCTTTCCAGTAGCCCCTTCTCGCTTTGAACACCCCGCCCGAACACCAATAATTTTAGCCCAAATTTAGGGCCCTCTTTCTCAACTTGAGTTCACTTTGCTTTTTTGGGAGAGTTGCCACGATTTCTCGGTATTGGATAATTAGAGACGTGACGAGCAATAGCAAATGGTATCTGGAATTAATTGTAATAATAATTACTTCAGATAGTCTCACTTTCTGCTTCAATATCTCGTCGAGAAATGAAGATAAAAACTGATAAAATGTATCATGGTAACAGCCGTAAGTTATTCGTGTTATTTCTAAACTCACATCAAAGGCAATCACATCTTTCTCGCCTTCTACCTTTTTGCTCATCAACGATTTTGAAGATTTGGCTTTTGCTGGATGGGTTGATAATCGTAATTTTCATGAGACCCCGATCCAAAATTATTTCTGTTCCCACTTCAGGCATACCCACTTCTTTGACACTATTCCTCCCTTGAGAAGATTTCCATTTGCTTAATAGAATTAATCGCTCTTTGACTGGCCAAAGGTGGCAAAGCATATTGCCAAACAAACGAAAAGCATCAAGTACTTCATGGGAAAAGTCAAATTTTGCACCCTGCAATCTCGAATATTTCAAGATTCAAATTACGTGATTTGCAATAAACTTCGACTTGAATTTGGAATTGGCATTGTTTGGAAAAGACCTAGTTTTGATGTCATTTTTAAGAAAAGAAGATGAGTCGAAATGAACTAATGTTGAAGGATCACCTGAAAGCCTCCTGGAAGACGTCTAAAAGCCTAAAGGATGGACTCCAAAAGCATTCTCAGGATGTTTCAAATCGAAAACCCTCCCCAGGCGACGACCTTTACCAAAGGGTCTGGGAACATGAGCTCGAAAAGGCGGTAAAAGCAGAAAACAAACTAATTGATATTTTGAAGATGTTTTAGGAGCACTGCTAGAAATCCAAGAAGATTAAGGTTACTCCGAATGTTAGTGAATGCCCTCACCCACTTCCATCCCGCCATGCGGCAATGGTTCGAAGCCGCCTTCGAATTCCCCCCGGACATTCACCCTTCCAATCGACGTCGCGACATTTCAATCGCTAGTTTCAACTTTGATTGCAGGACTTCGATGGATGGAAGCTCTGTGAGGTACTCTGCGACATGGATGCCGTTTTGATCCATTTCCAAGAGCTGAACCAATTCCTCATCCTTATCAGCACAGAGAATGATGCCGATGGGGGGCAATTCGTTGGGGTGTTGCTCATATTTTGCCAGCCACCGCAGATAAAGTTCCATCTGCCCTTTGTGCTCGGCTTCAAATTTGCCGAGCTTGAGGTCGATGGCGATAAGCCGCCGGAGCTTGCGGTGGTAAAACAATAGGTCGAGGTAATAGTCCGTGTCGCCTACAGTGATGCGCTTCTGCCTTGCAAGAAAGGCAAAATCATTTCCCAGCTCCAGGATGAACAATTGCAATTGGTGCAAAATCGCTTGCTCGATGTCTTTTTCGCTGTACGTATCAGCCAAGCCGAGGAAGTCCAATATGTACGGGTCTTTGAATGCCAAGGGAATGCTCATTTCCTGCGTTGTGCGCAAAGCTTCCAAATCACCTTTGATCGTTTCCTCGGGTAGCTTACTCAAGCTCGTCCGTTCAAAAAGCATGGAATTGATACGATCCTGCAATTGCCGACTGCTCCACCGTTCGTTGGCCGACATTTCAAGGTAAAATGCCCTTTGTAAGTCTGTTTTCAGGTATTGGATGGTCTTGAGCTGTGTCCAGTTCAATTGTCTCCGCACTGCGGAGAGAATCTGATCCTCGGAAAAAGTCTCCGCACTGCGGAGACAATGCCAAAGGTGCTTTTCGCTCCACCCTTTGCCGTATTGCATGACCAAGTGCTGTGAAAGCTCGGAAACCACCTGCTTGCCGTAGGCCGCACGGGCATTGCCGAGCAAGCGGTCGTTCAGGTATTTGCCGACATTCCAATACAGCAGCACGATCTCTGTATTCACCGCGACCATGACCTTGTGGCGGCTGCTGTCGATCATTTGCCTTACTTGGTCAAACAATGCGGAGGCAGAAGGGATTGTCTCTGGCGTCATCTTGGGAAATGTAGCGATACTTTGAAATTCCGTGTGAATGAAGCTGCAAAGATATGTCGATCCAAGTAATCAGCCCGTTTGGGAAAAGAATGCGTCGAAACCATGAGCAGGAATCCTCTCTTGGGTGAATTGGTCACCTACCCGCATTTTCCCTAAATTCGCCCAACAAGGTCGCGAAGCAAAGAAGAATGCCCCTCCACCCCGCAACCCACCAATGGTTCACCTCCTCCTTTGAGGCGGCGACCGACGTGCAGTTGCAGGCATGGCCGCATATCCAGGCAGGCGAGCATACCCTGATCGCAGCACCCACGGGCTCCGGTAAGACCCTTGCGGCTTTCCTCTGCGCCATCGACGAACTCGTGCAGCTTAGCATGGAGGGCCGGCTGGAGGACCGCACCTATGTGGTATATGTCTCGCCTCTCAAGGCCCTGAGCAACGATATCCACCGCAACCTGCACCGCCCCTTGGATGGCATCGACGCGGTGCTCAAGGAAATGGGCCTGAAACCCCACGGCATCCGCGCCCGGGTCCGCACAGGCGACACCACGGCCAGCGAGCGCACGTCCATGTCCCGCAACGCGCCGCACATCCTCGTGACCACGCCCGAGAGCCTTTACCTGCTGCTCACAAGCACTGGCGGCCGCAAAATGCTCAGCGGCACCACCACCCTGATTGTTGACGAGATCCATGCCATGGTCGGCTCCAAACGCGGCTCTCATTTTTCCCTCAGCGTCGAGCGGCTCCGGCAACTCACTGGCCGCCCCTTCCAGCGCATCGGACTGTCCGCCACACAGAAGCCCGTGGAACTCGTCGCCAATTTCCTCGTGGGAAATGCCGAGACCGACCTAGATGGCAACCCGCATTGCGCGATCATCGACACGGGACACCGCCGCAAGCTGGACTTGGGCATCGAGATTCCGCGCTCGCCCCTCAGCGCCGTGATGGCCAATGACGTCTGGGAGGAGATCTACGACATCCTGGAGCAGCACATCCTCGCGCATCAGACGACCCTGATCTTCGTGAACACCCGCCGCCTCGCGGAGCGCCTGAGCCATCACCTGCGCGAGCGCCTGGGTAAATCCGCTGTGAGCGCGCACCACGGGAGCCTGAGCAAGGAGCAGCGCCTCGATGCCGAACAAAAGCTCAAGCACGGCCTCCTCCGCGCCATGGTCGCGACCGCCTCTATGGAACTGGGCATCGACATCGGCTCGGTGGACTTAGTCTGCCAAATCTCCTCTCCCAAGACGATTTCCGCCTTTTTGCAACGGGTCGGACGCTCGGGTCACTTCGTCGGTGGCCTCCCAAAGGGTCGCCTCTTCCCCCTCACGCGCGATGACCTGGTCGAATGCACCGCCATCCTCGATGCCGTGCGCCGGGGCGAATTGGACCATATCATCATGCCGGAGAAGCCCCTCGATGTGCTTTCGCAGCAGATCGTGGCCGAGGTCGCCAACCGCGAGTACGACGAGGACGAGCTGTACGCGACCATGCAACGGGCATTTCCCTACCGCAACCTGAGCCGCGAGGAGTTCGACCAAATCCTGGAAATGCTCGGCGAGGGCTACACCACCCGCAATGGCCGCAGCACCGCCTACCTGCACCGCGACGCCGTCAACGGCATGGTCCGCGCCCGCAAGGGCGCCCAACTCGCTGCCCTTACCAACGGCGGCGCGATCCCCGACAACTTCAATTACGATGTGATCCTGCAGCCCAGCGGTACCTTCATCGGCACCGTGGAGGAGGACTTCGCGATCGAAAGCATGGCCGGCGACGTCTTCCAACTCGGCAACGGGGTCTGGAAGATCGAGAAGCTGGAAATGGGCAAGCTGATGGTGCAGGACGCGCATGGACTCACGCCCTCGATCCCGTTTTGGTTCGGGGAGGCGCCGGGACGCAGCGATGAACTCAGCCTCGCGGTATCACGCTTGCGGGTGGAGATCGCGGACTGCATCGACCTGGAGCAGATCATTCCAGGCACGAGTTCAGAGGAGACATTGGCGGAATGGGGACGCGAGGCATTGATCTGGCTGGCAGAAACGGTCGGGGTCAAGGGCAGCGCGGCCGAGCAAATGATCCTTTACATCTGCTCCGCGAAATTGGCGTTGGGGGAATTGCCCGGGCCGGATACGATCGTGATGGAGCGCTTCTTCGATGAGGCGGGAGACATGCACCTCGTGATCCACAGCCCATTTGGCTCGCGGCTGAACAAGGGCTGGGGCCTGGCATTGCGAAAGCGATTTTGCCGGAATTTCAATTTCGAATTGCAGGCAGCGGCGACCGAGGATGCGATCATCCTTTCCCTCGGGGCCACGCATTCCTTCCAATTGGAGGAGGTTTGGGACTACCTGCAGCCGAATACGGTCCGGGATATCTTGGTGCAGGCATTGCTGGATGCGCCCATGTTTGGGGTGCGCTGGCGGTGGAATGCGACCCGGGCATTGGCGATACAGCGGCGTAAGGCGAGTGGTCGGGTGGCCCCGCATTTGCAGCGGATGGCCTCTGAGGACTTGATTTCATTGGTTTTCCCGGATCAGTTGGCCTGCTTGGAGAACATCGTCGGGGAGCGGGAGGTGCCGGATCATCCGCTGGTGCGGCAGACGATTGAGGATTGCCTGACGGAGGCGATGGATGTGGGCCATCTGGAGGTGATCATTGGGCGGATCGTGGCGGGCGATTTCAAGCTGATTGCGAAGGACCTGCGCGAGGCGTCCCCATTGGCGCAGGAGATCATCAATGCGCGGCCCTATGCCTTTCTTGATCCGGCGGGATTGGAGGACCGGCGCACCCATGCCATCAAAAATCGCCGATGGTTGGACCCCTCTGAGGCTGCGGAATTGGCGCGGCTCGATCCGATGGCCATCGAACAGGTGAGGCAAGAGGCTTGGCCCACGGTGCGGAATGCGGATGAATTGCATGAGGCATTGTTGCTGCTTGGGTTCATGACCGCAGAGGAAGGCGCGATCGGTGACGGGGAAAATGGCTGGGAGCATTGGTTCGGGGAATTGTGCCGGGCCAATCGGGCTGCTTTGCTGACTCGACCGGGTTCGGAGGCGGTGATTTGGGTGGTTGCAGAGCGGATTCCAGAGTTCGAGGCATTGTTCCCTGAAATTCATTTGGAGCCCAAAATCAAATTCCCCGACCGACTCACCCGCCGCGAATGGGAGGATACATCGGCCCGCAAGGAATTGTTCAGAGGCAGAATGGAGGCATTGGGCCCGGTGACGACACGAGAATTGGGTGCCTCCCTGGGAATTCCGGCACACGAGGCAGAATATGCGATGATGGCCTTGGAGGCGGAGGGTTTCCTCTTCCGCGGTCAATACACGCCGAGTGGTGAGGAGGAATGGTGCGAGCGACGGCTATTGGCTAGGATCCATCGCTATACGATCAAGACCCTCCGCGCTGAGGTTCAGCCTGTGAGTCCGGCGACGTACATGCGATTTCTCTTCGAATGGCAAAAGGTGCTGGACCGCGAGACGCTACAAGGCCCGGAGTCCTTGCTTGAGATCCTCGAGCAACTCGAAGGCTACGAGGCTCCCGCTGCGGCTTGGGAGGCGGATATCCTGCCGCTGCGGATGCGACACTATGAGCCGATGTGGCTGGACATGCTCTGCATGGCGGGGCGCATCACTTGGGGACGGCTGCGTCCGCCAACTGGCGAGGGAACCCGACCCGGGCCCATTCGCAGTTCACCGATCACGATCCTAAGCCGGGAAAATGCCGATGCCTGGCGTGCCGCACAAGCCCGACCAGATGCTCCGATCCTGCTTTCTCACCGGGCGGAGCAGGTGATGGCGCATCTCCAGCGTTATGGGGCGAGCTTTTTCGACGACTTGGTGCGTGGCACGCGGATGCTGCCCAGCCATCTCGAAATGGCATTGGGCGAATTGGTGACGGTGGGGATGGTGAGCTCGGACAGCTTCACGGGGCTGCGCATGCTGGTGATGACGGAGGAGGAGCGGGCGAAGAAGGCAAGGAAGGGCCTGGGAATGGCGATGGCGGGGCGGTGGTTCGGAGCAGCATTCACGGAATTCGCTGAATTTTCAGGATTCGACTCCCTCCCAGACCCTGATGAGCCGGAAGAAATGGTGCGTGCAGATTTTGTGAATTCCGTGAATTCAGAAAATTCTGATCCGAATTCTGATCTGGCGAGGGGCTTGCTGCGGCGATATGGGGTAGTCTTCAGGCGGCTGGTGGAGCGGGAGGCGAATGTGCCGCATTGGAGGGAGATGGTGCGGGTGTTTCGGCGGATGGAGGCGCGGGGCGAGGTGCGCGGCGGGCGATTCGTGGATGGGATGTGGGGGGAGCAGTATGCCTTGCCGGAGGCGGTGACTTTGTTGAGGAAATGGCGGGGCAAACCTGCGGAAGGACACTTGATCGCGATGAGTGCGGCGGATCCCTTGAATTTGCTGGGGGTATTTTCGCTCGGGCATCGGCTTGCGGCGATCACAAGCAACCGCATCCTGTACCGGGACGGCGAGCCGATCGCGTTGATGGACGGCAAGGAAGTGAGGTGGCTGGTGGATGAGGAGCCGGGGCCCAAATGGGAGATGCAGAAGTTACTGGTGATGAAACCTCTCCATCACTGACCCTGACAAAAAGGCGCAAATCGGCGCTTGGAAGCTCTGTCGGCTGCTTTTGGCTGTGCCTCCGGTTTGCATTTTCCAGAGAAAAAAGAGAAATTGATCCCTCCAATCGCCAATTGTCAATGGGTAATACAGAGAAAGTCAATTCACAGCCTACGCA
The DNA here is from genome assembly GCA_046329055.1 of Bacteroidia bacterium. GTDB lineage: Bacteria > Bacteroidota > Bacteroidia > J057 > JADKCL01 > JADKCL01. Next base: position 26,603 of record JAXLVK010000016.1, read on the forward strand.
GCTCAAAGAAGCTGAAGGCCAAGAAACCATGGGCCAGTCGCTGGCTCCTCCCGCATTTCAATTGAAAGCCAGCCCCGTCCAACGGAAGGATGGCGATCAAGGCGGCGGCGACCTAGACGCCGGAGGCGTGCCCAAGGAATTCCTCGACCACCTGAAACTCCGCGAGGGATGGCGAACCAAGGTCTATCTCGACTCTGAAGGTTTGCCAACTGTGGGCTTGGGTCACCTGCTCACGGCCTCCGAAAAACAGAAATATCCGGTCGGGACCGAGGTTCCAACCTCGCTCCTGAATACCTGGGCCAATGCCGACGCCCAAAAGGCTTACGATGCCGCCAAAGGCCAAGCCTCTACGCTCGGCGTCTCCTCCGAGTCCTTCATCATCGCCCTCGCTTCGGTGAACTTCCAATTGGGCACCTCTTGGAACACCAAATTCAAGAAGACTTGGGGTTACATGACCAAGGGTGAATGGGAAAAAGCCGCATTGGAGGCTCAGGACAGCGCTTGGTATGCCCAGACTCCGGTCAGGGTCCAGGATTTCCAGGCTGCGTTGCGGGCACTTGCTGGCACTAGCACCACCAAACCCGCAGAACCCGAGCAGAAGTCCTCTACAACCTATGATTTCAAGATCGGTGCCCCCACAGGCAATGGCTCCACGACTGCGGACTCGCTGAACGTGCGCCGCGGACCCGGCACCCAATACGACAAGACTGGCAAGAAGCTCAGCAAAGGCACCTCGATCACCGTCTATGGCGAGGTTCAAGGCTGGCTCTGCATCGGTCAAGGAGAGTGGGTGAGCAAGGACTTCGTTTCCACAGCCACCGCCAAGAAAGACGGCGCTCCGACCAAGGAGGCTCCGAAAAACGCTGGCCCCAATGTCAAGGAAATCGCCAGCGCTGTCTGGGAAGCCATGTTTGGCGGGTACACCGGGCTGGGCACCGACGAGGATGCCGTTTACCGCAACCTCGCCAAACTCAACCATGACGGTGCGCTCATCGCCGAATTCAAGAAGGCCTACAAGGCGCTCCATGGCGGAGACATCGTGGCCGACATCAAGGCTGAATTCAGCAACTCGATGATCTTCGGCAACCAACTGGACAAGGCTCTGGGCTATCTCAACGCCAGTGGTGGCGCTGCCGCCAAGGCTCCTGCTGCCAGCGAAGGCGCAGGCAAGGGTGCCGCTCAAAAGCCCAAGGCTCAGGATCAGAAGCCGAAAGGACAGACTCCCAAGTCCAATTGGGACATCGACAAGGCGGTTCAGGCACTCAACGCCAATGCCAACGACTCCTCCCTGGGCAAGTGCGCGAAATACGTCCGCATGGCCATCAATGCAGGCGGCGTAGCCACCCCCGGCAACCCTGTTTCCGCCAAGGACTACAAGGGTTACCTGGAGAAATTTGGCTTCAAGCAGATCAGCACCGCCAGCTATCAGAAAGGCGACATCGCCGTGTTCGAGGCCTTCCAAGGCGACAAGAAATACCATGAACACGGGCACATCCAGATGTACAACGGCGCACAATGGGTCTCCGACTTCAAGCAGCGCGACTTCTGGGCAGGTGGTGATTACCGCAAGCACAAGCCCGGCCACGTCATTTACCGGATGTGATCATGCCTTTTCGCAAATTCACTTTGAACGCATTCTTCTTCGTCATCATTGCTCTCATGGCTGCATGTTCCGACGGCCCAAACGCGCAAGCGCTTGAGTCCCTCAAGACATTTTACAAGGGTTACATCACGGAAACCAGCAAGGTGCCCGAAAACCATGCCGCGGTCGAAAGCCTCAAGGCCCAACACTGCACCGCGAAGTACCTGAAACAGCTCGCTGCGGAGGAATTGGAAGCGGATCCTTTCTTGAATGCGCAAGACGTGGAGGAGACTTGGGCCGAAAATCTGGAGGTGACTCCGGATGATGTGGTTCAGAATCAATTCGCTGTCTGCTACACTGCTTCCTTCGACAACTCCAAGCACTGCGTGGAGGTCACCATGGTCGAGGAAGGCGGCAACTGGAAGATCGACAACATCACCCACTGAGGGAGATGAATTGAAATGTCCAGCCTCTACCCTATCGGGTGCGGAGGCTGGACATTGAATTTTTCACTCTGTCTTGCAAATCCGCACGTGGAACTCTCCTGCGGCGTTGCTGACCTTCAGGACGTAAACACTGCCTTGGTAGGCTGAGAGGTCGATTCGCTTGGGGGCACCAGCGGGATAGCTCCGCGCCATCAGTTTGCGGCCGCCAAGGTCATAAAGCTCAATCGTGGCCGCTCCCTCATCCGCAGTTTGGATGTACACCTCGTCCCGCGTCGGGTTCGGAAACAGCCCTACCTGCTGCCCAGGTTGCAATTCCGGCTCCGCCAAGACGCTGAACAGGCGCAGGTCCGTTCCATGGCCCCTGAGCGGCAAGGGCTGGGCATTGGGGTCGATCATCATCGCATCCGATGGGAAAACCGGCAGGGTGGTGATCATGGTGTCCCCTGGCATTTTCCCGCTGATGTTGTCGATGACCACGATGCCGATGCGCGAAATCACGCCTTCGCCAGATATCGGCTGATGGTCAGTGCGGGTGATGGCCATGTCGATGCGCCCCAATTGATGCAGGTGACGCGAAAGCGTGAGCAGATTCTGTCCGACCTGCCCCAACCAACAGCTGTCGAAGTCCACGACCACTGAGGCAGAATCGACCAGGTTGGGATCATAGTGAATGCTCCAAGCGATGCCATAGACGCTGTCTGCGGGTTGCTGCGGGGTCCCCAGCCGTACGGTCAATTGAACTACTGAGCCATTGGCAAGCAATCCTCCACTTGACTCGATCGACAGCTCGGGGTCGCTGTCCGTGCCCGTGAGGAGCCCATGGGTTTTGGCATGGGTCAGGCCATAATTGAGCTGGATCGCCGTGGTATCCGCCGCATTCACAATGCCATCGCCATTGCAATCCGCGTGGACATGATTGGTGCCATTGGAGAATGTGCTGTCCCATAGCCCCGCCGTCTGACCCATCCATTGCAGGCTGGCATTGGGGCGTACCGCTCCAGTATCGCCATAGGCTAGGCCGATGTTGAGGAGGTCTTGGGCATTGGCCACGAGGTCGTCATTGGCATCGCCGGGCCATACTTGGAATGCACCGTTTCGGAGATGGATGCTCGGATCGCCCATGATGTTCATGCACAGGACCTGGTTGCGATAGGCCATATCAGGATACTGCTCGACCAAGCTGTCCGCTGTGATCCGGGTCAGATCCCCGAGGCGGCTTCCAAACTGTTCGTGGTAGGCTGTCCGCATCCATTCGAAAGACCATAGTTCCGCAGGGATGACGAAGGGTGCCGCTGAGTGTCCCAAAACCGCGATGGCACCCTCGGATTGCGCCACGACCCATTTCTCTGGAACTGTCAACGTATCCCGGTTTTGCGGAAAATAGCGGCAGGAGATCCCGACCAAGACCGGATAGCGGCCCTCGTTTCCTATCCCAGTGGGGTCTTGCAGGCCCATCAGCGTTGCATTCACGCCAAACATCATCATCAGGCTCGCTCCCTGCTGCAGCGCACTGTTCTGGCTCACGGCCGCGCTGTCCACCAATGCGCTGTCTTGATAGCCATACCTGAGGTCACGACCAACACCCAAGCCTGTCCTGAACTGTCGGGTTACTGTGTCCATGACCCCATCCAACACCCTCAACATCGCGCTGTCCGACGCGTGACCATGGGTGACGAAAATCCCGTTCCGCATCCAAGGGGCCTGTCCGGTAGTTTCATAGATGGAGATCTTGGAGATGTAATCCATGCCTTGCTGATCAGTCTGTATCGGCACCCTGCCAATCGACGCGCGTGTTTGATAATCGGTTGTATCGCGGCGCAAGGTGGTCAGGTAGAGCCAGTCACTCATCGGTGTACCGTAGGCTGGCACGGAGGCAGGATGGTCCTCCCGGATGTCGGTCATCCCCCTGCCCCAGATCAAGAATTGGCTCGGAGGCACCGCCCAATGGTCGAGGGCGTAGTTGCAGAAGCGCTGGATCGCCAAGGGATGCGGCGTGCCGTGGCTGAACTCCTGGTAGATCTCATCGGTATGGACCACACGAACCTGGAGAGGATTGACTTGACTGCCTTGGCGGTAGTTGCGATAGGCTTGCGCACTTGCGGACAGCTCGCGGCTCGTGATCACCACCATGTCAGCAGCCTGCGAGGTATTGCTGATATCCGTGGAAAAGGGTGGCAGGATCACTGGACTCAAGACGCCTCCGTCAGTGCTGAAATGCATGGCACTCGTATTACCCTGCCCGGCCACCCAAATCCCTACACTGTCGCCATGGATGGTGTCGGCGTAGCGAAGGTGGTGGCTCAGGTCGTAGATGAGGCCGAGATTGCCAGGTGCGACATGGTGGAATTGGTAATAGACCTGGGTGCCATTGTCATCCGGGAAATTGAGAGACGTGCCGCCCTCCAAGTCTGTGGTGCCGGGATAGCTCAGGGTCACCAGGTTCAGGAAATGGACACCCGAACCAGGCTGCGCGACCGTTTCACACTGAACGGTTACTGTATCCCCTATCGGGAAAGGAATGGTCAGGACATGGTCGCTGATTCCACTTTGTGTCGTCAAGTAACTTCCCAAAAGCTGCCCGTCGATCGAAATCCTCACCTCCTGGGCACCCGCCGATTGGTCAAATATCCGGAGTCGGATGGTGGCGGGTCCGCTGTTCGTCTGCTGCGGAGCTGGCACTTTTACCGTTAGGGGAATGCCATCTATAAACACCTCCCCCGCATAGCCCTCCCCATCGGTCCATTCGGGATTCATGGAAGTGAACAAGTCATAGATAGGGCCCGTGGAATAGAGTAAGGGCAAATCACCGGGCGCATATTCGAAAACCGAAGTCCTCACCACCTCCTGAATCACTTGTGGCGGTGGCACCATCCCTAGAAACGGTGTCGTGAGCCGCAATCCTGCTAGCTGATCGGCATACAGGAAATAGCAGGAGGTGTCCGCGAAGGTGGAATGCAAGGGGTTCGGGTGAATGCTGCCGCTCATTTGCATGCTGCTCACCTTGCGGTACATCAGCGTGTCCAGCCCCGCATCATTTTGCCGGCCGAAAAACTCGATGAACTCCCAGCCTCCGCTGGATCCAGGCTCCACATGGATATGCTGCTCCTCGCCCCGGCAAATCAGATGCAAGTGCGCCGGATCGATCCCACTTGTATCGAAGCCCGCCTGCACCAATTGCGCAGCTGAGACCCGGTGGATCCCATTGTCCGACACCATGAGCCGCCAATAATTGACTCCGGAATCGTACCAGCCATTGCCATAATCCACGGCCTGTGCCGAGGTGCGCCAAGCAGCAAAAAGCAACAAGATGGCCAATGTCCACCCCTTGAGGTCAAGTCGTTGAGCAATGCAGGGAGTCATGAGATGCTTCTTCATGGTACAAAAATTCACCACGTCCAGCCCAAGAACGAATACAATTTTTCGCCGTTGCCGAGACCAAAAGTACAGCGTTGTTCACCGCTTACAGCCCAAATCCATCATTATCAGCATTGTGATTGACTCAAAATGCCTAACTTGTCAGAAGCAAAATTTCTCAATGGAAAAATCTTCCAAGCTCCATCGCCTGCTTTCGACCTGCACGGGCTACGAATTGCGCCGATTCAAGGTGTTTCTTGAGTCGCCCTACTTCAACCTCCGGCCGGAGATCTTGCGGATTTGGGACCTGCTCAGGCCCTATTTCCCAAATTCGGAGGAGCCACTTCCAGAAGCGGCGGCGGTTCATGCGGCCGCCTATCCGGGGCAGGCATTCGATGCCGCGAGGTTGCGGCACCTGCTCAGCGAATTGACCAAGTTGGTCGAGGAGTTTTGGTGCATGCAGCAGCTACAGCAGCGACCCGACATCCAAGACGCCCAGCTGCTCCATGTCCTCGATGCGCGGCACCTCGACCAGGATTTTGATTCGGCCATGCAGGCTGCACAATCCAGGCTGCTCGGCGAGCTTCAACGCGGCCCAGAATACTTGCGTCAGCGCCTCGACCTTGCGCTCCTGCAGCATGACCATGAGGCGAACCGCAGCAACCGTGGCGCCCAGCCCGGACTCAATGCCGCATTGGAAGCCCTCGACGAGGACTACTTCACCCAAAAGCTCCGCCTGGGTGCCGCCGCCGTCAACCGGGCAAATGTCCTCGGCGGCCAAGCGGAGGTTCCGATGCTGCATGAAGTCGCTCAGCACCTCGCCGAAGCGCCATCCGTGGTCTATGAAGGCAGCCTCGCGGAAGCCTATCGCCTCGCCTTGCGCACATTGAGCCCCACCCCCGACGAGGCGGCCCACCGGCAATTGCTGGAGCTGCTGCAAGATGCCGAGGGCAGATTCCCGGCCTTGCAGATGTCGGAGCTCTACACCTACGCCCTCAACTTCTGCGTCCGCATGCTGAACCAAGGCGAGCCCGGCTACGATGCGGAGTTGTTCCGATTGTATGCCATTTGCCTAGAGCGAGGCTACCTGTCTGAGGACGGGCTGTTGCCGGTCCCGCACTACAAGAACTTCGTGACCCTCGGGCTGCGGCTGTCCCGCACGGATTTGGTAGCTGGACAGATCGAGTCATTGGCGCAGCAGCTCTCCGAGGAGGTGAGGATCCATGCGCTGACGTTCAGCAAGGCCGCCCTCGCATTCCATCAAGGCGACTTCAAGACCTGCCTGAAACTGCTGCAAAAAATCGAATTCGTCGATGTCTATTACCACCTCGATGCGAAGAGCCTCCTCCTCAAGGCCTATTTTGAACAAGGCGAAACTGAGCCCCTGATTTCCCTGATCGAATCTTTCAAGATTTACCTGCGTCGCAGCCGCAAGATCAGCGACTACCAACGGCAAACGTATCGGAACCAAATTCGCATCGTGCAAATGCTGGTGCGCTACCGACTGGGCAGCAGGACCGGGCTGGGCGAGATCGAAGCGGCCTTGGAAAGCCTTCGCCCTATCGCGGATTTGGCATGGCTCGAGCGCAAGGTGCAGGAGGCGGAATGAGCTGATGGATTGCACTGTACATCCCGCTTGTGCAAAAGGAGGCGACCGCCTAAATTGCAACTATGAAAAAAGGATTTTGGATGGCCATGGTGGCCCTTGCCCTTGTGACGATGGTTGGTTGCAAAACCGAGGAACAGATTCGTGTGGAATCGGTCATCGGTGAATACGACTGTTACGAAAGCTGCTCCGTCACCAATCTGCTGACCCAGGATCCTCCGGCGACCTCGATGGACACCTCCATCCTCTATGTCACCAAGCCCAAGAATGATGACGACGGCTTCGTGGCGATGATGGGGCAGGAAGTCTTCCTCGAAAAAGACCTCACCTTCCGCAAGAGCATCACCGACTACTCCCTCATCGGCGAATTTGACGGCAACGGCAATCTCACTTTCGCGATCGACTTCATCGACTCCGACGCGCAGACCCGGTCGCAGTGCAGCTATGTCTGTAAGCTCCGCTGATAGGTGATAGTTGACAGTTGATAGGGGATTCCGGTGTTGTTGAGGGGTCATTGTCAACTGGCCACTGTTAAATTTTATTTGAATAGCAATTTTTCTCCCCGGGTTCGTGTAACCTTTGGGCACTTCGGGCGTTCTAATGTGGCGTTGCAATTTTTTATCGTCGCCCTGTTGACCCCACAATGATTACAAGACTACGCCTCCTCGGGCTGCTGCTGTTTTGCGGCCTTTCTACATTTTCCTTCGCTCAGAATTCCGGCCAAGTATCCGGCACCGTCCTCGATGCGGAGGGCAGCCCGCTTCCCTTTGCGAATGTCCTGCTCTTTTCGACCAAGGATTCTTCCATGGTGAAGGCGGGATTTTCCGGTGAAGATGGCCGCTATGTGCTCACCCCGATTCCAGCCGGTCGGTATTGGCTCAAGACGCAGTTCACGGGCTATGCCTCCGACACGAGCGAGGCCTTTGACTTCTCCGACGGTCAATCCCTGGAGCGCCCCACCCTCAAGATGGCTGAAATCGGCACCGAGGTGAAGGCCGTCGAAATCCACGCGGAACGGCCCATGGTCACCGTGAAGCCGGACATGCTCGTCTTCAACGTCGAGAATACCCCCAATGCCATCGGGGAAAATGCCTTCAACCTGCTCCGCAAGGCGCCCGGCGTGGTCATCGACAACAACGACAATGTGATGCTGCTCGGCAAGAGCGGACTCCGCATCTACATCGATGGAAAGCCTTCCCCGCTCGGCGGCGATGACCTCGCGAACTTCCTCAAGAGCATCCAGAGCACGCAGATCGAGTCCATCGAGATCATCACCAACCCCAGCTCCAAGTACGATGCCGCTGGCAACGCAGGTATCATCAACATCAAGATGCGCCGGGACAAGAACCTCGGTGGCAATGCGACCATCGACCTGGGCTACGCGATCGGCCTGTACAGCAAGTACAATGGCTCTGTGTCTGCCAATTACCGCAACAAGCGCTTCGCCGTCTATGGCTCCTACAGCGCCGCCAAAGGCAAGTCCTGGAACTTCATGGAATTCAGCCGCCACCAAGACAGCATCATGCTCGACCCCATCCGCACCGACATGGTCGAGGATTACCTGAACCACAACTTCCGGACTGGCCTTGACTTCTTCGCTAGCAAGCGCAGCACATTGGGCGTGATGGCCTCCGGCTTCATTTCGGAAGCTGTGAATGACAACGCCACGATCACAACGATCACCCCCGACAGCTCCAGCAACCCGCTCTCCATCTTGAATGCCACCAACCGCATTCAAGCCAGCAACACCAACCTCAACTTCAACCTGAACTACAAGTACGACAACGGCGCCGGGGTGACCTTCAATGCCGACGCCGACTATGCCCTCTTTTACCTGAACAATTCCAGCAACCAACCCAATGCCTACCTCGATCCCGAGACGGGCGCTCTGCAATTCTCCCAAAATTACCTCAGCGACGCCCCGACCAACATCGACATGCGCACGCTCAAAGTGGACTATGAGCGGCCTTTGCTGAAGGGAACCTTCTCCACTGGAGCAAAGCTCACCTACATCACCACCGACAATACCTACGACTTCTACAACGTGATCAATGAGGAGGCGGTATTGGACACAGGTCGCAGCAACCAATTCGATTACACCGAAAACGTCAACGCAGCCTACATCAACTACCAGACCAAGATCAAGAAGTTCGCCTTCCAGGCAGGTCTCCGCGCTGAGCAGACGAATTCTGTGGGCGATCTGACGGCATTCGTTCAGACGGACAATGAGCGCGTGGAGCGCCATTACCTGAACCTGTTCCCCTCAGGCGGCGTGACCTACGACCTGAATCCCAAGAACACCCTGAGCCTGACCTACAGCCGCCGCATCGACCGGCCGCAGTACCAGAACCTGAACCCCTTCGAGTTCAAGCTGGACCAGATTTCCTACATGAAGGGCAATCCGTTCCTGAAGCCGCAGTACACCCACAACGTGGAGCTGTCCCATACCTTCAACTACACGTTGAACACCAGCCTGTCTTACGCCGTCACTTCCGACTTCTTCACTGAGGTCATCGGCAAGAACGATTCCGTCCCCGGCGCGAGCTTCCTCACGACCATGAACATCTCCACCAAGTCGGTGGCCACGGCGAGCATCAGCTATCCCTTCGAGATCGCCAAGTGGTGGAGCACCTATACCAATCTGAGCGGCTATACTGTCCGCCAACAGGGCGACGTGGGCAATGGCACGAGCATCGACATCTCCAGGGCATCCGCCTCGGTCTATCACCAGAGCAATTTCAAGCTGCCCAAAGACTTCTCCATCCAGCTTTCCGGCTTCTACAACAGCCCCGGCATCTGGGGAGCCTACTTCAAGACCCGCCGCTTCTGGGGCATCGACTTGGGTGCTCAGAAGAAGCTCTTCCACGGCAACGGCAACCTGAAAGTCTCTGTGACCGACGTGCTCTATACCATGCAATGGAGTGGCTCCCAAGTCTCTGACGTCCTGCAGATGTACGGCCGCGGTGGCTGGGAAAGCCGTCAGTTCAAGGTGAACTTCACCTATCTCATCGGCAACAAGCAGGTGAAAGCCCGCAAGCGCAGCACCGGCCTGGAAGACGAGAAGAACCGCGCCGGAGGCGGTGGTGGCATGGGAAGGTGAGGCAGACTCACCTGTCTTGGATTCAGCACCTTTGACTGAACTACAAATGCTAATCCTGTTGTGGGAGAAGTGGTTTCTTGCCGTCCTGAAACCTGATCAATCTGTATATCTGTGACAAGGAAATAGAAACCCTCATGGAGATCAAATCCAACTTACTGCCGAGGCCATAGTAGGATTTTACGATCCAATCTCCAGCTTCATTTCGATGAAGATGACTCACCCTAGGCGAATTCTGGTCAACCAGGATGTAATCCTGAAGCGTCGGAATCTGCTGGTAGGCAAAAAACTTAACTACCAAGTCCTCGCGAAAGGTGGATTCTGATAGGACTTCCACGATCAAGCATGGCCGATCCTCTTGAGGTGCTGACTCTTCGCTTTTGTCGTCGCCACACTCCATCCACAGATCTGGATAGAAATAGCAGTTTGCCTTTTCGGCACGCAGCTTTACGTCGGCGATGTAGGCGTTGCACTCGTCGGTACCCAAAGCCATCTGGATCGCCAAGGCAATGTTGAAGGCAATCTGCGAATGGGGCTTACTCCCTCCAGCCATGTCCACGATGTACCCATCATGGTACTCAGCACGGCCTGCGATGCTGGCATCATAGGCCAAGTACTCTTCCACGGTATAGCGGTGATCTAACTTCCTCGCTTCCATACTCAAATATACTAAATTCCCCGCTCACTCCCCCCGCAGCGCCTCCAGGTACTGCCGCACGTAGTCATCACGGAAACGCGACCTGTACTGCATGATGAAGCGCGGATGCTCCAGTGGAATGACCTTGCCGAAGAAGCCGTGGGCCGCATTCAGCTTGTCCAGGAACTGGAAGTTCTTGCCAGTGCCGAAGCAGTAGCACCTGTCCCGCTCCACCCCGATATCGATCTGGGCCTGGATGCTCTCCAGAATGAACGGGGTCATGGCCTTGGTCAGCGCTTTGTCATCGTAATAGTTCACATTGACCTCACGGCCCTTGGCACTTGTGGTGGTGAATCCGAGCGGGCACACGGAATTGATGTAGATTTCCCGGTAGAAGGCCTCCGCCCCGCCATAGGCCGCCACGACTTCATAGACATAGACTGAACTCGGTTCGTGTTCCAGCTTGCCCTCCCATGGAATGCCGCAGACCTCAATCAGCCGTTTGGGATCGGTGAAGGGCACACCCGTGAGTCCCGCCCCGAATCGACCGGGATTGATGCCTAGGATCAGGTGACGGGGATGGGAGTCCTGGTAATACTTGCGGTAAAATGCCTCCGAGCATTCCAAGGCGGTGGGATTTTCCCCGGAATGGATTCATGATGCTGAACCCCGGCGGCAATTCCCCTCAAATGCACCCCTCCGGTTGAAGGCGATGATGCGATCCGCGAAGGTGGACATGCCTAGCTCTTCGGAAATTCCGGTCGCTTCATCAACGCGACGATCTGATTCAAGTGCCGTGTCTCGTGTTGATAGAGAATGGTCAGCCCATCATGGAGGCTGTAGGTCACGAAGCCCGCCCCGGGTGAGGAGATGATGGTCTCATGGTGATCCACGCCGTCAGTCCCCTCTGTCAATGCGATCAGCTTCCGTTGGTGTTCGGCAAATTCATCCAGGATGGCAGGCGACACTGTGCTGCGTGTTGGTCGGAATGGGGGCGGAGACTTGGCCTTCTTGGTGCTGTTCGGGGAGGTGGCCTTCACCAGGAAGCGACCCCACATCCCATGAAAAGCGGCAGCTTCTCCCAAAAGCTCACGTGCTTGTCGCCTCTGGCAATCGCTTCGAGCTGGGCAAAGTAGCCACGATTCGTGGTGATGATGTGGTCAATGCATTCGCCCACGCTCCAAGTCTTCGCGTCCGGCTTCCAATTGATTTGCTCCGCCGAGAGGTTGCCGACGGCTGCACGCAGCTTCCCGGGGAACTCCCGGCCCTCCTTCAAGATGGGCACGAGGTAGGCGTTGCGCAAGGCCCCTGTCCGCTTCACGGGCTGGATGATCCGCGCACTCTCCAATGCCTGGGGCAGCACAGCTTCATTCATGTTGCCCATGATCGTCTCGTGCAGCTCGCCATTCAGGAAGCCATCGAGGCTCGTGCGCTCCTCCCGGACGGGTTGGCTGGAGTCCTTGAATTCCTTGAAGACGACCTCCCCAGCGGAGAGGTGCAACTCAAAGGTGTGCATTGGACCCTTGAGGTATTGCCAGAAAGTGCGGGGTGATTCTGCCATATTCAAATCAACTGAGTCCTTGATAAAAATCGTCCACGGCGATGAGCCAACGGTGCTTGTCCTCCTCGCTCAGGAACGATCCGATGAAGGAGTTCTTGGCCAATTCATAGACATCCTGCTTGCTGAGGCCGATGGCTTCAGCAGTTTGGATGTAGTTTTCGTTCACGCCACCGCCGAAGTAGGCTGGGTCGTCAGAGTTCACGGTCACCACGAGGCCGCGGTCCATCATCGTCTTGAGGGGGTGGTCGCGCAGGTCCTTGACCACACAGAGTTTGAGGTTGCTCAGGGGGCAAACCGTGAGGGCCATTTCGCGGCGCACGAGTTCTTGCACCAGGTTTTCGTCGTCAAGACAGCGGTTGCCATGGTCCACCCGAGCGATGTGCAGCAGGTTCAATGCCTCCCAAATGTATTCTGCGGGGCCTTCTTCTCCGGCATGGGCCACGAGGATGAGTCCTTCTTGCGCTGCCCGCTCGAACACACGCTGGAATTTTGACGGCGGATGCCCCAGCTCGCTGGAGTCAAGACCTACGCCAATGATGCGGTCGCGGTACGGCAATGCCATCTCCAAGGTCCGGAAAGCGCTCGCCTCGTCCAGGTGTCGCAGGAAGCACATGATCAGTCGCGTACTCAAACCCCACCGATTGTCCGCATCCCTCAGCGCCCGCCAAATCCCGTCGATCACCGTAGAAAACGCCACGCCACGGTCGGTATGTGTCTGCGGGTCAAAGAAGATTTCCGCATGGACCACATTTTGGGCGTGGAGCTTTTCCAGGTAAGTGAAGGTCAGGTCATAGAAATCCTGCTCATGCAGCAAGACTTTGGCGCCTTCGTAGTAGATGTCGAGGAAGTCCTGAAGATTGCTGAATTGGTAGGCCTCACGAACCTCCTCGACGGACTTGAACCGGATCGGAACCTGGTTGCGTTGCGCGATTTGGAACATCAGCTCCGGCTCGAAAGTGCCCTCAATATGGACATGGAGTTCGGCCTTGGGGATACCACCAATGAAGGCCCTCAAACTGCTTTGATCAGACATGAACTGTACGCTTTCTTTCTGGCAAAATAGCTGATTTTCCCTTGCCGCAGAGGATTTGGCTGAAACAGCTGCGAGATTTTGGTTTTTGAGGGATGTCTTAAAATGGCCGGGAGGAGCATTGGCCACGCTGGACCATCTGCTCCTCCCGGAATCTTGGTGGACCCGATCTTCTAGCTCATTTGCCGCTGATCGCGTCGAAGTCCTTGACCATGTTATCGGAAGCTGGGGCTGCCGCCGGGTTGGAAGCCGGAGCAGTAACCTCAGCCGATTCGGGACGCTTGTTCTCGGGCTTGGGCTTGGCGACATTGTCGGCATCCTTTTCCTCTTCGATCTTCACGCCTTTGTCTGACTTCTTATCGTCGGCTTTCTTGTCGTCAGCCTTCTTTTCCTTGTCGGCCTTCTTCTCCTTCCCGATTTTCAGCTCGTCCTCTTCCTTGGCGTTGCCTTTGTCCGCCGCCTTCGGTTCTTCGGCTTTTTTGGCGGCGGGCTGAGTGGTCGCGGGGGCTGCGGTCTTGCCAGCGTCAACGGGTTGTGCGGCGGGTTTTTCTGCAGCCTTGGTTTCCGTCTTGGGGTCGCTCACTGCACCCTGCTTCATTTCTGCCTTGGGGTTGTTGTTGGCGCCGCCCTTCATGGCATCCTTGCCAGTGGACTCGAGCTTCAGGTTCACGTTTTGCTCGCCCTTCGTGGTGGTGTCACCATCCATCGGGACGGCTTCCAGTTTGGGCATCGCATTGTCCTTGATCTTGCCGCCGTATTGGATTTCGGTGCGGCGGTTGGCTTGGTATTCCTCCTCCGTGCAGTCCTCTCCGTCGCGGCATTTGTTCACAGGCTTGCGCTCACCCAACCACACTTGCTCCAGGCGATTCTTGTCAATGCCATGCTTGATCAGGTAGGTGAATGCATTGTTGGCGCGCTGCTTGGAAAGCGCCTCATTGTAGCCTGTGGCACCACGTGCATCTGCATGGGAGACCAAGCGAATCTTCGCGGAGGGGTTGCGGCGCAAGAAGTCGAGGACCTTGTCGAGTTCGCGGTAGGCATCCGAACGGACATAGGCATCGTTGTAGTCATAGAAGATTTTGTAGAGGGCGGTGTCAGGCAGGAGCCTTTGGAGCATCGCATTCAGGTTCAGGTCGCCGGGCTCCATGCCCTTGGTGGACACGTCCATGACCTTGTCCATGAAGCCTTCCTTCTCGACGCGCACTTCGTAGTCGGTGTCCGGTGCGAGGTGGTATTCGAAGTTGCCAGCCTCATCCACAGTCACCACGACCTCCTTGGCGATGATGCGCACCTTGGTGCCCGCCAGGCTCACGATGCTGTCCGCTTCGACCTTACCCTTGAGGGTGTAGATCGGATCGGTCTTGTCTTTTTCCAGCTTGATCAATGCCTCAACCGGAACGGAGGGGTCAAAGCTCACAGTGCTGACCACTTGGGATGTCTCCAAATAATGGTCGCCAGAACCCACGAGCTTGTAGTTCGTGTTGCGATCCAAGCCATAGCGGAAATGCCCGGTGCTGTCCGCGCGGACGACGGTGGCGAGGCCCTTCACGCCATAGATTTCAATCTTGGCATTGCCGATGGGCTTGTTGTCGGCGGCATCCACCACCAATCCTTCAAGGACTTGGCGCTGCACAAAGGAGTAGATGTCGTCGTCGCCCTTGCCGCCTTTACGGTTGGAGCTGAAGAAGCCGACATTGCTCTTTTCGTCGATCACCAGGGCGAAGTCGTCCTTGGGGCTGTTCACCGGATAGCCCATGTTGGTCACTTTCTCGAATTCGCTGCCGAGGGAGGTCACCCGGAAGATGTCAAGACCACCCAAGCCCGAGTGACCATTGGAGGCGAAATAGAACAATCCTGTCGGGCTGATCCAGGGGAACATCTCGTTGCCGGGGGTATTGATGCGGGGGCCCATGTTCTCGGCCTTGCTCCAATCCTCGCCTTGCTTGCGCACCATCCAGATGTCGGTGCCACCTTCGCCGCCTTGCATGTCGGAGACGAAGTAGAAGGTGTTTCCGTCGGGGCTCATGCAGGGGTGACCCACGGAGAAGTCGTCGCCATTGAAAGGCGCCTCCATGACCTTGCTCCACTTGTTGCGCACGAGCTCAGCTTGGAAGGTCTTCAAGCGAACCAACCCGCCCTCGCTCTTGCTCAGCTTGCCCATGTTGTAGTCGTTCCGGGTGAAGTACATCTTGTTGCCGTCGGGGCTGAATGTACTGCCACCCTCATGGTACTTGCTGTTGGCCAAGCCGGGCAGTTTCACCGGCTCGCCCAATTCGGTCTTGCCGAAATACTGCGCTTGGTACAGGTCGAGGAAGCCGTCACCAGTCCAGTTGAAGATGTTCTTGCTGGGAGTCCTGGAGCTCGCGAAGACCAAGGTGTTGCGGTACAGGGTGGGGCTGAACTCCGACTTGGCAGTGTTGATGTTCGTGGACTTCACGATGTACATGGCACTGTCTTCCAAGTACTTGTAGTGGTCGTTGGCGCTCTTGAGCATGTTTTGCGCGACCTCGTCCCAATCCCGGTCCACCAGGTAGGCCTCCAGGAGCGGCACTGCCTCATCCCACTTCTCATTGCTGATGAGCATCTGAGCATAGTAGAAGGTGTTTTGGGGATCCTTGTTCCCGCCCTTGATGAGGCGGTTGTACCAATACTCCGCGTTGCGGGAGTCATTGACAAGGCGGTAGCAGTTGGCCAGTTTTTCCATGGCCTCCTCGCTAGCGGGCACCTTCTCCAGGTACCGTTGGAACAATGGAAGGGCCTTCACGTACTCCTTGCGGTCGTAGCGCTTGTTGGCCTTCTTCATCTGTGCATTCAGGGCCTGCCCAGACACTAACAGCAGGGCGATCAGGGCAGCACTCAAATATTTTTTCATGGCAAATCCGCGAATTCGAGGTCAAAAATAACGAGGGGTCATGAAGTTTGCCTTACCCCATCCCAAGTCAATTCCAATCATGAGCTCATGAGAACCGGAATTGAAGGAGCGAAGTGGCGACAAGGTCATGTCGAAGGCATATCCTGCACGGAAACGGCGCAGGCTCTGGTACTCCAGCATGAACACCAAGGCGTCCGCCGTGCGGTACCCGACACCCACACCGAACACTTTCTTGAAGAAGAAGGTGGTGTTGAGGTCGAGCTGCACCGGGGCATGGGGCACCATTTTGAACACCATGCTCGGTCGGAAGCTCACGTTTTCCCCCATGGGTAGGACTGCGCCCGCCATGGTGAAGATATGCAAGGATTGCTTGGAGGCGACTAAGCCTGCGGTGGAATTTCCTGAACCGAAGTAGCGACCCGCAAGCAGGTTCGGAACTGAAACGCCTGCATAAAACTTGGGCGTATGGAAATAGACACCGGTTCCCACCCGTGGCAACAATGCGGAGGCATCCACATTGGGTTTTACGGGGTCAGGATCGGGTGGCGTCACCTGGGAAAAGCGGGTCTTGTACTGCATGACGCCGCCATTGAGTCCCAGATTCAGGAAGCCGGGGCCGACAGGCAGGCTGTAGGCATACGACAATGCAATGTTCGAGGTGGATGTCACCCCAAGGTGATCCTGCGTGAAAGCGAACCCCGCTCCATGCCGCTCGTTGCCGAATGGGGTGTGGAAGTTCAGGTGTGCGGTCGCTGGACCGCCTTCGTAACCCAGCCATTGGCGGCGCAGCAGCATCGTGGCGCTGAAGGCCTCCCGGCTGCCGGTGTAGGCGGGGTTATAGACGATCGGGTTGAACATGTATTGGGAAAACTGCGCGTCTTGCTGCGCCCGGGCTTCAGGAAGACCGACGAAGGCCAGCGACATCAGCAGGATTCCTGCCATTGATATTTGCTTCAGTGCTTTCATGATGGTGCGTGCCTCCGGGTTAACGGTAGATCAAGAAGAAGCCTGTCAGGGGCGAGGATCCGTCACCGGGATCTAGCCGGTAGAAATAGGTGCCGTCCGGAACCTGGTTCCCATTCCAAGTGCCATCCCAATCGTTGTTGTAGCCATCGGCCTCGAAGACCTTGGTACCCCAGCGGGTGAAGACTTGGAAATTGTTGTTGGGGTAGAGCTGTATCGCCCCGATGTTCAGGAAGTCATTCGCTCCGTCCCCATTCGGCGAGAAGCCATTCGGCACCTCGATTTCGATGGGGCTTTGGACGGTGAAGGTCACGCAAGCAGTGTCACAATAGACCGGGACGCCATTGTCGCAGAGGGAGTAGCAGAAGCTGTCCACCCCGACGAATGTGGCATTGGGGGTGTAGGTCGCAACGCCGCCGCTGAGCAGGACCGTGCCGTTCGCGGGCATCTGAATGATGGTGACGAAGAGGCTGTCCTGCGGGTTGGCATCGCTGTCATTGGCCATGATGTTGATGCTGACGGTGGTGTTGAAGGGGACGGTCATGGTGTCCATGACTGCCACGGGCGGGATGTTGCTGGTGTTGACGTTGATGAGGACGTAGGCGGTGTCGCAGAAGGGCGGGCCTGCAGGCGGCACGTCACAGATGACATAGCAAATGGTATCCGGACCGAGGTAGCCCACCACTGGCGTGTAAGTGACAGTACCGTTGATATTGTTCAGGGTGACGGTGCCGTGGTTGGGGCCACAGCTGAGTTGGGTCACGGAGAAGGCATGGCCATTGGGGTCGCTGTCATTGGGCAGCAATGCGACGGTCACGGAGTCTCCCATGAGGGTGGAGTCGATGTCGTCGATGGCGATCGGTGCCTCGTTGCCATTGAAGATGTTGAGGTACACGATCGCGGTGTCACATCCGGCAGGGCTTCCGTTGTCACAAAGGACGTAGCAGATGGAGTCCACACCAATAAATGTGCTGTCCGGGATGTACACGATGCTCAGCGTATTGTTGTTGACCGTCGCGGTGCCGTTGGTCGGGCCGCAGGTGATGGTCACACTCAAGACATCCGACTCGGGATCCACGTCATTCAGCGTCACGGCCACGATGACCTGTAGGGTGTCATTGGGCAGGGAGATGGTGTCAGAATTGGCGAGGGGAGGATCATTGACCGGGAGGATGGTCACGATCACCATGCCGGTGTCGCAGGCCGTGGGCAGGGCATTGTCACAAATCCTGTAATAGATGGTGTCCTGACCGAAGTAGTTCAATCCCGGGGTGTATTGGATGGTGTCGTTCACCATTATGGCTGTCCCGTGGAAGGGTCCGGACAGGATGCTTGCCGTGAGCGGATCGTTTTCGATGTCGGTGTCATTGCTCAGGACCGCGATGTTCACCGGGGTGTCCTCCGTCGTCGTGACTGCATCGTCGAGTGCGACGGGCTTGTCATTGGCGGGATAGACGGTCCAGTTCACCAGCACGGTGTCGCAGAGCGAGACGTTGCCATTGTCGCAGATGATCAGGGAGAAGCTGGTCGTGCCAACGGAATTGAGGAATGGGGTCAGGGTGACACAGCTGTCGCCATTGCTCAATCCCGTCAATGTGCCGATGGTGGGAGCGCCAATCTGCCCGGTGACATCGTAGCTGTTGTTTTCGGCGTCCGACGCGGAGATGCAGAGCGTCACGGGCTGATCCTCAGGCGAGCTCAGGACGATCGTGTTCGTGGGCAAGCCTGAGGTATCGATCACAGGCGGGGTGTTGCCGCAATTGGTGATCTGGATATTGCCGATGTTGTTGAGGTAGTTGCACTCCAAGTGCGTACTCGCCGGGGCGGTCAGCGGCAGGGAGTTCGTGCCTTGGTCGTTGATCTGGAAAAACAGGTTCACGGTGCCACCTTGGTCGGCGACATAGACCATGGGCAATGTGAGGATGGCGCCTGCAGGAACCACCTGCGGCAGGTTATAGACCTGCATGAAGGTCGAGCCCAAGGTATAAGGATCGCCATTGTAAAAGGAGATCGGCGTGCCAATCGGAATCGGGGCATTGCCCGTGTTGCGGACGGTGAGACGCACCCCGATCGAGTCCCGGATGCCGTTTTGGCAGGGGCCGAGGTCCAGGTCCAGGAGCGGGTTGAGGATGCTCACTTGGTCATTCGCGGCGGGGTAGGTGATGGTGCCGTCATTGGACAGACGGGTGGTCTGCTTCATGAAGGCGTTGAAGGGGAAATTGGAGGGGGCACTGTTGGGGAAGCCCAGCTCCTGACCCTGCTGCTCGCCGGGAATGCGGAGGTTGTCGCGGATGTTCAGGACGAAGTAGCCGCGTTGGTTCCAGATGGTGCGGGCGGAAACCCAAGGCACGATGGTAGGCTGGAATGCCTTCACACTGTTGTTGCAGTGGCAGATGATGTTGGCTTGACCATTGTTGTCCACGTCGGCGACCACAGGGGCCTCGAACCGAGAGCCAGAGGTGCAGGTCGTGCCGAAGCGCACAGCCCCAGATTGGCCATTCAGGATGCGGAGGGTCGCGTCATCGCGGTGGACGATCTCCAAATTGCCGTCTCCCTCAAAGTCGAATGCGGTGCTTCCTGTCCGTCCGGAATTGTCCACGGAGGGGAAGCTCCAGAATTCCACCAAGGTGTTGGTGGCTGAATTGAAGCGGAGAGCGAGGAGGACGTTGCGCCCACTGACCACGATTTCCGGTCCGCCAGCGTTGTTCAGGTCCGCGAGTGTGGCCAAGCCGCCAGCAGGGGTGACGAAGCCGCCCGCATTGCTGCAAGCATCGATCTGGAATGTGGAGCCAATCTGTGTGGTCGTCTGCAAGTCCCAGACATAAACCACGCCGCGACCACCAGCATTTTGCCCCACGACGACGGCATCGATGTCACCATCGCGGTCGATGTCCGAAAGGCTCGTGAGTCCGTCGGGGAAGCCCGTGATGCTCGTGCGCACGGTCATGGTCGCGCCAGCCAGGTCCACGGAATAGACACTGTTGCCAGCAACCAATTCGAGGCCATCGCAGTCTGGGCAGAATCCGCTCGGCAGGACGTCAGCGGCGGTCGCAGGCTCATTGGGAGAGCCAGCGTTTGCTCCACGAGCGCCGCCGGGGCCGCCGAGGCGAGCAAGGCACCGTTCACGGAATTGAAAATCTGGTCGCCCAGGCGAATCTCAGGTGTGCCGTTGCCATCGAAGTCCGCGATTTGCGGAACCCAGGACTCGTCGAGGTTGGCGTAGCCGACCTGCACCGCGCTCGTCCACTTGAGGCCCCCGTGTGCTCGAAGCAGACGAGCTGCCGAGCCGGAGGTGTTCTGGGAAACGAGCAGGATTTCGCCGAAGCCGTCGTTGTCGATGTCGGCGATGGCATGGGTGCTCATGTTGAGGGCAAAGGGGCGGAGGCAATCGTACGCTCCAAATTGCCATTGGCGCCATTGAAGACATAGGTGCCGGAGGCGATGGAGGGCGCACCCGTGATCACCTCGGGCATACCGTCCAGGTCGATGTCACCGATCACCGGAATGCGCCTGGGAGCGAGAGGAGTCGCAACACTGTCGGTCGCCCAGAGCAGGTTCATCTGAAAGGGCGGAGGGGGTGGGGGGGTATATTGACAGCCGGGCACGGCACCTCCAAAGAGTTGGCCGGAGCAGGCAAAGTTGCCGGAGCAATCGATGTCATAGCAGTCAACGTAGCCATCATTGTCATCGTCCAAGCCGTTGTTGCAGATTTCCTGGCCATAGACCGCAGTCCCCAGCAGGAACAGCAGCAATCCCAGGCCGCCCCTCAGGACGGACTTGCGCATTCGCATTGGCTTGCTTTGACAATTGATTCCCGAACAGTCAAGTCGTTCGTAAACTTCCCTCATAAATCTCACGATTAAACATTCAATTCCGGTATGTACTGGATGAAATGCGGAATAGCTGCCGACCCTCAAAGGGGTTGCCTATCAAGGCTTTGAACCATTCGCTACGGAATGGAGACATCCTGCTGATAGTGACAAACTTTCAATCCGGTGATCAACTCCTGACCGGGCGACGTACGCGATCTCGCTTTTCGATTCCAGTATCGGGGATGAATATAGGAAGAATTAGTTTATCCACAGAGTAGTCAACATTGTAATTTTTGAGCCTGTTCAAAAGTCTTTGTTGCGCCCTCCTGCGGCCTTCCGGAGGATTTTCATGGGTAATCCGAGTATGAGTCAGAATGTAATGCTAAAATCAGCCCTCAGACCGAAATTATTGAACTTTCCCCAGTTGGCCTTGGGAATGGACGGGTCGGATTTGTAACGCAAATCGAAATAATTCAGTCGCCAAATCGCGTCCACACGGAGCACCTTGAGGATGTTGTACAGGCCAACCCCGGCTTCCATGTAGGGAATTTTGGTCGGTGCCTTGATCTCCTGGACATGCAATGATCCATCCGGGCGGGGGATCAGCACATTGTTCAATTGACGATTTTCAGGTGTAAGGGAACCCCAAGCGAGGCGGCAGGTCAGGACCTCCTTCCACTTCAGGCGACGCAGCAGTGGCAATTGGTTCCAGATTAAGCCTTCAAAGTGCTGCTCCCCGGCAAAGGTCAAATAGCGATCCGCCACAAACTCATAGTAATTCATGAGGTTGAACCCGGTCCGGTCATACCCCCAGGACATGTTCCCGCGGAAGACATAGAGGGAGGGAAATGGCAGTGTCCCGAACACCTGCCCCGCCCGGAGGTCATACCTGAACCATCCGTACCTACCCATCCGAGCAAAATTACGCAGGGACACCTCCGCCTGATCGTAGTCGTATTGGCCGCCGAGGAAGTTGCTGAACCCGTGACGGTACTTCAGGTAAAATATCGGGTATTTCGTGCCAAGGAACTTGCGATCGCCCCGGGAGTCGGAGATGTACTTCTCCTTGAATGAGAGCCGGAAGTCTGCTCCCGCCTCCGTGATGCTGTAGTTGTGACCGAGACCGCCATCGGGCCTTTCATAGCCGAAGAGGAAGGTTTTCGCTGGCTCAAATGCCTTGGTTCGGAAATAGAAATCGCCAGCCAGGCCCTTCATGATGTCCGTGGACAGGGAGACCTTGTTTTCAGTGTAGTAATTCAGCTGTGTGAGGGGCACACGCCGCAGACTCGTTTGGAGCAAGCTCGTGCCATTGTTGAGGAAGTCCTCGAAACCCACCTGCTCCACCTCGGAGGTCCGGCGCAGTCCGAGTTCCACCTTGGGCTTCCGCTGCAGGCGAAACTTGGTCTCCACCTGATACTTCCAACGCTGATCCCCGAACCCGTAGGCCACATGCCCGCCGAAATAGAACCATTTGCTGAAATCGGGCCGGGTATAGAAGCCGATGCGGCTCCGCCACCCTTCAGCCTGATTGAAACCGAGCAGGTAGAAATAAGGCCCCACCTCCCAGTATTTGCGCTTGTAAGTCCCCCAACCGATGAGCCGGGTCGCCTCGATGTAGAAATCGAGCACCCCACGCGACCGCAGGGAGTCCACAATCGCCACACCGATCTGCTCGCTCTTGTCCAGCGGCGACTTGCGCGCCTCCGCCCAGAAGGTCGAGTCCTTGTTCTCCGCATCGGCCATCACCTCCATGAGCTCCTGATGGTAGAACTTGGGCTCACGGGGCTGATTGATCTTATAATTATATAGATGTGAGCTGCTCCGGCCGATCACGCTGATCCCCGTTCCACCTTTGCGTTTGGTCAGGCTGTTCTGAAAATCCACCTCGATGTCCAGCAACGTCGGCACCCAGAAGGTATCGACTGCCCCGTATTCCTGACGGATGCGGATGTCCTCGACGAAGTTGATGTTGGGGTTTTCGTTCAGCTTCAGGTCCAGGCGGTTGATCGCCCAGCGCTTGTTGTCGATGAAGATCGTGCCTTTGAAGACCGGGTCATAGGGGCGCTTGGGCAGCACGGAGATGCCATAGAGCGTGTCCTGCCCATAAGCCTCGATGCTCTGCACATAATAATCATAGTCCACGAACGCGCCGTCCGCAATGGGGCTGAGGAAGGTCCGGTCCACCACCACCACGTTGTTGTCGTACATGTCCAGCAGCAGGAGCATCGAGCTGAGCAAGTTGTACTCGCTGCCCTTGTTTACCCCGCTCGTCTTCACAGCCAGGATTTCCTCCTTCTTCTGATCCGGTCGCAGGTAGTAGAAGCGGCTCACGCTCTCCGAGACAAAGCCCGCGACCTTGTACCGCGAGGTGTCATTGTGCATGGAGTCGCCCAGGATCTCCATCACCTGCGTCCCGATGTTCCGAACCAGCTTGTTGCTGAGGAACTTGTCGGTGACATTGTCCATGGTGAGCACGAGCTTGTTGTAAGCCTCGTACTCGTAGGCTTCAATCTTGTCGAACCGGTTCCGGCGACGGTTGGCGATGGCGTTGCGAATGACCCGATGCGCGGGGTTCACGGCCTTGGAGGTGATGACCACATCCTGCAAGTTCATGCTCACAGGAATGGCTTGCGCGCGGTAGCCCGTCCGGTCCGCATCGAGTGTCACACTGTCCGCGAACAGGCGATACCCCGAAGCCTTGATGACGATTTTGTACTTGCCCTTGGGAACAGTGAAGAGGAATTCCCCGTCGAGGTTGGTGTTCAGGCCAAATGTAGTCCCCTCCAGGCTCACTGCAACGAGCGGCAGCGGCTCCTGCGTGACCGAGTCGATCACTGTGCCGGAAAATTGCACCTTTTGGCCCATGGCAATACCCCCGATGAGCATCAGGATGCCATGCAGAACCACCCAATGGATTCGCTTCTGGTATTTTCCGAATCGCAGCAACGACTTAGCAGGCCAAAACAGACTGAAAAGATAAGGAACCTGCCGGAATTATCGCCTCCGCTTTTCGAGGGAATCCGATACACTGTTTCAATGGGCGCCTTATCGGCCGCTCCTGCCGCCGGACCGCCCGCTCCTGCGACTGCCCCCTGCGGAACTGTCAGTGGACTCCGTCGTCAGGCCGCCAGGCATCGCGGTGAAGCAGGACGAACTGATTCCCCGGGCGCCAAAGTAGTCCCTGAGCAATCCCGAGGTCCTTCTGTTCCGCTCGCCAGCGCCGCCCCTGCCGGGAGCATGCACCATGTTGTAGGGCAGGTCACCGGAGATCTCATTGAAGCCGCGCTGCTGCCGGTCCAAAATGTACCGGTAGCCACGGAAGGGGTTCCGCATGCCGCGAATCTGCTGACGGAGGCTGCGCGCCCTTTCCCCGCGACGCCGCGTATGCGCATCGCGCACTGCGTCGATCAGCTGATCCATCACGGCAGTGCGAGTGGTCCTGGCTTCGAGGAAATCCCGCACCTTGCTGGTCAGGCGGGAGATGCCATTGGAGTCCAAAGTCGTGCCCTCAGTGGCGAGCGGAGCCAATATGCCGTCCACCTCACCCCGCAGGGCCATGATCATGGCTTGTTGGCTGGTCACGACTTGCCCCATGTTCCTGAAGGATTCTTCTCCCATCTCGGTGGTGAATTCACCTGCCAGTCTGGCCAGCTCCGCGGTGGCGGTCTCCATGATCTCCTCCTTTTCGGAGACCTGACCCCAGAACTCCCGCACGGAGGTCTGGAAATCGGCGATGGCAGAGTCATACCTTCCCTCGACGCGCTCGGATGCCGCTGCGGTATTGGCATCCAACAAGGCGGCATTGGCGGCGATCGGGGCGAGGCGCTGCTGGATGCGGATCAGGGTCTGGATCCCGTCCAAGTGGCCTTGGGTCGCCTGGGACATGCCGTTTGCCAGCCCGTCCCTCAGCATTTGTGTCTGGCCCTCGGTGAGGTGGCTGGGGCGTGTGACGCCGTCACCCGTGTCGGCACCCGTCAGGGCATTGAGCAACCGCTGGCCCTCGGCTTGGATCGGGGTCGCGAGCGCGGTGAGGTTCACCTGCATGCCGGGTCGGCGCGATTGTGCCTGCTGGATGTAGGTGGTATTGGAATTGTTGGTGGTGGTGCGGCCCTCGGCATCGACTTGGAGGATTTCATCCAGGTTGCCAGCAGGGTGAGCGTCGGCATCCACGCGGCTCCAGTTCACGACGGGATGGATGTAATGCGGCTCGGGGAAGAAGTGCTCGCCGAGGTTGGCGGTGTGCTCGCGACCTCCGCTGTCGGGATGGCCCTGGCTGAAGCAGACCGCCTGCCGGTAAAGCGATCCATCGGGCGCCGATTGCTGTGGCCCCGCCCAATGCGAGAAAATCACGCTGTGCGAGCCGATGCGTGAGCCATTGCCATTGTAGTACCAGAGCCAATCACCAGGCTGGATTTGCTCGATCATGCTCATGGTCATGCCCACACGCCGCCCGATGCCGTGCATGGCCTCGGGATCACCGGATTCTCGTGCTCTTGCCACAGTGGCGGCATGAGAGGTGCCATCCATGATGGGACCCACGTCGCTTGTCTCTACATCCGGGAGGACATCGGCCCCCACAAATGCGCCGGAGAAGCCATGGAAGCCCTCAGGCGTCTCCCCTGTTCCGAACACGACCGTTCCATCGTGATCGAAATTGCCCATGACGCCATTGGCGACGGGGCCGGTCTCGCGGGTCGCGCCTGCATAATGATGCGTGATCTGCACCCAGTGGAAGCACATCCGTGCATGGACCCGCTGCGTGAGGGAGCCGACCTGGTATTGGCCGTCGGCTAGGATTTGGGCGGACATGAGGAGGCGTTGCTGCGCCGTGGTGTGATTCGGGATATCCCCATTGAAAAGGCCGTCAGGAATGTTGTGAGGCGCTTGGAAGAACCCCATCAGCAGCTCCATTTGACGCGGATCGAAGAGCTGTTGCAGCCTTTCGACGCTGAGCGCGTCGCCACTCGCGATGCCCACACCGACGACCCGGGACGACTCTGCGGGGCCAAACACATGCAGGATCGACTGGAAATAGGAGTTGAATTGCGTCGCGAATGCCTGCCAGTCCCCGCCTCCGGCAGGCACGTCGTGATCCGCTGCAAGGTCGGGATCCACCTGCAACTGACTCACTGAGCCGGAGCCACCATCCTCACCACCCCCATCGGGCGGGCCTGCGGTGACCTGGAAACGAGGTGGAACAAGGCTGCGCCCCTCTGCTCCGGGGGCGGATTCGGAATGCTCGGACGTAGCGCCCGAACGATCGGCAGGAACTCGCATATCTCTCTTTGGCTAATTGGACGACAAGTGCACAAGCCGGGGCCAATCCATTCCCCTGAGTGCATCGCCAATTTACTATCCGGACGATTAAAGGTCAACACCCCTCATTTTCCACTCCATCCCCACGTCTTCCTCCCTCATTATTCATTCTTAATTATCAATTGTTCATTCCCCACCGATTATCTTTGCACACTGAAAATTCCTGTAGGCTACATGAGCGATCGTCAAATCATCTTTTCCATGTCGCGGGTAAGCAAGACTTATCCGCCCAACAAGCAGGTGATCCGGGACATCTCCCTCGGCTTCTACCTCGGCGCCAAGATCGGCGTGATTGGTATGAACGGTCAGGGCAAGTCCACCCTGCTCCGCATCATTGCGGGCCGTGACACCGACTTCCAAGGAGACCTGGCATTTTCCCCCGGCTACACGGTGGGCTTGCTGGAGCAGCACCCTGAACTCGACCCCGAGAAGACTGTCATCGAGATCGTGCGCGAAGGCGCCGCCGAGATCGTGGCCCTGCTCGACGAGTTTGAGCAGATCAATATGAAGTTCATGGAGGAGATGAGCCCCGAAGCCATGGACAAGCTCATCAACCGCCAAGCTACGGTCCAAGACAAGATCGATGCCTCCGACGCATGGAACCTGGACAGCCGCCTCGAAGTCGCCATGGACGCCCTGCGCTGCCCGCCTTCGGATCAGAAAGTCGGCACCCTCTCTGGTGGTGAAAAGCGCCGCGTCGCCCTTTGCCGCCTCCTCATCCAATCCCCGGACGTCCTCCTGCTTGACGAACCCACGAACCACTTGGACGCGGAAAGCGTGCAGTGGTTGGAGCAACACCTGCAGAACTACGCAGGCACCGTCATCGCAGTGACCCACGACCGTTACTTCCTCGACAATGTCGCAGGATGGATCCTGGAACTCGACCGCGGCCACGGTGTACCCTGGAAAGGCAATTACACCTCCTGGCTGGAGCAAAAGCAGAAGAAGCTCGACCAAGAGCAAAAACAAGAAAGCAAGCGCCAAAAGACCCTGGAGCGAGAGCTCGAGTGGATCAAGATGGCTCCCAAGGCCCGCCACGCGAAAGGCAAGGCCCGTATCAATGCCTACGAGAAAATGGTCTCCGACGAAAGCCAACAGCGCGATCAGGACTTGGAGATCTACATCCCACCGGGTCCCCGCCTCGGCGACAAGGTCATCGAAGCCCATGGCGTGGCCAAGGCTTTCGGCGACAAGCTGCTCTATGAAGGCATGGAGTTCGTCATCCCCAAGGGAGCAGTGGTGGGTGTGATCGGCCCGAACGGTGCTGGTAAGACGACCCTCTTCCGCATGATCACCAGCAAGGAGAAGCCAGATGCCGGCACCTTCGAGGTGGGTGAGACGGTGAAGCTCGCCTATGTGGACCAAGAGCACGACGACCTCGACATGGAGGCAAGTGTCTATGACGCCATCACGGGCGGCAACGACATCATCCAGCTCGGCGCCAAGGAAATGAATGGCCGCGCCTACGTGAGCCGCTTCAACTTTGCCGGCACCGACCAAAGCAAAAAGGTCAAGCAACTCTCCGGTGGTGAGCGCAACCGCTTGCACCTCGCCCGCGTGCTCCGCTCCGGCGCGAACGTCCTCCTCTTGGACGAACCCACGAACGACCTCGACGTGAACACGCTGCGAGCCCTCGAAGAAGCCATCGACAACTTCGGCGGCTGCGCAATCATCATCAGCCACGACCGTTGGTTCCTGGACCGCGTCTGCACCCACATCATGGCCTTCGAAGGCGAGTCAAGGGTGTTCTTCTATGAAGGATCCTTCACGGAGTACGAGGAAGACAAGAAGAAGCGCCTCGGGGACTCAGGTCCGACCCGGATCCGGTACAAGAAGCTGTCGCGGTAAAACGCAAGGAGCCGCTCCGAAACGAGGCGAAGGGCCTCCGGCCCAATACCAGACCGCCCGCCTCTGGCGGGCGAAAACGGGTGCCCCACCTCTATCAGACTCGAAAAACCGTACAGGGGAGCTAGCTCCCCTGTACTATTTTAGTGGGAAATTACCCGCCAGCGTGTGATCCCCCGCTGCCAATCACGAATGGAACGAACAATGAATTCGGAAACCCAAAACATCGATGTCCGACTCTACCTTGCCGTGAACACGCCGCGGCCAGGAACCGAATGGTTCGACAACCATTACATTCCGGTGGAAGAAACGGATGCAGAGGCATTCCTCGAGCGCTCACTGCGGCGAGGCCGACCCGTATGTTGCAGCATGACCGCCGCATTTTCCATCACTCTGGATGACCTGCCCTGGGAAACTTGGCCTGTGGATGTTTACCGCCACGATCGATTGGATGCGCTGGAATGGAATGCGCTGAACACCACCATTGAGCTGGTGGATGTGATGCAGGCGCTCTGTGATGGCGCTGGGTATGCGGAGGTAAATCCCCACGATGATGAATGGCCCCTGCTCTATGTCCGGGATGTCCACGATCAGGTTCGATTTTGCACCGGAGATGCTGTTCTCACGCAAGTCTCAATCCCGTTGTCAACTCTGGCACCCATGGTCCTGCGGGAGGGCAAGAAACTTGCGTTGTTTTTGGATCGCCTTCAATCCTTGATCGAGTCCCGCCTAAAATCCGTAGAGCTGGACAAGAAGGCAGCAAAGCCATTGCTCGAACGAAAGGAACTTCTTGCGGCATTTAATTGGGAAAATCGCCTGGCGAAACTGGAATCCTCCCTCGCCAAGCTAGCGCATCCTCGACCCATTCATCGGAAGTGGAGCGACCTCACCAGCCTGCTGGTAGAGTTTCCTTCTCATATCGACCGGACATTTACCCAAGACAGGGACAAGCTTCTTTATCATACGGTGGTAACCTGGCCGAATTTGCCCGAGGAAGAAATCGAGTGGCTCAGGATGCTCGTCACGCACACCTCCCATGCAACATCACTGAGATTCAGGCTACCGGAGCATGGCTTCTCGGATCAGTTTTATTGGCTGGAGTTTCAGGCCGAAGGAAGCAAGGTCATGCTCAGCTTTTCCTCGGAGCCCCCTCAGAAGCCGAAAACCTCAACAAATCGATCCCGTTTCTCCTAGAGCCACCCCCTCACTTCTTCCCAGCAGCCAGCTTCTCGTCGCGCTTGCGGACGATCTCGTCCATGTCCATCCATCCGGCGAGTTGGGTGCCGGAAGCAGAGCCCACATCCGGCATCTTCGCGCCAGCCATTCCGGGGAAGATCATGCGGTCCTTCAAACGGACGCGGAGCAGGGTCTCCTTGCCATTCGTGCCGCCGCCGTCGATGGTGCGCCAAAGTTCAAAGCCGCTGCCGTCATCTTCTTTGACCACGCTCATGAAGATGGCGATGTGCTTGAAGCTGCCACCTGCGAGCATGACTTGGGTCTCCTTTGACACGCCATACTTTGCGCCGCCCGGGGCTTGGGCGAGGATGATGAACTCTCCCGCTTTCGGCCGGCCATTGCCCATGCCATCCTCGGCCTTGATCATCGCGGTATTGTTCGCGTCGAGGGATTCAGCTTTGGCATTTGCCTTCTCCTGCTTGGCGAGGAATCCGGCGCGCTGTGAGTTCAGGGTACGGAGCACGCTGTCAAGGGCCTTCACCGTCGCCTTCTCCAATGCATTGGCACGGATGCCGCGCTGCTTGAAGACGAGAGGGTGTTCGCCCTCGGCCTGCGGCGCACGGAGTTGCTCGATTTCGGCCACGACCTTGGCCTTTTGGGCCTCGATGCGTGTGATTGCCTTGTCAAACAGCGCAACGGATTTCCCGAAACCATCTGCGGTGATCCGCTGCCCTACCGCAGCCTCCCAATCGGCTTTGGTCTGGGAAAAGGTCTGAGTCGTCGCGACGGCCTTCTTCCAATCCTTGCCATAGACCTCCTTGTCGCCGTCCCGCATCATCTTGCCAGCGAACTCCAAGCAGGTCGTGAAGTTCTTGAGGCCCGTCTTGACGCGGGTGTCCTCGATCTCCTCCTTGGTCATGAACTCCTTGCCGTTCCACTCCTCCGACTTGGCAGCAACTGCCTCGCGGAGCTTATCACCCTCGGTGGCTTCCTTTTCTGCCTCCTTGGCGGTGGTTTCAAGCTGTTGCGTTTCCTTTTCGGCGGCGGGTTCGGCCTCCTTGGCGGCGGGTTCCTGCATTTGCGCAGGCTTCTTTTCCTCAGCGTCCGCCTTCAGTTGGAATGCGGGCGGTTGCATGGACTTGCCAAGGGTGGAATCTTCGGGTGCAGCCTTGCGCTGAGCCGGTTGGTGAACGGGTGATGCGGGAACTCCCATGGATTCAGACAGTGGTTTAGACGGTGCGAAATTAGATGTGGGCAGATTTCGCCTTTGATGATTTTCGGCAGTCGGGAAATTCGCTGAGAGATTGGTGGATTTTGCTAGTGGATGGGAGTGGGCACTTGTCCGACCACGAATTCCAGCACGCATCGCCGCCACCTCTGCTTCGACTTGCTTTCGAGTCGCTGGCTACTCGCCGTGGGGTTGCTGCCTGTTCACTGCCGCCTTGCTCCTGCATCCCATTTTATGCCGAACCAATACCCTATTTCTACCGATTCTGTGCCGCTCTCGACCTAAACTCGGTAGCCAGTTTCCAATCTGCTGCATCATCGAAAACTGGCATCCATTTCTCCCGTCTTTCAAGATTCCCCATCTTTACCTCAATCCAAAGCACATCGCCCATGCCAACCCTCGATGTCCAACTCCACCTCTTCTTTCAAGGCAAAACGGAAACCGGGGCCTATTACTCGGAGCATTCCCCAGTCGAAGAAACACCTGTGGAAACCTACCTGGATCGCTCGCTGGCATACGGGCGGCCGGTCTGTTGCAGCATGATGGGGGCATTTGCGGTCTGGGTGGATGGGAAGCTGTGGATGCGCTATCGCGTGGCTGATGGCGAGGACAAGGACTCTGTACCGCCAACGGATCTGATTCTATGGAACGCCTTGGATACCACGTTGGCCATGATCTGGGGCGTCTCGGAATTGCTGGGTGGGAAACGCACAGTGGACCTCGGTTCGCATGATGACGAAAGCCCAATCATCCTTCACCTGAACGAGGAAAACAGGGTGCGGCATGAGATGGAAATGTTCGACCCCGATTTTGAGCCGATTCCCTTGCTACCATTCGCCAGACTGATCCTGCGAGAAGGAGAGAAAATGCATGCCTTCAGCCACCGTCTGCGGGCCGCAATCCACAATCGATTGGCGGCGGAGCCCATGGATTCGCCGCTGATCCTGCCTTTGAAGCACCGGATCGAATTGATCGAACGATGGGAGCTGGAGAAGATTCTCCTGAAAATCCGGAAGCAGCTTGCAATGCAGGCCTGAAACCCAGGAACCCAAGCAATATCCTGAATTCCTGCGATGGTATCTACTGCTCGTATCTGCGCTTGAGGATTTCGCCGCTGTTACCGTCGATGAGGTAGTGCGGGCCGCCACCTAGGGAGTTTTCATCCTTGAGTTCATAATCCACCTGCCAGTTCCCAGCCACTTCCGCTATCTCAACTTTGTAAGGGCTCAGATCTTGGTAGGCGACGATGGCGTCTGCCTTTGCGATCTCGAGGGCCTTTTCACGTGTGATTCCCATTTTCTTCCCGATCGTGTTTTGTTGATTTCCACTCTGCGTCCCACCCGACTCGCCCTTGCAGGCTGCCAGAACCGTCAGCAGGATCAAAACAAGGTAAAATCTCTTTTTCCTCATCGTGCCGGTGGATATTCAAGGTTTCTTTTGCTCACAATTCATCCACGGATTGATCCTTCGGGGCTTGTGGGGCGAGGCCGCCCGTAGTGCCAGGGAAGCCGCGGTCACCTGCAAGGTGAGCCCTGCTATTTGGGCCGGTGAATCCCATGGACGTGTTCGCGACAGCGGGAAATGCTCCATAGTAGAGGAGTGGAATCCCGTTGCGGTTGGCCCAGGCAGTGTCAGCACCACTTGGGAACGGAGCTCCCCAAGCTGGACCGACATTGGGGTGCGTATGGTACCCACCCACGGTGATGGCATTGTCAGGAGGATTGGGATTGTTGAGCGGGAGGCTGGCCTTGGCACCTGGAGCCACGGTGTCCGTGGTCAAATCGCCTGTGATCAGATTCAAATAAATGAATCCCCCCTCCTCATGCATGCCGGGAGGGCCGGGTGCGGGTGGCGCTGGCACGATCGCGGGATTGGAGGCGGGCCATGCGACGGCGTAGGCTGCGATCACAGCGGGCGAGGCCATGAGTTGAGCGCCCGTGGGAGCCGACCGACCCAGCAGCTCAACGCATTGTGCGAACTCGTTCCAGGAGAAATGCGCCTTCAATTCTAGAAGGAAGGGTTGGTCTGCGAGCGCGGCAGCGATTTCACCCGGGCTGGCAACGATGATGCGCTTGAACGCGGCATAGTCGCAACCCTCGGCGATCATCCAGCGGAGCTTCGTTCGCAAGTCAAATGCGAGGTTCGTTACGGCGGTTTCCATCGTCGCATTGGTGCAGGCCTTCACGAAGAAGTCCATCCATCCAGGAGTCTTCAAGAGATCGCGCTCCGCCTGCCCAGCCCCGGTGATCCAAGGCTGAATCGTGCCATAGTCGATCTCCATCCGCACGCTGAAGACTTCCGCTTGGAGCCAGGTGAGTTTCGTGATCAGGTCAAACTGCAGATCGTTCAATGCCGTGATCATGGTCGCATTGGTGCAGACGCCGACGAAGAAGTCCTGCCAAGCAGCAGTCTTGAGCAAGTCACGTTCCGCCTGGCTCGCACCTGTGATCCATGCCTGGATCGTACCATAGTCGATTTCCGCGCGGACGCTGAACACCTCGGCCTTCAACCAATTGAGCTTGGTGATGAGGTCGAAATGCAGATCGTTCAATGCGGTCACCATGGTTGCATTGGTGCAGACCTTGACGAAAAAGTCCATCCACGCGGCTGTCTTCAATGCATCCCGCTCACCTTGTGGTGCCGCTGTGACCAGGCCCTGAATCTCACTGTAGCCGATGCCGCGTGTCATGAAGGCAGCAGCATTGAGCCAATCGAGCTTCTGGGCCAAGGTGAGCGGAAGCACTCGGACGATCTGCATCATCTCACCGAAGTTCATGCAATCTGCCAATAGTCCCCGGTATTTGCCGACCGTGGAAACTGTGGTCTTGTCGGCTGGGGACATCCCCACGATGAGCGCGATCACCTCCTCCTCAGGCACGTTCCACTTGTCCAGCAGGCGATCGAGTTTCTGAATAGGGGTTTCTTCATCCTTGCGTTGTGCGACCTGCATCTGCGCGGGTTCATTGGACTTGCCGTTGGATGAGCCACCCTTGCCGCCCCCATTTGCAGGAGGATTGTCGGCAGATGCCATCAATTGAAAGGCAGGCGGACTCTTGGAGAGACCTTCATTTTCCTTTTCCGCTGAATCAGGATTGGAGACCTGCCGCTGCTGGGACAGGCGATCTTGAGGGGACATGACAATGGACAATTAGAGGGTGATAAAACCTAAAATTACTGCATCAAGCGAACAATTACAAGTCAATCCAGTCGCCAATGCAGCTTGCATATTTGTGTTCGCCCAAGGTGACCTGCATGGCTTGCCACTTTTGCCCCTAAAAAAATCGCCCCCACCAGACACAATGATCCGGCGGGGGCGGAACACTCCATTGTCCAATCAATAAACCAAATACGGTGGCCAAGCCGGGTTCGGAATCTCGTCCTCGCCGGGGCTGGTGTTCACGAGGTGATGTTGCAGGCTGCCGGGCGCATTGTCCTCGGGGATGCTGACGGCGACCACAAAATTGGCCTTGGGATCCTTGCGGATTTCCTCCAGCACCTTGGTCAGCTCCGCGACGGTGTTCACGGTCCTGCCTTCGCCGCCCATCACCTCCACGATCTTGGAATATTTCCAGCTGTGGAGGCGGTTGTAGATGAACATGTCGTTGAAGAGCGGGTCGCTGTAGTCCACCTTTTGCCCGTCGATGCGGAAGGGGTTGGGGTTGACCAGCTCCTGTTCGATGCCATAGATGCCATTCACCAATACAAAGACGACGGTAGGGATGCCGCAGGGATGCCCATGGCAGATACCGCTTGGCAGGTCTCCTGGAACGAGCCATCACCCACGATCACGATCGGCCGGGAGTCCTTGTCGGCACAACGCACACCGATGGCGGCTCCCATGGAATAGCCGATGCTGAGCCACGATGCCTGACAGGTGAAATGCCCTTGGGTTGCAATCGGCAAGGGTGAGGCCGCGATCAAGGGGAAACCCGCGTCAGCCACGACCCGGTCGCTGGGCTGCAACCAAGGTTTGAGGCATTGGATGAACAGGTCGTAGGTGAGCTGTGCGTTCGCATCCAGTCTGGGAGCTTGCATGGCAACCCTCAGGGCAGCAGGGATCACTGCCTTGCCCTCGTCTTGGAGCGCCTTTCCCAATGCCGCGATGTATTCGCCGAGCCTGACCTGCGGAAAGAAAAACGCCCCGACCCTCACGCCAAAATGCGCCGCAAGGATCACCCGCTCGCTTTCGACGTTGTGGAAGGCGGTGTCCTTGCTGGTCATCCAAGCCCCGAGGCCGATCATGCAGTTGCCGAGTTGCTTCCCGTCCGGCCCGAGAAACGGCGTCGTCGATTCTCCGTCTGGCGGAGTGTAAACGCCCTTGAAGTACTTGCTGGACTCAGAAAGCACGGACTTGCCCATCACGGAGGTGGTGAATGGCACCTTGCTTTGGTCAATCAATGCCTGCGTCTCTGCTTCCAATCCCTGCCGCTGGATTTCCGAACCCAACCAAAAGAATGGCTCCTGGTACTGCTTGATCAATGCGATCGAGGCCGTGATGGCTTGGTTCAGGCTGGAATTGGGCCCGGTGTTGGTGACGTAGGTGTAGCCGCGCTGCAAGCGCTCGCGGGGCCGGATGCAGGGCGCGCGCCATACGTCCTCGAGGACTTCGAGATAGACCGGTGTGCTCCGCGAGATGCAAGCCGTGAGGGCCGCATCGATCTGGAAGGGTGCCTCGGAGGCATTGATGATGCGCTCGGCGGCCCCGGTGATGTTGCGGAAGACCGCTAGGTTGCTCTGTGGGTCGGAGAGGCTGTGCGAGTAGATCAGTCCTGTCTGGACGGTGTTGCTCCACTCCTTGTTGCTGGGGGCGCCATTGATCACGACCATCGGGATTTGCTCCACAAATGCTCCGGCGACGGGATTCGAGAGAATGAAGGCCCCGACGCTGTAGGTGACCGCGATGGCCGAGATGCCCCGGACGCGGGCATAAGCATCAGCGGCATAGCCTCCACAGAGCTCATTGGGCACCCGGACATAGTCGATGCCGTAGCTGGGCTTCATGAGCAGGGTGTCCAGGAAGGGCGCGGAGTAGTTGCCGGCCACCCCGAAGAGGTGGTTGCAATGGAGTTCCTGCAGCCGCGTGGCGAGGTAGTCGGCGACGGTGAACTCGGGCTGTGCGGTGAGGCTGCCGCCTGTGGTGGTTGCAGCCTTCGTCACCTGCCGGGGTCCGGCAGGGGGCGTTGGTTTTTGGGATGTAGCCATTGTTGCGCTGATTGGAGGTGATCAGGATTTGGAGGCGGATTTCCCGGAACCGATGTCTTCACGGATTTCCAATGCGCTGCGGCAGGCGGACTCCAATGCACCTTCGATCCAAGCATGCTTGAGCGAGGTATGCTCCCCTGCGAAATGGACGCGGCCCTCGGCGGTGGGGATGTAGGGATGCAAGGCAACGATCTGCCCGGGGGCAAAGACTGCGGCCTCCCCGTAAGCGTAGTAGTTTTCCATCCAGCTTTCGGTGGCACCCCGGCCAGTGTAGAGCTTGCGGATGTCCTCACCATAGATCTTGCACAGCCCAGCCAATGCCAATTCATAGCGGTCCTGATCGGGGATGCTGTCCCAACGGTTGGCATCGTCCGCCCAGACGTATGCTGCAAGCACGACCCCATCGTCGCTGCCCTTGACCGGGTGGCTGGGATAGTAGGCGAATCGGTTGGGATTGTCGGTGGTGTCGCCGCCGCCGAGGGTGCCGTGCGCCTTGTAGGGCCGCCGACTTCCTTGGCCCAAGTCTGCTCGTCCATTTCCCAGAACCGCTTGCTGAACTCCAGCAGCACCTTGGTCGCGGAGTCGTAATGCAGCTCGATGATCGCCCGCCGCTTGTAGTAACTGAACTGCGGCGCTACATCCACAAACCGCAATGCAGAGAAGGGAATGGTCATGATCATGTAGTCCGCGGTGAATTGGCGGTTCACACGGCTTTTGTGATGGGGCTCGTTGATGGTCAGGGCATAGACGCCGGGCTTGCCGTTGTGGATGGCCTTGCTGCCTTTCGGGGCGGTCTTGCCATCGGTCCATTCGATCGAGACCACGCGGGCATCCATCACGATGTTGTCCTTCAACTCCGGCAGAAAGGCGTACGGCAGTTGCCAGTTTCCGCCGTAGAGCTCGGCATAGGTTTCCCCGGGGTTGAGGTAGAAGGAGTCAATGAAGCTGTGGAGGAATGCGAGGAAGGACCGCGAGGTCATGTTTTGCAGGGTGCCGATGTATTGGATCAGCACCTCTTCGGAGAAATGGGCGGAGAGGAAGTCCCGGACACTCACATTGTCGTACTCATCGATGATGAGCTTCCAGTTGCGGAGCAGTTGGTCGATGGGCAGGGAGCTGCTGATCATCGCGTTCAGGGTCTGCTGCGCATAATTCAGCAAGGTGCTTGCCGTGGGTCCCACAAATGCCGCAGGCAAGGGGAAACCCAGGTTGCGCTGATCGGCTGGCAGGACCATGTTGTTGTAATCGGCTGTGCGGACCTGAACTTCATTGGTGCGGATCCAAGTCTGCCCCATGACCTTGCTGGGGTCGGTCTTGCTCACATCCAGGTTGTAGAATGTCTGCTTCAGCGGGTCCAAACCCATGGTGGTGATGAGCTGATTCACGAGGACGTGACTGCCCGGGATGCGCATGGCGCCCGCCTCAGCGTATTGCTTGGGGTTCGCGAAGGGCTGCTTCTTGTCGGTGGTGTGGAAGGTCTTGACCCGGCCGCCGACCCGGTCGCCGTTGGCTTCGAGGATGGTGACGCCGTAGCCTGCATCCTTGAGCAGCTTGCCCGCAAGCAGCCCCGCCATGCCTGCCCCGATGATCAGGACATCCTTCTTCTCGCCCTTCTTGAGTGGCGGTAGGCCGTGGATGATCATTTGCTTGTACTGCTCGGTGAGGCTCTCATTCTTGTCATTGATCATGAGAATCTCACGTGCAAGAATGTCCAATGCCTCCTCTCGGGAGTAGGGTGTTTCCATAGAATTTTTGGTTTAGTGGTAACTGAAAAATGCAACGCCGCAGCCTCAGCGCCCAATGATGGCACATTGAGACAAAACACGGCTTCTCACGAATATAGGCAGGGAATCCAAAATCCCCAATCATTTTGCCCTGAAATCTAATGTCGCTGAGCCCCCCCGGGCATGCCGCTGGGGTGGCGATTCCTTGCGCTCGGCTCGTGGTTCAGCTATATTGATTGCTCATCAACTTCCCTCCAATTCATGACCATACACCCGTCACTGGGTCAGAAGCTGGATGTGTTTTCCCGAGGTCCGTGGGCTTGGCTTCCCATGGCCATGGTCTGGGGCTTGCTGGCTTGGGTGCTGGTGTGCACGGCCTGGATTTGCGATGACGCCTTCATCACCTACCGAGTCGTGGACAATGTGCTGGATGGTTACGGGGCGACCTGGAATCCCGGAGAAAGGGTGCAGGTCTATACCCATCCTCTCTGGATGCTGCTCCATCTCCCCTTGCAGGCCATCCTCGACAACATCTATGCGGTGACGATGATGCTGTCCCTGGGCTTTGCGCTGGTTGGGGCTTGGCTGGCCTCCCGTCGGCTGCTCAACTATGGCTTGAGCCTGGCGATGCCACTGTTCATCGTGAGCAGCAAGGCGCTGACCGAATTCTCGACTTCGGGACTGGAAAATCCGCTCTCGCATTTCCTCATCGTCTTGCTGCTGATCGAGTGGTTCAGCGAGGATCATGGCCGACCACGGCTGGGGCGACTGAGCCTGCTTGTCGCGCTGCTGTTGCTCTGTCGGCAGGATTTTGTGGTATTGGTGGGGCCCATGCTGGGGCTGGCATTTTGGCGGGAGCGGTCGTGGAGGGCATTGGGGCAAGTGGCTCTGGGCCTGTTGCCGTTTCTGGCGTGGGAGGCATTTTCCGTGGTCTATTATGGCTTCTTGGTGCCGAACACGGCCTTTTCCAAGCTCGGGGCGTGGATCCCGTCGCATGTCCTATGGGAACAGGGATGGGGCTACCTGCGGGACTCGGTGGTCCGTGATCCGGTCAGCCTGCCGTTGATTTTGGGTGGGATGTTGCTGGGGGCAGTGGATCGCCGGAGCAGGGTGGTCGTGCTGGGGATGGCCTGCTACCTGATCTATGTGGTCAAGGTGGGCGGGGACTTCATGAGCGGCAGGTTCCTGGCGATCCTGGTGCTGATGGGGATACTGATGTTGCTTCGGGGGCTTCGCAACCTGCGGGCTTTGGCGCTGCCATTGGGCATGGTGGGGATGGCTGCATCCCTGATCGGGCCGACGCCGATGGTGCTGAGTGGCAGCGAATACGACCTGCCGCGCAATGAGCTGATCGGGCCGGGCGGCGTGGCGGACGAACGGGCATTCTACTACGTGGGGACGGGGCTGCTGCGGGCGATCAAGGGGCATCCGGTCCCGGAGTTTCCATTCCTGAAGTATGCCCGGAGCTTCCGCGATGGCGACGACAAGGTCATCCAATACGCGATGGTGGGCATGTTTGCCTACACAGCTGGGCCGAAGAAGTACATCATCGACCCGATTGGGTTGGCCAACGCGCTGTATGCGCACCTCCCAGCGCTGTACCGGGGACGGTACCGGGCGGGGCATTACTACCGGGCGACGGTGGAGGGGTACGAGCAAACCTTGGCGGAGGGCCGCAATGTCATCGCGGATGTGGAGGTGCAGCGGCTGTACGGCTTGATCAAGCCGGTGATCTCCGGACCGCTGTTCTCGGCGGATCGTTGGCGGGCCATCTGGCAGCTGAATTTTGGGCCCTCTCCCATCGATCATCCGCTGCGGTTCCAGGTGCCTGTGGTCAATACCTTCCAATTGCCAGTGCCGGCCGACCTGCCATTTGAGATGCCGGGGCAGGAGGGTGTGGGATTCCGGCTCCCGCCCAAGCATGGACGCTGGCTGAATTTCAAACTGGAAGCGAGTTCATTGGATTTTCATGTGGTCTGGTTGCGGAAGGGGCAGCCCTTCATGGGCGCGGAGCTGAACTATCTGGGACCGTACCGCATCCCGGTTCCGCCGGGCGCAGACGTGGTGGCATTTTTCCCGAACGATCATTCCACTGCCAGTCGGGTGCGCGGAGTGATGGTCGAGTGAAATTTTTTGAATGTGTTCCAACCCCATCGAAGCTTGCTGCATCAATCGGGTATTATTCTCCTTCAGAAAGTTCCAACTCTATTTTTCGAAGCCCATGAAAATCCCATCCAGCCTTCTGAAAGCCATGGTCGTGAGTGCGGCTGTGAGCGCTGTAGCCACCGGATGCACCTCCACCAAAATGCTCCCCACTGGCGAGAACAACACGCCCCAAGTCAGCCAACCCGACCGTGGCACCATCTTCGACAGGATCCACGACATCTTCCGTGAGCCTGCTGAGTGCCCTGCATGCGGAATGGGCTGAGCCCTACGAAACCAACCCCATGCCCCGAATCCACGCCGCCCTCTCCTTCAACCCGGATGCGGGACTGATTCAAGCCGGCCTCCCGCTCTTCCAGGGCGAGGAGGTCGATGCGCTTGAATGGTCCTTCGACACCCTCTTCAAGCTGCCGGAGGTCCCCGAATGGTTCGAGGAACTCCTTGCATTCTATGGCGACCACGGCCGTCTTGTGGGGCATGGGGTGTTTTTTTCCTTGTTTTCCGGCAAATGGCTGCCTGAGCAAGCGGCTTGGCTAGATCAGCTCAGGGCCCTGAGCAAACGCTACCGTTTCGACCATATCAGCGAGCATTTTGGCTTCTTGACTGGCGCCGATTTCCACAAGGGTGCCCCTCTCGCCGTCCCCTATTCTCAGCAGACGCTCGCCATCGGACGGGATCGGCTCATGCGAATCGCAGATGCTTGTGGCTGCCCCGTGGGGCTGGAAAATCTGGCCTTTGCCATGGACATCCACGCTGCGCAGGTGCATGGCGAATTCCTTGATGCCCTCCTCTCGCCCGTCAACGGCTTTCTCATCCTCGACCTCCACAACCTCTACTGCCAGCTGCACAATTTCGACCTGGACGCGGAGGCGATGCTGAATGCCATCCCGCTGCACAGGGTGCGCGAGATCCATATCTCTGGCGGCAGTTGGCAGGCATCAGAATTTCGTCCCGATCCAGGCATCCGCCGCGACACGCATGACGAGCAGGTGCCCGACGAGGTCTTCCAGCTGCTTTCTATGGCCATGCCGAAGCTGCCCAACCTCAAGTTTGTGGTGATGGAGCAGATGGGC
This sequence comes from Bacteroidia bacterium, assembly GCA_046329055.1. Lineage (GTDB taxonomy): Bacteria > Bacteroidota > Bacteroidia > J057 > JADKCL01 > JADKCL01. Next base: position 67,290 of record JAXLVK010000016.1, read on the forward strand.
TTCACGCTGCATACTCCAGAGGCGCAGGCTGGATACCAATCGGATTACCGCCGGATGCGGGAAATGGTGCAGCAGGAAGATGCGCGCCGCACTGTGGATGAAGGTTCTCTCTTTGTTCCGCCGAGCCTTGGCGCGTTGCTGCCCCCATTGGAGGACATGGAACTCTACCGTCAACAAACCGCCTTGAGCGACATCTTGGAAACCGCACCCTCTCTGGAGGCTGCCCTGCAAGCCATCGCGGTGTCGCCATTGGCAGGGACGGATTGGGATGCCCAGGCCTGGGACCCAGCGATGCTGGAGACGGCCCGGCTCATTGCGCAGAAGTGGCGGGACCGAAATTGATGGGCCATCTTCGAAATAAGTCTGCGCCATTTTTCGTTATTGCTTTATCTCCCGTGAATCATCTTTGCAAAAAGGCTCAATCTTTTTGTCAATGATTTCCCATTTCCGAAAATGAAACTCCCCTCCAAGCTCCTCGGAGCCATGATCTTGACCGCTGCCCTCGGTGGCCTCACGAGCAGCTGCTCCCCCGATGCATCGTCCACTACTGCCACCAGCAATTCCGCCACGCCCACCGTTTCGATTGACTCTGCGCACCCATCACCGATCGATCCCGATTCGGCGGACAATGCGCTTCAAGTCAATCCGCCCGACAGCATGCATCCTGACCATCCAGCGTCTTTCAATTGCCCAGCCTGCGGCAAGGGTTGAGGAGCAGCGGTTTCCCAATCGGCAATTCCTATCTTTGGCAGGTGGTTGAATCCCACATTGCCTCCATGAAGAATTCCCTCCTGCCTGTATTCCTAATGCTCCTGGCCTTGAGTGCCTGCAAGCCTTCCGGCAGCACCTCCGACGCGAATGCCCTGCCCAAGGATCGGCCCGCCGACTTCCTGGTGAAGCTCGTCGAGCATCGAGCAGACGGCAGCAGCAACTCCTACAGCATCTCCGCGAAATCCGCGAGCTTCGGCATCACCGATTCGCTGCGGCCACGGGTTTGGGAGTTCGTGCCGAGCGCCGGAAGCCTTGATTCCATGTACCAAACAATGCTGTCCGCCAATCTCTGGGAAATCAAAATGGTGGAGGAGGGCACGGAATCCTCCAATGGCAGCACCTCCGACCTAGTGATCAATGCGGACAGCAAGACGCTCGTCCTCAAGGATGGCGGGCCGCATTTCATCGACTTGGAGGCCGATTTCAATCGCTTCCGCGATTTTAATGCGGAGGTTCGCGCCTTCGTGGGCAAGGGCATCGCCGATCAGAAGCACGAGTTCCGGGTGAATGTCATCCTGGAAAAGGGGGCTCCCAAGCCGGATTCATTGGAGGTGAGTCTGGAGGCCGCGGAATTGGTGAAGCTGGGGGATGCGGACAATGTTGGCGACACCCTCTGGGGGAGTTTCACGGCGCTGTCCGGGTCCTATTTGCTGAAAGGCCACGCAGTGATCGGCGGGAAATCGATGAACTACACCAAGATGATCGACCTGCAAAAGCCGACGGACTTGACGCTGGGGGTGAATCGGCAGGGGTTTGTGGAGCGGTGAAATCGGCTTCGGAGGGCAGATTTTGAGCCTTTCTCCTACCCCCGGATTTCCTGGCACAGCTCCACCAAGACGCCGTTCGTGTCCTTGGGGTGGAGGAAGAAAATCAGCTTGTTGTCGGCGCCGCGCTTGGGCTCGGGGTTGAGGACACGGTAGCCTTGGGCCTTCATGCGCTCCATGGCGGCGTGGATGTCCTCGACTTCGAATGCGATGTGGTGCATGCCCTCGCCCCGCTTCTCGATGTGCTTGGCGATGGCGCTCTCGGGGTTCGTGGCCTCGAGCAGCTCGATCTTGGAGTCGCCGAGTTGGAAGAAGGAGACATTCACCCCCTCGCTTTCCACAGACTCCTCCTTGTAGGGTTGCTGGTCGAAAATGGCGGCAAAGAGGGCGTTGCTCTTCGCGAGGTTTTGGACGGCGATGCCGATGTGCTCGATTTTCATGATCTTCAAAATTAGAAATTCGCAGTTAGAAATGAGAAATTGGGCGGCTGGGCGAATCGTGGGAGGAGGATTTACTTCCTTGGCGGTCGCTTGAATGAAATGTCAAATTGGATGAAAGGTTGGGTTTTGGTGACGGGTGCGGCGGGGTATGTGGGGTCGGTGCTGTGTCGGCAGTTGCTGGCGCAGGGCTATCGGGTGCGCGGAGTGGATGTTCTGCTCTTCGGGGACGCCGGGATCGCGGAGCTGCGGGGGAATCCGGACTTTGAGCTGATCGTGGGAGACCTCTGCGCTGCTTCTGTGCGGCAACTGGCACTGAACGATGTCTGGGCGGTGGTGCACCTCGCGGCGATTGTGGGGGATCCGGCTTGCAAAAAGTTCCCGGAGGCCGCAACTGCGCTGATGGATGTCGCAAGTCGCGCATTGTTCGAGGAGGCGGTGGCTGCGGGTGTGGAGCGGTTCGTTTTTGCGAGTACCTGCAGCAATTATGGGGAGATGGAGGGCGATGCCTTGCTGGACGAGGACTCGCCCCTGCGGCCGCAGAGTCATTATGCGCGGCTCAAGGTGGGATTCGAGGAATACCTGCTTGCGCGAATGGGTCAATGCCCTGCCACGATCAGCATCTTGCGGTTTGCGACGGCTTATGGCCTGAGTCCGAGAATGCGCTTTGACCTGACGGTTAACCATTTCACTCGAGACATGGTGCTGGGAAGGGAGCTGCTCGTGTTTGGGGAGCACCAATGGCGGCCTTACTGTCATGTTGAGGATTTGGCTGGTGCGGCCTCCTTGTGCTTGCAGCAAGATGCTGGAGTTGTCGAAGGTGTTTTCAATATCGGCGACAGTTCAGAGAATTATACGAAGGCCATGATCGTGGAGGAAATAGAGCACCAGGTGCCCGGAAGACTGGTTTCCTATGGGCCGCAAGCAGATGTAGATCGCCGCAACTATCGGGTGGGCTTTGAAAAATCGACACAGAAACTTCGATTTGTCGCGACCAAATTGGTACCAGATGGGATTCAGGAGATCAAGGCGCAATTGGATGCTGGTCGATTTGAAGACCCGTTTTCGGCGATTTATCAGAATGCTTGAGAGGTCAGACTCCGACTATTGTTCATTCTATGTTGTTATGCTTGGTGGGGGCTTTGGCCATTGGCAGCAGTGCGATGGAAGCGCAAATTGCTTCCTTTCGCCGGAGGCATCCCGAGAATCGGGACGATCGGCGCGCGGCGCCCTTCGACAAGCTCAGGGACCGGCCGCCGCCTCTTAACTTGACAGCTCTGATTCATTATTCATCATTAATTGCATCCCATGATTCCACTGAGCATCCCCAATATTTCTGAAATCGAGCAGGCGGCTGTGGCGCGGGCGCTGGAGTCGGGCTGGGTGTCCACGGCTGGGCCTGATATCGGCGATTTTGAGCGGAAGCTGGCTGCGATGTCCGGTGTGCCGCATTGTGTGGCGGTCAATAGCGGCTCGGCGGCCTTGCATCTGGCATTGCTGGCGATGGGTGTGCAGCCGGGGGATTTTGTGATTTGCCCGAACCTGACCTTCGTGGCCACTGCCAATGCGATTCGGCTCGCGGGCGGGGAACCCCTCCTGATCGATTCGGCGGCGGACAATCTGCAAATGGACCTGGACCTGCTGGAGGCTTTTCTGCGCGACAAGACCGAACTCCGAAACGGCAAATGCGTGGTCGCTGAGAATGGCCGGGTCCTGCGGGCGATCGTAATCGTGCATGTGCTTGCGGACTTCTGTGACATAGACCGGCTGCTGGCAATCGCGGCGGCGCATGGCGTCCCGGTGCTGGAAGATGCGGCTGCTGCCCTGGGGGCCCAATACAAGGAGCGACCAGCGGGCAGCATGGGCCTGATGGGTACCCTGAGCTTCAATGGCAATAAGATCCTGACCACGGGTGGCGGCGGCGCGATCCTCACACACGACCGCAGGCTCGCAGACCACGTCCGTCACTTGGCAGCACAGGCGAAAAGCTTCCCGGTCGAGTACATCCATGATGCCGTGGGCTATAATTATGGCCTTCCCAACCTGAGCGCGGCCCTCGGCCTCGGGCAATTGCTGCGCTTCGAGGAGTTTTGGAACAGGAAGCAGGCGATCCGCCGGGCTTACGAGGAGGCATTCGAAGAGGTAGAGGGGCTGAGGCTCGTGCCGAGAAGTTCCGATGAAAATGCCGTGGGTTATTGGCTGAACTGCGTCTTCACTGAGCAGGCGCGCCCGCTGGAATCCTATCTGGAAATGCACGACATCCAAACCCGCAAGCTCTGGGTCCCCATGAAGCGGCTGCCCATGTACGGCAATTGCTTCTATGTCAGCGACCACGACCACAGTCACCGCTGGTACGAGGAATCGCTCTGCCTGCCTTCGTCCACGGGATTGACCGACGAGGACCTGCACCGGGTGATTGCCGCCGTCCGGCAGTTTTTCTCCTGAATAGATTTTGATTTGCGATTGGCGACCCAATTAGCCCGCCTTGCGGAGTCGCCACTTGCCCGGGAATTTGAAGGAGCGACCAACTGATGTCCCGATGGCATAGGCAACGATCCCAATGATGAGGATCACGATCCCGGCGATCCCAACGGCGATCCCGAGCAGTAGCAACAGGAAGCCTCCGAATGCCTGGTTGCAGGTCGGGGCATTGTTCAGGGTCAATCCGCCAATGATGCCCAAAATGAACCCGATCAAGGTACCCACGGTGCCCACGATCAGGGTGGAGATGCCCGCCTGCTTGCCCCCGCCTCCCCTGACAGTGGCAACCTTGACGGCCCGCGAAAACGGGATCTCGATCTTGCCCAGTGCAAAAGACGTGTCGGTGACCTTGGTCAGATTGCCTTCGTACAGGTTTCCATCCGATGCCCAGACCTTGAGGGGTTTTCCGCTCAGGAGCCTCACGGACTTGGTCGTGTCCTTGATCTGCTGCACCAACAGGTCGCCCCCGGCCTCCGCTTCGGATTGACCATGACCCATTGTGGCCATGATGACCAGCAACTCCGCCGCCATCATCACGGTGAAAATGAGGTGAATCCATCTTTTCATGGATTCAAGGTACGAATCCTGAGGGGCAATCCCAACCTTGGCCCATCATGCCATCCCATTGTTTCCACGCTGCAAACCCCCATCTTTGCACCATGCGATTGCACAAGGAAGGCCGTTACCTCATCCCCATCTCGATCTTGCTGCTGGGCGGCGTATGGTCGGCGATCTATTTTCCCCTGCTGGCTTGCTCGTCCCTCTGGTGGCTGGGCATCGTGCTGGGCGTCCCCATGCTGGTGCTGATTGGCCTCATTTTCAACTTCTTCCGCAATCCACCGATCACACCCACCATCCAGGAAAATGCCATCGTCTGTCCCTGTGACGGCAAGGTTGTGGTGATCGAGGAGGTCTATGACCCCATCTACTTCAAGGCGCAGGTCCGGCAGATCAGCATCTTCATGAGCCCGCTGAACGTCCACGTGAACCGCAACCCCATCAGTGGCCGGGTCAAGTGGTTCAAGTACATGCCCGGCCTCTACCTCGTCGCTTGGCATCCCAAAAGCAGCACCGACAATGAGATGACCTATACCGTGATCGAAAACGATCGCTGGACCATCGGCTTCAAGCAAATCGCTGGGGCTGTCGCAAGGCGCATCTGCTGGTACATCGCAGAGGGCGACACCGTCAAACAAAGCGAGGAAATGGGCTTCATCAAATTTGGCAGCCGCATGGACCTGCTCATCCCGCTGGACGCGGAGATCAAGGTGAAGTTGGAGGAGGTCGTCTTCGGCGGTAAGACGGTGATTGCCGTGGGCAAGTGATCTATTAGACGAATTTTCCGTTTGCTTCTTGTCTTCGCCACGAATAGCTGAATTGGCGACAGAAAATATTGGCTACTTTTACGCCTCCAGTTATTTCCGAGGAACCACGAACGCTTGATTTACACTGGATTGACACGGTCGCTTGCCGCGGGCTTGCCATTGTTGGCAGGTCATAGGATTTCCTTGCTTGCAAGGGTGGTCGGCGCATGGATGCTGTTGATTGCGGTGGGGACTGCGGGCCTCGTGGCGCAGACCCGCGCTGATACCCTGTACCGACAGCTGCGCACGGTCACCGATGGCCGCGAGAAGGCCAAGGTGCTGGTGGAACTCATCGACCTGCGGAAGTATGTGTCCACGGACACGCCCATGGTCTGGTCGCACGAGTTGCTGGAGCTGGGGAAGCAATTGCATGACCCGGGCATCGAGTCGGACGCGCTGGTGCAGATGGCGTGGATCTACCGGACGATCGGCAACCATACCTCTGCGATCGACTGCGCGGCCCAATCCATTCAAAAGGCGGAGCAGGTCCACGACCGCCTGCGCGAGGCCAAGGGTCTGCTGGAACTGGGTGTGATCGAACGCGAGCAAGGGAACTATGCGGAGGCGGAGGCATCATTGGCCAAGGGCTTGGCTGCCTTCCAACAGGAGAACAATCCATTGGGTCAAGGCCGCTGCACGAATGCCTTGGGTGAAATCGCTCGCCTGCAAAAGCGCTATGACGAAGCTCGTGATGCGTACAAGCGCACAAGGGTGTTCTACACGCAAGCGGGATACTACGCGGGCATCTTCGTCGAGCAAAACAATGACGGCTTGATCCTGGAGGCTGAGGGAAAGTACGAGCAGGCATTGGATTCGCTTTCGATGTCGAGCGCTGCCGGGGAAAGGCTCGATTTCGTGGCATTGTTCCTGGAGTCCACGGTCTCGATGGCGCGTTGCTACCTCAAGCTGGGCCAGCTCGATGATGCGGAAAAGTATGCTGAGATCGTGTTCCGCAAGGCCGAGGCCGCCTCTCAGAAGAAGTACGCGAGCAGCGCCGCCAAGACCCTGGCCGATGTCTATGTCGCCCAAAAGGACTATCCCAAGGCGATGACCTACCTCACCCGGCACTACGAACTCGCCAGCGAGATCGTCAACTCCGCCTCGCAAACCCGGATCAAGAGCCTGCGATTTGACCACCAACTCCGCGAGAAGGAGGCCGAGATCCAAGTCCTGAACAAAGACCGCCAAATCCGGCAACTTTGGTCGGTGCTTGCAGTGGCCGGGCTGGCCCTGGTGTGCATTGTGGGGGTCGTGCTGCTCGTGTCCTACCGCCGCAAGCTCCGGGACAATGCTCTCCTCGCCGCCCAGAATGACGCCTTGGCGGAATTGATCCTGGAAAAGGACAGCCTCATCAACATCGTCGCCCACGACCTCAAGTCCCCGCTCAACAAGACCCAGGGCCTGATGGAACTCCTCGGGACATTGGGCGAACTCAATCCGCAGCAGCAAAAGATCGCAGCCATGATCGACGCGGTGCTCACGGACGGCGACCGCCTCATCCGCGACCTGCTCGACATCAGCCAGGTCGAGGGCAACCAAAGCAGCCTGAGCCTTTCCGACTTTGACCTGGGGGCGCTGCTCACCACCCAGATCGCAAGCATCCGGGAATCCGCCGCCAAGAAGCGCATCACCCTCGACTATCAGGCGCCCGCGTCAGCGATTCTGGTGCATTCCGACAAGAGCTTTGTCTCCCGGGTATTCGACAACCTAGTCAGCAATGCCATCAAGTACAGCCCCTCCGGTACGACGGTCCATCTCGCCTGCGGGCAGTCGGGGAATCAAGTCTGGTTTTCGGTGAAGGACGAGGGCCCCGGCTTCAGCCCCGATGACCAGAAGAAGATGTACCGAAAATTCCAGCGCCTGAGTGCGCGCCCGACGGGCGGCGAGGGGTCCAATGGCCTCGGGCTGTCGATCATCCGGTTGCTGGTCACGCAGCTGAAGGGGGAGGTCAAGCTGACCTCTGAGCGCGGGAAGGGGGCGGAGTTTGTGGTGACGATTCCTGCTCGGTTGGGGTGAATCAGTGGTTCCGCTTCCTCCAGATTAATCCCATTTTACATCCTTGCCCAACAAATGGATCGCCGCGCCTTTAGGCATGGCTATTTCATGAATCTGCAGGCCATCTGCGTCGATGACCTATTTCTTCCAGTGGCACTGGAAGGCAGCTGCCGATTCATTGCTGCGGTAATAGCCTGATAGGCAGCGATCTGCTGCCCCCAGAACCTTGGACGCGAACCCAATAAGTGCCTGCTGCGAGCCCCTCCAAATCCACATGTCGTCCTGTGACCTTGCCTACTGGCCTGCCATAGAGATCGACCACCTCGATCCTTGCATCATTCAGCTCACCCGACACAATGAACCATCTCGTGCCAGGATTGGGGTGGATCATGATGTCCTGCTGATGGCCCGTTGCTGCTCCAAGCGCCGTCACTGTGTGGCAGGATGTCGTATCCACGCAATCACCCAATGTGATCGCCGCTGCATAGCTCCCTACCGCAGAAGGCGTGAAGGATTGACTCGTCGCGCCAGGGATGGGCGAGAGAGAATTGCTGCAATCCAGCCACTGGTACTGGTCCCCTGGAGACAAGGCGGTGAGTTGTCCGGATACAATGGAGACAGTGGTGTCTATATCGCCCAGGGTCAGGTACAAGGTCAGCGTGGAATCGCAGCCCGCGTCATTGGGGTAGATCTTGAACCAGACCCCAGATTCATTGAAGACGAGCCCAGTGATCAACCAATAATAGTAATGGCATGAGTATGCCGAATAGACCTGTCCAAGCGAGGATTGGCAAACGGTGTTCACCGAGACGAAGCCATCTGATCCGCCATCGGCAGTGACTTGATAGGTCGATGGGGTGATGTCGAGGTCGACAGTTCCGACAATGTTGCCCGTATTGAAAATCTTGCCCCTCGGCGAACAATCCATGTCGCACAGCCGGTCATCAAATGGCCCTCCCATCTGCCCTCCCCATGACATGCCCTTCAAGACTCCGATGCGAACGGCAAACATGTCCACATGATTCGAGTAGCCCAATTGGAGGGAGGTAGTGAGATCAAAGTCGATGTTGCCCTGGAAGTTTCCTCCTACCACCACACCTCTCGCAGAGTCACTGCGCAAGCTGACCACCTGGGACATGGTGTCACAAGCAAATACGCCGACCCACCGGTAAACTCCTGTGCTGTCATAAAAGGCCAAGTATCCATTGGTTTGGCCGGTCACGCTTCCGCTTTGCTGGATATGCTGCCAGGGCCCAGTATCGAAATCCGTTTGGCCACCGGCGAGGTCCCCTCCGAAGTACACCCCACCCACACCATTGTAGGCGACTGCCGTGCCCGATTGGAAACCCGATCCACCGATGGGGTATGCCCACCCCAACTGGCCCGCACTGGTCAGTTTCATGATGAAGGCATCTGCTCCGGCGCTTGCAGTCAAGTTGGAAATCGAAGGACCCGGGTCAAAATCGACCGTCCCCGTGAAATAGCCCGTGACGAAGGTGTTCCCGTGATTGTCTGGCGCCATGTTGATCGGCACTGCCTTGTTGGTGCCGCTCGGCAGCAAGGCGGACACCCACAAGAGGTTGCCACTGGCATCGTATTTCCCGATCCATCCTGCCGCCGAGCTTCCCGTGTTCAAGATCGCAGTCCCAGGCCCCGGGTCGAAATCCACCAGCCCCCGAAAACTGCCAACCACCAAGATCGCCCCTTGGTCATCGACCAGCAGTTGCTGGATCGAGGAAACCTGGCCTGGATTTCCGATGCGCTTGGCCCAGAGGTGCTGCCCCGATGCGCTGTACTTCGCGATGAAGCTGTTCCATTGTGTGGAGTCCGCCACCCCTGTCAAGAGGCTGGCACCGGATCCCGGATCCGCATCTATCGTCCCTGAAAATTGCCCGCCGATCACCACGTTGCCGTCCGGACCCACGGATACGCCCTTGGCACTGTCCGTCTTGAAGGTGTCACCCAGCGCGAAGGCCCACTGCAAGGCCCCTTGGCTGCTGTATTTGGATAGATAGATGTCTTGGTACTTGGCGGCGTGTACCTTGTACACACCTACTCCCGGATCCATGTCCGCCGAGTCCCGGAACTCCCCGAGGACGTAGGCAGCATCGCTCCCATCGTGGGCGATCCGTCTTCCGTAGTCATAGCGTGATCCACCCAGCGGCCCCCCGCTGACCGTGGACTGGCAATACCCAGTGGCACCCATGAAGCACACCATGCATCCGATTGCGACCAAGATTTGGATCGCCAATGGGCGATTTCCAAGCAGGTTTTGGATTTTCATCATTCCTTTGTTTCGTGCCGAAGTTAGTACAATTCTTGCCTGGCAAGGGGCCAAACTGTCGAATGGGGTTTTGACTTTGGAGCGGCAATTTAGCCGTGAGCGACTCTTGGGGCAGTTCTCGCAGGTAATAATACCCGTTCGTGACTTCGATGGCAGGGACTTTTTGCTTTGAAGTCAAAACCCGGGCCTGTTCATTTTGCAGTGCATGATGTCTTTGCTCTTTATTGGTCAGCAAGATAGGGCATCAGCTTCTCAAGACTGTTGACGGCTCTCTTGGACCAGATTATTTCTTGATCCATTCCTTGACCTTTGCGGTCACATCATCGTTCGTAAAGGACTCCCCTGCGTCTAGCTGTCGGTCAGCTTCGTCCAGCCCGGCTTGCTCCTCTGGAGTGAGCTCGTCCCACCAATCGCCTCGGTCTGCCCTATCCAGAATGGCCTGTACCTCCGCCAAGATGTCCACGTCCTCTATCCCCAGCAACTGCTGGGTAAGGCGCAACTTCATGTCCGATAGATTGTCCACGACTTTCATAAGTGTAAATATGTGCAATGGGGGCGTTTTCCGCAAGTCCTGTGGCGCGGCGTGGGAAGCTCTGAGCTCCTACCGGATCGAAAGTTGGAACTGGCACACTGGCCCTTCAGGCTGGATGCTGTGACCATTCTTCTGGAATTCGAGAACCTGATGCATTGCCAGCAGTTGTGCAGTGCTTGTAGATTCGCTCAAAGTCTTCAAAGGCGATCTCCGACCATTCTATT
>JAXLVK010000160.1:0-8544 GCA_046329055.1 Bacteroidia bacterium
ACCCTTTCCCAAGCCCTTAGCGGTCGCGGTGTCTATGCGAATGCTGAAACCACTGCGGAGCGGTTTGATGGCAGGAACTAAAAAAAACTTGGGCCGCTGTTGCGGCCCAAGTCTCGTCCATCAAAAAAATTGCTTACCCTAATTCTTGTATATCTTTTTCTAGAATCTAATCGCAAACTCTACACTGAATACAGCGGCTCCTGCCACATCCCCCAATGCACTTCGAGAATTTTTTGAGGAAAATCGGCTGGATGGACGCGAATCCCGGCGACACGCCAGATCAATCCATTCATTCACAGCGCATTATAAGAATAGGCTTAGAAAAATAATTTTCGGGTCATGCCGCAGTTTTCCTGACCAGACACCCCGAGTACCCAGCCCCGCCATCAAGAACAAGGCCCGCCGGGCAATTCCCGGCGGGCCTTGAAGGGTTACACAAGGATGGGTTATTCGATCACAACCTTGGTGACGCCGCGGAATCCATCAGTGGAGACACGCAGGTAGTAGATGCCCCGAGCCAGGCTGCGCAAGTCCATCGCACCTTGCCATGCATGGCCATCGCCTTGCACGGTGGTGTTCCAGAGCGAACGGCCAGCGAGGTCCACGAGTTCGAAGCGGGTCGGAGTGGCAGGGAGGCTGCTCACCGCGACTTGGCAGAGGCCGTTGCTGGGATTCGGCCAGACTTGGAGGCCAAGCTGCGCCAATGATCCCGCGATGCCCACTGCATTGCTCAAGTTGATGTTGTCAATGAACAGGTTGTTGCCGAATCCATTGATGTTCACGAAACGGACCATGATGCGTTGTCCTGCATAAGGCGTGAGGTCCACAGTCTCGTGGCGCCAATCGCCAGCAGCGCTCGGGAACCAGTTGCCGTTTTGGTCAGCCACCGTCGCGAGGACCGTGTCCTCCTTGAAGTAGGCGACATTCGGCCAAGTGTTGCCGCAATCGGTGCTCACATCGATCCGCAGACCATCCCAGAGGGTGGCACTGAATCGGGCATACGCCACGTCAAAGGTCATCGACGCAGTGCTCAGGCTCGTTAAGTCGATCGGCATCATGGCGAGCTTGTCCTCAGCACCGACATTGTTCAAGGTGAAGTTCTCGACGTAGGCGGCGAGCGTCTGTGTTCCTGCGGCTCCTGTGACGGTCACAGATTGGCTCCAAGTCAGCGCTCCGCCACCAGTGGCGATCGTCCAACCAGACGGCGGGAACGAGGCTTGGAAATCCTCCGTCACCGTCGGCACAGCACCATTGGTGATGGTGATGTAGTTGGTCTGCGTGCTGGTATTGTTGCCGAAGGAGTTGGTGGCGATCAGGGTCACGGTGTAGGTGCCTGCCGCCGAGAAAGAGACCTGCGGATTCTGCGAAGTGGACGATGTGCCACCCACATACGAGAAGGTCGTCGGGCTGATCGTCCAGGCCCATGAGGTCGGGCTGTTCAAGCTCTGATCGGTAAAGGTGACGGTGTTGCCGGGGCAGGTCGTGAGGGGTGAGCCCACGAAGTTGGCGACGGGTGCCGCGCTGCTTTCCAGCAGGCCGATGTCATCCAAGGCGATGTCGCTGGTGAAGTCGGTGCCTGTGACGGCGCGGAAGCGGACATTGATGATCGTACCGACAAACGGGGCAAGGTTCACCGTGGCCTGACGCCAGAGGTTGCCTTGGTCGCCGCTGATGGGGGTCATCGCGTCCATGGTCCATTGACCGTTGCTGGAAACGTCCACGTGGAGCTCGCCCATGTTGGCGCCATACATGTGGTACCAGAAGCTCAGTTGCGGAGCGTTGGTTCCAGCCAGGTTGATGCAGGGGGAGGTCATGTAAGAGGTGGCTCCAAAGCAGGTGGATGCTTCGAGGTAGGCGTACTTGCCTTGGGCGGTGCCGAGGGTATGGTCCACATCCGGTCCGGTGTTGGCACTCGGTGTGGCGCCACTGCTTACGCGGAAGTCGATGTCATCGTCGGACCCGTTGGTGGCATTGGTCCAGGATGTGCCGAGGTTGCAGACGGTTGCCCCGCAATCGCTGGTGGTGGCACAAGTGGGCAGCGCCTCGAAATTCTGCGTTTGCGGCAAGGTCACGACTGCACCTCCAGTGACGATGGTCGTGGTTTGCGACAAGCTGTCATTGTAGTGGTTGCCGTCGCCCACCATGTTCACCCATGCATCCAAAGTATAGGTGCCGGCGACACTCAGGTTCACGGTGCTGGCAAATGTGTGGTTGGCGCTCGCTCCAGTAGCGAGGGGACCTGCAAAGGTCTCGTTCATCACAGGGCCGCCATTGAAGCGGTAGGCCACAGGAATATTGCTTGCAGAGGAAGTGCCATTGTTGGTGATGCGGAGGGTGACCGGGTTGGTCGCGCTGGATTGACAGCTGGAAATCGTGCCGGAGCCGGGGCTCAGGATGGAAGTCGCTGCCACATCAATGGGGACGGTGCAGTTGAAGACGCCGCCCGCACGGAAGACCGCGATGGCCCTGCGACCTTTGCCATTGCCCTGCAGGGAGCGAACGCTGTACCAATGGTCCACGTTGGGGTTCTGGTTGCGGATCACGGCACTCGTGGTGGTGCTGGTGGCCACGGAGTCCATGTATTTGGCACCGAGGATGCTCACTTCGTAGCCGGTGGCACCTGTTGCAGCGGTCCATTGGATGCCGATGGAGTCGGGGCAGATGTAGGTGATCTGGATGTTGCTGGGCAGGCGGGCGATGGTGAAGTTCGCATCGCTCACATCGCTGTAGGCGCCAGCGGAGACGCGCACCAGGGCCTGTCCAGTCACGTTGGTTGGCACAGTCCAGTCAAATGTCCGGGCAGTGGAGCTGGCAGCGGAGGTGATGGTGGTCCAGTTGGTGCCGTTGTTCGTGCTGTATTCGAGTGTGAAGTTGCCCGAGGTGCCAAATGCATCCCAACGGATTTTCTCGGTCTCGCCAGGAACAAAGCCTTCACCGCCGATGGGGTAGGTCATTTCGACACCTGCTTGGACGTATTCATACACGAGCCAGTAGGTCTGCGGGCCTTGGGGCACCGCGAAGCCGTTCACGGTCACAGTCGCATTGCCTGCGGGCGGGTTGGCAATGGTGACCTGTTCCATGTTGTTCAGGTCGTCGATGCCGCGCACAGCGGGTGTGTTCAGGGCAGTCGCGTTGGGGCTTTCGTCGAGCACCCAAGGGTTGTACACGCTGCCAGCGGTGACTTGGATGTTCAGGTCATTCACCAATGCCTTGGCGGCAGCGGGGTTGCCTGCGTAGTCCGTCCAATACACCATCACCCGCAGCTCGATGGTACCAGCGGGCACGTTCAGGGTATGGGTGCGGGTCGCACCTTGGGTGACGGAATCCTTGAGGTAGCGGTTGCTTTCGAGGACACGCACAGCACGGAGGGCGTTCATACGGCCCCAACCATGCTTGTAGTCGGGACCTGCATTGCCCACGTCCTCGCCAGTGTTGAGGATGCATGCCTTGATCAGGCCAGACTCGGGGTTTTGGCCACCGTTCAGGCTTTTGTAGGCATGGTAGAGCTGGGTCACGCAACCCGCAACACCAGGAGCTGCCGCAGAGGTACCGCTGCCCGTCTGGGTGGCATTGTTCTCGTCGGTGGAGAGCTGACCGAAGCCGTTGGTGCAGATGTCCGGCTTGATGCGACCGTCGTCGGCAGGGCCGCGGGAGCTGGTGCTTTCGAGGACACCATTGTTGTTCATGTCACCGCAGGTGATCACGCTCTTGGCGGCCTTGTAGCCCCCGGTGATATTGGCCCATCCGGGTCCGGCGCCGTAGCCGTGGTCGGCGGAGCCTGCATTTCCAGCGGAGAACATGTGCACCAATTGGCGGTTGTTGTCGATCTGGTCGTCAACGGTCTGGGCGCTGGCATTGTACACGCCGCCTGTGCCTTGGCTGTAGCTGGTGGAGGTGAGGATCACACCATATTGATTGAAGTGCTGGACGGCATCCACGATATGGGTATAGGTGCCGATGTCCCAGTAGTAAACCATGGCACCGCTTGCATGTCCTCTGATCTTGGGTTCGCGGTTGCCTGCACCGAAGAAGATGCCCGCCGTCATGTCACCGTGGTTGCCATTGTTCGATGTCGCAAACTGGGTGACACGCCCGGTAAAGTCAATGTGTGGGCCAATCGACCCATCATCTGCCAAGCCCACAGTTACGCCGGTGCCATCGTAATGGCGGCCAGCAGCGTAGTCGGTGTTGATGGCATTCGCGCGGTGAAGGCTACGTCCAGCATAATCGTCCGGCGTGGAAGCAGGCTCGATCGGCTCGATGTATTGGATGTAGGGGAATTGCAGCAGATGGAACAGGCGGCTGGTCTCGACTTGGAGACGGATGAGCCGGGGATGCTTGACCTCGGTCAGGACATCGTAGTATTTGTCGAGCTCAGTGGAAATGGCATCCGGCGACACGTCACGGTAGGGCATGACATTCAGCTCGATTTTGCTGCCCGACATGGCCCAATCGGGGTAATTGCCTTGGAACAGGTCCTTGGAAAATTTGATCCGGTCATTGGGCAACTGGAAACTGCGGGCACCACGGGACACGAGCTTCTGGAGGTCATAGCCCTGCGGAATGGAGGCGATGTAGGCATTGTCAGGCAGGTATTCGATCAGGCGGACACCTTCCCGCTCGATCGCGAGGCGCTCGGTCTGGGAGGGGATGGCACTGAACTGCACCACGAGGTAGTAGCGTCCGGCAAATAGCTGGTCGCGATGGGGCTGGAATTCTTGGGCAAACGCCGCAGCGTTGTCAGGTAGCGTAATGGAGCCGTTTCGGAGCTTGAGCTCTGGGCCTTGCGCCCATGTCCAAACCGGCAAGAGGCAAAGTAAGAGAAGGGATGTGTAGGCGGTTTTTCTCATTTTCTCAACTTGTTTTCGGTCCATCGACCGGGTTTCTCTTCCAAGGCTGGAAGATAGGCATAAATCTGTTGGAGCCGTCCTCCCGGCAGATTAGAAGGTTCAAATTGTCGTATGGGTGGCGCAATGGTGTCCATGAGAATTCGACCGCCCGATTCTCCAGCTTTTCACGAAATTCGCCCGGAATACGATGAGCGGCTTCCAATACACCCTCGCTGAGATTGCCCATTTGATAGGGCCTGAGGCCACATTGATTGGAAACTCCTCCTCTGCACTGCTGAACGAGGCGGAGATCGACACCCGGCAGATCCACGAGGGCCAAGGGACGCTGTTCGTGGCGATCAAAGGGCCGATTCGGGATGGCCACGCCTTCATCGGCAAGGCTTATGAGCGGGGTGTCCGGCATTTTCTGGTATCCAATGCAAAGTCCCTGCCGCCCGATGCCAGCGCTATTTTGGTCCCAGACACTGTTGCGGCCCTACAATCCTTCGCCGCAGCGCACCGGAACCGATTTGCCTACCCCGTCATCGCCATCACGGGCAGCAATGGCAAGACCACCGTTAAGGAATGGCTGGTCACCTTGCTCGGCGATGAATTCGTGGTCGTGAAGTCCCCGCAGAGCTATAACAGTCAGATCGGAGTGGCACTTTCCCTGCTGCAAATGGGCCCCCAACACGACCTCGCCATCATCGAGGCAGGCATCTCCCAACGGGGCGAAATGCAGCGGCTGGAGCAAATGATCCGTCCGCAATTCGGGGTCCTGACCCACTTCGGCGATGCCCACGCCGAGGGATTCGCCCATCCTGACGAGAAGCTCCAAGAAAAACTCGCCCTCTTCGCCCATTGCCAATCTGTGATCGCGGACGCCTCCAATCCGGTGGTGCGCTCCGCACTGCGCAAGGCAGAGGCTGCCGGAAGATTTTCCCTCATCACCGTCGGCGAGTCCGAGGGCAATGCCTACCAAGTCACCGACATCCAACACGAGCACTCCGGCTCCAAGGCTACATTGCTCCACGGAGAGGAGGTCGCCTTCATCGAGGTTCCCCTCCCCGGCGAAGCCGCCCTCCACAATGCCGCCCTCGCGGTGACCATCGCCCGGCTGCTCGGCATCCACCAATCCCAGATCGCTGAGCGCCTCCCCCTGCTGCGTCCGGTGTCCATGCGGATGGAGATGATCACGGACAATCCCGAGATCACCATCATCAACGACGCCTACAATGCCGACCTGAGCTCCGTCAAAAACGCCCTCTCCCGCCTAGCAGCGGAACGGTACCACGCGGGCCGCACGCTGATCCTCACGGACATGGATCACCAAGGCCACGCGCAGGAGCAGGTGCAGCGCGAGATCCTCGACATGGCAGTGATGACCCTCGGCGCTGACAACATCGTGGTGGTGGGTCCAGTCTTCGACAGGATGCTGGCCGAGGTCCCGTGGATCGCGAGCTATCCCAGCACGGAGGCATTGATCGAGGCATTTGACTACGAGCGCTTCCGCAACCGGACAGTCCTGCTCAAGGGTGCCCGCCGGTTTGGGCTCGACCGACTCATCCCCTACCTGAGCCGCCGCGCGACCGCGACCTGGTTCAAGGTGAACATGAACGCCCTCGCCCACAATTTCCGGCAATTCCGGGCGCGGGTGCCCCGTGAGACGCGCACGATGGCCATGGTGAAGGCATTTGCATACGGAAGCGGCTCCTGGGAGATCGCGGAGGCGGTGGTGCGCGAGGGCGCGGATCAGCTGGCGGTCGCCTATACAAGCGAGGGCATCAGCCTCCGGACCCGGGGCATACATGTGCCCATCATGGTCATGAATGCCGACCTGCAAAGCATCGAGCAGCTGTACCGGTTTGACTTGGTGCCGGAGGTGTATGGACTGGATTTTCTGAGGCAATACATCGCAACTGGGCGGCATATGGGCAAGCGGCGATTCCCGGTCCATATCAAGGTGGATACGGGCATGGGACGGCTTGGCTGGGACTGGCAACAAGTGCAGGACCTGATTGATTTCCTCAAATCGGAGCCGGGGGTGGATGTGGAGACGGTGCTGAGCCATCTTTCAAGTGCCGACAGCCCGGATTTGGATGCGCATACCCACGAACAGGCGCGGCGGTTCCTGGATTTTTTTGGGAAGCTGACGGCCAATGTGGCATTTGACCAGCCGCCGCTGCGGCATATCTGCAATACCGCCGGAGTGCTGAGGTTTCCGGAATATGCCTGGGACATGGTGCGGCTGGGGATCGGATTGTATGGGGTGCCGCCGTTTGCGGGGGCAGAGATTGACCTGCAGGAGATTGGGAGCTTGCATACCGTGGTGACGCAGGTGCATGAATATGCGGCGGGCACGCCGATTGGATATGGGTGCAGCGAGCGGACTGCGGGGAATGCGCGGATCGCGACATTGCCGATCGGGTATGCGGATGGGATTCGGCGGAGCCTGAGCAATGGAGTGGGGCGGTTCCTGGTGCAGGGGCAGCGCGCCCCGGTGATTGGGCGGGTGTGCATGGACATGCTCATGCTGGACGTGACGGGGATCGCTGGGGTGCAATCGGGGGACGAGGTGGTGCTGCTGGGGGCGCAGGGAAGTGATTTCATCTCGGTGGAGGAGGTTGCGGCCTGGTGCGGCACGATTTCTTATGAGATTCTGACGGGGATCTCGCAGCGGGTTCGGCGGATTTATGTGAGGGAGTGAGAGAGCCTCAAATCACATTTCGCAATCCAAATCACATTGTTTAATTTGCCGCCTCGATCAGAAAATCGAATTTCAGTATGTCGGCTGATACAGCGAATTTGTTGATGAATCTGATGATCGTGGCGCCCCTCATCGGGATCCCGTTCGTCTTGATGATGGACAAGAAGCAGTCCAAGGTCTTCGCCTTGCTCGCTTCCTGCATCCCCATGGTGTTGTCCGTGTTGGTCTATATCTACTATATGGACCATTCCGCGCTTGCTACTGCTGAATTGGCAGGGAAGGCGAACTCCACCATGAACAATTATGTGCTTTTCTCCGTCGGAGACTGGTGGTTCAAGATTCCGGGGCTGGACATCAAGTTCATCACGGGTCTTGACGGCATTTCGATTTATTTGCTGCTGTTGACGACATTCCTGTTCCCGCTCACGATTTTCTTCTCGTGGGGATCGGTGGACAAGCTGGAAAAGGCCTACTACGCGCTCCTTTTGGTGCTGGAAGTGGGTGTGATCGGCTTCTTCCTCTCGCTGGACTTGGTGCTGTTCTACATTTTCTTCGAGATGGTGCTCATCCCGATGTATTTCCTGATCGGCATCTGGGGCGGCAAGGACAGGATTTACGCGTCCATCAAATTCTTCCTCTACACCCTCGTGGGCTCATTGCTGATGCTGGTTGCGATCATCTGGGTGGCGATCCAAGCCGCTCCGGAGGCCAACCTGCTCTATCCTGATGGCCCGAGCATCCTCTTCACCACGGATTACCACGCCATCCTGAATGCGAACATCCCGCTGGGTGCGCAGACATGGCTTTTTGCGGCATTTGCATTGGCTTTCGCGATCAAAGTTCCGCTCTTCCCGCTGCACACCTGGTTGCCCGATGCCCACACCCAAGCTCCGACAGCTGGCTCTGTGATTCTGGCAGGTGTGTTGCTGAAAATGGGTACCTACGGCCTTGTCCGCTTCTGTTTGCCCTTCTTCCCGGAGGCATCTGTGGAGTTCGCTCCGCTGATGT
>JAXLVK010000161.1:0-8524 GCA_046329055.1 Bacteroidia bacterium
AAAATCGAAAAGGAAGAAAGGAAAGTACGTGGAACCTCATTCTGAACAACGCGGCAGTCTCCGGGACAAGTTCGAGGGCTTTGAACAGAGCCCCAGCGACGCCGTTTGGGACCGCATCGCCGACACGCCGACGGACAGGCCCTTGGGTGCCAAGTTCCGTGCATTCACCTGGGAGCCGAATCCGAGGGTCTGGCGCGGAATCGTGGCAGCGCTTCATCCAGCGACGCGTCGCCGTGTCTGGGTTTGGAGCGCCGCAGCCAGCGTGGCATTGGTCGCAGGCCTGACTTGGATGCTTTCCGGTACGCCCGAGGCGCAACCCGCGATGCACCTCGCCGAGTCTTGCTGGGACATCAACAGCGGAATCGGCGGTGACCTCGTCGCTTTCCACGATGCGCACCGCGCCGGACATGGCGCAAATGCCAGCTCCATGAACCTCGCGGACGCCTCCTCCAATGCCCAAGTCCCCGGTTCCAATTCCGATGACCGCCCCAAAGCAACGCCGCACAACCGCACCAACGATCCTCGCCAGGGTGGCCTTGCTGCCAACACCCGACCTGACCGAGGCCACCGCGATCCCAAATCCCCCTCCAATCATTCACCCAAAAACCTCTCCTCTGCCAACAACTCTACCAACCCCACAACCTTCGCAGGCAACGCGTTCGCATCCCTGAACCTACTCGATGCCCGCCGTCTCTCCACCCTGCCACTCAATTTCCGCGAAATCCAGCGCCGCGTCACCCAGCAGCAGTCGCTGAACGCCGAGATCGAGCGCATGAACGACCCGAGATGGGCCGAGCTGCCTGTGGTGCATGAAGAGGAGGAGGCAGCATCCGCGGAGGCCAACCTCTATGCACAGGCTGGCTCATCGGTAGGCGCGCCCAGCCCCAGGATCATGGAAGCCAATTCCTACGATCAGTTTGGCGGCGTGGACTCGTTTGGTCTGAGCGCTATCCCGCTCTCGGTAACCGAGGAAAGGAGCAATCAAGAGGTACCTGTACAGAACTACCTCCCGCCCGTTTCCGTTGGTTTCTCATTGGATCACTCACTGGGTAAGCGGTTCGGTCTCACGGCAGGGCTTGTTTACACGAGGATGCGGAGCTACATGGATTTCGCCAGCAGTGCGCAACTTTGGCGAGTGGACCTAACGCGGCACTATCTGGGGTTGAACCTGGGTGGAACTTACAATGTGTCCCTGGGCAAGCGATTGGGTGCCTATGCCACCGCAGGGCTGAAAGGTGACCTTGGCTTGGGCATGCAGGCTGTTTCCGATGCATCCTCCCCGGGATTCTCGTCAGCCTCGCCGCAACGTCAAAAAGCGCCCGCCGGCAACTACCTCAGCGGAAACGTCGGCTTAGGGATGCGCTTTGCCCTCGTCCCCAGGGTGTCCTTCTATGTTCAAAGGTACCGCTTCAATTACTTGTCTTCGCAAGACAACCTCTCGGACCAGCCGCATGGTTTGGCCATCGGGTCAGGTCGGTATTAGGATTTCGCCTTGAGGGTGAGGGCAGATCTTATCGCACCACGATGCGAGCCGATCCAGCCTTTTGTCCAATCCGGAGCCGGATTTGGTAGCAGCCAGGGCTGAGGCGGTCCGTCGGAACTTCAAATTGGTTTTTGCCGGATACTGCGTCGGTCATGCCTTGGAGGATGAGGCGGCCTTGGATATCAGTGACTTGCCAATCGCCTTGCCCATTTCCATCGGCGAAGTAGGCGATGTCGGCAGCTGACCCACCCACGACCGGATTGGGCGCTACCTCCACGAAGAAACTGCTCTGAGCTGCCAGTTTGGCCTCGACGACCGGGCTATATGCCTCCAACCCGTCTTGATCCACTGAACGGATGCGGTATTGATAGGTGACCGCAGGCGCCAATGCGGGGTCTGCGTCGCGGAATTCATAATGATGACCCTCTCCGCCGGCCTTGACAGAGGCAACACGCCCCACTTCCTCAAATGCCACACCGTCGGTAGCCCTTTCCACCACATGCCAGGCGTAATTGGTTTCGTCATTCACCTGCCACTCCAGGTCGATCGCGGCATCCGCCGGGTAGGCGCGCAAGCCGCTGAATGCCATGGGCAGGATTGCCGTGGTGCATCCCAGGAACATGCCTGAGCCGCTCGAATTGTGGAAATAGACGAAGGTATGGCCGGAAACGGAGGCTGTGAAACTGATGTTGGAGTTTGCCCAGCTCGTGCCCACGGTCGGGATATTGCCATAGAGTGTGCCAAATGTCCCGCCTGTATTGGTATAGAGCGCTGGTGCAAAGGTGCCATCCTGCCCATAACCATGGGACACGCGGTAGAATGCAAAGGTATAGGTGGTTCCCGATACGGTGGGAGTCGTGAGCCGCAGCCCGAATCCTTCACCGCCTGTGGTCCAGACGGTGGCATCGCCGCTCCAGATTGCCCGCATCCCCACCGTCGCGCCGGGAGGGGTGAGGGTCACATTCGCCAATGCCCAGTACCCCGTCCAGTTGGAGCCGGTCCATCGCAGCAGGTCCGAGTCAGAATTGGAGACGTTGGCAGTGCCCGCAAAGCTCGTTCCCACGGCAGGGGAATTGAAGCAGGCGTCCAAAAACGGCTGAGTGAAGGAGAGCAATGGAAGGCAAGCAAGCAGGCAAGTGCCTGACAATTGGCGCAAAACTTTGGAAACCATACCGACGTTTCAATTGATCCCAAAATATAGTCAAAATTTTCCAAGCCCGTTCCAACCCATGCAATTCGGAGTGCATCAATGGCTTAGAATTCAGAAAAAAACATCACATTTGTTTTAAGAGATATGAAACGACTTAGGTTCATCCTTCCCACCCTGCTCCTGACCGCCCTTATCGCCACAAGCTGCGCTGACAAGACGGTGAAGGTCTATATGGCCAACGTCCCGGTGTACACTGAAACCGCGACATGGCGCGCCCAAGCCATCAACTTCGAGGCTCCCCGCGACCTCAAGAATCCTGGCAAAATCTATCTCTACGAAAACCTGCTGATCGTCAATGACTTTCTGCAAGGTGTCCACATCTTCGACAATACCAACCCCGCTGCCCCGGCAAATCTGGGTTTCCTCCCGGTGCTCGCGAACCAAGACATCGCCGTCCGCAACGACATCATGTACCTGGACAGCTATACCGACTTGGTGGCATTTGATATCAGCAATCCCAGCCAGCCCCATCTTGTGGGTCGGGTGAATGATGTCTTCGAATTCAACAACCATGGTTACCTGCCCGGTTACAATTCAGCCTATCCCATGGTCGAGATCGATCCCACCCAGGGCGTGGTCACCGGATGGACCCTGGAAAAGACTCAGGACGAAGTGCTTGCCAATCGTGGCATGTTGGAGAGCTTTGCAGGACCCATGATCGACGGTGGCGGCCTCATTGCCACCAGCAACTTCGCCTCTGGCATCGGCATGGCAGGCAGCACCGCGCGCTTCGCCATCGTGGACCACATCCTCTACACCATCGAGTCTTGGCAGCTGGGTGTGTTTGACATCCAAGAAGGCATGGTCCACACCAAGGATCTCGCCCTCACCCGCATGGCTGAGACGGCATTTCCCGCTGAAGGCTACCTGTACATCGGCACCACCAGCGGCATGCTCATTTACGATGTCCATGATCCCAGCAACCCCACCTATGTCAGCGAGTACGCCCACTTCACTGCATGCGACCCGGTCGTCGTCCAAGGCAACAGGGCTTTCGTGACCCTAAGCACCGGCCGTAACTGCGGCGGCAGTGTGAACGCGCTGGAGGTCATCAACATCTCCGACATGACCATGCCCTACCTGGAGTTCCAATTCAACATGACCAATCCCAAAGGTCTCGGCTTGGATGGTAATACCCTCTTCCTCTGCGACGGCGTGGATGGTCTCAAGGTCTATGACAAAACCGACCTGTCCACCATCCCGCAGCACCTGATCAGCCAATTCCAGGGCATCACCACCGCCGACGTGATCCCCACCAACCAAGTGCTGGTCATGACCGCCGAGGAAGGCATCTACCAATACAGCTACGCCGATCTGCAGCACATCTCGCAATTGAGCCTGATCCCTGCTCACCACTGATTTCACCAAATATTCAATCCAAATCCCTCATGAAACACCTGCGCATTCTCTCCCTGCTCTGCCTCTTCACCATGGTGGCATTGTACGGCACAGCCCAAAATGACATCGTCCGCCTCAAAAATGGATCCTTTATCCGGGGCACCATCATCGAGTACATCGTGGGTGACCACGTGAAGATCAAGACGGAAGAGGGCAAGGTGTATGAATTTCCTGCATCCGAGGTAGTGACTGCGGGAGGCGGATCGGCAGCTGCCAAGATCTCGACCCCCAAAACCATCGCCTTCAAGAACAAGGGATACTACAACATCACCTCCATGGGGTTCATGTTTGGGAACAATGGATGGCTGCGCGTCAATCCGGGCCTCTACACCGTCAATGGCTGGCAATGGAACCCCCATGTCATGACCGGACTCGGATTGGGCGTGGAGTACATGGAGGGTGCTGGCAAGATGCCCATCACCGCCAACTTCCAATACAACTTGACGAAGAATGGCAGCACCCCATTTGCTGAAGCCTTCGCAGGCTACACCATCTCGGGCAAGAGCAACAACTTCGTCAATTGGTGGGGAGAGGACTTGAATTCCCGCAACTACGGCGGCTTCACCTCGGGCGCATCCTTTGGTTTCCGCGCATTCACAGGGCAAAATGTCGGCATCATCATGTCTGGAGGCTATCGTTTCCAGATGCTGAAAAGCCGCTACGATGAGCAGTTTTGGAATGGCAACGATGTCTTCGTCCACGAAGTCACTCAGAACAGCTTCCACAACCGCTTCACCCTGCGATTTGGATTGATCTTCAACTGACCTTCTCAGAAAGGACAATAGTGCAAGAAAAGCGATCGGCCCTCCATGTGGAGGGCCGATTGTATTCTAATCCGAGTCAATCAACGATAGAAGATCGGGAAGCGCCCCGGATCGGCCTCGTGCATCATGTCGTAGATGCACTCGAAGATGTCTTCGACATTCGGCTTGCTCCAGTAGTCGCCGTCGGAGCCGTAGGCGGGACGGTGCGGCTGCGCGGCCAGCGTACGGGGCTCGCTGTCCAGCCAATAGTAACCACCTTGCTTCTCCAGCACCTCTTGCATCATGTAGCTGGTAATGCCACCCGGCACGTCCTCGTCCAGGAACAGGATGCGGTTGGTCTTCTTCAGGCTCTCGACGATGCGGTGCTCCAAGTCAAATGGCAGCAAAGTCTGAACGTCGATCAGCTCGATTTCGATGCCGCATTCGGAGAGCATTTCGGCAGCCTCCATGGTCAGTCGGCAGAGCGGACCGTAGGTCACCACGGTCACGTCGCTGCCTTGGCGCAAGATCTCAGGGTAGCCGAGTGCCACGGTGTACTCGCCCATATTGTCTGGCATGACCTCCTTTTGGCGGTAGCCGTTCAGCACCTCCACCACCAATGCAGGCTCGTCGCTCTGCAGCAGGGTATTGTACATGCCGGCGGTCTGCACAAAGTTGCGGGGCACGCAGATGTTCATGCCCCGGAGCAGGTGCACGCAGCCTGCCATGGGCGAGCCGCTATGCCATACGCCTTCGAGGCGGTGTCCGCGTGTGCTCACGATCACAGGAGCCTTTTGGCCGCCCTTGCTACGCCAGGTCACGGTCGCGAGGTCGTCGCTCATGATCTGCAAGGCGTAGAGGACGTAGTCCAGGTATTGGATTTCGGCGATGGGGCGGAGGCCGCGCATGGCCATCCCGATCGCCTGACCGATGATGGTGCATTCACGGATGCCAGTGTCGGTGACGCGCATCTCGCCGTATTTGGCTTGCATGCCCATCATGCTCTGGTTCACGCCGCCGATCTTGCCCACGTCTTCACCGAAGGCAATCACCCGCGGGTCGCGTCCCAATGCGATCTCATAGAACTTGTTCAGCACCTCGAATCCCGAGAGAGTAGGTGAGCTGTCGCTGTATTTCGGCGGCACAATTGGCACGTGGCGGACTGCCTCGCGGCTTTCGCTGTACAGGTGGCTGCTGAATGCCTCGTATTGGTGGGCGTTCAGTTCGCGCTTCCATTCAAGGAGCTTCTGACGCTCGGGGCCGCTTTCGTCGCGGGTCACGAGGATGACACGCTGTGCGGCGATCATCAGGTCACGGTACAGCGGGTCGATGGCGTTTTTCAAGCCATTGCGCACCTCGAGGATGCGGTCGGAATGCTTTGAATAGGCTGCCAGGCTGTCGAAAAGCCCCGTCAGGTAGTCGATGTGCTTCTTGATGGGGGCGCAGAATTCGTTCCAAGCGTCCTTCTGCCAGTTGCGGACGAGTTTCTTGTCCTCGGCCTCGATGGCGTCCATCTCCTCAGCGGTGGCGATGCCATTGGCGATCATCCATTCGCGCATGCGCTTGATGCCGTCGAAGTCGTCCTCCCATTGGAGGCGCTCCTTGGTCTTGTAGCGCTCATGCGAGCCGGAGGTCGAGTGCCCCTGCGGCTGCGTCACTTCGATCACGTGCACGATCACGGGGACGTGTTCCTCGCGGGCGAGCCGTGCTGCTTTTTCGTAGGTGTCCACCAATGCGGCATAGTCCCATGCACGCACGGTGAACATCTCGTAGCCATCCTCGCCGGGGCCCTTGCGCACGAAGCCGCGCAGCAATTCGCCGACGTTGTCCTTGGTGACTTGGTATTTGTTGGGGACCGAGATGCCGTAGCCATCGTCCCAGATGCTCATGACAAGGGGAGCTTTAAGGACGCCAACCGCATTGATCGCCTCCCAAAACATGCCCTCGGCGCAGCTTGCATTGCCGATGGTGCCCCATGCGACTTCATTGCCATTGTGGCTGAATTGGGAGAATTGCTTGAGGTCTTCGAGCTGCCGATAGAGCACGGATGCGTAGGCCAGGCCCACGAGGCGCGGCATCTGCGAACCCGTGGGGCTGATGTCGGCGGAGCAGTTCACCATGTCGGTGAGGTTTTTCCAGGAGCCGTCCAGGTTCAGGCTGCGGGTCGCGAAGTGCCCGTTCATCTGACGGCCGCCGGATGCAGGCTCCTTTTCCAGGTCGGTGTCCGAGTAGAGCTGCGCGAAGAATTCCTTCACGTTGCTATAGCCCAAGGCAAATGCCATCGTTTGGTCGCGGTAGTAGCCGGAGCGGAAGTCGCCCTTGGCAAATGCATGCGCCAGCGCCACCTGCGCCACCTCCTTGCCGTCACCGAAGATGCCAAACTTGGCTTTCCCGGTCAGCACCTCTTTTCGCCCCAAGTAACTTGCTTGACGGCTTTGGTGTGCCGTGCGGAAGTCCTGCAAGATCACCTCCTTCGAGAACGGAATCGCGACAGAGGCGTTAGGCGAGCTGACTACATTACCCATACTGCTACGTGCTTTTTGTGCTGCAAAACTAGCATTTTCTAGTTGATAGTTGATAGAGGACAGTTGACAGTTGAGGACGCTGGCGCTATCCACTATCCACTATCCACTATCACCTGTCAACTAGGCAAGGAATCCATGTTGCTTGATTTCCGCGATGGCTTCCGGTTTGGTGATGTTGATGGTCCACCGGATGATGAAGTCGGGATCCACGATGATGCGACCTGTGCTTCGTTCACGGTATTCTCCTGGCTCGGCGTAGGCAATCGTGTCTGGGTCGTAGGGGACCTGGTAGATGCTTCCGTCCTCGCGCTCCAGTCGCATCAGGACGTCATCGAACTCCTTGAACCGCCCGGAGGTTTGGTATTGCTCAATCACGGCCTCGTTCTCATCGACAAAAGTGAGCCCGATCAAGAACATGCAGCCCTGCAGGCGCGCTTCGAGGTCTTCCCAAGTGATTTCGGTGGACATATCCAGATTTTCGGGTCAATCTCGCAATTCTTCGGCGTTTTTCCATCATTGCCTGCCATCCCAAGGCTACTACTTCGCCATCGTTTCCCTCCAAAATCATTGCCTCCTTCCAGCGCATTTTCCCTAACTTCGCTCCGCAACAAGGCTTTCCCGCCATGAAACCCACGAAACAACTCCAAGAAAAGCTCGAGGACCTCTTCAAGGCCCTGAATTTCAAGGTGCGTTACGAAAAGGGCAGTTTCAAAAGCGGCTACTGCATCATCGAGGACCAGAATGTGGTGGTGATCAACAAGTTTTTCCCCATGGAAAGCAAGGTCGCCGCATTGATCGAAATCTTGAGGCAGGTGGAGGTGGACGAAACCGAGCTTGAGGAGGCGGAGCGGAAGCTGTTGCACAAAGTCCGGCAAACGGAGATGAAGTTGTGAAGATCACATTCCTTGGGACGGGGACTTCGCAGGGCATTCCAGTCATCGGCTGCGATTGCCCGGTATGTACGTCGGGCGACCCCTGCGATGACCGGCTGCGCTCCTCCATCATGGTGGAGGCGGACGGCAAGGTGATCGTGATCGACACCGGGCCGGACTTCCGCCAACAAATGCTGCGCCTCAAGGTCAAGCGCCTAGATGCGGTGGTGTTCACCCACCCGCACAAGGACCACATCGCTGGACTCGACGACATCCGCGCATTCAACTTCCGC
>JAXLVK010000162.1:0-8452 GCA_046329055.1 Bacteroidia bacterium
CAGCCAAATAATGATCGCGGTCGGCCATCAGTACATTTCTATTGATGTTGGCTAAGATAATCTGGTAACGCTGAGAAGGGATGGCGGTTACATCCCCGAGTCGAATGTCGAGTCCTGCTGCTACGGGGTCTGCGATGCCATTCAGGGCGGCATTTTCCCGGGTGTTTTCCTCGCTCCAAGGGTCGAAGTCGATCAAGGTCACCGCCTTGGCGCCGAGCTTGTGGGAAAGCAAACCCAAGACGCCCGTCCCACAACCCATGTCGAGGACGGTCTTTCCATCAAAATCCATCCGGCTACAAGCATCGAGCATGAGCCAGGTGGTGGCGTGGTGTCCTGTGCCAAATGCCATCTTGGGAGCGACCATGATGTGGTGGCGAATGGAGGGGTCTGGCTCACGGTGTGGTGGATGAACTTCGCAGAAATCGCCGACCGTAACACTGTGAAAATTGGCTTCCCACTCTGCATTCCAGTCCTTGGGGGCGATGCGCTCCACGGATTTGGTGATGAGGAGGTGGGGGAAATACGCGGATACAGCCTGCTGGAAAGCCTCCTCGTCGTAGTCGCTTTCGAGGATGAAAGCCTTCAACTCGGCAGGCGTTTCCTCAAATGCATAAAACCCAATTTCTGAGAGCACAGCTACCATGGTATCGTACTCCTCCTGCGGGATGTCGATGCTCAATTGGAAGCAGGCTTCCGCGATGTTGCTCATGCGAGGACAGGTGGCTCTGGCCGGGCCGATTTTAGTTTCTTTTCAGACCAAGACACAAATATAGGGCCAAGCCCCACGGCATGGGTTCGAAGTAACCCACAGGTGGCCCGAGGGCAAATGTGGAAAACTCGCCCCCGGATGTGGGCAAAGCCCTGATGTCACACTGCGGCTGCGCACCGCAGTGCGTGGCGAAGCCGCAGGGTTGCTCCCTCCCATCCGCCATCCGACACCGTTCGGTGGTATCCGAAGCCGGGGCCGCCGACCAGCAGAGCCGGCACCAAGGTGGCCTGTAAATCGGGGCAATGGTGGAACTATTTTCGGCGCAGCAAGGCAATTTGCGCCGAAAATAGCTTCCACCACCACCCCGATTGACAGGCCATTCCCGCACCGTCACTGCTGATCAACAACCCCAGCAGCGGACGGAAATATGGAACAGTGGTCAAATGACAGAATTGGGAAGGGAGCTTGGGGGCGGCAGCTTCGCAGCTCGATGCGGCGGCTGCGCCGCTTGGTCGCCCAACAGGAGCGTCGGCTACGCCTCATGGATCGGGACATGGATACCATCAATGCCCTCCGAGCAATGATCAAACTCCTCGCGGAACTGGCAGGAAACGAAGACGATTGGCCGCCCTAGGCCTTTTTCTTGAAATCCAACTGGTAGAAGTGGAAGTCGCCATTGGGAAGGTCGATCTTGAAGCCAGTGACAGCAGCCTTGGGGTTCAGGTCAAATGTGACGAGGGCAAACGGCAAGTAGGGGTCCTTGAATTGCACCTTCCAAGTATTGTAATGGAAATGCTCCATTTCGCCGTTGAAGAGGGCCTTTGTGGGGACCATGGTGAAGAAGAGCTTGTCGCCTTGGAGTTCGACCTTGGTCTCACCGTAGGTCTTGTCGAAGTAGGTGCCTGCATAGGCTGCCAATGCCAGCGAAGGCGAGGTTCCGGGCACGCGAGAGGCTTCGCGGGTAGCAGTCTCCTGCTTCAGATAGGCGTCGCCTTGATCGGCGAAGCCCTTCATGAGTTTGTCCCAGTCTTGCTTGCCGCCTCCGAGGTAATAGTCCATGACCTTGAACCTGACCGCATCGTCCACGGAGCCATCATTGCCGTTGTTGAGGGCGATGATGCCGAGTCCTGCTTCTGGAACGAGGACGACCTTGGAGATATAGCCTGGCATGCCTCCGCTGTGTTCGGCGACCTTGTGCCCTGCGTAGTCGTACATGGTCCAGCCGAGGGCATATTGGCGGAAGTGAACTCCCCAACCTTCCCAGACGGGGCTCACACCGATGGGCGTCATGCCGGAAAGCAGGGTACGGATGCTTTTGGGATCGAGGATTTGCTTGCCTTCCCATTTTCCGCCGTCGAGCCACATGCGCACCCAATGTGTGAGGTCGTCCACGCTGCTGTAAATCCCAGCAGCTGGCTTGCCACCCTCATAATCGTACATCGGCTGGACCTTGCCCTCCAAATGTCCCATGGCGACTGGGGCACCCTGGGGCAATTCATCGTTGCTGGGATAGCTGGATTTCATGCCGAGCGGAGCGAAAAAGCGGTCATTGATGAATTGGGACCATGTCTTGCCGGTGATCTTTTGGATGATCATCCCTGCGGCGGTGTAGAGGTTGTTTTGGTAGCCGAATTCAGAGCGGAACTCTTGACGGATGGGCAGGTAGCGCAGGTGGGCGATGATCTCCTCATCGGAGTAGTTGGTGCCGTACCAGAGGAGGTCGCCGTCGAATGTCCCGAGGCCGCTGCGGTGGCAGAGCAGGTCACGGACAGTGAGTTGGCTGGTGATGTAGGGGTCGGACATCTGGAAGCCGGGCAGGTGGTTGACGACCTTGTCGTCCCAGCGGAGCTTGCCTTCCTCGACGAGCAGGGCGATCGCAGCAGCTGTGAAGGCCTTGCTGCAAGAGGCGATGTTGAAGAGGGAGCCGCCCGTGACGGGAGTGCCATTGCTGGCATTGGCGGTGCCCCAACCCTTGGCGAGGACGACTTGGCCATCCTTGACCACTGCGACGCTGAGCCCGGCGGGTTTGAAGGTATTAAAACTGCCCTCGACCAGCTGGGTAAGCTCAGCCGCAGGATCCTTGGCAGGTTTGCTTTTGCCCTTTTGGCCGTGCAATGCGGCTGGAAGGAACACGATGGCCAAAAGGAAGGAAACAATGGCCAATGCAATGCGCGATGTCTTTCGCATGGACTTACAGAGATATTAATGAGTGAAGTTACACTCATGAGATGGGATGAGCAATGGAGGGCAATTCCACAGCCGGGGTAAGAATTAGCTAAAATCTGCTGGGGATCACCACTTGTAACCCATCCAAGTACGCAGGTCGAGGATGATCTTGGCTTTCACGGCTTCCGCTGCCTTTTCCGCCGATTCGCCAGCCATCATGCGTACGCGCGCCGCCCCGCATGCTGCCTCCGCGACACCTTTTGCAGCTGGGTCACGCTTGATCAGCACCGCCTCGACCAGTCTCAGTGCTCCGATTCCGCCCCAAATGAACGGTCGAGCCGCCAACTTGGTGTAAATCTGCGGCTCCATCCACGCCTCATGCAACGGCTTGACGCGCTCGGACACACGGATGGCTTTCTCCTCGCTCGGAATGTCTGCCCAGTACTTCGCAGTGGAAATACCCTCGGCCGGATTCAAAATGTCCCCATGCGCGGCGGCAAGCGGCACAGGATCGTCCCCAGCATTTTCCAGATTCCGTTCCCAAGCCTCATTCAGCAGGGTCACCGCCGCGACTCCGGCCTTGACGAGACATTCCCTGCCCCATAGGCGCAGGCCCCAGACCCATTTTTCAAGATTCTCTAGCTCCGGCGTGATCGCGTAGGGGCTCGCTTTGTATCCTTCTCCCTCATTTTCACCTGATTCAGCGAAATACTTCTTCAACTCGACCTTCTCCGGTGTGTGGAGAGGCCGATGCTCCAAGGTGGAGGGGAAAAAGTCTAAGTTGCTAGATGGATCGTCAATCACGCGGCTAAGTTAATTGAGAAGGGCTAATTTCGATTCATGTACATCGCACGGAACCTAGAGGATGCATTGCTCGCGCCGGAGGAGACCGGGGAGCTCTACCTTGCAGGTAGGGGACTCACGGATTTCCCCATGGACATCTTTGGGTTGCCAAATCTCAAAGTGCTGGACCTGAGCGGAAACCTGATCAGGAGCCTGCCGGAGAAGATTGCTGAATTGAGCGGATTGGAGGCGTTGAACCTGAGGGGGAACCAATTGCGTGAGATTCCGGCGGCGATTGGTGAATTGCTGCGGTTGTCGAGGCTGGATTTGGAGGAAAATCAGCTGAAGGACTTGCCTGCCGAGATGCGGCAATGCGAATCCTTGCGGGCTCTGCGCCTCAGCCACAATGCATTTGCGGATTGGCCGGAGGAGGCATTGGCATTGCAACTGGAAAGCTTGACGCTGGCGCACAATGCCTTGGGCAGTATTCCGCCGACGGTGCGGATGCTCAAGGATTTGCATTACCTCGACCTTCGCCACAACCGCTTGCGAAGCCTGCCGGACGACATTGTCCTGATCGAAGGGTTGAATCAGGTGCTGCTCCAGGGCAATCCGCTGGCCCTTTCCTGGCAGACGAGCGATCCCGAGGCGGTGATTGAGCGGTTCTTCCGGGATGTGCATGTGCCGCCGGGAAGAGGTCGGTCATCGGCAAAGTTCACTCCTCAGACGCGGCGTTGCTGGTTGCGGATGTTGCTGGGCGGAGCCGGATTGCTGGAGGATTTTCCATTGGCGACGTGCCTGGAGGGGCTGGACAGCCCGCTGCCGATGGTTAGGAGCGCACTGTGGCTGCGTTGGCGCAGGTGATGCCCTCTCCCCTGTTCCTCACGGGGCCTGCTGCTGAGGTGTTTTTTGCCGGGCAAATCGATGCGGCCTAAGTCGGAGGTGCAAAAGGCGATGCCCAAGGTGAAATCCAGGTGCTGCGAAGGTTGGCATCACCCGAGGCCATCAAGACTTAGAGAGCGACCGGGGAGCGCTAGCCATCGAGGCATTGGGGAAAGGGAATCCGCTGGCATTTGAGGGGCATTTGGTGACTTGCCTGCTGTGGCAGAGGGGCGAATTCCTCCAATCGGCGATGACCTCCAATCCGATGCGGAGAATCTGATGCGGCTGCTGGCGGACGCCCAAGCGGGAGAACATCGAGTTGGGCATGGTGCTGCTGGGGAGGTCGGGTTTCCAGGCTGATGCGGCGTCCGAGGTGCTCGGCGTGAGACTGTTCCATTCGGAATTCGACTTCAGGAACGTGCATGAGACTTACAAGGGCATGGCAGAAAAGGCCACGGTGGCATTTGTAGAGCGGCAGATCGCGCAGCATTTCAAGGATGACGAGGCATTTGACGAGCGGGCATTGATCGCGGGCTTAATGCGGAATGGGGGTGGGAGGCGGGTGCCCTGTGAAAGGATGCGTCTCGCAGGTAGCAGCCTCCTAAAGGTGATGCTCCTGCCGGAGGAGACGAGGGCGGCATTTTTCCCGGGGATGATGCAGGAGGGGCAGCTCAACTTGCGCGATGGCTGGAACGATCCCAGACACGGTGCTGAACCTGAGCAGTCGGAAATACCTGATGCTGGCCGGAATGCCTTGAAAGACCTGCCGAGGATTTTGCGAATCGAGGGGGGCTGAGATTCTGGACCCGAGCGAGAATCATCTGACGAATTTGCCGGATGGAATCGGGGCGCTGGGGGCGCTGACGGGATTGGACTTGTCGCAAATCGGATTCGGGCCTTGCCTGAGTCGGTGGAAGGTCTCCAGAGCCCGGAGGCGCTGCGCTGACAGAATCCCTGGGCGGACTGCCCGAGGCCCTGACGAGGCTGCCCAAGTTGCAGATGCTCGGGCTTACGTGGGAAAGCGATTGGGGCAGGTTCCGGAGGTCGTCTGGCAACTCAAAGGCTTGAAAGCGCTGACCTGGGGGAGAATGGGCTCCGGGATTTGCCTGATGAGATCGGAGGATTTTCATTGCTGGAGAGCCTGAGCCTCAAGGACAATCCGATGGAGGAAATTCCTAGAGGCGATTGGGCAACTGGGACGATTGCGGTTCTTGGACCTTTCGCTGACACCTGCGCGGAGACTGCCGATTGCATTAAAAGGCCATGCTCGGTTGGAACGGATCTACCTGATTCAGGATGCTTCGATGGATTGGGAGCAAGTGCTGCCTGGCCTGGGATCGATGCCGGCGCTGCGGTTACTCTATCTCAAGGGTCGAAGCACAGCCCGGACGATGCAGCTACATGTGGAGGACAAGCTGCGGAGGGTGAAGGGGTCATTTTGTTGATAGGGGATAGTGGACAGTTGGACAGGGATAGCGACAGATGATGAAGGGTTTGGGCCATTGGTGGGCGCTTTTCAATTGCTGGGTCTGATTTACGACTCTGCTTTTGCCCTTATTCTAGCACGATCTTTTTGCGCGATGTTTCGGGGCCTTGGTTGATTTCTAGGAGGTAGGTGCTCTCTCTGGCGAATTGACTGAGGTTGAGGACTTGCGGATGGGGTTGGGCAGCATTTGCCACTTGCTGATTTCTGGCCTTGGAGGTTTCGGAGAATGAGGGTGACTGGTCCCGCGATTTGTGGGTCGGGTTCAACTTTGGAGGTGGCTGTGGTGATTGGGGCTGACTTTCCAGTGGTTCGATGCGGGTTCCGGGCGTGCTTACCAGGGTGAGGAGCCCGCTGATGCTGTCGATTCCGCATGCGCTGGATACGGCCGAAGACGGTGAAGGTGCCACTGCTGGCGTAGGTAAGGGTCGCGGGTGAGGCCTGCGTGCTGGACTGCCGTCGCCGAAGTTCCAGACGGTTCCGGCGTATTGGCTCGTGTTCGTAAAGGACGCTGTGAGGTTGCTCATATTGGAGCTGAATGGCAGCGACGGGCACCTGACTTCGAGGTCGGTGCCATTGTCGCTGCCGATCGCAGCGGGATTGCTGGCATTTACGCGGACGCGGTAGCCTGTTCCGGGGAGTGCATTGAGTGGGGATGGTGCCCGTGATGAAAGCTGGAAGTCGTGCCCACGGCCAGCTGATGGTGGTCGCCGGGTGAAGCTGCCTGTGCTATCGCTCCATTGAAGGGTGAAGGCGGCGTTGCCATTGCAAAATGGGCCGCCTGTCGTGAAGGGCACTGTGATGGATTGGCCAGGGCAAAAAACAATGGGCGTCGGGACAGTGGCCGCAACGGTGTATTGCGGGGTGTTGGTGGCGCTTGCGAAGATGCCTTGGCTCAGATTGTGGTAGGTCCCCCCGATGCCGTTGTGAAGTGCCTCAGCCCGAACCATGTAGCGGTAGTTGCCCGGCATTATGCAAACATCCGTGAAGGTATGGGTAGGCGTGCCCACCTGCCCCACCCTCCAAAACCGCTCTCCCACAGTGTCTTGCCGATAAATGACATAACCAATATTCGCATCCATGGAGACCGTCCAAAAAAGCTGATTGGCCGCGCCACCATTGACTGTGGTGACGGTGAGATTGCTCGGTGGCGCGACCTGATGCATCCGCAATGTCGGGTCACCCATCAATGCGATATGCACGCCACGTGCGCCGAATCCGGTCGGGTAGGTCGAGAAATTGTTCATGGTCTTGCGGGCACAATACCCAATCGGCTCGCCTACCGCCATCTGCGAATACATCCAATGCGGCCTTCCCGCCCAGGAGCAGGTGAGGACATGGCCCTTGGATGCCAGCGCGGCCCGCATGAAGTTGTCCTGGCTGTCCCAATCACCGTGGTAGCTGCCAAACAGCATCGTGAACACGCCTCGCAGGCTGTCTGCGGCGAAGTCGCTGCTGCTGCCCACGCCACTTGCACCTTGGTACCAACCTCCTCCGCAGCCATAGGCCCAGAGGTGGTCCCGCGCATTCAAATCCGTCCGGAAATCGCCTGCATAGACATGCGCGCCGCCGACGTTCGCACTCAGGTTGCGCCATCCGATCGACGCAAATGACTCGCCACTGAAGTAGCCGAAATTGTCGTCGATCACGGCTGAGTCCTTGACAGTGAATTGCTTCATCCGCCAGGCATGGTCCTTGTTCAGGTAGCGCCGCAGCAGTTCCGCCTCCCCGATTGCAAATGCCGGCATGTTTGCGAAGTCCACTCGACCGACCTCGAGCTCGACGTCACCGGGAATGGAACTTTGATCCCATTTGCCGTCGCCGATGGTATTGTCATTTTCGGGGCGGGCGGCATTGGTATTGTTCACACTTTGGTCCGTCCATGTGCCATTCATCTCGCCGTAGTAAGCATCCGCCGGCCAAGCGCCCTGATGGTCCGCGTGCCCGTCCGGGTTGAGGTTGCCGCTGTAAGGCACCGGGACATGGCCCAGCAGGAAGACGGAGCGGACGTTCGCGGGGTCTGCAACCCAGATTTGCTGGATGCGGTCATGGATGCCCGTTACCGAATCCGCGCGGTCCACGTTCAATCGGATCACCTGCCATCCGTCGCCCCAGAGATCTTCCTCCATTCGGGCGATTTCATTTGAAAGCGTGGCGGCGTAGGTCGTATCCACCACAAGGATGACCTTGCCGAGGAAATCCCGGACACCACGGTCCCAGCCAACCGTGCAAAAGCCCTGCCCAGAGTAGCCATTGGCCTGCTTGAGGACGCGGTATTCCCAGACATCGCCGGGAATGATGTTGGAGTTATCGTAAGTGGTGTCCGTGCCTGAGAGGGTGGCTATGGCGGAGCCACAAGCCGTGGCATTCAGCGCCTTGCGGTAGATCGTGTAGCCTGTGGCGTTCGGGTCCGGCTGCCAGTGGAGGAT
>JAXLVK010000163.1:0-8256 GCA_046329055.1 Bacteroidia bacterium
GGGAGAACGCCCACGGCCTGAATCCCAGCATGGCCGATCACAATGGCACCACGCTCTCCGCTTCCATCACTGGCGTGAGCGGCTACACGAACCTGGAATGCTATATCAACTGTCTCGCCGATGCATTGGTGGGTGGCGGCAGTCCCGCTTGCGGCATCATGCTGGCGGCTGAGGAGGCCATGCCCACTGAATCGCTGGTGCAGGCATTCCCCAACCCCTCGGAAGGCGTGATCGAGGTCTCCCTCCGTGGCCAAGGCAAGACCACGCTGCAAGTCTGCGACATGAATGGCAAGGTGGTTCACGAGCAGACCTGCGCGGGCAGGGGCACTGTACGCCTCGACCTTCGCAACCTGCCCAAGGGGGTGTATATCCTCCGCGCGGGAACAAGCAGCCGCAAACTCGTGCTCAAGTAATCATGAGTAGAACTCGTTGATCCCCGAGGCAGACCCATCGCCTCAATCACAATCCCAACCGGGGCGTGGCTTGCACTCAGCAGGCTGCGCCCCATTCTCTTTCCAATGCATCTAGAGGTGCTTGATTTTCGAATCCCATCCCCTCCGGCAGATGCCGCAACCCAGGAACCCAGCCTCCATCGGAATTCTCTGACAAAAGTCATAAATTCACGAAACGCAGGTCATCCAGTGAGGGGAGGACAATCACGAACGTTGTGGTCTAAAGTTATCATCAAAGCATCATGGAAAAAAGACAGAAAAAGATCGTGGTTTCGGTGGATTTCACCCCGAGCAGCGATGCAGCTATTGCTGTAGCCCACAAGTTTGCCGCCATGCACGGTGCGGAAATGGTTCTCGTGCATGCGATTGAGCACGGTTTCGCAGAGTCGATCGCTGACCCTGCTCACCTGGAAAAGAAGCGCGAATACGGCGCCAAGATGCTGGACAAGCTCGTCGAGCAATACAACACGCCCGAGGTGCCTGTCACCCGTCTGTTGATGGACGGCAAACCTTACAAGGAAATCTTGAAGGCCGCTGATGAGATCAATGCAGAAATGATCGTGATGGGTACTTGGGGCAGCCATGCCATCGAGACCGGCATGATCGGCTCCAACGTGAACAAGGTCGTCCGCAGCGCTCGCATCCCTGTGGTCACTGTGACCCGTCAGCCCGAGGGTGCCAATTTCTCCAAAATCCTGATCGCTGTCGATCCGCAATTCGGGATCAAGGAACTGCGTCACATCCTCCAAGACTACCACAACGCTTACAACCCCGTCGTCGAGCTGGTGTCTATCGCCGCGTCCGAGAAGGAGGTTGATGAGCTGAAAAACTATCTCAAGAAGCAGAGCGCAGCACTGCACGAGCAAGGCATCAAGGACGTGGTCACCACTGTGCGCGTCGGCGGCATCATCAGCGACGCCATCCTGAGCTACGTGAAGGAAGGCGGCCATGATATGATCTGGATGGAAACCCATGGACGTCGGGGCATCTCCGGCTGGATCCTGGGTAGCATCACCGAGGAAGTGCTTCAATACAGCCCTGTCCCTGTGATGAGCCTACACCCCGAACGGGAATCCAAGGTGAACTTCTACTATCACAGCAACCTGCCGATTTGATCGGCAGGCTCGCCTGTTAGTAGTCTTTCTTTTCTCTGATCAAAGCCGCCATCAGGCGCGGAAGAGATGGCTATTTCCCAAACTCAGCCCTTGGATATCATTCCAAATCCTGCACCCAAGCTGGCTACGCAGTGTTTTCACTGTGGAGCCGATGCTGGCAAAAGCCCTATCCTCGACGGGGAGAAGGTTTTTTGCTGTTCTGGTTGCTTCACAGTCTATGGATTGCTCAGCAGCCACGAACTAGGCGGATACTATCAACTGCAAAACCATCCCGGGCAGCGTCCCGAGACCAACGAAGGCAAGTATGCCTGGCTCTCGGACCCGGCTCAGGAGGCCAAACTCCTCGAATACAAGGACGCCAAGCTCGCCAAGACCACGCTCAAGCTGCCCAATATGCATTGTGCGGCCTGTATCTGGCTGTTGGAGCAACTGTACAAGATACAGCCCGGCGTGCTGCGCTCGGAGGTGGACTTCCCCCGCAGGGAGGTCAGCCTGAGCTACAACCCTGAGGTGATCAGCTTGGAGCGTGTGGCGATCTTGTTGGATGCCTTGGGTTATCCTCCGGCGCTCTCGCTGGCGGATACCGAGGGCGGCAAGACCGGAAAAAAGGACCGCAGCGACCGGGTGCTCTGGTATGAATTGGGCGTCGCGGGATTTTGCTTCGGCAATATCATGCTGCTGAGCTTTCCTGAGTACCTGAACCTGGAGGACCCGACACTTGCAAACCTGTTCCGTTGGTTGAACATGGTGCTGTCGCTGCCCGTCCTGACCTTCTCGGCGCGGAGCTATTTCCGCTCTGCCTGGGCTGGCATCAAGACCCGCATGATCAACATGGACGTCCCGATTGCGATTGGGATCGTGATGCTGTTCGTACGGAGCTCGCTGGATGTCTTCATGGGCACCGGGTCCGGGTACTTCGATTCATTGGCAGGTCTGCTGTTCTTCTTGCTTATCGGGAAGGCGTATCAGCGGAAGACCTACCACATGCTCAGCTTTGAAAGGGACTACCGGAGCTACTTCCCCATTTCCGTGAACAAGGTTGTGGAGAGCAAGGAAGTGATGGTGCCCGTCTCGGAATTGAAGCAAGGCGACCAAATCAACATTCGGAATGGGGAATTGATTCCAGCGGATGGGATTTTGCTGCAGGGTGAAGGCGAGGTGGACTACAGCTTTGTCACGGGAGAAAGCGAGCCTGTGCCTGTCCGTGCCGGGGAGCGCATCTACGCCGGTGGCCGTCAAACCGCCGCGCCAATCCGCATCGTCTTGGAGCGTGAAGTGTCCCAAGGCTACCTCACGAAGCTTTGGAACCACGAAGCCTTCCGGAAAAAGAAGACTGCGGAGATCACCAAGCAAAGCGACCGCATCGGACAGCGGTTCACTCCGATCGTATTGCTGATCGCAGCGGCGGCAGCCACTTACTGGGCCATCGTGGATCAGACCATGATTTGGACGGTGGTGAGTTCGGTGCTGATCGTGGCATGTCCGTGTGCATTGGCACTTAGCACGCCTTTCACCTTGGGGCATGTGCTGCGTGTGTTTGGTCGGAGGGGATTCTACTTGAAGGGGCCCGCTGTAGTCGAATCGCTGGCGGAAGCCGATCAAATGGTATTCGACAAGACCGGGACCCTGACTTCGGTAGGGGAGGCGCTTGT
Source organism: Bacteroidia bacterium (assembly GCA_046329055.1). Classification (GTDB taxonomy): domain Bacteria; phylum Bacteroidota; class Bacteroidia; order J057; family JADKCL01; genus JADKCL01. The sequence continues at coordinate 3,220 of JAXLVK010000163.1, forward strand.
GGAATACGACGGCCGACCGCTCACTGGGATGGAACAGCAGATGCTGCGCTCGGTGTTGGCTGGGTCGGTGCACCCCTTGAGCCGCCGTTTGTTCACTTACCTGCCTGAGTCGGACTTGCTTACTGTGGAGGAATTCCATGAGGAGAAGGGCAAGGGCCTGTCCGGCGTGGTGAGCGGTGCGCACGTGCGCATCGGGTCAGCGTCGCTGGTGGGTAGGGATGGCACAGGCCGCGCGGGCGTGCACGTGATGATTGGTGATGAGGTCATTGGGCGATTTGAGCTGAGCAATGACCTGCGCCCCGGTATCGCCGGAGTCCTCAAGGACTTGGGGCAGCGCCTTCGCCTGAGCTTGCTTTCTGGGGATCACCCCGGTGCCGAGGCGCAAATGCGCTCCATCATGCCTGAAGGAGCTGATCTCCTGTTCCGTCAGACGCCGGAGGCCAAGCTGGAGTACATCAAGGGCCTTCAGGATCAACACTACAAGGTTGCCATGGTGGGTGACGGGTTGAATGACGCTGGCGCATTGAAGCAGGCGGACATCGGCATTGCCATCACGGATGACATCGCCGCATTCACCCCAGCGAGCGACGCCATCCTGGCGGCGGGTTCCCTGAATTCCCTTCCCAAATACCTCGAAATCGCGAAGGGAGGCATCAAACTGGTGAAATACAGCTTCTTGGTGTCCTTCTCCTACAATGCTGTCGGGATTGCCTTCGCAGTGTCTGGGCACCTGTCGCCGCTGGTTGCCGCGATCCTGATGCCGCTCAGCTCTGTCTCGGTGGTGCTGTTCACGACCATCGGCGTGTCGCTGATGGCTCGCAAGCGCCTCGGGCAAGAATCCTGACCGCGCTCATTTTCTCAATCAACTCAAACTCAACGTTGCCACTATGACCATCATTTATCTCTTGATAGGATGCAGCATCGCGATCGCGCTGCTCTTCTTGGTCGGCTTCCTTTGGTCCATTCGTTCTGGGCAGTACGACGACACCTATACCCCTGCGGTGAGGATGCTGTTCGACCAGAAGGAAAATGCAGGCGAATCGAAGCCCATTGCAGTCAGCACGCCGGAAGGCGCTGAGGGAACTCAGGCCTCACACTGACTTCTGTCATCTATTTCAAAACCCTCCCCTGAGAATTTTACCCTGAATTCAACGCAAAGATTATGGCGGTAGAAACCTTTTATTACGACAACAAGATCGTCCGAAAATTCGGCATGGCCGCGGTCATATTTGGGATCGTGGGGATGCTGGTCGGTCTGCTGGTGGCCTTACAGTTGGCCTTTCCAGCATTGAATTTCGGGATCGAGTACACATCCTTCGGTAGGTTGCGTCCCCTCCACACCAATGCAATCATTTTTGCATTTGTGGGGAACGGGATGTTCATGGGGGTGTACTATTCCCTTCAACGCCTGCTCAAGGCCAGGATGTTCAGCGACCTGCTGAGCAACATCCATTTCTGGGGTTGGCAATTGATCATTGTGTGCGCGGCAGTCACGTTGCCGTTGGGCATCACCACCGGCAAGGAATACGCCGAGTTGGAGTGGCCCATCGACATCGCGATCACGCTGGTGTGGGTGGTCTTCGGTCTGAACATGTTTGGCACCATCTTGAAGCGGCGTGAGCGCCACCTCTATGTTGCCATCTGGTTCTACATCTCCACTTGGATCGCCATCGCATTGCTGCACATCGTGAACTCCATGGAGTATCCGGTGTCCCTCACCAAGAGCTACTCGATGTACGCTGGTGTTCAGGACGCGCTGGTTCAATGGTGGTACGGCCACAACGCTGTGGCGTTCTTCCTCACCACGCCTATCCTGGGCTTGATGTACTACTTCCTGCCCAAGGCTGCTGGTCGCCCCGTTTATTCCTATCGCCTTTCCATCGTCCACTTCTGGTCGCTGGTGTTCATTTATATCTGGGCTGGCCCGCACCACTTGCTGTACACCTCCCTGCCTGACTGGGCACAGTCGCTGGGTACTGTCTTTTCTGTGATGCTGATCGCTCCGAGCTGGGGTGGCATGATCAACGGTCTTCTGACCCTGCGCGGGTCTTGGGACAAAGTGCGTCAGGATCCGGTTCTGAAGTTCTTCGTGGTTGCCGTGACCTGCTACGGTATGGCCACCTTCGAAGGCCCGATGCTGTCCCTGAAAAACGTGAACGCCATCGCCCACTTCACTGACTGGATCGTGGCTCACGTGCACGTCGGCGGTCTCGGCTGGAACGGCTTCATCACCTTCGGCATCCTGTACTGGCTGGTTCCCCGCCTGTGGAGCACCAAGCTGCACAGCACCAAGCTCGCCAATGCACACTTCTGGCTGGGTACCATCGGTATCGTGGTCTATGCCGTCCCGATGTACATCGCGGGTATCGTTCAGGGCTTGATGTGGAAGCAATTCGACGCCAATGGCTTCCTGGAGCACCCGAACTTCCTCCTCACCGTCACGCAGATCGTGCCGATGTACATCCTCCGCGCCATTGGTGGTCTGTTCTACCTGTCCGGTGCACTGATCATGGTGTACAACCTGGTCAAAACCATCCGTGGTGGATCCTTCTTGGCTGAGGAAAAAGCTGAGGCTCCCGCATTGGAAAACCACGAAGAGAAAGGCGCCTACTGGCACCGTTGGATCGAGCGCAAGCCGATTCAGATGCTGGTTGCCTCCTTGCTGCTCCTGCTCGTGGGTACCTTCATCGAATTGATTCCGACCTTCCTGGTCAAGAGCAATATCCCCACGATTGCAAGTGTGAAGCCCTATACTCCGCTGGAATTGGAAGGCCGCGACCTGTATGTCCGTGAAGGTTGCTACGTCTGCCACTCGCAGATGGTGCGTCCCTTCCGCAACGAGGAACTCCGATACCAAGGCGAGTACTCCAAGGCTGGCGAGTATGTCTATGACCACCCCTTCCAATGGGGCTCCAAGCGTACCGGTCCCGACTTGCACCGCATCGGCGGTCGCTTCGGGGATGACTGGCACTTCCGCCACCTCGTGGATCCGCGCGCAGTGTCTCCCGGTTCGATCATGCCTGCTTACCAGCACTTGGCGGACCACGACCTGAACACTGGTCTCACCGCCAGCAAGTTGAAGGCCATGAAATCCATGGGCGTGCCCTACAGTGACAGCACCATCGCGAATGCTGATGCCATCCTGAAGGCTCAAGCCCTGGAAATCCAAGCGAACCTCGAGAAGTCGCAGATCAAAACCTCTGAGACCAAGGAGATCATCGCTATGATCGCTTACCTGCAACGCCTCGGCAAGGACATCAAGGCTCAACCAGTCGTGGCTGCTGCTGCTCCTGCTGACGCTGCCGCACAGCCTGCACCCGCACCTGCTGCTGCCCCCGTTGCTACTGATTCCGCAGCTGTGAAACCGCAATAATTAGGAGGGTACAATGCGCTACGTGAAACATTTCATTGAGGACATCGCTGGGATCGAGGTTTATCCCATGATCTCCCTGCTCATTTTCTTCATCTTCTTCTTGGTGCTCACGGTTTATGTGGTGACGATGCGCAAGCAACACGCCAACTACATGGCCGCTCGCCCCATCGACTTGGATGATACCACCACTGAGTCCAAACCTTCCTGAAAGCGATCCTATGAAAACGATAAATCAATATAAGTCGAAGCTGTTCAAGGCTCTCCTGAGCGGCGTCTTCCTCCTCGTGGGCGGGGCTGGGCTCTATGCCGCAGACAAGCCCGCTGTGCGCCTGGAAGAGAACTTCATGATGGACATCAAGATCTTGATGTACCTCTTGGTCTTCATCGCGCTGCTCGTGGCCTATATTGCGATGGTGCTGAGCACCAAGGATGCCTCCAAGTTGTCCTTCAAGAACATCTGGGACGGTATCGTGGGCCGCAACAGTGCGGATCCCGAGATGCACCACGACTACGATGGCATCCGCGAGTTGGACAACCCCATGCCTGCTTGGTTGAGGTTCATCTTCATCAGCTCCATTGTGTTTGCTGTCCTCTACATGGTCCACTACCACTTCCTCAAGACCGGTCCATCCAGCCGCGAGGAGTATGAGATCGAGATGGCTACTGCTGCTGAGACCTACAAGAGTGTGGAACTCCCCGACGATCAGCTGATCCAAGTGACTGATGCGGGCCGTCTTGCTGCTGCGGAGGCTGTCTTCGTTGAGAACTGCGCCACTTGCCACCGCAAGGACTTGGGTGGGGAATCTGGACCGAACTTGACCGACGGCTATTGGCTGCATGGTGGTACTGTCCAGGACCTCTACCATACCATCACGAATGGTGTGCCTGGCAAGGCGATGATCTCCTGGAAGGACCGGATTTCTTCCCAAGAACGTCTCGCAATCGCCAGCTACATCCTGTCCAAGCAAGGCAGCAACCCTGCCAACCCGCGTGCCCCGGAGGGTGTCATGGGTGGAGCTGAAGCTCCTTCCGCGGCCCCTGATTCTGCAGCTGTGGATTCTGCTGCAAATGATACTGCGGTTACAAAACCGCAATAAACCCTGCCATAAATTTGGAGGCATAAGGCAGGATATTGTGATCCTGCCTTTGCTTCCGACAGGGTGTCGATCGAAGCGTTTTGAAAAGCCTCTTTGAATTATGGAATCTGAAGTATTTCGCGATCAGCTGTACAACGTTGATACATCTGGTCGCAGGGTAGGATTCTTTCCGAAACGTCCCAATGGGCGTTACTACAATGCAAGGAAGATCGTAAGTTTTATTTTGCTGATCATCTTCTTTGGCATTCCTTGGGTGAAGATTGCGGGTGAGCCCATTTTCCTTCTGGATGTCATCCACCGCAAATTCACGATCCTTGGATTCAAATTCTGGCCGCAAGATTTTGTGCTCTTCGCCATTTTTGCGGTCTCCTTCTTCATCTTCATTTTTCTCTTCACGACGATCCTGGGTAGGATTTGGTGTGGATGGGCATGCCCGCAGACCATATTCTTGGAGATGGTGTATCGCCGTATCGAGTATTGGATTGAGGGTGACTATACCAAGCAGAAGAAGCTCAAGGCCCAGGAATGGAATGGTGAAAAGGTGCGAAAGCGCCTCCTCAAGCACTC
>JAXLVK010000164.1:0-8253 GCA_046329055.1 Bacteroidia bacterium
TCTCCGTTTTCGCGGCGTTCGAGGACCTCTTGGCTATGGTGCAGCGGCTTCGTCTCCATGTAGGGCGCATCGGCGGCAGCAACCAACAGGTCGATCTCCACAGGCGGCACATTGTGATGCTTGGTCACCCCCACAATGTCCCGGAAGTATTCCTCCCCGTCAAATCCCGGAATCGGCCGAAACGCAGCCCCCAGATACAGCTCCAATGATTCGATCCGGTCCAACGCGAGGTTCGTGATCATGGTCTCCTCATTCCGCAAGCCGATCACAAACCAGCGGTTGCGGTACTCCTTGAGCAGGGTGGGATGGAAGTCGAAATGATGCGTTTCCTTGGCGGTGAAGCTCTTGTAGCCCAGTTTCAAGACCATTCCATCCCGCACAGCCTTGTAGATCGCGTCCAAGTGCTGCAAGCCGCGCAAGCCCTCGTTTTTCTCGAAATGAATCGCCGCCCGGGAATGCTGCCGCTCGCGGTAAATCTTGTCCTCGAACCGTTGCACCAGCCCATCCACTTCCGCGAAATGGCTGAATCCCTTGAATTGACCGAGAATGCGCACCACTTCATCCAGCGTATCCAGGTCCTGCGGCGTGAGCGGCACCTTGGTGATCGAATATTTGGGATCCTCGTAGGTGTAATACTTCTTGTCCACCACGACGATCGGCGCATTATAGCCCAGTTTGTCGCTGCGCATCGCCTGAATGTCCATCTGCACACTCCGCCGACTGATCCCCTTCGCGATCCCCTCATAGTCCTCCAAAGCCTCCGAGCAGGCCGCGATCAAGTCCTCCAATGTCCATTTCCGATACCTGTTTTGAAGGCATCGGTCGATGGTACGGTATCGGATCAAAGCATTTCGATTGATGGGCATGAAAATTTATGAGCTGATTTCCAATGAATTAGAATGAAGAAAAACAAATTTCGCAAATCCCCACCAACTGCGCAAATAGACTGCGCAGTGCGAATAGAGCTTTGTCCCATCAAGTTCAAAACAACGTTCTATCAATTGTCCACGATCAACTCTCAACTGATATGAAGTTCAACCGCAAAACCTCCGAAACCACGACCAACCACATGGGCGCAAAGGCTTTTACATTGAGCCCGGAAATGGAGCTTTACACCGCCGCGGTCACGAGCTTCGTGGACAATACCTACTACGAAAAGGTCAACGACCGCCTCAACCGCATCCGCGAATGCATCCGCAAGGTCGATCCGGAATTTGTGGCGCGCCTCGCGGTCTATGCCCGTGAGCAAATGAACCTCCGCGCCATGCCGCTGGTCCTTGTGGTCGAGCTTGCTCGCGTCCACCGCGGTGACGACCTCGTGAGCCGCACCATCCAGCGCGTGGTCCAGCGTGCCGACGAAATGGCCGAAGTCCTCGCCTACTTCCAAGCTGCCGAGTCGCGTTCGGGTACCAAGAAGCTGAACCGCTTGCCGAAGCAGATTCAAAAGGGTCTCGCCGCAGCCCTGAACAAGTTCGACGAATACCAATTCGCCAAGTACGACCGTGCAGGTGCAGTGCGCCTCCGCGACGTGCTCTTCATCGCCCACCCGAAAGCCAAGGACGAGGTGCAGCAAGCCCTCTTCGACAAGATTGCCAGCGAGACCCTCGCGGTGCCGTTCACTTGGGAGACTGAAATCTCCGCGCTGGGTCAGCGTCAGTTCGGCTCGGAAGGTGAGCGTGCAGCAGCCCTCGCACAGGCTTGGGAAGACCTCGTCACCAGCGGCAAGATGGGCTACATGGCGACCCTCCGCAACCTGCGCAACATCATCTTGAAGGGCAGCGACCATGCCTTGGACCGCGCAATCGACTACATCATCGACCGCAAGGCGGTGCGCAAGTCGAAGCAGTTGCCGTTCCGATTCCTCTCCGCCTACGAGGAAGTCTCCAAGGTCGCCAAGGAGGAAGGCGCAACCAAGGCCGTCCAAGCCAAGGTCGCCCGTGTCGAGGCTGCCATCGCCACCGCGCTGGAAATCTCCACGGACAACATCCCGCATATCCAGGGCCGCACCCTCGTCCTCACCGACAACAGTGGCTCCATGCGCGGCGACTACGGCGGCAAGAGCGCAGTGTCCGCGATGAGCAAGCGTTCCTCCGCCGACATCGCCAACCTCTTCTCCGTCCTGTTCTGGACTCGCATGCCGGAAACCCAGATCGGCCTCTTCGGAGACCGACTCCTGACCCCGGCGCTGAGCCGCAAGGCCTCGATCTTCGAGAACTTCAAGACGATCGACAAGACCGCCAATGGCTGCGGTGGCGCGACAGAACGCGGCATCTTCAACATGTTCGAAAAGCTGGTCCGTGAAAAGATCATGGTGGACAACATCATCATCTTCTCCGACTGCCAAATCGGCACGGGCTGCAACTGGTTCGACAACGAAGGCAACCGCGGTGAGGCGTTCGATAAGCTCTTCAATGCCTACAAGGCAATCAATCCGGGTGTGACCACCTACAGCATCGACCTCCGTGGCTATGGCAACACCATGTGCAGCGAAGGCTTGATCACCCTGGCAGGCTGGAGCGAAAAGCTCTTCGACCTGGTCGCAGCCTACGCCCAAGGCGTGGACGCTGTGGAGTTCATCCGCAAAATGGACATCTAACCCCCGGGGCGGCGACCCCGCCCCGGGAACAGGCTCTTTGAAAATTTGACATTACAGGAAGGCAAATTGCCTTGGTGTCGTAGGGATGTAGTTCTTCGTTCGGAAAAAAAGGGACATCCCGGCCATTGCCCTCGCGCAATTTTCCTTCCACCAGAAAAACGCAGCTCAGCTTGTGGTGCCGTCGGCGGAGTCTTACTTCGTTTCCAGAAATTCCAGACCCGCCATCCATCGCCCGCTTGCCAACTGTGTCCATGAACCAAGTAACGGAATTCGAGTGCCGTAGCCGGCGCATACTTCGATGACCAAATTCGAGGAGATAGGTGTGGTCACCTCCCGGCAATCCTCCAGTTGTGACTGGGGCCCGGTACGCCCACAATCTGGGTTCGCTCAGACCTACTTGCGCTTGTAAACCTCGCAGCTCCGCTGCAAAAACCCGCGCCACGCGAATCTTGCCTCAACGACTTCCGTTACCGTCCCCAATCAACCGGTTCCGTATTCGCCTATACTTCGTTCAAGGAAAAAGAGAGAGGCGGTGTGATCGTCCGGTATGGGAGGGGCATTTCCCCTTAGCATAAAAGCGCGGCGTGCGGGTGGCAAAAGTCATTATCCACGACGTGCCGGGATCACGCCGTCCAACCTGCGCGGATGGGCGGACAGAGTTTGCAGTTGCACCGAAAGCGTGAAAGCGAGTAGGGAAGCGCATTTACAGCCCGGCTGCTCCTCGGTGACGGGAGTCTCGGTTCGAATCCGTGAGAGGGACAAAATACAGCTGCGATTGGAGGCAGTTCGCGCTCGACGCAGCAATGAGCTGGTGAGCGTGCTGAGTGGCCAAGTATTCGTGGGGGCCGCAACAGCAACAACTACTAGGAGCAAGACCGGGTCTTTTGGCCCGGTCTTGTGGTGTTTTGTAGCCGCAGCGTTGCGAGCGCTCAAAGCGCTCGCAACGCTGGGGCATTTCGACGTAAGATTTTTTCAATCCAAAACGATTCAGATGAGATGAATGGGCCACAAATCGCTTTTCTCCAAGTAAGACGTGCCCGTAAGATCGGGTTTGCATCCCCATGTGGCTGGTGCATATTTGTATCAAGCAAGAGCAAGGGTTAGGCAGCTCCCAGCCGGATGGTTAGAGCGCCCTAATTTTTTGAGCAGAATCTCTGGAGCAGAATTCACCGGATTCACCGAATTGTTGGCGTGACCTGGGATTCTCAGAATGGTGGGGATTGGGGGGTGAATTGGGAATCCATGAGCTTGATGGTTTGGGATGGGAGGCGGATGCTTTCATTGGGATTGAAAGCCGGGAGGGTGAATCTCGCCACCTGAAAGAACGAATTCGGTGCGTTAGAAATGAAAAGGCTGGAACAGCCAGCCTTTTCGGGATGAAGCGGGTGGACTTACTTTGATTCGGTGGATTTCGGAGGCGCCTGGATGAACCTGTGGTCGAGCTCGCCGCGACGAAGTTGCTGGCATCTGCAAAAGCGGCATTCTCGATGGCAGTGGCGGAGCTGGGTGCTGATCTCCTTGTTGCTGAGATCGAAAGTCTTGGTCTTGAAATCCGCCATCGTCACCACATAGCCGTTCAGGTTGTACTTCGGGGGCGCAACCTGGGAAAGCCTTTTGGATCGAGCTGCTGGGATAAGCGACCTTCACTGCTTTGATCAGGTCGGCGATGGCTGGGATCTCTTTCAGCACTGCCCGTGTTGTACCAATCGAACCTGTCGGAAGACCTCAGCGCCATTGAGGTTATATACAAATGTCTCGAATTGGGTGCCGTTCATGTAGCTGACTTTGTAAAGCAGCTTGGTGCCGCCGTTTTGCTTCATCTCGTACCAGGTCGGCTTGATGTAGGTGGGGAGAGTGGTGTGGCTTGTTTTGAAAGACGTGACAACGGCAGCTGATTTGGGCCTCTGGAACCTCGATGGATTGGGCCTGAGCGGTGAGGAACGTGATGGCCATGAGGCCGAGTAGAAGGATCTTTTCATGAATCAAAATGTATTGGGTCGAAACCGTGATGCCCGACGTGGACATCGCCGCTGACCTTGCAAAACTTAGTTCCAAGGATTGGCCTGACGGTCCCCAAGCCCCTCATCCAAGTCCGCCAATTCCTAAATCAAAGGGCACTAAGCAGGCGCGTCTGCTGAGGGAAGATGTGCCGCCGCCAAGCGCTCAATTGAGCCACCAACTGCGGAGGAAAATCCACCATTCCTTTTTCTTCGGAAATGCCATGGGGGCGATTGTGTAAATTCCGCATGGAATGAAGTCGATCCCTTTGCTCCTTTGAAAAATGGTTGGCCATCTTGCTGATGGCTTGTCTGCACCTGCCTGCCCTCGCACAATCGGATGCCAAGCGCCGACAGCCTCAGGAGCCTTGCGGTCTCAGGAAAACGATCCCGGCAAGGCAAGCGACCTCTGGCTGGAGCTGAGCAAGCAATTTCGGAAGACGAACCTCGACTCCTCCCAAGCCTGCCTGACCCGGGCGGCCTTGGCGGCCAAGCGTTCGGGTGATGCGGTGCGGCAACAGCGCTGCAACATGTCCCAATCGGCATTGAATTGGATGCAGGGCGATCTGGAGGCGGCAGAGAAGGGCTACCTGCAGGCTCTCGAATTTTGGCGGGGGAGGAAGGATACGGTCGAGGTGGCGCGTTGCTGCTTGAACTTGGGTACGGTATGTTATGGCGCTCGCAAGCCTCAGGAAGCCCTGCGTTACCACCAATTGGCATTGCGGCTGACGCAAGATGGGGATCAACGGCTCATCGCGGCGCAGGCTGCGGGTAGCATTTCCAGTGTCTGGTTTGACCTGAGTGAGCCGGACAGCCTGAGGCGGTATGCGGAAATCGCGATTGCGCGGTTCAGGGCATTGAATGATAGCGCCAACTTGGCCCGGGCCTATGCCAATCTGGGTTATCACCTCCGCGAATTGGGGATGAGCATGGAGGCACGGCCGCCTTATTTGGAGGCATTGAAATACTTGGAAGGCACCGACGAACTGGGCTTGCAGGGTGAAATTCACGAAGGATTCGGCACACTGGAATACCGCGTCGGCAACTACAGGGAGGCGATCGACCATTTCCTGACGTCGAGGTCTTGCTTCACCCAACTCCAATGGCACAAGCGTATCGCCGACAACAACAGCTTGATCGGGATTTGCTTCAAGAACATGGGTCGACTTGCCGTGGCAAAAGGGTACTTCGCGGAGGCCTACAGGCTGGCGGACAGCATCGGGAACAATGGTGTGGCCGCAACTGCGCTCTCCAACCTCGCCGGGATGGAACTCGACCAAAAGGAATATGCCAGGGCGATCGACATGTTTCAGAAGGCCATTCGCCTACAGCAACAGTCGCCGAGCAGGGAAAGCCTCTATGACAAATACATGGGCCTGAGCCGCAGCTTCCAAGGTCTGGGGCGGGCAGATTCGTCGGAGCATTACCTGGATTTGGCTTACCGCGATGCCATTGAGCGGAGGGATGCGCACCTCACAGCGGACTGCCACCTCGAATCGGCCAAGCGGCTTCTCGAAGGCAAGCAGTACAAGGTGGCATTGGTCAAGCTCGACTCCGCCTACAAATGGGCCTCCATGGGGCAAAATGCATTTGACCTGCAGCAAACCTATTCCCTGCGCAGCCAATGCCGGGAGGCCATGGGGGACTACAAGGGTGCCCTGCAGGACCAGCGGCTCGCCAGCCAATGGCAGGACAGCGTCCACGTCCTCACCAGCAACACCCAATTGATGAGCTTGGAGGCCGCATATTGGAGCGACCGGAAGCAGCACAGCCTGGAATTGGCCAAGAAGAATGAGGCCCTGAATGCCAAGGAGGCCGAGCGCGCCCAAGCCAATTCCGAAAAACTTGCCGCGCAACGGAATCTCTTGCTCACGGCCCTTGCGCTCACCATTGTATTCGGTGCTGGGCTGTATTGGCTGAACCTGAAACGCCGCCGCACCGTCCTCCTGCGCCGCATGTCCGAGATGCGCATGACCGCGCTCCGCGCACAGATGAACCCGCACTTCATCTTCAATGCCCTCGGCTCCGTCCAGCTCCTGATCAATACCAGCGCCATCCGCGAGGCCAACCTCTACCTCTCGAAGTTCGCGCAGCTGCTGAGGATCACCTTGGAGCGCTCGGATGTTGAGTACTCGACCTTGGAGGATGAATTGGAGGCCCTGAGGCTCTACATCGACCTGGAGGCATTGCGGTTCAAGTTTGACTACACCATCGAAGTCGAACCGTCCCTGGAACCTGCCCATCTCCGCTTTCCGACCCTGCTGCTCCAGCCCATGGTGGAGAATGCCGTGAAGCATGGATTGTCCGCCAAGCCGCAAGGCGGGAGCCTGAGTATCCGCGTTTCGAAGGTGGGCCCGGAACTCTTGTGCGCGATCATGGACAATGGACAAGGTCGCGCGGCAGTGGCCAACAAGCGACGATCCGCACCGGACGGTGAGCGCAGGTCCTTTGGCTTGAAGATCACCCAGGAGCGCCTGAAATACATCCATCCAAGTAACCCGGATGCCCTGAAAATTTCCGATCCAACTCACCCGGATGGGAGCTCAGCCGGCACTCTTGTCGAAATCCGAATCCCCTACCAATCCACTGATGCCTGATGGAACCCCTCGAACCTGTTCGCTGTGTCATCGTCGAAGACGAGCCTGATAACCGCCAAAATCTGCGTTTGCTCATCGAGAACTACTGTCCACAGTTGGAAATCGTTGCGGAGGCAGGCAGCGTTGCGGAGGGATTGAAGGTCATCCGGAATGCGCGCCCCGAATTGGTTTTCCTGGATGTAGAGCTCGGGGATGGCACTGGGTTCGACCTTTTGGCGAGTTTACAAGGGATGGAGTTCCATGTCATTTTCGTGACTGCCTACTCGCATTATGCCATCAAGGCCATCAAGTTCAATGCAGTGGACTACATCATGAAACCGATTGACATCCTGGAGCTTTGCCAAGCAGTGGACAAGGCGAGCCGCCGCTCCGAGGCCAAGGAGAACCTCACGAAGATCCGGAACATGATCCAAAACTTGAGCACGACTGACTCTGGAAGCAAGCGGATTCCACTCGCAAGTGTGGATGCACTGAAGCTCGTGGAGGTGCGCAACATCATCCGTCTAGAGGGGGAAAACAACTATACCCGATTCTACTTCAAGGGGGAGTCGCCGTTGCTGGTGAGCAAGACGATCAAGGAGTACGAAGGGCTGTTGCAAGAGGCGGACTTCTTCCGGGTTCACCAATCGCATTTGGTCAACATGGCATTTGTGAGTTCCTATATCAAAGGCGAAGGCGGCTATCTCGTGCTGCACGATGGGACGCAAGTGCCTGTCTCCCGTCACCGGAAAGCGGAGTTGCTGGAGCGGCTTTACGGCTAGGATCGCCCATTGACCGAGGTCAATTCAATCAATTCGCGGCTTGGAGACGGGTTTTTCTTGAAAATTCAGGGTCTGAAATGCCGTTTTGACGTAAGATTTTCAGAAGCCAAAACGATTCAGATGAAATGAATTCGCCACATATCGCATTTCAGCCAAGTAAGACGCCCGTAAGATGAGGTTTGCGCCCCGGAATAGCTGGTGCATATTTGTATCAAGCAAGAGCAAGGGTTAGGGCAGCTCCCACGGGATGGTTGAGCGCCCTAATTTTTTTTTTAGCGGAATTCTGGAGCAGAATTTTCAGA
>JAXLVK010000165.1:0-7689 GCA_046329055.1 Bacteroidia bacterium
GGGTCCGAGGCTGGCAGCAGGGCCATCAAATTGATGGTGCTACCAGACTGACCTGCTGTTACTTGCGCAGGTGCGTGTCGAGGAATTTGAGGATTTCGCCGTAGCCCTTGATCTCATTTTCCTTCTTCACGAATCCGTGGCCTTCATCATCGAACACCACGTATTCTGCGACCACGCCATTTTTCTTCACTGCCTCGACGATTTCATCGCTTTCGACCTTGAGGACGCGAGGGTCATTGGCACCTTGGAGCACCATGATGGGATGCTTGACCTTTTCGGCGTGGAAGAGCGGGGAGATGTTGTAGAGGCGGACGCTGTCAGCCGTGGTGGGATCGCCCATCTCGGCATACAGCGCCTTTTTGAAGGATTCCCAGTACGGCGGCACGGAACGCAGGGTCCGAAGCCAATTGGTGACCCCGAAGAGGTCCACGCCCACCTTGAACTCATCCGGAGTCGTGGTCATGGCGCACATGGTCATGAAGCCGCCGTAGCTGCCGCCGATGATGCCGATCTTGGTGGAGTCGATGTAGTTCTGGGATTGGAGCCATTTTTTGCCCCAAATGCAGTCCTTGAGATCCTTGTCGCCGTGGTTGCGGTCGTCCATTTGGTAGAAGGATTTGCCATAGCCGCTGCTGCCACGGTTGTTCACCGCGAGCAAGGCATAACCATGGTTCACCAAGTATTGGAAGAGGGCGCTGAAACCGAGGCGTGATTGTCCGCCGGGGCCGCCATGCACCATCACGAGCGCAGGGCAGAGGCTGTCGGGACCTGCCATGAGGGGCTTGTAATAGATCGCGGGGATTTCCAAGCCGTCAAAGCTCGTGAAGCGCACCACTTCACCCGTGACCAGGTCCTCAGGATTGATGTCGGGATTGAGGGTATTCGTGAGTTTCTTGAGTTCCTTGGTCTCGAAGCTGTAGGAATAGAGGTTGGCGGGAGCCTTGGAGGAGCCAACGGAGAGGCGCATCCATTTTTCGCTCATGCTGATGGACACTGCCATGACGTCACCATCGGGGATCGCAGGGAACGGCACTTCCTTCATGGTCTTGTTTTCCAGGACTTTGAGGCTGTTTTTGCCATCCTCGTTGACGGCGATCACGCGGTAGGTCTCATTTTCGCTGAGGTAGCTGTACTGGATGTCCCACTTGGCCTCGTAGAGCACCTTGCGGTTGCCCGTCGCGACTTCGTAATCCATGAGGACGGTGAATTCAGACTTCGCATTGGTCATGTAGAAAAAGTGCTGACCGTCCTTGCTGAAACCGCTGCCGAGGTAGTTGCCAGGCGCAGCCGAGTCGTGGATCGCCGTCATCTTCCCGCTGGCGATGTCGCGGAGGTAGAGTTCGTTTTCGCTGTTGGTGATGGGCCGGGCGAGGGCGACGGTCTTCTCGTCATGGCTCAGGTCGGAGACTTCCCAGGCCTCGTCATTCTTGAAAATGAGCTGCGGCTTCCAATCGGCCGAGGTCATCTTGTAGAGGTCCATGAACTTGGCATCGCGGACGTTGCTGGAGTAGTAGAAGCCCTGATGACCGTCCATCCAAGCAGTAAAATCGGCGCGCTCGGCAGCACCCGGAGTCAGGTCGCGGGCGCTGTCACCGTGCAGGAAGTAGATATGGCTCAGCTCATTGCCGCCTTGGTCAGCGGAGTAGAGGATGCCTTGGTTGTCCATATTGGCCTCCGGGCCGCTGGGTTGGATATAGCCGATGGCGAAGAGGCTTTGTTTCTCACTGTGCGTGAGCGGGGTCATCTTGCCGTCCGCGACATTGATCTCGTAGAGGTTGAAGATGCCGGTCTCATTGCTGTGGACCAGCAGCTTGCTATCGTCGGGTGACCATGAGCCCCCGCCGATGTTGACGTTTTTGTAGAATTCGTCGATGCTGTACTGCTTCACCACGCGGGGCGGCGTCTTGGGAGTTTCCTTGCAGCCTGCCACAGCAAGGGCAGCAGCCGCGAAGAGGGTGATCGGGAGTAACTTTTTCATTCTTCTTTTGGAATTGATGGGGGCGAATTTACTGCAAATGCCGACGCCGCAGGGGGTACGGGTTGCGAATCCTGCGGAACTGTCGCGGGATTGGACGCGGGTTGGGGCGGGGTGGTTACGGGTTTTGCAAACAGCAAAATGGACATTTGCCGATTAGCGATCATAGAGGCGCGTGGAAGGCCGCCGAAGCTCTGCGCACTTTTGCGCCCTCTGCGGTGGATCAATTCAGCACTCTCACCGCCCCACCCGGCAAAATCGCACCGCTGCTGCGTCCCCGCCCACCAGCCGGACCGTGTAAATCCCCTCAGCCAGTCCCTCCAAGTCCATTCGCCAAGCGAACACCTCCCCGTCCACGGCCAGCGTCTGAACAACCGCCCCGCGCACATCCACCACTTCTAGGATGCCCGCCTGCCCCTCGAATCCCGTCAACACCAGGTTCAGTTCCTCCTCCGCAGGATTGGGCCAGACTGAGAGCGTCGCGCCGTCCGGCATCCACTCCACGGCCCTCGCCGGGCTCAGCACCATCCCCCCGTCGCGTCCCACCGATTGCAAGCGGTACCAAGACAATCCCGGAATCGGCTGTGGATCGATCATTTCATTCATCTGCTGTCCGCCAACCACCGTCCGCCAATCCTCGAAATGCTGCCCATCCCCACTCCGCTGAATCCGGAACTCCTGAATGTCCTCGGCCGAGCCGACTTCCCACGCCAATTCCACCTGCTCCGCCGCATTCAATTGCACATCCCAGCGCAGCAAACCCTCCGGCAAGATGATGCAGGTCGGGCAGGGCGCCACACAGGGCGAAACCTCCGAGGACAGGAAATTGAGCCCGCCGGAAAGCACTTGGGCAGTGCCGCTGACCGTCACATCATAAACCGCGCCGCTCACCGCATAGCTCGATACAAAATTGAGGTTGGCATCATACCTGCGCACCGAGGCATTCGTCCCCACAAATACATCCCCGCAATTGTCCACGGTCACGCCACTGTTTTGCTCGGCGACGCCGCCCGGAATTGCTACGCTCGTGACCAGAGCACCCGTAGCTTGGTCGCGCTTCATCAGGGTCGCCCCATTGGTGGTGAAAATGAAGCCGCCGTACAATGCAAGCCCGTTTTGACCCTGCGTGGTGTTCGTGCCATTCGAGTAGAGCGGGCCATTGTAGAGCAGGCTGTAGCCACTGCCGACATTGTAGATTGCACCATAAGCATTGTTACGGGCGATGACCTCGTTGCCGACTGCGGTCAGTACATAATAATTGCCAGAAACACTGGGAATCACTGACCTCGGCTCGGAACTGGAAACCGCAGTGCCGCCCGTGACTGCCCCACTCGTGGTGTTCACCGTGGACAAGGACTGAAAGGGCGTCACCCCTCCGCCGGAGTACGCCGTCGCCATCGTGAGCCTGGACCAGTCGCAGGAGTAGGTCAGTCGCCAGAATTCATACACGCCATTGATCACCGTCCATTGCACCACGCCACTGCTGTTCAGCTTTTGGCGGTTGCCGTTGCAGCAGCCCTCCACAATATAGACGTTGCCCAAGTCGTCGCTCACCAGGTCGCCGTACCAGTCATTGTGCGCGGTATTGTAGGTCCATTGCAGCACACCAGCCGCATTGAATTTCTTCACTTTCCAAGGCAATCGACCGCCAAATGCATAGACATTGCCTGAGCAGTCCCAGCTCACATCGAAGACCTTGGTGTCGGAAGTAAAACCGGGGGCAATCAGCCACGGATCGATGAACAGGGTCTGATTGTGGTCATAGGGATCGATTTCAAATGAAACGGAATTTCCTGCAACCTTGAACCGGATTCCGACCGGATCGCCCGACTCCATCAAGTAGGCTTGCGGTGCGTGATCGATCAATTCGCCATTCGCAGCCTGCACATGCAAGTTGTCCGCATGGTCCAATGTCAACCCCAGACCCAACCTGTAATCCATCACAATGGCTGCGGCATCTGCTCCCGGATGGACGGTGATCGCGTACTTGAGGCCCTCAGTTGCATGGAATTCATACCGCAAATCAATTCCGGGATACAAATCTTTGTATTCCAACCCCTTGAAACCTCTGGCATTGGCAATCTGTCCGCCATCATGTGCAAAATGAAACCGCTGGGTTTGCACATCTTTCAGGGTCACCGAGCCGGGATTCGCGCCGCGCCATACTCCCCGCAATTGCATGGTATCCAAGATGCGCCGGGTGCGGTCCTCAGCGGCATTGTCAGGCTCGTCATCTTCGGCTGCCACTACAAATGCCTCCGACCGTGACTCCAAGACATGCTGAAAAAGCATTCCAGAACGATCAAAATAGACTTCCATGCCACGGACATCGACGCCAGCAAGGACAGGAGATGGATATTGACCCAGGTTCTCGATGAAATAACGGTCATCAAAGGGGTCAATCTGCCAGCGCGAGGACTGCGCGGAGAGAAGACTGGCACAGAGCAAGGCCAGGAGAAAGGCTATTGGATGCATAGACAGGCGCTTACGAGGAGGCGCTGGCGCAAAGATAGGAGAAAAGGACAGACGCCGAACCAGAATCAAGGTAGGACCCGCCACTGGCAAAGCAAGGCTGCTAGCTCCGAATAAATCCGATGCCACCCTTCACCGTCAGTGGTGGTGCACATTACTATCATCGTAATTTTCCACAATGTCCACTCCCATGCTGAGAATCGACAGGAATCCACGGAAGAACAGATAGGTCGCACAGGCAAAATACACGAACAGCAGGAGTCCCATGGAATGCCCCCAAAAAGGCCGACCATCGAATATCCACGTGAGGAACCAAGGCACGAACAATCCAGCGATCCACAGCCACCGGCCTGCCCGGAATAGCTTCGCGTAATAAATCCACCGAATGAAGGCAAACATGGTGGGAATCAACCCGGCAATGGCGAAAAACAAGGAGGTGCCATACCAAGACGACCATTCATGCCGCGGCTGCACCAGGCTCCAAACGACAAGACAAAGCACGCCAACCACCGTCACCACCACGTCCCTCAGGGCCCAGCGCTTCCTGTTCAGGCGCTGTACCTCGGTTTCATCCTTGTGCTTTTTGTCTGGATCGACTACATCAGTATTCGATGAATCATTCTCGTCGTCAGGGAGAGATCTGTTGTCATCAAAGAAATTGGCCATGATCTTGAAGTTGCATTACGGAAAATACGCCCACATGGGAGTCAGTTCACAATGGTTTCAGCCCTCAACCCGTGTTTCAATGGATTGGGTCGCGATTCCAAATCCAAGATAGGAAAAATCCCCGGATCACAGCCGTCCCACCAGGCTGTCCCGCTGCTGCGCCAGGCGACCCAACTCCACGAATCCCTGCGGATGCCCGAGCTCACCTGCCCGCTGAAAGTCCGCCATCGCGCCATCCAGGTCATGCAGCCTGCGCCGCACCACTGCGCGCATGAAAAACCCGCCCGAAAACTGAGGCACCAGGCTCACCACAGAACTGTAATCGGCTGCTGCACTGTCCACTGCGCCGAGGAGGTAAAGACAATTTGCCCGATTGAAGAAGGCGTCCGCGTAGGTGCTGTCGAAATCGATCGCACCTGTGTAGGAATACACCGCATCGCGGTACATCCCCAAGGCTTGCTGACAATTCCCGGCTTTGAAGTAATAATTGGCCTGATCTGGGAAATGAGCCAACAAGGTGTCAAAGACAATCCGCGCCTCCCAATTGCGCCGCAAGCCCAGCAGGCAATTGCCCTTGTGGTACATGAGGTTCCTCACCAATCCAGTATCGTCAATCAGGCTGTCCGCCATCGTCAGGTCGGCAAGGGCCAAGCTGTACAGGCTGTCCGCCTTACCTTCTTGATCCGAGACCGCCATCGCCTCATAACAATAGCTGCGCTGCAGGTAGGACTCGGACTCACAGGGATCGAATCGCAGGCTGTATGAGATGTGCCAAATCGCTTCATCGTAATCCCAAGACAGCCTGTAAAGCACACCTGAGTAGAGCAGCGCTTCCTTCACAGCCCGGCCGTAGGGCGTCTTGACAAACTCCATCGTGGTGAACTCCCATGGAAAATACGGGTCATCGATCGTTTCCAGGTCCTCCTCCGAGGAATTCTCCCGGAACAGCAACAAGGCCGCCTTGTAATCGGCCAGGGCCATCTCCCATTGACCGAGTTTTTGCCGAGCCTTGGCGCGGTTGAAAAAGCCCTCAGGAGTCTCCGGCCAATTGAAAATCACCGATCCGTAATCGTCCAAGGCTGCATAGAGGCTGTCCCGGTATTGCCAAGCGTTTCCCCTGTTGTTGTGCGCCTCGGCCATCGTGGAGTCCTTGAGCAGCACCCGAGAATATCCACGTATCGCACTGTCCAGGTCGTCCACGGTCATGGCCTGATTGGCTACGTTGTACTGTTCGTAGCGCTCCGTGGAATAGCAGCCGACCGCAGCCAGTGCCACCCACATCCATGCCAATAGCCCAAAACGTTTCATGTTGCCTTTCCGGCATTTTCCATAGAATCACCACAATTTAGACCTAAATGCCGTTGTTCCCAGCCCAACCGGGGAATCGGCCTTCATCAGTTCCTTGGATTTGTACCCCGGTCAGTGGCCTGTGGACAGCTCGAATCGATTGCCCTCGTCCGGAAGCAGCAGGCCCAGCTTTCCGCCGCCGAAAACCAAAAATGATCGACCAAGTGCAGACAAGCTGCTCCCTCGAAACTGAATGTGCATGAGGCAATTGGCCCACATCTTGTCAAGGCTGTCGGCATTTTGTACCCAATGCCCTTCATCTTGTCCACACTACCTTAAAGGTTTTATGCCCTTGAAAGGCAATTGCATTAGACCAACGATGCGCCAAACGCCCCTATCGTGCATTTTTCACGTGCTCGGAAGCCCCGGACTGCGCGCGGTAACTGCCATCAACGGGCTGTGGATAAGCCTCGTGCTCTTGCTTTTCCAAGTTCAAATTTTCGCCCAGCTCCCCATCGACACCAAGGCCGCACAAGGCAAGGTCAAGGAGGTGCAGGGCGCTGTCAAGGATGTGGAGGGCAAGGCCAAGGGAGCACTGGGAAAGGCCAAAGCCGCTGAGGGCAAACTCAAGGGCTTGGAAGGCAAGGTGAAAGCGGCCGAGGGCAAGCTCCAAGTCCAGAATGACAGCCCAGCTCCCGCCAAGGAAACGGCCAAGGATGGCGGCGACCTCAACCTCCCGGAACGCAGCATCCACGCCATCGAACTGGAGAAATACCTCGCCATCCGCAAGCCGGGCATGAACACCGACGAGGTTTGGTCCCGCGTCACCCGCGTCGTTTACAAGCCCGCCAATTACAATCAGCGGCGCCTGCCCGCACACCGGGAGGTCTATGGCTTCCATCCGTTTTGGATGGGCGACGCTTGGCGTAGCTACAACTTCGACATGGTGAACCGGGTGGGATTCTACGCCTACCCCGTCGATCCCAAGTCGGGCGACTCGCGGGGCGACATGAACCAGTGGCGGACCACAGCCCTCATGAACGAGGCCCACCTCCATGGCGCCAAGGTGGACCTGGTCGCAGCGCTCTATGGCGAGGCCCAAACCGCCGAATTCCTCGACAACACCGTCGCGCAGGACCGCCTCATTTCCAACCTCGTGGACCTGCTGTTTGCCCGCGGGGACGGCGTCACCCTTGACTTCCAAGACGTCCCTCCCAGCCACAAGGCCAAGTTCAGCGCCTTCATCATCTACCTCCAGGAGCGGCTCAAGCTGTCAAATCCGGGATACG
>JAXLVK010000166.1:0-7566 GCA_046329055.1 Bacteroidia bacterium
TGCGGGGTATAGGTGAAGAGGAATGTCCGGGCTCCGGTCTTTCCGGTCTCCACCTGCTTGATCACATGCCCTTTGTCATCCAAAGTGTTGTCGTACTTGACTTGCGCCACGCCCTTGGTGCCACGGAGATCGAGCTGCTTCACGGTGCCATCGGGATAGTAGGAGTAATCCTCCGTCTGTCCGGTCGATCCGTTCTCGATGCGGAGCAGCCTGCCGTTGGCGTCCAGCGTGGTTTTGATGACCTTGCCCGCCCCTCCGCTGGTTTCGGAGATCACTTGACTGCCGTCCGGCATCACTTCCACCGAGCCGATCGGATTATTGGAGCGGTCCACGATGGTTGCCTTCACGGGCTTGCCATTGGCGTCCTTTTCCCAATTGTACTTCCGGATCACCTCATTCCGGTCGCCTGTGACGGTGCGCTCCTGGGCGAGCTTGCCCTCGGGCGTATAGGTGAAGGTTGTGGTGAGCAGGACATTGCCCATGATGTTGTCGAAGCGGCTCGTCTCCACGATGCGCCCCTGCTGGTCGTAGCCATAGGTTTCGACGACCACGTCATAATCCTTGGGAAAGCGTGCGCCGGGGATGTACCGCGACATGACCATGCGCTTGAGGCCGGGATGCGGGGCATAGACATTCAGCCCCTTGTCAAACATGAGCGGCTGCGGCTGCAGGTAAAGCTGGGCCTGGGCGGAGAGGCCCAGCACAAGAGCAAACAGGAATGGGATGGCTGCGTTTAGGCGCATCGTTGATTTCATGTTGTAGATGGGCAAATATGCGGCATCGGCTGAATATCCGCAAAGTCTCTGCCAGAACCTCAGCGCATTCTTGTCAAGCTTTGGCAGGATGTTCCTTCCGGGGCAAGGTCGCTTTTGTTCCGGGTCAGCCCCATGTTTCCTTCAAGGCTGCCTCATTTCCCATCCATAGGTACTCCCTTGGTACTTCCTAGGTGGTTCACTCCAGATACACCCGTGCTACACCCATCCTACACCCAATTTACACCCAGAGGCCGTTTTTGGGTGGAGGCAGGCTGTCCCTTACCAAAACATGTCCACAGGTTTTGCCCCTTTTGATTACACATTTCCAAAAAGCGTCCACACGCCTTTCGATATTACCAAAATCCGTCCACACACAAAGCAGGTGGATTTCTGCTATTTCCAAATAATGTCCACTCCATCGTTTTTATTTCCGAAAAACGTCCACAGTGGTTGGCGGGCTCCGGCCCCATGTGTAGCCGCTGAGGACAGGATTCCTACATTTGCCTTGCCTTGCGAAGCGGACGGCGGCTCTGCTGAGGAGCAACCGCCGAAGGAATAGCATGGCCCATAGGCGTGATGCCCGTGCAGTCCGCGCATCGTCGCGGGCTGCACCCAGTTGGGCATACGCAATTGGCCCATGCCTCAAAAAACCTACCTCACGCTGGCCCATTGGCATTTTCCTCCTCCGCCTTGCGCTTCATCATCGCACGCTCCTTGCGCAGGTTCTTCCACCGCTTGCGCAGCGGCCCCGTGGCCTGGTGCGCCTTCTCGGGGGTCATGTAGTCGCAACTGGAGTGCAGCCGCTCCCTGTTGTAGATCGCGATGGCCTCCCCCGCAGCCGTTCGGGCTTGCTGAAGGCTGCCGAACTCCTGCTTCAGGCCCAGCTCGTGCTTGAGGATGCCGTTCATGCGCTCGGCGACCGGGTTTTCCCTGGGGTCGCCGCTCTCGGTCATGCTGATGCGTATGCCCCTGTCCGTCAGCTTTTTCACGTACTCCTCGTCGATGTACTGCCCGCCCCTGTCGGTGTGGTGGATCAGGCTGTGCTCCTGCGGCAGCTGCCCCAGGGCCATGTCCAGGGCCACCATGCAGTCCTCGGCGGTCATGGTCATGCTGACATTCCAGCCCACCACCATGTGGCTGTATGCGTCGGTGAGCAGGATCAGGAAGAAGAACCCGCCACGCTTGCGGCGCAGGTAGGTGATGTCCCCCACCCAGAGCTGGTGGGGGCCGTCAGGCTCCAAGCCGGCGGCCAGGTTGGGATAGGTGGGCCTCCCGTGTGACGAGTCGGTGGTCCGTATGCGGCCCTTCCTCTGCCTGATCCCCATCCCGTGCGATTGCAGCAACTCGTTCAAAGAGTTGCGCCCCATTTTTATGCCCATCGCCTCAAGGCTGGGCTTCAGGTGCTCGTAGAGCTTCGGGGTGCCGAGCCTGCACTGCCGCTTGCGAAGCACCTTCACCATTTCCAGCACTTCCCCGGTGTGGTCCGGCCCTGCGCATTCCTTCCTTTTCCGCCTGTGGTGCCATGCGTTTCCAGTCATACCAAACAGCCCGCAAAGCCCCTCAAGGCCGATCCCGGGATACTTTGCCTTCATTTCCTCGACCGTTTGGTACCAGACTTTTTTCTGATCTGCACCCCAAGCTCCCGCTCCGCCACCTCGATCAGCGTCTCCAAGGCCACCACGCGCATGCGCGCAGCCTCCAGCTCCTCCCTGAGCTTTGCGGCCTCGCCGTCCCCGTCCTTGCGCTTCTTCATTTGCGCAATATCGCAGGATGCGGCCGATGCCGCAGCCCTCATCGACTGGTTCTCCCTGCGTGTGCGCTCGACCCAATGCCTGAGCCGGTCCGCGCTTTCAAGCCCGTGCTCCCTCAACGCCTCCTCAACGGTGAAAACGCCGCACAAAACCTCGTTCGCGGCAAGCCTCATCGTTTCGCTGCGTTCCTCCAGCGGAGGCGGGGGCGACACATCGGACCCAAGCTTCTTCAGCCACTTCTCCAGCGTCTTCTTGTTGATGCCGTACTTCTGACAAACCTCACTCCTCCTGTACATCCCACTCTCAACTTCCGCCACAGCCTGGCGCTTGATCCCGATGGGATGGGGGCTGATGCCCTTCCTACTACTTGTTGCTACTTCCTTTTCCATTACACACCTCCTGGGCTAGATGTGTGGACGTTTTTTGGAAAAAGACAGACCACCGCCCCCCCAGTCCCCCAATGCTCAATTGTTCATTATTAACTATTAATTATTCATTATCAATTGCCTACGCGTGTCCGCAATGCCACCCAGTACCCCATGCCCGCCAGCGGCAGTGCCGCCACTGCGATCCACAGTCCCGGGTTCCAGTCCATCACCATCGGGATGCCCCCGAGGGCGATCGCCATTCCGAAACACATCCCCACCGCAGTTGCCGGCAGCTTGGGCATGAGGCGGTACATTCCCATCACGGCGGCAGGCGTCGCGGATTGCAGCAGGAAAATGCCCGGAATCAATGCCCAGACCCTGTTTCCCAATGCTGCTAGCAAGGGCGTCGCGATCAGCAGGGCGAGCACGCCGTACCGCCGCCATCCCCACCATTGGGCCGCGAAGCCGCCCCAAATCTTGCCCACAAATGCCGCCGCCCCCAAGGCCACGAGCAGCCCGTGGTCCCCGCTGTGGATCATCTCCACCATGTTCCAGATCGCGCTGCGCAGCCCGATTGCCAGCAACAGCACCACCATCAGGAAATCGTGCCAGCCAAATGTATCCTCCACCTCGGGCGAGGGAGGCGCTGCACCTTCCGGCATTTTCAGTACCAAAATCAGCACCAACAAGGCTGCCGCCGCGACCATGAGTCCCGGGATGATGCTCCATCCGGCCCAAGCCCAGTACCCGCCCATCGTGAGGCCCATGACCCCCGGCGCGGCGAAGAGCCCAGCTCCCACGGCACTGCCCGGGAATGCCAGGAGCGCGATTTTGCCCCCGGCCACATGGAAAAATGCCCCGGCAACACCCACCAGACTGATCGCAGTGGTCGGCGCAACCGGGAAAATCGCCAACGCGATCGCGGCCATGGCCAGGCAGCCCACCACCACGAGCCGAGCATTGCCGATGCGGTCCACCAGCAACCCAGCAGGCACCTGCCCGCCAAAGGCCAGCGCATTGTACAGCAGTACCAGCATGCCAGGCTCCAGCCAGTCACCTCCGGCCCAGGACGGCAGCGTCCCGATCATGTAGCCTGCTGCACAGTCATTGAACCCATGCGCCAGGCCCAGAAGGCATATTTTCAGGAAGTTGGACATCTTCAAAATGCAGACGAAAGCATTAGCAGCCCGATGATCAAGCCCTCCACCACTTTCATGACGGCCGCAGTCACCATGGCTTTGGGACGACTGAGGTTGGCGCGCATGGCCTGAACGATGATCGCCTGTGTCGCCGCGGCAAATGCAGTGGCCATTACCAAACTTTCAATGACGCCAAGGCCGAATTCGAACCCGATTGCCCCGCCCACGATCGCCCCACCGAATGCGCCCATGTTGCTCACGAAGCTGCTCACAAACGCTTGCCCCACCGGCCTCATTCCCAGCAATGCCAACGCTCCGCCGTCCATTACAATGATCAGCACCGCAAAAAGGAACAACACGACCGGAATCAATCCAAAGCCAGAGGGCACCACGTCAAGGGCAATCCAGGAAATCATCCGCACAAATTAGCGAAATCGCTGAATCCATGGATTTCCCTTCGGCCGGATCGTTTCGAATTCGGAAAATGGACGCATCTGAAAAATTCTTTGCCGGGTTTGTAACCTCCCCTCCCAAGCCGTAGTCAAATGGCCCGTATTCGAAATTGAAACATTGATCTCAACGAAATAGATTATGAACCCAGAAGTCATCATCCCCTTCACCTTCTTCGCCTGCATGTTTGGCATCATCTACGTCTTTGTCACCACCCGTCACCGGGAGCGCATGGCGATGATCGAAAAGGGCGCTGATCCCACCCTGTTCCGCAATCCCAACCGTCGTGGATTCAACACCATGAAACTGGGCTTGCTGTCCGTGGGCATCTCCGTGGGCATCCTCAGTGGCGCCATCCTTCACCACAGCTTCCTGAATCTGCCTGAGGAAGTCGCGAACTTCTCCATGATTTTCCTCTTCGGTGGACTTGCCTTGATCCTGAGCCAAGTTTTGGAGAATCGTCAGCAGGTTCCCACGGCCAGCAAAGAGGCCTGATGCCAAAGTATAGGACAAAATCACCCTGGTTTTTCGGGATGCCACAGCGGCATCCCGTGGCCGTTTGAGTCAGGTGGCCAAAGTATTCCGACAAATCTTGTCGTCCGTTTGGGGAAGTTTCCTAACTTTGTTGGTCACAGCCGTAGCGTTCAACCTCGCTTGCTGCTGAACGCCACCAAGGCACCTTTTTTGAAATTCAATATCTTCTTCAAGGTTAAAGTATGAGATCAAAAGTTTACACAACTGCTCGTTTGCTCCAAAGGATGGGAGTGGCAGTAGCGCTTGTGGCCCTTTTGGGTACAAGACTCTACGGTCAGTCCTTCTCTGAAGGTTTCTCAAGCGTGTCCACACTCCTCTCCACAGGCGGTTGGGCATTCCAAAACTTGAGCACCACCGTCGGTACCACCAACTGGTTCCAAGGCAATGCTGCCGTTTTCGCGGCTCACAGCAACCCTGACTCCAGCTACATCGGTGCCAACTACAACAACACTACTGGCGCCAACACCATCAGCAACTGGCTCTTCACCCCGGTGCGCACCATTTCCAATGGTGACATCGTCTCCTTCTGGAGCCGCACTGTGGACGCCCCGACCTACCCGGACCGCCTCGAACTGCGCATGAGCACCAACGGTGCGAGCGTGAACGCTGGTTCGAACGCCACCTCCGTGGGTGACTTCACCACACTGCTGCTCACCATCAACAGCGGTTTGACCACCACCGGCTACCCCAACACCTGGACGCAGTACACCGCTACCGTCTCCGGCTTGGGCGCTCCTGTCAGCGGTCGTTTCGCTTTCCGTTACTTCGTTACCAACGGCGGCCCCACCGGCTCCAACTCCGACTTCGTTGGTATCGACGATTTCTCCTACACCCACCCGGTTGCAGCTGACATCGAGATGGAAATCGTGGACTCCCTGGAGTACACCATCACTCCGATCGACCATCAGTGGGGCGGCCCCTTCACTGGCCGTATCCGCAACGCTGGTACCTCCGCCATCACCAACGCTTACATGCAAGTGAACGTGTATGACGGTCTGGGTACCCAAGTGTACACCGCGAACAGCTCCACCGTGGCCAACCTGGCTGTCGGCGCTACCGCCAACGTGACCGTTCCTGGTTACACCGCTACCACTTCTGACTTCTACACCTTCGAATACATCGCCAAGCACAGCGCTGTTGATGGCAACCCCAACAACGACACCCTGTACAATGGCATCCTCGTGGATCCCAGCTACTACGCCCGTGACAACGGCAGCGTGATCAGCGCCCTGGGTATCGGCGCCGGCAACGGTGGCTACCTCGGCCAAATGTTCCACCTGAACCAGCCCGACCAACTGGACTCCATCCTGGTGTTCTACACCGCCGGTTACACTGGCGAGCCCCACGCACTCGTGGTTTGGGACATGGCTTCCGGTATCCCCAACAACATCATCGCATCCACCGACACCATGACCTACCCTGACGACCTGGGTGGCGTGTTCGTGTTGCCGATCCATGGCGGTTCCCTGACCCTGCCTGCTGGTGACTTCGTCGTGACCGCTGTCGAATTCGACTCCACTGTCCAAGTGGGTATGACTGCCGACATCTTCAAGACTGGTACCACCTGGGTGAACTGGCCGACCTCTCCTGCAGGTGGCTGGGCCAACAACGAATTCTTCGGTGTTTCCTCCTTCAACCGCCCCTACGCTATCCGTCCGGTCCTGAGCGCTTGCCCGCTGTACACTGCTAACATGAGCTCTACTCAGAGCGCATGCGGTGCTGCTACTGGCTCCGCTACTGTGAACGTGACTGGCGGTGCTGGTCCCTTCACCTACTCTTGGAGCAACGGTAACACCAACGCTACCGCTACCAACCTCGCTGCTGGTAACTACACCGTTACCGCTACCGATGGCGGCGGTTGCTCCGTCGTGGGTACTGTCACCGTGACCAACCCCAACGCTCCTAGCGCCTCTGTCACCGCTACCGCAGCCCTCTGCAACGGTGGCAACGGTTCTGTCGCTGCGGCTGCTACTGGCGGTACCGCTCCCTACAGCTACCTCTGGAGCAACGGTGGCAACACTGCCATCATCAACGCTGGTGCTGGTAACTACTCCGTTACCGTGACCGACGCTGCTGGTTGCGCCACTATCGCTGGTCCTGCTACCATCACCCAGCCCACCGCCATCAACGCCAGCGTGACCACCACCATCGAGTCCGCTCCCGGCGCCAATGACGGTTCCGCTACCGTGACCGCTACCGGCGGTACCCCGCCCTACAGCTACCAATGGAGCAATGGCGGCACCTCTGCCACCATCAGCAACATCGGTTCTGGTTCCTACACCGTGACCGTCACCGACGGCAACGGCTGCACCAGCACTGCCAGCGCTAGCGTCCTCGTTTCCATCGACGGCGAGCAGAACTCCATGGAGTTCGGTGCTTACCCGAACCCGAACGACGGTACCTTCAAAGTCTTCGTGAACGTCACCGAGGCTACCGACATCTCCGTCCGCATCACCGACATCGTCGGCAAAGTGGTGTACGAAGGTCAAGCTGCCGCTTCCACCAGCCTGCAACGCGACGTGAACCTGACCAGCCAAGCTGCAGGTATCTACTTCGTCCGCGTCAAAGC
>JAXLVK010000167.1:0-7010 GCA_046329055.1 Bacteroidia bacterium
CTCCGGCAAATTCTCCTCCCCCGACAACACCCTCAACACCCTGGTCACCGCGATCAAGGCCAAGGACCTCGCCGCCTACAAGGAATGTTGGCACCCCGACCGCCTTGAGCGCGAAGGCATGTACTCCGACCTCCAAGCCGATGCAGGTGGCTGGGACGAACTCATTCAAGGCTTCAGTGGCGACCTGAAACTCGTCCAAGAAGGCACCCGAGACGAAGGCGGCCACGAAGTCCGCAAATTCGATGTCCAAGGCAGCTCCGCTCCGGAAGGCCGAGGCCCCGGCGCCATCACCATGATCAACATGGACGGACAATGGCTCATGTGGAGTTGGTGAGTATGTTTGCGGACATGAAAGCAACCCTGAAATACAGCCTTTTCGCGAGCGTCCTGCTCCTGATCACCGCTTGCAGCGGCAGCCCCAAGGCCGACTTCAGCACCCCGGAGGGCACATTCGCAGAACTCGTGGATGCCATTCAGGCGAAGGACATCGATCGGTATGCGGCTTGTTGGCATCCCGAAAGGGCAAATGGCGACGGCATAGTCCCCATGTTAAAGGAAATGCCTGCGCTCTGGGACGGCCTCATCGAGATGTTTCCCAAGGGAAGCACCATCAGCTCCGGCGAAGTCACCATGGAAAAGGGCCGGGAGATGACCATGTTCGAGGTCCATTCCGAAGCCATCGTCAACGGTGCCAAGGAAAGCATGGTGGGCTTGGTCAAGGAAGGCGACAAATGGCTGATGTGGCATTGGTAAGGGTTCACTCCCCAAACAACCGATAGCTGTACGCCAGCCCGATCGCCACACTGTTGAAGTCGTCGCCGGAGCGAAGCTTGTCCGGACCGAACAATGCCTCGAATCGCTGCCGGAGCGGGAGTATCCGCGAGGTGCCGCCTGTCATGAACACAGAGTCGATCTGCGACACGGTCACATCTGACTGTACCAAAAACGCATTCAAGTATTCCAAAATCCGGTCCAAGTCCTTGTGGATGATTTCATTCCCAAAATCTACCTGTGTGATCTCCTCATCGAAATCGATCTCGTCCCGGTGAAATGCAAACAAGGTCTTGGGCGCGCTGGACAGCTCGATTTTGGCCCGCTCGATCTCCTGAAAGATGGTGTAGCCAAGGTTGTTTTGGATCAATGAAAGTAAGTTCCGCAGCTCGACCCGCTTCCCCGACAATTCATAGTAATTCTCCACGTCCCGCTGGATCAGGATCGAGTCGAAGAAGTTCATCCGCTCCCAGGTGCAGATGTTGTGGAAGAAGGAGACCGGGACGGGAAGCCATTTATCCGGGCTGGATTGGTAGGGCAGACCCTTGCCAAAATGCGGCGTACCCCTCTCCCACATGATGGACGAGTCGAAATTGTCCCCGCCGATGTAGATGCCGCCCTTTGCGATCATGTCCTTGGTGCGGTCGGGATCGTTTTTGGAACCGGGATTGAGCCGCATCAACGAAAAATCCGATGTACCGCCGCCGAAGTCCGCGACCAAGACGAGCTCGTCTTGCGTGATTTTGCGCTCGTAGGTGAATGCCGCCCCGATGGGTTCCATTTGGAAAAACACATGCTCGAAGCCCGCCATCTTCGCTGCCTTGAGCAAGCGCGACTGCGCCAACTTGTCCGTCACAGGATCCGAGTCAAACACCACGGGCCGCCCGATGACCGCGGTCTTCACGTCCTCGCCCACATGCGCGTCTGCCTTCGCCTTGAGGTCGGATAGGACAAATGACACGAGTTCCTCCGCCGTGAAGTTCTTGCCCGCGATCCGTGTATGACTGAACCGCTTGTTGGGGAGGACTTTCTTGATCGACTTCATGAAGCGACCGCGCATGCGGTTGCCCACATAACCTTCCACGGCATCGTGACCCACAAGGTGGTGCGGGTTCAGGGTAGAGCGGTCCGCATCCGGGAAAAACAACAACGAAGGCACCGTGAAAATCGCAACCGCCTCATTCTTCGCCACATCCAGCACCACCAAGGTGGAGTTTGATGTCCCGAAGTCGATCCCGTAAATGACCTTGGCGCGTTCCATGGGGTGTTGCAACGTTTCAGAAAAATTTGAGGGACGGCAAATGTACGAGAGAATTCCAACCAAGGTACATCAGACCGAAAACGCCACTTGGAGAAATGGTGTTTTCGGTCTGGTGTACCATGAGCCGGAGTCCTTAGTTGTCCAGCTTGGGCTTTTTGGCTTCCGGAATACTTGCAGGCGCCGGTCCCCGCTTGGCACCGGTTTGGGGCAACTCCTGCGTCGGGCTGAGCAATTCTGAGCGTTCTAGCCAAGCATCTTCGGAGTCGGGGTGGAACGAATAGACTTGGGTTTCGAGTTGTGCGTTGATCCAGTCCCGGGCAGTTTCGAACATTTTTGTCCTCGATGCCTGCCTTTCCACATCGGTCGATGCCTTGGGCACATCCAAGAGGAACTTTTTGACCTCTTTGTGCGCCATGGAGGGAGAAAATTTCTTGCCTTTTCCGCCCGGCCCCTTGCCGACACCTGCTGAGTTATGGTTCATTCTGTGCGCCCACTCGCCGGCATCTCCCAGCTCTGGATTCCATGCCATGAAGTACGTTTTCTTGGTGGGCAAGGCGAACCGTTGGATATCATCCAGATTTACCCCCCGCTCCAGCCAATCGGCGACATTGGCAACTTGGAAGAACTCGTGTTGTCTCCCTGGCCGGAACAGTTTGCCCAGTGCCAAGTTCGTCGATTTGTTGTATTTCATCGAACGCAATTCTGCAATCACGGCTGGATCGAACGAATTGATCCGACGCCGGAATTCGATTCGCCACTGCAATGGACGCTTGAGGCCGACTTTGCATTTTTTCCCGCCCTTTGACAGGTTTACAATATCGCCCTTCCTATTGATGCGAATCGGGTCATTGACCATGTCCGTCAGGCTTTTTCCTTCGTAGGCATCCTTCGCCGCAGCCTTTGCGATATCGTCCGCCAATACCACCTCGTCCTCGAGGAACCAGTCTTTTCCAGTGGGATCGAGGCGGTTGTATGGATCCCAACCGCAGTAGGCGTAGGGTGTGCCCAGGTCCTGATGTCCGGGATCAGGGCTGATGAACATCTTCATCCACGGGTCATAAAACCGTGCATTGAAGTTGTAGAGGCGGGTTTCGGAATCATACTCCATGCCCGCGAAGAGGTAGGTGTAGGCGCTGGGGTTCACACAGCCCTTGGGGACGAGTTGGCCGTAGCTGTCGTATTCGTAGGTGGCATCTTGGGTTCCTGTCGCGCGGTTGACCAAGCCTACAGTGCTGCCAACCTTGTCCTTCAGGATCACCCAACTGTTGGAGGTGCTGCCGGACTTGGTCACCATGACCATGGGGCCGTCAGGGCCGATCACATAGTACTTGCCTACAATGGAGCTTCCTGTCTTCACGACCTCCATCAGCGGATAATACGACAGGCCGCGCACATAAGACGTGGTGGTCACTGTGCTGCCAACCGTGCTCACCTTGCGTATGCGGTCATTCTGGCCATCGTAATAGATGCTGAGGTTGCCGGAGGTCTGCCTGGTTCCGCTCCAAGACACACCCGTCACGAACCCTGTCTTGTTGTAGGTGAGGGTTCGAACGCTGGTGCTGTCCGTGGATCCAGCGACCGGATGATAAGAGGCATAGGAGGGCGCATGACTCACATAGGACAGTGCGGTCATGCATCCAGCAGCTGAAGTGGTCACCTTCAGTGTATCCCAATCATGGTACGAATCCGCGTTGCCACTCAACCAATTTTTCAGCCGGGCAATGTATTTGAGGGTGTTTTTCTGATTGTCGTAGCTGTAAGTGTAGGCCAGCGAGTCGTGGGTGCCCCCGTTGGTGAATGAGTAGAGGTGCATCACCAAGTTCCCATTGAGGTCGTAGCTCTCTTGTAGCGGATTCGGGTCGCCGGAGCGGTATCCAAGGATGAGCAGCTCTTCTGCTTCACTCGTGTACTTGCCCAATCGTCCATTGTCATCGTAGGTGAGTCCGGTCTCCTCATCTTGGTAGGTTCCAGTCCAGTTGTAACGGCTCAGGTCCAGACTTGCAATGTTTCCATTGTAGTATTTCTCGCCCCAGAGCCTCGACCACCAATCCGTGAGGTAGTTGTAATTGTAGGCGGCATACAATTTTGTGGTCAGGTGACCCGCCGTGCTGTCCCTGCCTGTGATGGAGGTGAGCCAACCAGGGGCGTTGAAGTGCTGGGATTGTGTGTACCAAGCACTGGTGGTTCTGGGGATCTTGCTGTGCTGCAGGCTACCGTCAGGATTCCAGCTGTAAGTGGCGTAGGCAGCGGGATCGGTGTCCGTTCCGATCTGGATCAGGTTGTTCTGCTTGTCGTAGCCATGCGTAACGATGAAGGTTTGCCCATTGTAGGGCGGATAGATGATCTTGGTGGTATTGCCAGCAATGTCGTAGGCATAGCTCATGCTGTAGGACTCGCTCGGCGTGGCAAGGACGTTTTCCAAGATCCTGGTCCCCTTGATGTTCCCGTAGCTGTCGTACCAAAACTGCTCGACACTGGAGAATCCATCCGCTGCGTAGGTGGAGCGCTGCGTGAGATAGCCACGCTTGTTCACGCAGTAGGCACTGTCCGTCCCGCTGCCATCATAGAAGAGGAGGTTGGTGATGGTGGAAGTGTTCGCATCGGGGAAATTGGCGTTCTGTGCCAATGAATTCATCGTTGCGGCGTTCCAGCTACCAGAATAGTAGCCGGACTCGACCATGCGGCTCCAGCTATCGTACTTGAAATACAGGATCACGCCGTCATGGCGGTTGTCGGCGGTCTGGGCGAACCGGACATTGCCCCATTGGTCATAGGCATAATTGGTGGTGCCGGACTCGGGATAGGTGGCGGACAGCAATTCCCCTGCAAAGTCGTAGGTGTAGGAGACGGTCTGGGATGGCTGCGGATGCGACTTGGCGTTGGCTTTGGGGAGGGTGATCTTCTGAGGACGCTTTTGGCTGTCGTACAAGACCCCGGAGACGGGCATCTCACCCGCAGTATTGTCGGTGGATGAGAGGACGTGATCCACCACCAGGCCGCCGACGTCCATCGCGATGATGAGCGGGGCCATCTGTGGCTCCAGGATGCAATCGACGGCGTCAAATGCATATCCCGCAATTTGGATGGCTTCCGAGACATACGTCGGAAAATCGCTGTACATCCACGCCTTTGCCTTCTCCCAGTTGGTCTTGTCACGCAGGGCAAAGTCCTTGCCGGGGTTGAAGAGGAAGGCCGCCGCGTCGTCGGGCTGGTGGTAGAAGACCGCGCGGGTATAGGCATAGCTTGCGTCATTGGATGGGTCGTCGCAATAAGACCCCGCGGCAATGGCTGTTCCGGAGAGTTTGCCACTGCCCCAGTCAAAGGAGGTGACGAACCCGGCATTCATCCCCGGACGGGTGGAAGCAAGCCGCGCCATTTTGGTGTCCACCGCTGCCCGCAGCACATTGTCGTAGAGCGTCTCCTCGATGATCAGGTCGTTCCCCACAACGGTCTGGTCCTGAAGCAGGTTGTTCATCCCATCAGAAAACGCCGTATGGATCAAGGGGTCGTTCATCAAGACCAGGTCCATGACCTCGAATTGCGTGAATACGCTCCCGGAAGTGGACTGCAACTTCACCTGCGTGACGGGTGAGTTCTGGGTATTGATGGTGTTGGGGACGGCTTGCCCATTCACCCACGCGAGCATGTTGGTGCCAGCGAAGAAGACCTGCACGCCCGTGCCGATGGCGCTGTTTCCGCCGAGGGCGATCGCCATGGTGTCGGCATTGTACCAGGTATTGCCAGCCTTGGTCTTGAGGATGAGGCGGGTGCTTGAGTACTGCAATTGCAGGCCACAGGAGCCGAAGTCCAAGGTGAAGGATTGCGAGCCGCTGACGCTGGACAGTGTATTTCCTCGCAGCCTCAATGAGATGCCCCAGTCGCGCTTGTTGGTGGGCAGGTAGGCGCTTTGCAAGGTCAGGGTCCCCGCCGTGAAGGCCGCCCGGCCAGGGGAAACGTTGACATTGCTCCGGGTCCACTGCTCGGCATAAAGGCCATCGTCCCAATTGTAATGGGTACCCGCGCCCCGGCACATCGCCTCCATGGCACCATTGGGTTGTTGCTCATTGTACAGCCCGGTGACCGAGGTGGACAGGTAGGAATTGGAAACGGAGATGGGCTGGTAGCCGGGGGCTGAGTACCCGGCTGAGGAGCCATTGCGGTCCTGGAGGTTGTGCCATACCTGCCCTTGGTTGTCCAGCTCTCCTGAGGGGAGATAGCTGTGGATTTCATAGATCTGGGCCGAAAAATTGCTGCTTCCGGGACTGAACCGGATGTCATCCACATAGCCGACATTGGCATTGCTTCCGTTGTCAATGGTGAAGCGCAGGCTTTCTTGGGAGACAGACAGGGGGAACAATACCTCGAAGTATTGCCACTTGTTCCGAGTGATGCCTGTGAAACTCTGCTGCTTGTAGATGGTGCCCGAACTGCTTTTGACGGTGATCCGCACCTGGCTTGCCGACCCGATGGGCATCACCCATGCGCTGAACAGGTATTGCGAAGCACTCGCGCCCTGGCTGCTGAATTCGAAGGGATAGGTGAATGTTGAGTTGGAGCTGCTGGTCACCGAACGGAGGCCGCCATGTGCATAGCTGGAGGAAACGAGCACTCCGCTTGCCGTGGGCTCGTAGGCTTCGAAGCCATGGTAGAAGCAATTGCCTGCGCCAGCGCCCGTGAATTCGGCAATGGCCATGGGCACGCGGTGGAGTTGGACATTGTTGTCACTGCGGAAGTTGGCGAGGCTCCAGAGACTGGTCGAGTGGATTCCCGCACCACTGACATCCTCCAAGACATTCCCCAGCCCGTCGATCCGCAGCACCGTCCGCTCGAGCTGCCACAGGTTGGCCGGCGGTGTGTAGCTGCTGTCCCGCAAGTGGGATTGCACGGCGCTGATGTCGTTGGCGGTGGCGGGCGCGATCAGGGCAAATGTCCGCCAAGGCGCCCAGCGGCTGCTCTTGCCACCGTTGGTCGTGGACAG
>JAXLVK010000168.1:0-6947 GCA_046329055.1 Bacteroidia bacterium
AGCTTGCCGCCGATTTCGGCCATCTCGCCGCGCTCCAAGATTTTGCAGACGTCTCCCGTATTCAATTGGAAGACCTTGTTGTCCTTGGTGACATCAGGCGTGGAGCGGACGTTCACGCTTTCGCCTTGGATCATCAACTCGTCCTCGGACAGGGTCGCGCTCACGTCAGCGGCGTCGAGTTGGGCTTGGGCGGTCTTGGCAAAGACGCTGTTGGGGTACTGTGTCGTCACCTGCTTGAGCTTGTCCTTGCGTTTTTCGGGGGATTTCTCGGCCATGGCCTTGGACAGCAGGATGGCTGCGGCGAGGTCGTCCTCGTTGGTGGTCAGGGCCTTTTCGCCCAAAAGCCAACCTTCCTTGCGCTTGTTGGCGGCATCGTTTTTGGCGATGAACTCGGAAAACTCGTCGTGCTTGCCCTTGAGGACGACCACGGTGCCCGCAGTGATGACATCGTCGGTGATCGTGGAGATGCTGGGACGCTTGTAAATCTGGGCATCGCCTGTCACGGCTGCCATTTGGGCGCCCTTGGCAATGAAATCAGCCCGGACCCAGCCTTCCTTGCCGTCGAGCAGCTTCACTTTCTCGAAGGTCTTGCCAGATTTTTCATCGGTTTCGGTCTCATTCAGCAGTTCCACTTCCTCGCCGAATGCCACCGAGGCCACCCACTTGCCATCGTTGCCGGGGGTTTCCTTGGCAGAATGCCCCTCCCAGGTGCTCAGACCGGTGTTTTCATTGGAGGCGTCATCATCATCGCCGTCATCGTCGGCGTGTTCAACTTCGTCATCAGCGTCGTCTTGGTTGTCCTTCCCTTCGGAACCGCAACTTGCGATGAACAGGAACAGTCCGAGGAACATTAGTAAGAGATGGATTTTTTTCATCAAAGGGAGATTTGGTGAGTGAAAACGCGAATCTAATCAATTTCAGCGACGAAATATCCACATTGCCCTGCCTCGTAACCGATGTCACCACGCACTGCCGCCACCGCCTCCATACCCGCCGCCGGAGTAGCCGCCACCGCTGCTGAAGCCACTGCTGCCGCTGCTTGAGGAGCTGGAATAGCTGGAGGATGAGCTGTAGGAAGAGCCGCCTGAGGAGCTGCCCCCACCCCAGCCTCCTCCCCCACCCTTGGGCGCAGGGGGACGACTATTGAAGCTCTGGGCCATCTGATCGAGCTGCCGCTGCATCATCAAGTTGAACTGCGTGAGTCGGAACTCCGAATGGTCGCTGTCCGTCTTGTAATAGCTGGGCGGCACGGTGAGCAAGTCCCCGAAGCGCTCCGTCCACTTGGTCGCGATGCCCAGTGCGATCGCATAGGGCAAGGTCATCCCAAAGTAGTCGGGGTTGGTGTCCATGAGTTGATGCAGCTTGTCCTTCTCTGCCCGCAGGACGAATTCCTGGAAACCGATGAGCTTCTGGTATTGCTTCTGCCCGTAAGGCGCCCGTCTCGGCATGATTTTCCCGAAAAGGAAAGCGATGCCTGCGCTCAATGCCCAAGCAGCCGGGATTTCCCAACGGCCCCGCATCCAGAGCGTCGCTTCGAAAAGCACAAGGCCGACGGTGACCACCGCGATGATGGCCAGCACCCAGGCGATCAAGGTGATGAAGTTTGCCCAGCCGACGGTTCCCGGCACGAAGAAGTTTCTGGCCTTGGCATAGGCGTCCACCTCCGTCCGCGCCTGGTTCAGGTAAGTGTAGAATTTCTGCTTCTGACTGCTCACTTTGGTGAAGTTTCCATTGGCAAAGAGGCCATTGAAAATCGTCTTCTCGTACTTCCTGGCCGAGCTGGGCAAGTCCTTGAGCTTGGTCAGCTTGTAGTCCACGGCCTTTCCATTGCTGTCATAGACCTCTTCCATGGTGATCAGCCCCTTTGCACCCCAATAATAAATGAGTGCGAGCAGGTCCCGGTTGTGCAGCTTGTCGTCGATGAGTAGCCCCGCTTCGGTCGGCGTGAGGTCCTCCGGCGGATAAAACTCCACCACGGCAGTGAACCGCTTGTCCCGCCCAGCAATGATCCATGCGATCAGCAGGGGAATCAAGAAAATGAAGGGCAGGAAAATGGCCCTGTGGTTCACCCAGATCAATTTCATCGTCGTCCCAAAGGGGGGCGAAACCGCGTCTGCGGGCAATTTCAAGTCCATTCGCAGGCCCTGGTAGCTGATCAATCCCCCTTCGATCCAGCCGTCCACCGCTCCGGGATCAAATCGCATTTGGGTCTTGGCAAATCCCGAATCGGAGTACTGCGAAAATGCCGCGACCTGGATATCCCTCGGCGAGATTCCTCCCTCACCCGGAAAGCGGATCCTGAAGTGCACGCTGTCCGCCGAATGCTCGATCAATTCCAAAAGGTTCATCCTCAAGTGGTCTGCTCCACCTTCGCTTTCGATGAAACCAAATACCTCATAGGAGTACGAGAGGGTGTCCTCCCCCGAATAGCCCATCACCTCCGGCCCCTCCAAGTCGATGCTGTGATCGGCATAGTAGTCGTAATCGGCCACCTCGCCGTTGGACTGCATGTTCAAGAACAGGTACTCCCCTTCCCTGCTAGTCGCGCTAGTGCTTGCAGCGCTCATCCCAACTGCTGTACTCCATCCGCAATGGCCTCGGAGGATGTGAACCAGTTGTAGTCAACAGAAAGCAGTTCCTCACCGTGATCAACCGCTGGAGTTGGACCTCGACATCGACGTCGTACCACGAGAAATAGGTATCTGGTTCCGAAGACATGGAGCGGCATCCGCGTAGCCTGGAAATGCTTACCGGGAAATGCCATCCCAAAATGTAGAGCGCACCGGGACTCGGCGGAGTCGCCCATGTCTGCGTCAATGCATTGGTTTCCAGCTTCGCCAGCCGTCCAGAGGTTGCTCGGTCTGAAATCTGCTTGGCGTCGGGGGCCATGGGTGTCCGCCAACGCATCGAGCGCGAATAGGCGATGGGTTC
Source organism: Bacteroidia bacterium (assembly GCA_046329055.1). Lineage (GTDB taxonomy): Bacteria > Bacteroidota > Bacteroidia > J057 > JADKCL01 > JADKCL01. Next base: position 2,932 of record JAXLVK010000168.1, read on the forward strand.
GTGCTTCACGAGGAGCACCACGGAATATAGAAGTCGCTGATCCAAAGGCCCTGGAATCGACGGTGCCCATCCAAATCTTGTATTGGTGACGGATCAGGTACTTGCCCGCCTCCGTGAACGGGCCGCCTGAGAATGTGATCTTGAACTCCGATGCTGTCGATCCTGCACCTTCAATGGTCCGCGACTCGGGCAACTCTATCCCACCCCTGCTTCTTGCTCCAAGCCTTGCCGGCCTCGATGTACATCTGCTGTGGCTGCAAGTCCGGCTTCACCAATGCATGTAGGTCCGGTCCATCACCCTCACCACATCCGATTGGGGATTGATCAGGTCGAGGTAGATCCATTCCTCCACACTCACCACGCCATTGTCCAATACCTGCATATCTTCGACGAGGGAATCGATGACATAGTTTTCAGCCCTCACGCGCAGCGGAATCGGCTCGTTGCGGACATAACCCTTAGGGAATCGAATGACGGCGGTGAGGCCCTCCTTGACATTGAGGCGGCGCGCGGTGATGAACTCCAATTTGCCGGGGCCGATCTTGATCGCAGCATTGTTGAAGGTGCTGCCCAGTGTTCCCGTGAAGCAGCGGACATCGTCTTCTTTCAGCTTGCGTTGGTCGGGAAGCAGGATCGTGAGGGAGAGGTTGTCGAACTCCACGTCCCAGTCGTTGCCATTGGCGTTCCAGTAGAGTTCGCCGTGGTCGCTGAAGTGGTTGATCGCCCCATAGACCGTGTAGCCAATTCGGTAATGCTGCTCGCCACTCAGGTAAACGTCGGATTGCCCGACCTTGACCTCGTAATCCTTGTTGGTTTTGGTAACTGAATAGACCTTTTCCTCGACCGTGATGTTCGCGATGGGTGTGAGGTAATCCTGACCGGGATTGTGGCCTTCGGCGGTTTCTCCGTCCGCGACATTCGACTGGTAATAGCGGTAGGGCAACTTGCGGATGATGCCCCGCTTGCTTTCATCGAACTGGACCGTGATGTCCTCCGAGATGTCCAGAGAACCGTTCGTATTCAGTTTGACCGTGGATCGGAAGTCCTTGACGCGCCAACCTTGGGCATGGGACATGATCGCCAATGCCATCAGGCACAGGCTCAGGAGGGTGATTCTGAAGGTTTTCATGGCTTGGTTTCCAGGAAATCAGCGGCTTGGACGCGGAGCAGCAGGGCATAAAGCGCGGAGGGCATTCGGTTCACGAGCAGGTTGTGGTCCCGCACCAATGCATTGTAGTAGCGGCGCGCCCCATCGATTTCGACATTCGTTTTCTCGATCAGGCGGTGCGCCGGCTCGAACTCGGCGTCTTTTTGGAGCTCCGGAAGTTCGCTCGCGTTCAGGAACAGCTTCTGCACGGCCCGGTCTGCCTCGTCCAGCCCAGCTGCCTTTTGCGGCACCGAACCCTGCTCGATCGCCCTGCGTCCCGACTCGATGGCGGACTTCGCCTCATTTTCCCCCAGCAATCCCAGCCGCTTGAACAGCACTGCAATCTGCAGCAACTGCCCCTGCCTGCGGTCCACCAGCACATCCAAGGTTTTCAGGGCCTCGTCCATCCGGACCCGCAGGCTCTGGAACTTGTTGTAATAATAGACCCCGAGCAGCCCCACCACGAGGCAAAAGCCAAAGGATCCTCCCAAAAAGTAGCCGTAACTGGGCATGTAGCAGGACGATTTTGGGGACAATATAGCTAATCTCAGGATCGAATGCCGGAAGGATTTCGACAACCGGGATCGCCCTTACCCTCTCTCTACTTCGGGAGGCCGAAATGCCTGTCTCCGCTCGTGTTACGTGGGTCGATGAGGCCCTTGTTGGTATAGGTCGCTCGCTCGAATTCACGGACGTTCATGGACAGAATGGATAGGTTCGGTAGCAATGCATTCAGTCGCGTGACAATGCGCTTGGAAAGGTCGGCCTTCTGCTCGGTCGTACGGCCCTCCATGATGTTGGCGAAGACATGCAGGAACGTCTCCATGCCCTCCCCGATCTTGTACATCGAAAATGGCGTGATCCGGACCTTGACATCGTTTTTGGCAAACAAGCCCGTGGATTCCGCCTCCTCGTACACCGCCGCCATCAATGCATCAGGGTCGGTCAGTTGGAGGACATTTTCGGAGCATTCAATGACGAAGTGCGGCATTTTGAGGTGATTGAAGTGAAATGTGATACTGCAAAATCTCGCCTGTGAAGCCCCTCAACGGACCGGGAACTTGGGAAAATCGCCGTTCAGCCCATTTCCGAGCAGATCGACAAATTCATTCCGGGAAATCTCCCTCGCCCCGAGGCTCTCCAGATGCTCGGTGTAAACCTGACAGTCAATCAATTGGAAACCAGCATCGATCAGGTCGCGCACCAAGGTGATGAATCCGTACTTGCTGGCATTGGACGCATGGGCAAACATCGACTCCCCGCAAAATGTCTTCCCCATCGCGACGCCGTATAACCCACCGACGAGCCTGCCCTCCTGCCATACCTCGACCGAATGCGCATGCCCCAGTTGATGCAGGACTTGGTAGGCCTCCATCATCGCATTTCCGAGCCAGGTCCCATCTTGCCCCGGCCTTGGCACATGCCCGCAGGCACTGATCACCGCCGCGAACTCCCTGTCGTAAGTCACCTGAAATGCCTCACGTCGCAGGAGCTGCTTCATGGACTTGCTCACGTTCAATTCATTGGGAAACAGCACCATGCGCGGGTCAGGCGACCACCACAGGATCGGCGATTTGCCCTCCGTGTACCAAGGGAAGATGCCCCGCGCATAAGCCGCGAGCAGCCGCTCCGGCGACAAGTCCCCGCCCACCGCAAGCAATCCATCCTCCTCGGCATGCGAGACAGGCGGAAACAGTGGCTGGTTGGGAAGAGAATAGACGGGCATTTCCCGCGCAATTTATACAAAAACGGCATTTCAGGTAGCAGATAGGATGCAGCAGATAGGAGTTCTGCCCGCAACTGCTATCTGCTCAGTGCTATCTGCTCACTGTCCATTATCTTTGCCGCCGAAATGCGACGCAAGATCATCATCACAGGCGGTGCGGGCTTCATTGGCTCCCACTTGGTTCGGCTCATGGTGGGCAAGTACCCCGACTACGAAATCCTCAACTTGGACAAGCTCACTTACGCGGGCAACCTCGAAAACCTCCGCGACATCGAAAATGCCCCGAACTACAGGTTCGTCAAGGGCGACATCACGGACGGCGCGGCCATGTTGGCCCTGTTTCAGCAGGAGCAACCCGATGGCGTGATCCACCTCGCAGCAGAGAGCCACGTGGACCGCAGCATCGACAGCCCCATGGATTTCGTTTTCACGAACGTGATCGGGACCGTCAACCTGCTCAATGCAGCGAAAGCGACTTGGATGCGCGACGGCAAGATGCGGGACGATGTGCGCTTCTACCACGTTTCGACAGACGAGGTCTATGGCTCCCTGCACGACGGCGGCTATTTTTATGAAACCACGGCCTACGATCCGCAGAGCCCTTACAGCGCCTCCAAGGCGAGCAGCGACCACTTCGTCCGCGCCTACGGCAACACCTACAAGCTGCCCTACGTCCTGAGCAACTGCTCCAACAACTACGGCAGCCATCAGTTTCCCGAGAAATTGATCCCTCTTTTCATCAGCAATATCCTGAACAACAAGCCCCTGCCCGTTTACGGCAAGGGTGACAATGTCCGAGATTGGTTGTGGGTGGTGGACCATTGCCGGGCCATTGACGTGATCTTCCACAATGGTCAAAATGGTTCGACCTACAACATTGGCGGGAAAAACGAGTGGCAGAACATCGAGCTCATCCGGGTCCTCTGCAAGCAGATGGACGAAAAACTGGGCCGCCCGGCAGGCAGCAGCGAAAAGCTGATCACCTACGTCACCGATCGTCCCGGACACGATGCCCGCTATGCCATCGACCCCACCAAACTCGAAACCGAGCTGGGTTGGTCGCCGTCTGTGACCTTTGAGGAGGGACTGAGCCTGACCATCGACTGGTACCTCGCGAATCAGGACTGGATCGACCACGTGAAG
>JAXLVK010000169.1:0-6725 GCA_046329055.1 Bacteroidia bacterium
CCCGCAGCTCCACGAACGCGGCTCCAATGGCGACTATTTCACCCAAGTGCAGGTCAAGGACATCATTGCCTACGCGGACGCTCGGGGCATTCGCGTGGTGCCTGAGTTCGACATTCCCGGCCATGCCACGGCTTGGTTTGTGGGGCATCCCGAACTGGCGAGCGCTCCTGGGCCGTACAGCATCGAGAAAAAATTCGGGGTCTTCGAGCCGGCCATGAACCCTGCGAGCGAAGTCACCTACAAATTCCTGGCGCAATTCATTGATGAGATGTGCGCGCTCTTCCCGGATGCCTATTTCCACATCGGAGGTGACGAAAATGAGGGCAAGGCTTGGGACAAAAATCCCGAGGTTCAGCAGCTCAAGAAGGACAAAAACCTCGCCGACAACCACGCCGTGCAGGCCTATTTCAATCAGCGGCTGCTTGAGATGCTGACCGAAAATGGCAAGCGCATGGTCGGTTGGGACGAAATCCTGCAGCCGCAGATGCCCAAGGACATCGTGATCCAAAGCTGGCGCGGCAAGGAAGCCCTGATCAAGGCAGCCAATGAAGGCTACGATGTCATGCTGAGCAATGGCTACTACATCGACCTCTGCCAGTCCGCTGCATTCCATTACAGCCATGATCCACTGCCCGCCGATGCCAAGCTCGATCCCAAGGCGCAAGCCCATGTCCTGGGCGGCGAAGCGACGATGTGGGCCGAGCTTGTGACCCCTGAGACCATCGATTCCCGGATTTGGCCGCGAACATGCGCGATTGCTGAGCGGCTTTGGTCACCTACTGAGGTGCGCGACGAGGCCGACATGTACCGCCGCCTTCCGCTGGTGAGTGCACGCTTGGAGGAGGTCGGAGCGACGCACCTGCGCAATCCGGACATGCTCATGCGCCGTGCCTTGGGATTGCAGGACATCAATGCGCTCAAGACGCTCTGCGGGGTGATCGCGCCGCTCCAAGGCTACAAGCGCCATGGGCAAGGCTTCTCATTTTCCACGGACAGCCCCTTCACGCGCCTCGCGGACATGGCAGTGCCCGACCCCGAGCAAGCCCGTGCGATCAAGGCATCCATCCAAGCGCACGTCCAGAAACCGGACGCCCTCCAAGCCTTGGTGCTCCGCAACTGGTTCCGCAGCTACATCGACAACCACAAGATGCTCGAGTCGCAAGCTGAAAATGCGCCTGCGATCAAGTCCATCCTCCCCATGTCGCAACAACTCGCCGATCTCTCCATCGTCGCGAATTCCTTGCTGGATATGATGGACAAGGGCGAGGCCGACGGAACCCGCCGCGAACAATACCGCCTCACCATCGAGAAGGTCCGCGCACCTGTGCAGGAATGCGAATTGCAGATTGTGGATGCGGTGATGGCACTTTGGAAAAAGGTGTACGAGAAATGAGCAAGGCCAAACCCTTCCTGATCGAGGCTGTCGTGGACAGCGTGGAGTCCGCCTTGGCGGCGCAGCATGCCGGGGCGGACAGGCTGGAACTCTGCAGCGGGCTGGAGACGGGCGGCCTGACTCCGGGCCGTGGGCTTCTGGAAATGGTCTGCTCCGAGGTTTCGGTGCCCGTATTTGTGCTGCGGACGCGCGGCGGCGATTTCCACTACACCGATGCTGAGTTCGACAATGGTGAATGAGGTGCATTACGCGCGGTCGCGGGTGCGGCGGGGGTGGTAGTCGGCGCATTGACTGGTGGAGGGCGCATCCATGTCCCTTGGATGCAGCGTGCTTGTGGAGGCAGCTGGGCCACTCTCCGTGACCTTTCACCGGGCATTTGACAGGGTGCGGGACATGGAAGAGGCTTGGGCGGACTTGCTCGAAACGGGTTGCAACCGGGTGCTCACGAGCGGATTGGCGGGGGACGCATTCACCGGAAGGCATCACCTCGCTTGGCTGCAAAAGGCGTCCGAGGCTGCCGGCGGCAAGGTCACAATCCTGCCCGGAGGGGGCATTTCGGAAGCAAACGTCCAGCAAATTGCTGCTGCGACTGGCGTGCGGGAGTTTCACTTCTCCGGCATCCGTCAGGTGCCTTCGCGCATGGATTGGCAACCGAAATGGGCGAATGCCTGGGCCGACACTTGGGTGCCCGCACCTGAAAAGGTCCGCGCCATCCGTCAACAATTGGAATCACACTACAACGAGATACGATAAAGCAATGGCAGAACTCAACGACGAGATTTACGAGGAAATCCAAAGCCTCTGCTCCACAGGCGACGCATTGGTCGATGCAGGGGACTTTGCGGACGCGCTGCGCAAATACTGGGAGGCCTACGACCTCATCCCGGAGCCGAAGGATGAATGGGAGGCGAGCCTTTGGATCATGGGCGCAATCGGCGACGCGAATTTCCTCGCAGGCGACTTCGAAGCCGGCCGCGACAACCTGAGCAATGCCATGCACCTCCCCGACGCCGTGGGCAACCCCTTCCTGCACCTCCGCCTCGGCCAATGCCAATTCGAACTCGGCAACCTGGACCGCGCCGCCGATGAGCTGATGCGGGCCTACGGCGTGGCAGGCGAGGAAATTTTCGAAGGCGAAGACAAGAAATACTTCGCCTTCCTGTAAACGCGGGCCGACATCTAAGACCCGAGGCGGCGGCCTCTGGCCGCACGCCTACCCTGCTGCTGGCATCTTGCCAGCGTGAACCGAAATGGCAAAAGAGATCACTGGATTTGCGAATTCTTCCGCCACTTCGACAGGCTCAGTGCAGGCTCCGGCTCGAGCAGGGTAGCCCTGCGGCACGAACCGAGGGATACTAAGGTTCTGCCGCGGGCTCGAATTCAGCTAGATTAAGAGCGATTGCCCTGATCCATCCCCCAGGAACAATCCATTCTCCAATATCAACTATCCCCTTTCCCCTATCAACTATCAACTATCAACTATCCCCTATCAACTATCCCCTATCAACTAACCAGAATCCACCTTACCCCAAACCCATCCACCACCGTCGCCGTCACTCCGCCCCAAAACGACTGCTCCACCTCATTGATGCGCCGTCCGCCCACTCCCAGCCGTTCAAATCGTTCACGCACCTCCGCTTCCGTCGCGCATTGCAGCATCAGGCTCACTGCATTTCCCACGGTGCGACCCGTCTCCGGCACCAAATCCGTCCCATAAATCACAAAATCCTCCCCGCGCAATATCCCCATCACAACACACGCCCGCATCCTAGAGCTCATCTCCTCGGATGCGGGCGTGTCACCCACCGTCTGCACAGACAATTCCCCACCCAGGCAGCTTTGGTAAAACTCCAGGGCCTCTTGGCAGTTGCCAGCAAAGGTCAGGTAGGCGTGGATGCCCATCAGCAGGTCGCCATCATCGTGGATTCATCACATTGAACATCCACCGGATGCCAAAGCGGTCGAGGCAGCAGCCCCAATATCCCCAAAATTGCTCCATCATCGGGGCCTTGTCGCTACCGCCTTCGCTCAGCGCCGCAAACAAACGGTCTGCATCAGCGCGGCTGTCCAGGTCCAGATTGATCGTCGTATTGTTGCCGATCACCACTTTGTGACCCATGGATTCCACCATGTCAGTGCCCATGATGATCGTCCCGCCGATGATCGGCATCGCCACGTGCATCACGCCATTGAGCTCCTGTTCAGTGAGTTGAGGGCCATTCGGATCGCGCGGAGCATCACCCAGACGCATCAGCGGCGAAGAAAATTCCGTACCAAAGACAGACTTGTAAAAGGTGAAAGCCTCCTCAGTCTGCCCCTGAAAATTCAGATAAATCGAAACACTAGCCATAATATTCGGGATTAAGGTGAATACAATGCAAATCTGCACCAAAATCCCCCAATCCCGAAGGGCGAAAGCGTCAGACTACCATGCAGAATCCGACAATCCCAACCAGCAACTTCCCACAGGAACCCCATGCCATGATACCCTCCTTGAATCCAAAATCTGGTAATTCCATGCACAAAAACCTCCGCAGGGACAGGTCACGACCTGTCTCCACGGAGATAGCAACAGCAACAACAACCCAAAGGCAACACCCCAACAGCAACCGCCCCCAACCCCCATTGTTAATTATTAATTATCAATTATTAATTCCCTTACTACCTTTGTCTAAAACCCACTCGCAATGAAGCGCATCTCCGTATTCGTGCCAGAGCAGGCGGTGATCGAAGCCATCACCCCGGCATACCGCCTCTTCAAGACCGCCAATGACTTCCTCCGCGCGAGTGGCAAGGAAGCTGCATTCCAAGTCGAATACGTAGGCATGTCCCCCTTCGTATCCACCAACGACGGCGAATACACCGTGCGCACCGACCGTCACATCCAAGATGTTGATCGGACCGACCTCCTCGTCCTGCCTGCCCTCTACGGCGACATGGGGCGAGCCCTTCAAGCCAATGCGGCCGCATTGCCCTACATCAAGGCCCTCTACGCCACAGGTGCCGAGGTCGCGAGCCTCTGTGTGGGTGCATTCCTGCTCGCGGAGTCCGGCCTCGTGAACGGTCGCCGTTGTTCCACGCATTGGGCGTATTACCAGGAGTTCAGGGAGCGATTCCCAGAGGTCGAGGTGGTGGACGGCGCCGTTATCACCGACGAGGGGCAAGTCTATTCCAGCGGCGGCGCAAGTTCGCTGTGGAACCTGCTGCTTTACCTCTTGGAGAAATACACCGACCGGGACACCGCAATATTGGCCTCCAAGTATTTTGCGATCGACATTGATCGGCACAGTCAGGCGGCCTTCACCATCTTCACCGGGCTCAAGGACCACCACGATTCCCAAATCCTCACCGCGCAGCAGCTCATCGAGCAGCATTACCAGGACCGCCTCAGTGTGGATGAACTTGCGGACAAGGTGGCGGTAGGCCGTCGCAGCTTTGAGCGCCGTTTCAAGCAAGCCACCAACAATACCCCCGTCGAGTACATGCAGCGGGTCCGCATTGAGGCCGCCAAACGCCACTTCGAAGCCTCCCGCAAGAATGTCGGCGAGGTGATGTACGACGTAGGCTACACAGACACCAAGGCATTCCGCGACGTATTCAAGAAAATCACCGGGCTGACCCCCATCGAGTACCGCAACAAGTACAGCAAGGTGCCCGAAATGGAGGGCGTGCGATAAGAATCAGTCGGTGACGAGTAGCCGCCCGGATCCCAAAATTCTGCCGCCTGAGGTGCATCGGTACACGTACAGCCCCGCAGCCAAGCCGAGGCCCGGCAAATCGCCTGTCGCACCGACCGTCATCATCGGGGCGCATGCCATGCGACCTTGAGCATCGTACAGCACCCAAGTGCATTCCCCCGCATCGGCCAAGGTCTTGAAGCGCAAGCCAATTCCTTCATTCGCAGGATTGGGGTAGAGCATCACCTCTGCTCCTACAGGCGACGCATCCAGTCCCACGGTCGCCGTCGTATCCATCTTGTAAACTGTATTGCCCGCGGCATACATCAAGGTGTCCCCAAACTTCCTGAATCTGTTCAGCGTGAACCCATGAAATGTATTGTAGGGCGGTGTCTGAACCCCGAATCCTGTGGTTGGAGCCCAAGTATCCCCGCCATCCGTGGTCTTGAAAATGGTCGCTTGGCAGCAATCGCCTCCCACCCAGCCGACTTGGTCATTGATGAAGCCGATTCCTTGCAATTTGAAAAAGCCAAAGGTGCGCACGGACTTTTCATTCCAGGTGAGGCCGCCATCCGTCGTCTTGAGCACCCAGATGGAATCGGGGCTCGGACCCACGTGATCGATGTCGCTCTGCACCGAGGCATAGCCCACCATGCGACTCGGAAAAAACACCTTCCACAATATCTCATCGTCGCGTTGCCCCTGATGCCGGACCTGCCAGGTATCGCCGCCATCCACGGTGCTCAAGATGAGCGCTCTCCGAAGCGGACTGCCATAGGATCCGATCACAAATCCCGTGTCTTGATCGAAAAACCAGCCATCCACCAGCCCGGAGGCGATGCTGTCAAGGGATTGTGATGTCCAAGTTTGTCCCTTGTCCTGAGTACGCATGATCACCGACGGCCCACTGTACCGCCCATAGGCGAATGTCAGAGAATCCGTCACCACGGTGATGCCGCAAATCCCCTCCGGTTTGGGGCCGGCCACTTGGGTGACAGGCGTCCAGTTTTGCCCGGCATCGGTGGTTTGATACATGAAATTGGTGTCCGGCGTGGATTCTCCCAGATTGCCAAACCAGCCCGTCTGCGAATCCGCAAATCCCACACTCCGGATGAAGATCTCCGACGAGTCAAGCAACATGTCCCAGGTCTGTCCAGCGTCCGTAGTATGCAGCACCCGTGCATATTGTTTCGGAGTGAGATAGCTGTAGTAGGGATTGATCGCCCAACCCTCCTGCGGATTCAGCCAATACATATCATCCAGCCGCCAACTGATCGGGGCATTGGGAAGAGCGTGCCAGTAGTATTGCGCCACGGCAAATGATCCGGAACCAGCCAGGAGGCAGAGCGCCAGGAATCGAACCACGAAATAGGTAATAGAGGGTCGCATAAGCATTGATTTGGAGCGAAGATGCGCACATCAATACAGGATGCAAAGGCTCCAATGGATGCTTCTGCGTTTACTTTTTGGGATGCGTGACGCATTTGGAAGTGCTTTCGCAGCAATCACTTTGGACGCATTTGCCTTCAATGCCCCCCCATCAGCCCAAGGCTGAGGGCTTCCGCGATTCAAGTGATGATGCGGATTGCCTACAAAGCCTTGGGTTGACAGTGAATTGGCGGCGTCCGTTGGACAAGGCGCGGCCTATTCCGTCA
>JAXLVK010000017.1:0-77191 GCA_046329055.1 Bacteroidia bacterium
TCCACATTCCAAGGCACGCTGAAATACGGCTTCAACTTCATGGGCGAGGGCATCGAGGCTTTCCAAGCCATGTTCCCGACCGATATGGAGATTGCAGTCCTCAAGACTGACCTGTCAGTGGAAGTGAAGGGTGGCATGGCTGCCATGGCCATGGGCCGGACCATCACCAAGACGAAGACCGGGGTCAGCTACATGATCAAGGACAGCGAAGAAACCATCTACGTGATGGATCCCGCCAAGCAAAAGGATAAAGATCCTGCCGCTGAGGAAGCCAAGCCTGAAATCACCAAGGAGGACGAAGTCCTCACCCTGGCTGGTTATGAGTGCCAGAAATACAAAGTCGTGAGCAACGGCGAGCAAGGTGAAAACGTCGCCTACGTCTGGGTGACCGACAAGCTGATGCTCCCCAAGTCCAAAGTCGAATCCAACAAAGGCGGCATGAGCGGCATGCTGGACATCAAAGGCGTGCCCGGCACTCCCTTGAAAGTCATGACCACCCAAATGGGCATGACCGTGACCATCACCGCCAAGGAAGTCGATGCAAAAGCACCCGACAAGAAGCTCTTCAAGCTGCCCAAAGGCTACGCCAAAGAAGACTTCGACATGGAAAAAATGATGCAAGGCGGCATGTAATGGCCGGATATTTGCAATGAAATACATCAGAGGCGGGGCAACCCGCCTTTGATTTATCCCCAAGACACAGCGGATGAAACGAATTTTCAGCGCACTCGCCCTTCTGATCCTGGCAGCTCAGGCATTCGCACAGGAAGTCATGATCTCGGATTCTAGCACCATTCCTCCATTCGAAGGGGTGATCGGCTATCGCATCCGGTACGAGGGCAAGGTGAACCCTGCCATGCGGCCCTACCTCCCGGACTCCGCGACCTTGCATGTCGGAAAGAATGGGCTGCTCTACCACTACCACGGCGGACAAAGCGGTCAGATGCAAGCACAAGTCGTATGGGACGGGGAAGCGCAGACATTTTGGCTGCTGGACAGCACCCGCCACACCGCCAATAGCACTTCAGAGCTGTGGCCGGGATATATTCCGGTTGCCAAAAAGACCACCGACAAGCCCATCAAGGTCGCGGGCCGGACCTGCAACTCCCTGACCCTCACCACGGAAAAAGTCAGCATCGTGGACAAAAAGGTGACCAAGGAAGTCGAAAAAATCTGGGTCAACGACAGCATCCGTTACGGCGGGCAATTGGTGGACAGCCTCAAGAAATTCCAGCCTGCCTTCCTTGGAGCACGGATTTGGAGCATCCCATTGATGACCAAGCGCACCCAAGCCGGCGAAGTCACCACCGTGATGGAAGCCATCACCATCACCCCGAGCCCGCAAGACAAATGGATGTTCAAGGTGCCCGAGGGTTTCAGGACAAGGGAGTTTGATCCTTCGAAACTCATCCATCCCATTTTGGAGCCCAAGACCGAGTAGGCTCGGCTCCCCCTTTTCAGTCTGACTTTCAGTTTTTCCAATATGCCAGAGCAGGCTCTGGCGTCTGGGCCGGGCATGTCCTGCCTACGCTCCATGTTCCATCTTTCAACGGAACAACAATCGCCTAGCTGCTACTCAAAAGCGAAAAAGCGGCCCACAAGTCCGCTTCGTCTTTCCTACCACCCATCCAACTTCATCGCCAAGTCCAACAAACACGAAAAGCGGACTCACGCCCGCTTGTTCTTGTTTTTTACCTGCCGTCAGACGGCCGGATTCCTGCTCAGAGTTTGTTCTTCGCGAGGAAGTCCTTGACCTGGTCTTGGGGGATCAACTCCTCCTTGAAGACGTAGGCGCCCGTCTTTTCATTGCGGACGGGGTAGATGACCTTGGTCAGGTTGACGCGGGTCTTATCTTTCAGGGTTGCAACGACCTTCTTTGCCATGACACCTTATTATTTAATCTCCTTGTGAACCGTGTACTTCTTGAGGATGGGATTGAACTTCTTCAATTCCATACGACCGGGAGTATTTTTCCGGTTTTTCATGGTCACGTACCGGGACGTGCCGGGCTGACCAGATGACTTGTGCTCGGTGCACTCAAGGATCACCTGGATGCGATTTTCTTTACTCTTCTTAGCCATGCCTAAATCAATCCTTTAAGGGATTGCAAATGTAGTGTGATATTTTGGAATTCCAAAGGTACTTTGAAATTCGTGGATAAATCATCTGAAATCAGCCAATACACAGCGTCTTGAGGTCTTGCCCGGCGAAATTTCCGCTGGACATCATCAAGAAAACGGTGCCATTGGGCTGCCGAAGTCCCCTCACCATCCGCTGCAAGTCCTCCACTGAGGTCGCATATTGGATTTCATCGTCGCCAAATGCATCGATCAACTCCTGCCGACTGATGGGCGGATAACCCTTCATCTGCAATGTATGGGAGTCGATGAAGACCACCTTGTGCTTGAGGCCCTTGAGGGTCTTCTTGTATTGCGAAAGGAAGGCCTTGTTCAGGCTGCTGAACGTGTGCAGTTCGAGGCAAGCGACCAGGACATTCCGGCCATAGAGTTCCACCAGAGCCTCCGTCGTGGCCTTGACCTTGCTGGGGGAATGCGCGAAATCCTTGAAAATGACATTTTTGCCATCGTCGTGGATCCGTTCCAAGCGGCGAGCCGCCCCCTTGAAGGTCGCGATATGTTGCAGGAACTCTTCCGGACGCACCGCCATCAGACGGCAGACCTCCCAAGCTCCAGCGATGTTGCTCATGTTGTGCTTGCCGATCACTTTCAGCAGCGTGGCAGCCCCAAGCATCCTCAATTCAAATGCATGATCCCGAATCTTGAAATCCGGCTGCGTGTAGGGATGCAGGTAATGCTCCTCCGGCTGCGCAAAGCGCTTGATGATGCGGCGCACCTCCTTGTCATCGTCATTGTACACGAGCGCCCCAGCCTTGGGCATCTGCGCCACCAATTGCTCAAACTGTGCGATGTAGGACTCCTCGGTCGGGAACACATTGATATGATCCCAAGCGATGCCGGAGATCAGGACGATATGCGGCTGATAGACCCGAAACTTGGGACGAGGATCGAGGGGGCTCGCAAGGTATTCGTCGCCCTCCAAGATGATCACCGGCGCATCGTCGCTCAGGCCGACCATGTTCTCGAAGCCCTCGACTTGGGCACCAGCCATGTAGTCGAACTTCCGGCCGAGGCCCTTGAGGACATGCATCACCATCGAAGTGATGGTGGTCTTGCCGTGGCTGCCGCAGATCACCACACGCTGCTTGTTGCGGCTGTGCTGATAGAGGAATTCGGGGAATGACCAGACCTTGATGCCGAGTTCACGGGCACGAACAAGCTCAGGATTGTTTTCCTTGGCGTGCATGCCCACGATGACAGCGTCCAATCCAGCATGGATGCGGGCCTCCTCCCAGCCCAAACTAGCCGGGAGGAGGCCAAGAGCTTCCAACCTGCCACGGGCGGGGTCATAAATCTCATCATCCGAGCCGCTCACCACGTGGCCGAGATGGTGCAGTGCGATGGCCAAATTGTGCATCACACTGCCGCCGATCGCTATGAAATGTACCTTCATCAGGGCGTCCAGATATGGCTGCAAAAATAGTGGCTTTTTGCTCAGGTGAAAATCGGAGTTGGAGCGGGCTGGCTGTCAACCAGTTGCCTTCGAGTGCGACGCGGCTTACCCCCTGCATTGGCACCCGGCAAAAACCGCTAAATTCGCCTGCATGAAACTGTACGCGATTGAAACAGGCCGTTTCCGGCTCGATGGTGGTGCGATGTTCGGAGTGGTGCCGAAGCCGCTTTGGGAGAAGACCAACCCGGCAGATGCCAGAAACCGGATCGACATGGCGATGCGGTGCCTGCTCATCGAGGACAGCAACCGCCTGATCCTCGTGGACAATGGCCTCGGCCACAAGTACGATGAAAAATTCAAGGGCCTATACGCCGTCGATCACGAGCATTCCACTCTGGACAGGAGCCTGGAGGCTGTAGGTTTTTCGCGAGACGAGATCACCGACGTGATCCTGAGCCACTTGCATTTCGATCATTGCGGGGGATCCACCGCCTGGCATCCGGTCAAGGAGCGCTTCGAGACGGTCTTTGACAATGCCCATTTCTGGGTGCAGAAATCGCATCTCGCCTGGGCACTCGACCCCAATGCCCGCGAAAAAGCCAGTTTCTACGACGAAAACATCCAACCCATCGTCCAGAGCGGGCAGTTGCGCTTGCTGGATGGCGAAACGGAGCTGTTCCCGGACATCTCGCTCAAGGTGGTGAACGGCCACACCGAGGCCATGCAGCTCCCTCTGATCCAATACAAAGGCCGCCAAATCCTGTACGCTGCGGACCTCTTCCCAACATTCGGTCACCTGCCCCTCCCCTACGTGATGGGCTACGACACGCGCCCGTTGCTGACCCTCGAGGAGCGGGAATCCATCCTGCCTTGGCTAGTGGAGGAGGGTGTGGTGCTGTTTTATGAGCACGACCCCTACAACGAGTGCGGCACCGTCAAACGGAATGAAAAGGGCGCGTATGTGAGTGGCGACACTTTCCGTCTCGCCGATCTCTGAGAATTTGATGCTCCGCAAGCACCTCACGTCTGGCTTGCTCGCTGCCTTGATTTTGGGCTTTGGCGTGGTCTATTGCATGGCCTACGGCTACCATGGCCTGCACTCAATCGACAGCGGGATTGTCTTCGAGGGGGCGTGGCGGATCATGTCGGGGCAGCATTTCATCACCGACTTCGATACACCCAACGGCTTTGTTCCGATTCAAATCCAAGTCCTGTTTTTCAAGGTATTTGGGGTGAATTGGTGGGCGTACAGGCTGCATGCTGGCATTTTCAATGGCTTGTTCGGCCTGTTGGTCTTCTGGATTCTGCGAATGGTGGGACAAGAACGAGGACTCGCATTGCTCTTTGGGCTGCTGAGTTGCGTGATCTTCTACCCACCGATGGGCGTGCCTTACATGGAGCAGCATTCGTTTTTTTTCTTGTTGCTCGGGGTTGCGCTCACTTTGCGTGCGACGCTGCCCGGGGCGAGGGCACATTTATGGCTGGCGATGGTGCCTGCCACTTGGGTGCTCTCGATTTTGAGCAAGCAGAATCCCGGATTGCTGGCCCCGCTGCTCAGTTTGATCGCGTGGGCATGTCACTCGCGGAAAAATCGAGTATTGGCGGCGGTTAAAGGGCTTTCGATCGGCATTCTCCCGGCTTTTCTGGCACTGATCTGGATTTTCGGCAGCCCAATGCAGCTATTTGGGGAGAATTGGGCGGACTTCTGGCAGCACTTCTGGGTATTGCCGAGGGAAATAGGGAATGAGCGCTTCGCGGAATGGAACTATGGGCCGATGAAGACGGTGCGCAACATGCTCTGGTTGCCATTTCAGGTGATCTTGCCGGAACTCAACTTCCAGTTTCGGCAATTGCTGATTGTGCCTTTCTATCTATTTCTGGCAGAATGGGCCTGGCGTACGGCAAAGGGGCGGCTCCCAATGCCGAAATACCCCGTCAAACACCTGATTTTGGGCCTGGGCCTCGTGGTTTGCTGCTCCTTCTTCATGCGTACTTCCCAAAATCAGCTTGAAAATGGCCTCTGCTTGGCGTTTTTGGGCATCGGGCTGGGCATTGAATACTGGAAGGCGTGGTTGCTGGATGGGCCGATCAGAGAGAATTGGCAGCAAGCGAGTGGATGGATTTGGCGGGCTGTGGCGGTTTTTGTCGCTGGAACGGCGGTTTGGGCGGGCATTCGCTTCGACAGGGAGGTGAATGCAACGCGCTTGGTCCTGGATTTTCCAGCGGCGCGCAGCGCGAACAGCCTGGACGCACCCAAACTGGGAATTGATGGGCTGGAGTTTCAGGCACCCTACGATGCCGGATTCAATGACTCCGCGGCGCTTGTCCGCTGGTTGCAATCCCATCCCGGCGAGGTGGGATATTTTGGCGACATGCGCTTCGTGCTCGCATTGGGAGGCAAGACCGACAATTTTCCCAGCCTATGGCTGCATCCCGGCCTCACCATGCCGAGGGTCGATTCCCCAGAAATGGAGGCCTTCGACATGGAGTTCCTCTCCCGGCTGCGTGCCAAACCTTTGAAATACATGATTTTCGAGCTGGAGAACCGCCGCAATTACCTCGGCTTCCAATGGGAATGCATGCCCAAAACCGCTGCCTTTGTTGAAGGCAAAAAGCTGAGTTCAGAAACCCTTGGCGGGTTCACCATCTGGACGCTGCAAGACTAGCGCTTGCTGTTCAGCCGCTTGTTCCTGTCCCTGAACTCCGGATCCTTTTTGGAGACCCACTTGATGAACTTCGCCATTTCGGGGTGGTTACGCAACCGCTCCGGCGTATGGTAATGGGTGAACAGCTCCTTTTCGGTGAAGATGGAGTGGATTTTGGTATGGCAAATGATGTGAAGGGTAACGGTTTCGGTCCCTTTGTAGGTCTTGGGTTTCAGATGGTGCTCGTTCACAGTCGGGCCATCGATCAACGGTCGGCCGCAAATGACACAGTCGCCAAGGATCTTCTTATCCGGCATTGTCTTTTTCATTTGATAGGAAGCGAATTTAGGGCTAGCCCAACCGAATGCTGCAGCCCATCGGCAGAAAATCCTGAATTGCCGCCCAATCGGTTGAGAAATGCCCTTGATCGGATCACAAATCCTCCCGAATGTTGTCCATAGGTACATCGATGCAACACTGAACGATATGAGAAAATTGATCGCCGCCGTATTCGTAGTCCTTGGGTTTGCCGCACAGCCCCTGATCGCGCAGGACACGACCGCATTTCCGTTCGCAGCCTTCACGGACTCCGGGGAGTTGATCATCTTCGACGACGACTCCACAGAACTCTATGTCGGGGTGATGAATGCCAATGCGAGCTACAATGCATTGATGTACGACGAGATCAGCGGTAATCTGTACTGCCTCCACGACACCATGCAGGGCAATGGAGACCGTGAAATCTTCAAGTTTGACCCATTCACCGAGACCGTCACCCTCGCCTACAATGTTCCCGCGAACTTCCTCGCCGCTGCCTGCATGGGCCCCAATGGCCTGATCTACGCCGTCACTGGCAATGGGCAGACACCGGGCACGATTTATGAAATCGACGTGGCCAACCAAGCGACCACACAATTGACCTCGACGGATTTCACCTTTGGCGGCACAGCCCAGACGGGCCTCAACATCACCTACTACCCCACGACCAATGAGCTGTGGCTTTTCGGCGGGCAGGTGGACAGCCTGATCAAGATCGACCTGGCATCCCTCACCGAGCAGCGCGTGGCCTGCAGCCTTGCCAGCGATGGCACCATCAAGGCGACCTACCTGGAAAACGACAAGTTTTGGCTCATGTCCGACCAATCCTACACCCTGGACATCAATGCCGGGCTTTTCGTTTCGCCTAGCACCTTCACGCCATTCGGCTACATCACCGACGTGGAGCGCCTCGACTTGATCGAGGGTCCGGATACCCTGTACATCTGCGGCGGCGACAGCGTGACGATCTCCTCCCGATTCGCTCCTGATGATTACCACTGGTACCTCGGCGGGACACTGCTTGGCGTGAATACTCCAAGCATCCAAGTGGGCACCCCCGGCACCTACCGCCTGCTCGCACAGTCCGACAATGGCGGCGGCTACTACGTGTGGTCTGAGGAGGTCGTAGTCCTGACTAGCCCCTCTCCCACTGCCGGCTTCAGCCAAAGCGCCGATACTGTTTATGTGGGAACTGCAGTCAATTTCACTGACAATAGCACCGGAGCAACCGTCTATCACTGGGACTTTGGCGACGGGAACTACAGCACCTCAGCAAGCCCAAGCCATGCTTGGACCACCGCTGGCACATATTCCGTCATGCAACTCGTGGGCAATGGGACCTGCCGCGACTCCATTTTCAGCGAAGTGGTGGTCCTCCCGCTCGTGGGCATCGCCGATGGATTTGGAAATGGCGGACTTGGCATGAGCTGCTATCCCAATCCCGTGCTGGACAATGCCGTCGTGGCCATCCACACGACCGAGGCTATGCAGGCAAGCATTGAGCTTCTGGACCTCTCCGGCCGGAGCATCCGCGTGATCTTCGATGGAGAAATCAACGGCGAGGCCAAGTTTTCCTTGCAGCCCAATCAACAAGGGGCGCCTTTGCCAGCAGGCACCTACATGCTCCGCCTGAGCACCGAAAAAGGCAGCATCGTGCGTCGGGTCGCGGTAATCCGGTAAGGGGAGTTAACAAGACTCCCGATTCCGAGTTATCTTTGCTATACAACGAATGCAAGTGCTATGCTGACTTCACTGAAAATGTTCATGGGCCTGATCTTAGGCGTGTTGGGAGTGCTCCTGCTCATTGCCGGGTACACCAAGTATGGCTTTGTTCTGAAAATGATCTTCGGGAAGGAGCGCGTGAAGGGCACCGGCACCAAATGGCTCGCCCTCTACCTCTACGTGGCAGCAGGCGTGCTATTGTTCATCGCATTGCTGCTGTTGTTGCCTTGATCGGGCGGCAGCTGCGAATTCCAACTTTTAGATTTTGTCCTTGAGATAGGGTGCGGTGCGGCTTTCCGCGACCTCCAAGATGCCAGCGGGCGGTCCTTGGTAAACAAGATGCCCGCCACGGTCCCCGCCCTCAGGGCCGAGATCGATCAACCAATCCGCCGTCTTGATCATTTCCAGGTTGTGTTCCACCACGAGCACCGTCCCGCCGCGCTCCACCAATTCGTTCATGGCGGTGAGCAACTTCTTGATGTCCTCGAAATGCAACCCTGTCGTGGGTTCGTCGAAAATGTAGAGCGTGCCCTTCTTCTCGCGGCCTTGGCTGAGGAAGAATGCCAGCTTCACGCGCTGCGCCTCACCTCCGGAAAGGGTGCTTGAGCTCTGCCCCATACGCAGGTAACCCAGTCCCACCCTGCCCAGGATGCTGAGCTTGCTTGCGATCTTGGGCTCCTCGGCAAAAAATTCCTCGGCTTCATTGATGGTCATGTTGAGGATGTCATCAATGTTCTTGCCCTTGTACTTGACCTGCAACACGGGCTTGCGGAAGCGCTTGCCATTGCATTCCTCGCATCGGAGGGTGATGTCGGGCAGGAATTGCATCTCGATGACCACGTAGCCCTCGCCCTTGCAGGTTTCGCAGCGACCACCTTCGACGTTGAAGGAAAAATGCCCCGGCTTCATGTCCGCCACCTGCGCGGCAGGCTGTGCGGCAAAGAGGTCCCGGATGGCATCGTACGCCTTTATATATGTGACCGGATTGCTCCTTGCACTGCGACCAATGGGGCTCTGGTCCACCATCTCCACGTTGCCGATCTGATCCAAGTCGCCTTCTAAGCGGTTGAAATGCCCCGGCTTCTCTCCGAATGCGTCGATCTGCCGCTTGACAGCGGGGTACAGGATCTTGGTGATGAGCGTGCTTTTGCCGGAACCGCTTACCCCGGTCACCACAGTCATGGCCTGCAACGGAACCTCGATGTCCACGTTTTTCAGGTTGTTTTCCATGGCTCCGTACAGCCGGATGCTGTTCACCTTCTTGCGGCGGACTTTGGGCAGGGCAATACCGTCCCGACCCGTGAGGTACTTGGCCGTGAGGGAATCGGAGTCGAGCAACTCAGAACTCGTCCCCGCAAACACCACCTCGCCGCCCAATTCGCCCGCGCCAGGCCCCATGTCGATGAGGTAGTCCGCCTTGCGAATGACCGCCTCGTCGTGCTCCACCACGATCACCGTGTTGCCCTTGTCGCGGAGGCTTTCCATCACGGAGATGAGCCTGTCCGTGTCACGCGGGTGCAAGCCGATGCTAGGCTCGTCCAGGATGTACATCGCGCCCACCAAGCCGCTTCCCAACGAGGTCGAGAGCTTGATGCGCTGCATTTCTCCACCCGAGAGGGTGTGGATTTGGCGGTTCAGAGTCAGGTACCCTACGCCGACCTTGACAATGAAGTCCAAGCGGGTGCGGATTTCATTCAGGATGCGGGCTGCAATCTTGCTGTCACGCTCGTCGAGCTTCAGGTCGTTGATGGCCTTTTGCAGGTCGGTGACCTCCATGGAGAGCAATTCTCCGATGGTGCGGCCATCCACTTTCACATAGGCGGCGTCCTTGCGGATGCGGCTGCCCTTGCACTCCGGGCAACGCGTGTAGCCGCGGTAGCGCGAGAGCATGACCCGGTTTTGGATCTTGTGCAATTGTCCGCCGAGGAAGGTGAAGAATTGGTTGTAGCCCCACGCCTTTCCCAAGCCATCGCGAACCTTGTCCTTCTCCTCCTCTGAGAGGGCATGCCACGGGCGATGGATCGGGAAGTTGTGCTTGCCAGCCTCAGCGAGGAACTCTTGCTGATATTCCTGCATGTGTTCCCCGCGCCAAGGTGCTACTGCTCCTTCGAAAACGGAGAGTGCCCGGTTGGGGATCACCAAGTCCTCGTCGATGCCCAATATCCTGCCGAAACCCTCGCAGGCCTTGCATGCGCCATAAGGGTTGTTGAAAGCAAAAAAGTCCACAGAAGGCACCTCAAAGGCCATTCCGTCCCGCTCGAAACGCTCGGAGAACTCCTTCCATTCGCCATCGTCCACCTTCACCAAGCAGCTGCCAAAGCCCTCCTGATAGGCCGTCTGCACGGAATCCGAAAGGCGGAAAGCCAAGCCGTCGGGGTCGTCGTGGGCCATTGCAAGGCGATCGATCAGCAACAGGAAATCTGTGGCGTTCTTGGGAAGCTTGGTTTCCAGCATGCCCTCGATGTCCTCCACCCTATCGTCCACCCACATCCGGGAGAAGCCCTTCTGCAGCGTGACCTCCAGCTCCTTCTTGTATCCTTGCGAGCGAATCTTGATGCGGGAAGCGATATAGACCTTGGCGCCTTCGGGCTGACGCATGATATAGGCCACGACATCGCTCACTTGGTCGCGGGTCACGAGGTCCCCGGAAATGGGAGAATACGTCCTGCCTGCCCTCGCGAAGAGGAGTTTGAGGTAATCGTAGATTTCCGTGAGTGTGCCGACGGTGCTGCGTGGGTTGCCGGAGGCCTTGCGCTGCTCGATGGCAAGTGCCGGGGAAATGCCTTGGATGTAGTCCACATCCGGCTTCTCCATGCGGTCCAGGAATTGGCGGGCGTAGGAGCTGAGGCTTTCCACATACCTGCGCTGCCCTTCGGCATAGAGCGTGTCAAATGCCAGAGAGGACTTTCCAGAGCCACTCACCCCAGTGACCACCACCAACTGACGGCGCGGAATCTCAACCGTGACATTCTTCAGGTTGTTGACCCTGGCGCCCTTGATCAAAATGTTTTTTGTACCAGACAATATTTCAGCCCCTTTATTCGTAACTACACCAAGATGCCTGCGTAAAGGATCCTAGGATCGCGCGGCAAGTTACGTGTTTCCTGAATTCAACAGCCATCCGATAAAAATGTTGGTGGCGATTTTCAAAGTCCGTCAAAAAAATCAGGCTCATGCGCAAGCCCCTGCTACCAAAAGAAGACCACGAGCTCGTCATGGAGTTCCGTGGAGGCAGTGAGGATGCCTTTGGGCAGCTAATGGACCGACACAAGAACCGGATTTTCACCACGATCTGCTTCATTGTGAAGGACCGCGAACTGGCCGAAGACATCTTCCAAGAGACGATGATCAAGATCATCCGCCTCATCCACGCTGACAAGTACGACGAAAAGGGCAAGTTCATCTCCTGGGCGGTGCGCATCGCCCGCAACTTGGCCATTGACGAGTACCGGAAGGAACGCCGATCCCCTCAAATGCTGCGCGAGACCGAGGAGTTCGACGTTTTCAACGTGGTGGGTGGCACTGAGGACAGCGCCGAGGACAAGATCATTCATCAGGAAAACGTGCAGTATGTGCAGGACCTCATCAAGCAGATTCCCGAAAAGCAGCGGGAGGTGCTCGTGATGCGACACTACGGCAACATGAGCTTCAAGGAGATCGCTGACGTGCAGGGGGTGAACATCAACACGGCGCTAGGACGGATGCGCTATGCCCTGCTGCACCTGCGAAAGTTTGTAGGATTGGACGCCAAGATGGATGTCAAAAATGAAGAAGAAATTTACTGATAACGACGTCTTGCGCTTCATCTACGGCGAGATGTCGCCGTCAGAGCATGACGCCTTCCTCGATGCGATGTACGAGGACGAGGAACTCTTCGAGAAATTCGAGGAGATGAAGGCAGCGCAGATGACCCTGCAGCCCGTGGAGGTTGCTCCCTCAGTGGCGAGTGTGGACCGCGTGATGAGCTATGCCCGCCGCGCCGCCCGCAATCCCCGCCCCAAGCGTCAGCGCCTCGCCTACGCAGGTGGCAAGAGCATCTTCGCCTTCAACCAAATGGTGAGCGTGGTCATGGTGGTCTTCACCTGCGCCATCATCGGGGTTGCGACCTACGTTTACTCCATGGCTTCCAAGCCTGAGAGCAACTGGACCCTGACCACCACCCATCAGGATTTCATGGACCCGCAACTCGATCAGCGGTTGGACCTTGCGAGGACCCGCCTGAAGAACATCTTGGACTCCAAGCGTGAGACCTTCGTGCCCGTGCACCATGATACCTACCGTGTGGTCACCTCCGATTTGTTTGCGCCGCAAGACGAAAATGTGGTACTTTTGCACGTCAAATAGGCATTTGAGCGATGAAGAGGCTCCTTTTCTCCCTGCTGCTTGTGACGGCCTGCAACCTGATTTGGTCGCAAGCCGCCCTTGACACCAGAGAGTTGGTGAAGGAAAGCTCACACTCTATATCCAGGCCCACTCAGTTCCGCATCGATCGTGGCAAGGTATTCCTCAATGGCAAGCAGATCAGCTCCCAGAGCCTTCCCTCAAGCCTTCAGAAAATCGATCCGGGCATTTACTACGAGACGACAGTGTCCGGAGTCAGTGAGTTCACCTTCAATCTCGGAGACCGCGACTACCTCGTCGGCAACGGGTCCATCACCGAGCTCACTGGGGAGGGCCAAAGCGACCAACTGACAGCAAGCAATAAAACAGCCACTGAAGCCTACTATTCTCAACTCAAGCGGGAGTCGCCAGGATTGTTCTATGGTTTGGGGCGCGAAGGCATCCTCCTCGAAGAGGTTCGGTCATTGCTGATGGAGTACTCCGTCTCCCAAGGCGCGCAACGAGACAAGATTCGCGAAGAAATCCGCCTTGTGCTCGGGCAACTGTACGACATCAACCAGCGCAACAAGGAGATGGAAATCCAGGAATTGGAAGACATGATCCAGGCCGCCAAGGAAGAGGTACAGTACCGGAAGGCGCACAAGTCGGAGATCATTGACAATAGCCTGAAAAACCTACTCCGAGAATAGGCCCTCCACTCCTTTCCCAAATTCGTATTCACAATCAATCAGTTCACCGACCGATCAATAGGTTTTGGTCAATTTTGTTTTTGAAAATCCCCTGACCAGTTTCTATTTTTCGCTATTATCGGGACTCGCTCGATCAAAGCGTGAATCGAAACCCCAAATACGAGGGCAGGCTGGTGGTTGAAAAGATAACCTGCCCGGATAGAGAAAATTGGCGCGTGCCACGAGGAATGGTATGCGAAGAGGCAAAGTGGAAATGAGACAACTCTTCTGTCTGGTCTTCGGACTCAGCCTGTTTGGGATTGCCATTGCGCAACCCAGCTCGGATAGCATCATGGCAGCCGGGAAGGCCGCCTACCTCAAGGGCGAATACCCGGAGGCCATCGAGATGTACCAAAACCTTTACAAGCAGGCCACGAAGCAAAAGGACCACAAGCTTGCGGGAGAGGCCTTGCGGCTGATGGGGGACGCATTTCGTGCCTCCGGCGACCTCGCAGAAGGCAAGCGACAGCTCCGGAAGGCCATGGACGAGGCACGCGCCTCCAAGGACAGCATGCTCATTTGCAAGGTGCACGACCGCCTTGCGGCCGTCTATTTCGAAACCCAAGACCAGCAACTTTCCCGCTACCATGCGAATGAAGCCGCAAAATTGGCAGAGAGCCTTCATTCCAATCCGGAACTGAGCAGCGCATTGAACATCCTCGGCGCCGTGAATCGCAGGGACGGTCGATTCAAGGAAGCACTCGAGGCGCTGGAAAAATCCATGGAATTGCTGAACGCATCGGGCGATACCACGGACCTCCCCAGCATCCTGAACAACATTTCCAATACCTACCTGGAAATGAAGAAGTACGACAAGGCCATCGAGGCGGCGACCAGAAGTTACGAAATGGCACAGAAGAACGGCATCCCGGTATATATGAGCTATGCCGCCTACATACTAACGGAGGTGTATCGGAAGCAAAACGACTTCAAGCATGCCCTCGAATGGAAGGACAAGGCAGTGGACATCGACCGCCAAATCATGGACGACAACAAGGGCCGCGAACTTTCCAAGCTCAAGAACCAACTGGATTACGCCCAAAAGGAAAAGGACCTCGAATCCCTGAAGCAGGAGGCGAAGCTCAAGGACCAGATCATTGCACGGCGGAATACACAGTCCGTGGCCTTTACGGGCATTGGCAGCTTGGTGGTGATCATTGCCATCCTCTTCATATACATGAACTTCCGGGCACGCTCCGCCAACAAGGTGTTGCGCCTGAAAAACGACCAAATCGAGCAGCAATCCTCGGAAATCTCCGCCATCAACATCAACTTGGCGCAGGTCGGCGAGGAACTCCTGGAACGCAAAAGAAGGCTGGAGGAGATCAACAAGGTCAAGGACAAGCTGTTTTCGATCATTTCCCATGACCTGCGGTCCCCGCTGAACAGTATCCAAGGCATGCTGGACTTGCTCAAGAGCGGTCGCCTCACTGGCGATGACTTCGCAAGGATGAGCGACACCCTCATGAGCCGCGTCGAGAACACCACCATGCTGCTCGATAACCTCCTGAACTGGTCCCGCAGCCAAATGGAGGGCTTCAGCGCCAATCCGCAACCCCTGGATTTGGGCGACGTGGCGGACAGGGTGGTGAACCAACTGGACCAAAACGCCCGAGCCAAGGACATCAAACTCGAAAACAAGATTTCCTTTGAGGCCAAGGCCGTAGGCGACCGCGACATGGTGACGCTCGTGTTCCGCAACCTCATCTCCAATGCCATCAAGTTCACCCCCAAAGGCGGCCACATTCAGGTCATCGATGGCCGTGAAAATGGGCAACTGAAGATCTCCGTCATCGACGATGGCAAAGGGATCGCGCTCGAGGACATGCCCAAGGTGCTAGGCGAGGAGTATTTCTTCACGTTGGGGACTGCAAATGAGCGTGGATCAGGACTTGGGCTGCGGCTGTGCAGGGAATTCCTCCAGAAAAACCAAGGAATCCTGGGCTTCGAACCCAATCCAGATAAGGGTACGACCTTCTGGTTCACGCTACCGGTGGCTTAGTGCCCGGCGTGAATCACCTTGGTGGTTCCCAGCATCTGCCCAAACGCATCTGTAAAGGAGATCAGGTAGGCGCCCGCAGGGTGTCCGCTGAAATCCAACGCAACCTGGGGCCCATTGGAGAAGTGCATTCCCCAAGCGTCCTTGCCATCGACAGATTGGATTTGGACGGTGCCCTCCCCTACCAGGCAATTGACGCTCAAGGCATTCTCGAACGGATTCGGCCATGCTAATAGGTTTGCGGCATTCGGATTCACTGACCCTATGATGAAATCCTTGTGGATCGTGAACCGGCCCTGCCCACCCACGATCACTTCCAATCGGTCGAGGTTCGCGTCGTAAGACCAGCTTTGGACCACATTCCAGCCCAGGACAGACGCCGGAACGAATCCAAGATGATAGAAATACACCGTGGTCGGTTCCCCAGCGAATGCTTCATACGTCACCGAATCCATCCGCGCCAAGGCATATTCCGAGGAATTGGAGGACCAGCAAATCGTGTCTGAGCCCAGCATGAGCAGGTTTCCGTCTTGCAGCACCATTTGGTCAAGCTGGCCTTGGGCATTTTCAGAATAGAAATAGGCGCCCGCATTTCCGTACAGGTCAGCCGCCAGCCCGGACTGGGCAGCTGTCACCGTGCTCCTCAGCGAGGCAATGTCCACGAATCCCCCTCTCCGAATCGCCATCGCATCACAAGAGGCACCGCAGAGCAGTTCCACATTCGGGGAATCCGCCTCGAATGGCACCAATGCAGCAAGGAAATAGGTCTGCGCCTGCCCAGATTTGTCCGCATGGAGGACGGTATGGGTCTCGGCGGAGTCATAACGCAGCTCGTGTCGAGCGGAATCGGTCACCAAGGCTGACAAGCCTCCGGTTGCCGTGACGGTTGCCTGGAGGTACACGCCATTCTTGGACCATAGGCCGGATTGATTCGGGGAATCCATCGAGAATGTACCATGCGTGGAATCGCCGCCCTCCAATCCCAAGGCATGCAATTGCCAACGATAATCGTGGGGCTGGGCAGATCCTACCTTGTCGGAAAGGAGGAAATAATCCCTGCGCACGAACATGGGACGGCGGATGATATCCGTAGATCGATAATTGGTTTGGATCGAAGTGAAATCCAATCGCTGGAAGTCGAATGTGGAAAGGATGGTCGCATTGGCATCGCCAGCGTTTCCTGTCGAGGCTTCGGTCGGGCCTTGGCCATCGATGAGGATCATGTTGTGGTGGGTTGGGCCATCCACCTCGTCGCGGCGCTCCCATTTCAGGTAGCCGGGGTCGATGGCGAGCTCTTGCCCGCGCGCGTGCAGGTTAAAAGAGGTGACGTCCACATGATTGTGGCCATTGGCGCTGGACCGAGCGAGGCCGCTTTTCACACAGAGGTGCATGTAGGTGGAGGTGGTGTCCCAGCCGGAACGCATGATCACGTCGCCGCTCAGGGGCAGGGTCTGGAAGAGGTCAAATGAATCGGTCGTGGGCGCCGTCATGGCGGAAAGGAAGTCGGCGACGACATCGTCCGAGCTGTGGTGCAGTTGATCCCAGAGGGAGGTCGGGGCGGCGGGATTGAAGCGGCTGCCGTGGTAGGTCGGGCGGAAACGGGATTGTTCCGTGAGGGCCATGTCCGCGTTGAAGGTCTGGGCGAAGCAGTCCTCGACCTGCGGGTCCCGGCCGTCAGGCATGCGGATGCGCATCACCCATTCCCAGAGGTTCTCGAAGTTGGGGTCGTGCCAGGGGTGACGAATGGAGGCATTGTGCCCATCGAAGCTGACAGAAAGGGTGGTGTCAGGAATGAAATTGTGGAGGGCGTGGAAAAACTCGAGGCTATGACGCATCCCGAAGCGGAGGTAATGCGGCCCCTCGGCATAACCGCCGATTTGGCCGGGCTCGGACTGGCGGACGCCGCTGCGCCACAGGACATTGTCGATGTTCCAGAGGGCGGTTTGGATCCACTTCTGAG
This sequence comes from Bacteroidia bacterium, assembly GCA_046329055.1. Lineage (GTDB taxonomy): Bacteria > Bacteroidota > Bacteroidia > J057 > JADKCL01 > JADKCL01. The sequence continues at coordinate 17,245 of JAXLVK010000017.1, forward strand.
GCTGCCCATCTACGCTGGAGGAGGTCGCATTGTTCAGAACGACAGCCCCCATGCCCAAGGCCGCCACGGCACGAAGGGTGTGATTGTCCACGTGGAGGCTGGTCAGGCCCAGGCCAAAGGTGTTGAAGGCGACCTGTGTATGGAACGAAGTCAGGTATTCATGGAGCAAGGTCCGCGCCGAGTCAAGGGTACTGTCTGCGACGCCAGCGCCTTTGAGGAGGTCGTAGGCAATCAAATTGTCCATGAGTTCATTGGCGCGCCAGAGGTAGTTACCGAAATCCGGATAGACCTCCACGTCCGTGTTCATGCGCTGCAGGAGGTTGATGGCCTTGTTGCGGAGGGTGTTCGCCTCGGTCGTGGTAAGGGTGTCGAGGGTGAGGGGCGGAACCGGCTTGCGGTTGAGCAGCAGGACATAGGCGCAGTTTTTAGCGGCATGGGCTGCGACGCGGCGGTCGCCATTTGAAACGAGGGTTTGGGGAGGATTGGAGCCCCAAGCGTCGGCATAGAGGCCTTGGTATAGGCTGAAATTTTCCGAATTGCTACCAATCCACTGCCGGAGCGCTGGGAGTTCGGAAAGCTTGATCAGGGTCCTGGGGTAGCTGAGGTCGGCATTCGCAGGAATCCAACTGCCCTGAGCCCGAATGCCTGTGGACGGGAAGGACAGCCAAGTAGCCAGAAGCGGCAAGAGCAAAAGCAAACGAAAGCCTTGGGAATGGGTGCGCATCGCAGAATCAGGGGGAATTTTTCAACGCCTATCTGCCCAAAAAGTTAGTAATTCAGCCCAGATATTCAATCGATGCGTCGGAAAGAAAAGGCAAGGATCGTGATGGAGCGGCTCGCGGCGGCCATCCCCAATGCAGAGACGGAGTTGCATTATGGCAGCCCGTTCCAGCTGCTCGTTGCGGTGATGCTCTCTGCCCAATGCACGGATAAACGCGTGAATGAGACGACTCCGGCACTGTTCGAGCGTTTTCCGACCCCGGAGTCGCTGGTCGGCGTAGAATTTGACGAGGTTTTCGCCTACATCAAGGGCATCTCCTACCCCGCCAACAAATCCCGACACCTGCTCCAAACGGCTGAAATCCTCGTCCGCGAGCACGGCGGGCAGGTTCCCAATGACTACAATGCCTTGCTAGCACTCCCCGGAGTAGGACGCAAGACTGCCAATGTGGTCACCTCCATCCTGTGGAAGGCGCCGCGATTCGCAGTGGACACGCATGTCTTCCGGGTCGGCAATCGCATCGGGTTGACACGTGCCAAGACGGTCCTACAGTCCGAGCAGCAGCTCACGGCATTGTTCTTGGACGACGAGATCCCAGACGCACACCATTATCTGATCCTACACGGGCGCTATACGTGTGTTGCGCGAAAGCCCGCCTGTGCGCGGTGCGTGCTCACGGACATTTGTGCGCACCTGCACAAGCAAACCCGCGCAGCGGAAAGGACGGCCAAGCGGAAAGCAGCTCAGCAAGGCTAGAATTAGGCCCCATCACCCATAGAGCGCATTCAGCGCTACCTCCCGATATTCAAGCCAGAGGGCATTCCACAGCAACCATCACCCGCAACCCGCCAAGATCGCTTCTTCAGGATTCCATCCAATGCTTCGCCTGGCAAGGGCTGTTTTTCAGCGGGAAACAGCACCAAATTGGGCCGAAAACTGGGGCATAGTTGAAGTTTTTTCGGCGCAGCAAGGCTATTTGCGCCGAAAAAACTTCAACCACACCCCAATTTTCAACCCAGGCGGGCGCTGTCCCCACCGAAAAACAACCCCGGTGCCGGACGTGCAAAATGGAAGACTGGAATCCTGAAAAACTCAACAAGGCTGAAATGGCGCGACGGCGATTGATCGCGGAGGCAGAGCGCCTGATGCTCGAACAGCAATGCTGGGAGCTTTACATGGCGTACGCCACTTCAAAGGAGGCGCATGACCGCCTGATGAATACCGTTCATTTCTACGACGACCTTCTTGGAGACATCGCCGAAGACGAACCGCCTTAGCAAGCGGCTAGCTCAATAAATATTTTTCAAGGAGAAAAACCGCCTCCATTCACAAAAAACAGCATCCGAGTTCGCATTTCAAGAAATATTCCTGATTTCATAGACATTTCACACCACCAATGTTAGCTATGTTAAAATTTTTATCCTACATTTGAAATCAAATTGCTGTGTTAGGTAGAGCGAAAAAATTGTTTGGAGTTTTTGACACGAGATGTCAAAAGCTGCTCGGAAGCTTGTACCAGAGATGCGAACAACGTCTCTCGGTTGGTCGGGCAAGGTGCCGCAGCTGCTGTGAACAACTTTTTAATTGTGTGTAACCTCAAAAAATAACTTTGCTATGAAAACTCAAAACGGAACCGTAATGGCTGGAAAAGACGAAAGACTGGAAAAGATGAAGGCCCTTCAGGCCACGATGGACAAGCTTGAAAAGAGCTTTGGGAAGGGTATCGTCATGAAGTTGAGCGATCAGGCGGAGACGGACATTCCTGTCATTCCCACCGGTTCCTTGAGTCTGGATATTGCACTTGGCGTGGGCGGGCTTCCCCGTGGTCGTATCATCGAAATCTACGGCCCCGAGTCCTCCGGTAAGACCACCCTCTCCTTGCATGTGATTGCAGAGGCCCAAAAGCGTGGCGGACTTGCCGCCTTCGTGGACGCAGAACACGCATTTGACCGCTTCTACGCCGAGAAACTCGGCATCGACACCGAAAACCTCCTAGTCTCGCAACCCGACAACGGTGAGCAAGCCCTTGAAATCGCCGAAAACCTCATTCGCTCTGGCGCCATTGACGTGATCGTGATCGACTCCGTGGCGGCATTGGTGCCGAAGGCAGAAATCGAAGGCGAGATGGGCGATTCCAAAATGGGCCTTCAAGCGCGACTCATGTCGCAGGCCATGCGGAAACTCACCGCAGCTATCGCCAAAACCAACTGCGTTTGCATCTTCATCAACCAATTGCGTGAGAAAATCGGCGTGATGTTCGGCAACCCCGAAACCACCACGGGTGGTAACGCTCTGAAGTTTTACGCCTCCGTCCGTATCGACATCCGCCGCATCGGTCAGTTGAAAGAAGGCAATGACATCACCGGCAACCGCGTGAAAGTGAAAATTGCCAAGAACAAAGTTGCTCCGCCTTTCAAGATCGCAGAGTTCGACATCACCTATGGTGAAGGCATCTCAAAGACTGGCGAAATCATCGACCTGGGCGCCGAACTCGGCATCATCCAAAAGTCCGGCTCTTGGTTCAGCTACCAAGGGGACAAACTCGGCCAAGGACGCGACGCTGTCAAAGCGCTGCTCACCGACAACCCCGAGCTGCTTGAGGACATCGAGCGCAAGATCCTCGAGAAGATGGGCATCAAGCCCGGCAACGCCGGAGCCCTCCTCAACTCCTGATTATTTACGCTTTCAGATACTTTCTCAGAGTCTGCCTTACAAGGCCAAGAACCGGAACCATTACAGGTTTCGGTTTTGGCTTTAGATGGGAATGTGTATGGCCGAAAAGCAAGACTTGCTATTTTTGCCAGCATCAATCTGCAAAAACATGAAGCGTGAACAACTTTGGACAAGCCTTACCGTGGGTGGGCTGCTATTCGCAGGGATTTTGACTCAAGGATGCGGCGGCAAGACCGACTCCAATGGCAATACCAACCCGGATTCCACCCAAGGCAATGTCACCGAGGAGCAACCCGTCGATTCCAACACAGTGGTCTATGTCGGTGACACCTCCGAAGGAATGATCCGATTCAAAACGGAGGCGAATCTCTACGGTTTTTTCACCGACAAGGGCGATACCGTGGTCAAGCCGAAATACTCATTGGCGTTTGATTTCAAAGATGGCTGGGCCAAGATCGGCATCAACGGCAAGCAGGGATTTGTTGACAAGACGGGAGCCGAGGTGATTCCTCCCACCTACGACAAGGCTACGGCCTTTTATGAGGACCTCGCTGGCGTGCTGGTTGACGGCAAGTGGGGGTTCATCGACAGAGCCAACAAGATGGCGATCCCCGCACAGTACATGGAGGTGCAGAACTTTTCGGAGGGCGTCTGTCCGATCAAGACCGATTCAGCCAAATACTGGACCTACATTGACAAGAAGGGCAAGGTTGTGATCGGCGAGCAAATGAAACTGGAGTCGGCTTGGCCGTTTTCGGAAGGGCTTGCTCATGGCATGAAGGAAAACCTGTGGGGCTTCTTCAACCACAGCGGGAAAGTGGTCGTGCCGTTCGAATACTTCAACGTGGGTCCATTCCAAGACGGTAGCGCACCTGCTCAGAAGCCTGAATATTGGATTCGCATCGACAAGAAGGGCAAATGCGTGATGAACTGCGATGGGGCAATGGAAGGCGCGCAGGTCAGTGGCGGCGATGGCCAAGGAGGGCACGAAGGCCACGATCACGGTGATCATGAAGGGCATGACCACGAGCATTGAGTCAATTCACATTGAAAATGGCCTGGGGTAAGTCCCGGGTGTGAGTTCTGGATGCGGCAGCAGCTCAGCTGTTGCCCATCTGCTGAACTTTCGACTCAAAGGTGCGCCATCATGTCCTCAACTCGGAGGGGCTTTTCGGACACGAAGCCTTCCCCGTATTGGACGCCAATGAGGTGCCCCATTTCCTTGAGACGGGCCTGAATTTGATCCAGAAAAGCTCGGGAGGAGATATAGGTTTCCGGCTCGTCGCTTTCGGGATTGTAGAATTGCGAGGAAAAGGCCTTGATCGCTGCCATCTTCGTCTCAAAATGCGGGGTCACATCCACCACGAAATCCGGCATGATCAACTGATCCTGGATGTATTTCCAGACTTTGGCCGGGCGCCATGGGGCTTGGGGGCTTCCCTCCCACTCCGTTTCGATCCGACGCAAACCTGAAAGGAAGGCCGCGTCCCGTGCCAACTGCGAGCCTTTCCCGTGGTCCGGGTGGCGGTCATAGGGGGCATTGATCAGAAGGATTTCGGGACGAAAACGCCGAATCGCCGTGATCAGTGCCAACTGATGGGCCTCGTCGTTCAGAAAAAAGCCGTCCCGAAGGCGCAGGTTCACGCGAGCGGTAAGTCCGAGGATCTTGGCAGATGCTGCGGCTTCTTGGTCCCGGATTTCGGGGGTGCCCCGCGTTCCAAGTTCTCCACGCGTCAGGTCGGCAATGCCCACCTTGCGGCCTTGGGCCACCAACTTGGCAATCGTGCCACCACAACCAAGCTCAGCATCATCGGGGTGTGCCGCAAAAACCAGCACATCAAGTTTAGGATCCATTCGAAATCAGTGCATTAACGAACAATCTGGACCTTGGTCCAGCCGGATTCCGAATGACCTTGGCCCGTGGAATGCGATGCTTGAAGCAGATAGATTCCCGAACCAAGTCCCTGCGGAACTGGCAGGATAACCGTGCGAGCAGCCGTAAGGTTTTCCCAAACCTGCAATTCCCTGCCTTGGAGGTCGATCAGACGGAAACTCTGACGGCCGGAGGACATGTCGCCCTTGAACACCAAGCGGATTTCATCGGAGGTCACGGGCTGCGGCGCAACCTGAAACTGCAACGCGACGGCTTCATGCCCGGTCGGTGACGCAGCGACAATCGATGACTTCGTTTTGAATTCGGGGCGGATCATGAGCCTGCCGATGTTCGTCGAAAGCTGGAATTCCGCGGTGTTGTTCTCGTAATACACCGAATTGTCGGAGCTGTTTTTGTCAAAGCCGATCCCGATGGGATGGCCATCTGACTGCCGCATTCCCACCCAAAAGGTTGTCGGAACCACCACCGGATTGATCAATTGGTAACGGACAAAGGCATTGCTGCCATTGCCGTAGCTCACGTTCATGCCGCCACTGGTCTCACTGAGGGACGAATCCACTCCCAATGTGTCCCAAACGACCATGCGGAAGCCCTTTCCATCCATGTCGATGCTCTGGTTGTTGAGCGGATTGTAGTAGATGCTGGGCGCAAACCGCATCCAAACCGCAACGAGGGTGTCGGCACGTGGGATATGGAATTCTTGGCAAAATGCCCTGGCCGCCAAAAGGCCGTAGGACCAATCGGAAACGCCGTCATCCAGCGCCAAGATTGAATCCAGGCGGTAGGTCGTGGTGAGGGTGTCATTCGACGAGTGGGCATCGGCCGGACCGGTGCGGACAGCGGTCACGCGCATGGCCCCGTAGTTGTTGAGGTTCGCGGACTGGTCGGAGAATGCTGCTGTGGTGGGGTGCTCTTGGCCGAAGCCTGCCAAAGCCGGGACAGAAGCGGAGACGATGGTCGTGCCGGAGAACGTGTTGGCTCCGGTAGGGTCGTCGAGGGTGAAGCTCAGGTTGGCGGAGGTGGCCGGATCGCCTGCGTTGGCGAGGGCGGCTTGCATGGTTGCCATCAGGTTAGAGCCTGGATACAGCTTCCGGGGCATCGCAGTGTAGGGGAAGATCGGCCCTTGTTCGATGCGGGTGATGGATGCGTCCGCAAATGCAGCATCGTTGGATGTCCGGCCCGCGTTCATATAGACATAGTCCAAATGGAACTGATCGAGCTCGCCATTCAGCGAAGCCATGGAGACGAACTTGAAATGGAAATTGCTGTGGAAGAAGAATTGGCTATCGAGGCGGACATGGTAGAGTTGGAAATTCGATTCCGAGCTACCCAAGCCCTTGAGGGCCCATACCTTCATGTATTCGTAATCGCCCGTCGAGTCAAATAGCAAGACCAAGGAATCCAATGCCTCGGGTGACTCCCCTGTGCCGCCGCGCTCCACGAAGAAGCTCAGGTACACACTGTCAGCCACGGAAAGCCCGGAAAGGTCGATGGGCTGGGAAGTGAGGGTATCGGCTTCGCCCGAGGCTAGGTCGATTTCGTATTTCACGCCCTGGAAGCTGACCCCGTCAAACGTCGCCACTCCTTTGGAGGGGACATTGAGGCCCTTCTGGATAGAAAGCGTGGGGCGGCACTGGTCAAGCGGGGGAAACAGCCATTTCAGTGTATCGGGAGACAACCCATTGTTGGAGAAGTCGTCGAAAAAGGGCAGCGTGAGGGTCGTTGTCTTCGCCTGCGATGCCTCAGGACGCGACTCCCGGAGGTTGGAAGGCGCGGGTTGCCGGATCGATTGATCTGAAAAAAGCACTTCCTGGGCGGGCAAGAGGCCGGAAGCAATCAGCAACAGGGTCAAGGAAAGGAAAAGACGAGATGGCTGCAATTGCATCTGCATTCTGGGTTGAAGTCTCTAAAAGGCTAAAATTAGGGGAATTGCCCGAAGGAAGAAAGGCAATTCCAATTGCAGTTTATTCGCCGCCGTCGGAAGAGGAGCTGCCATCGCCGCCCTCGATCACTCCGCCGCCGCCTTCGATGACGTCACCCGGCTCAGGACCAGCGATCCAGAGGTCCATCTCCTGACCCAGGTGGATCGAGTCGCCCTCGGTATAGCGTGGATATTGCTGGATCACCGTCTCGATGGGCTTGGCGGAGGCCGGATCAAAGCTGGTCTTGCCCACACTCAGGCCCAAGCGCAGCAGGGTCGCCAATGCAACGTTGTAAGGCTGCCCGACAAGGTCGGGGATTTGCACTTTTTGGTCGCCCTTGCCCTTCGCAACCGTCAAGTCGATCTTGGAACCCTTGCGGATTTCATCGCCTTCCTTGAGGGCTTTTCCCTTGAAGCTCGCGGCAAGGACGAGGTCGGCAAACTCATGCGGGACAAATTTGACAGAGCCCAATTGCAGGCCTACACCTTCGAGGCGCAGCTTGGCTTGGTATTGGGAGACGCCGTTGATGTCCGGGAATTTCACAACCGGGGCGACAACCTTGTTGACAGTCAGGTAAATGCGGCGACCAGGCTTGACCTTGCTCCCTCCGATGGGATCTTGGGAAATCACCGAAAGCGGAGGCAAGGCATTCAAGAACAGCGAATCGGCCACTTCATACTCCAATCCAGCTTCCTCGATTTTGGCGATGGCCTCTTCCAAGTTCAATTTGGCCACCTCCGGCACGGCAGTCTCCTCACCATGATTGGTGTACATGGGGAGGAAAACGAAAAAAAACAGGAGGTAGGACACCAACGCGAAGCCGACGACCACGGCCAAAGTGATGAAAAACTCTCTGGATTTGAAGTATTTGAGCATACGGGGTAAAACTAAGCAAATATTGAACGGGAGAGTGTTTGGGGCTGCTTGTGACCGTGGGGAGTAATCCACAGGGTATTCCACAGATTTGTCCGGGAGTTGATACGGCAGGTAGCGGCGAAAGGATTCATGGCTGCTTCCATCTCGCCCCTGCGCGCCAAGCGAATGCGAGGAAAATCCTCAACCAAGCCTGCCGAATGGCCGAATCCACTGGCTTTTGAGGCAACAAAATCGGATTCGCCCATAGATTCCTGATCTCCAACACCATGCAGTCGATGGCATTCTGTTGCCTCCTTTCGGCATCGCCACTTCCCAATTCCAAGATCTCAGCATGGCGCATCAGGTTCCGAAGCGATCGGGCTTGAGATTCACAGCAATCGCAGGCTACCTTGTCCCATGCATGATCCCAACCAGAGATTCCCGCCAACACCTCTGCCGCTTGGAATTGAGGGATCCATGATCCGGCTCCGGCTTTCATCGGGAATTCCGGCTGCTCGGGAAAGCGCAGCTCTTCCCACAGCATATCCTTGTCACGGGACCAAGCTAAAACCAATTTGCTGACCACCTCCGTCCGCAAGAGAAGGTTCAAATGATCTCCATCACGCCAAATCCTTTGAATTTCAGCGAAATGCCTCTGCTCAACATCTGCCAATCGAGCTGCGAAATCCTCATGCAGCGGGTACTTTCGAAGGGGAACAGATACGTCCATTTCGGCCGCAGGTTCATGCCAAATCCATCGCGGAGGTTTCTGGAACAGTTCCTCGCCGATCGCAGACAACAAATCCGCCAAGGAAGTGCTCACCAATGCAGGTGCTTTTGTAGGAAAGCAAAGCCGACTTCGACGCCCAAATAGAGCCGAAATCCGGTATGCCCCTTGTCCAGAATGGAAATTCGTACCAATTGCTCGTCATGTGGACGCTGTCATGCCCCGTGCCCGCAGGCGTGATCGGCGGGCCAAGAGCTCGAACCGCCCATGAATCCATAAGCAAATCTTTGCGCGGCCCTGTAATAATCTGATAACCAACTGTTCCTCCGGCCGACACTTGGAAAATCCGAGTCTTGTCCACGATCTGCAAGTCGGTATTGTAATTCGTGAGCCAGAGTTGCCTCGCGCCCACCTGCGCCTGCACGAAGAAGCCGTGCGGCGACATGCCCGCAGGCAGGAAATACCGCCTCGCGCCCGCACGCAGGCCGACGCCATAGTACTTCTGCGGAAATCCGGGCCGGCCGAAGGTATCATTGGACTTGCCGCGCCAATACTGATGGTAGCCGTAAGGGGCGAGGTACCAGAAATAATCCTTGTCCTTGAACATCCGGTGCTCGACCGCGACGCGCAACTCCTTGAAAACGAATGACAGCGGATCCACCTTGAACAGGCGTTGCTTGCGCAATTGTCCATTGACCTGCAAGCCGAGCAGGAGCAATAGGACCGCTGTGACCCAAGTTTTCATTGTCCCAAGATACGTATTCTCGCCCATAAGCATCGAAAAAGCTGCCCTATCGCCGGACGCGGAAGGTACGCTTGGTCTCCCTCCTGCTGAACAGCCGCCCGATCGGGGAAGCAATCCAACGCATGGCGCGACCCACCGGCGGGATTTGATAGAGCCAAAAGAGCGGGTTGGTGATGATGAGGAGACGGACCAAGTTGCGAGAGAAACGCCAGAGATTGTCTCCCGAGAAAAGCTGGATCGTCGAGGTGCTTTCCAAGCTCAAGATCAAGGCCAGCGGAAGCATCACAAAGACGGGTAGCCAAGCGCCAACCCAGGGCTCAAGGACATTTTCCGTGGCCATCTTCTTGCCCTGGATCATGATCACATAAAAGGTCAGGTACAGCACCACGGAAACCACCATGGGCACGCCGACACCACCCTTGCGGATGATCGCGCCCAGCGGCGCTCCGATGAACAGAAAAATGAGGCAGGCGAGCGGCAGCGAAATCTTGAAATGGAACTCGATTTCCCGTTCCCGCACCTTCATGTCCTGCTCCTCCAAGAGCTTGACCGCCTGTTGCGCGAGGATCCGGGATTGGCTCGTCCGGGCCACCGCGTCCTGCAGGATGTAGGCACGCTTGTTCTTTGGGAAATACTGCAGGATGTTTTCCGGCGGGATCGCGTAGGTCAGCGAGTCCACCTCGATGAAGCTGGAATCGATCTTGAGGTTTTCTTCCAATGCCGCCGAAAACTGCCCCACAAGGCCCTTTTTCACCGTCTCGATGCTGTCCATCGCCCCTCGCAGCTGCGACAGGTTCAGCATGTAGTGGTGGGTGCTGAAGGCACTCTCCTCCGTATGCTCCGCCCCATAGCCCTGCATGTCGAAATTGTAATACAATGAGTCGAAAAACACCCGGACAAACCGTTCGGTCTGTGTCCCATAGCGGTTTGGCTCCCTCCTCCCCTCGTAGGTCGCGCCGTGGTAAAGCATCATGTGCATGTACCGGCCGTAGGGATCGAGCTTCAATGTCCCCGATTGCGCCGTCACAAAGCGGTTGTTGATGCTGCTAGAGTCCCGAATGACGCCGAATTCACCAGGGGTGCCACGATTGTAATACATCACAGGCATGGTGTCCCTGCCGTAGCGGGTATGGTCGTAGATGGTGATCCCGTAAAGCATCTCCTTGGAGACATCCTTGTCGGTGATGCGGATCACGTAGTTGTCGATGCCGGAATTGAAGTGCCCGGGCTCCAATCGAAACACAGGCTTCAGTTGCTGGACGTCGTAGAGGATCGCGTACAATTTCAGGTTGGCCCAGGGCACCACATACGACGACAATCCGAATGAGATCATGGACACCACCAAGGTGGCAAAGACCATGGGGCGAATCACCCGAGGCAGGGACATCCCCGCCGACCGCATCGCGGCCAACTCATAATTCTCCCCGAAACTGCCTGTGGTGAAGAGGGAGGATAGCAACACCGCCACCGGCATCGCCAATACCATCAAGGAGATGGATGCAAATGCAAAAATCTTGAGGACCGTGAGGGTTTCAAGCCCCTTGCCGAAGAGGTCGCCCTTGTATCGGGACAAAAATTGGAGCACAAGGATGACAAGGCTCACTCCGAAGCTGCTCAAGAGTGGCCTGAGGTAGGACATGAGTATGAACTTGTTCAGCCGTGTCACCCCTTGGTCGGCATCATTCGTTCTCCCTGATTGCCACCGAACCTGCGCTGGCACCAAAAGGATGTCTAACCTAGTGGAAAATCCAGCAACAGCCGCGATGATTGTTCAAAAAAAGCTGGTCAACCCAGCAACTCGAACTGGTCGGCATCTGCCCAAGCCGGGAATTTCTCCCGATAGGCCGCGAGGCTGTCCCAATCCAATTCGGCGGTGATCAGCGTCGCCTCTCGCCCGCCGTGGCCCAATTGCTGCCCCAGCGCGGCGAAAAGCAGGCTGTCGCCGCTGTAATCGATCTCATTTCCGTCCGTGCCAGCGCGATTCACCCCCGCCACGTAGGCTTGGTTCTCAATCGCCCTTGCCTGCAGGAGCGCCTTCCAGTGCGCCACCCGCCTCTCTGGCCAATTCGCGACGTAGAGCAGCAGGTCATACCACATCCGGCCTTCCGGATTCATTCCATTGCGGCTCCAGACCGGGAAACGCAGGTCATAGCAGACCATGGGGCAGATGCGCCAGCCATTCAGCGAAAAGACCTGCAGCTCAGCGCCTGCGCGATAGACCTCATGCTCACCCGCCATCCGGAACAGGTGCCGCTTGTCGTACTTCAGCACCAGCCCAGCGTGGTTCACCACCATGAGACGGTTGTAGTATCCACCCGCCTCCTCGACCACCACGCTGCCCACGACCACTGCGTCCATCTTGTTCGCGAGGTGCTGCATCCAAGCGAGGGTATCGCCATCGGCGGCAGGTTCAGCGATTCCTTGAGGCTTCATGGTGAAGCCCGTGCTGAACATCTCCGGCAGGATGATGAGGTCATGCTTCCCTTCCTGCCCATGCAACATATTGGCGGCGCGGCTCCAGTTCTCTTGGGGATTTTCCCAAGCCAGATCCATTTGCACCAAGCATACCCTGAGCGGGCCGGGGAGTACTTCTAGTTCCATTTTCCCTAGGTTTTGGTTTGAGATTCCTGATAGGCCTTCCGGGCGTCGGCCTTGGATTTTTCACGCAGCTTGATGAGTTCCTCCACGGAAAGTGTATGTCGCTGCGGTCCCTTTTTCTTCATGAATGGGAGCCATCCGAACAGGAACCTCGTGATCCTGTACCAGCTCGCGCCGTAGAGAAACGGTGCCTCCGTCGCGCTCTGCCGGGTGAAGAAGATGGCCATCGGCATCATCACCAGGATGGGCAGCCATACCCCTGTCCAGATCGGCAATACGTCCTCCCGCGCCAATTTCTTTCCCTGCATCATCAAGATGTAGAAAATGATGAAGAACACGATCGAGAAGATGACCGGCACCCCGATGCCACCCTTCCGAATGATCGCCCCTAGGCTTGCGCCGAGAAACAGGAAGACGATGCAGCTCGCAGGCAGCATCCACCGTGTATGCAGTTCGATTTCAAACTTTCGAATCTTATCGGCCTCACGTTCCTCCCGCTCGACCATGATCTTGCTGTAGTTCTCCATCGCCTGCACCTGATTGATGGTCTTGGCGAGGAGGTCCTTCTTGGTCATGTCGGGAAACCACTCCAGAACAGGCTTTTCCAATGAGCCAGCCACGACACCACTCTTACCCACCGGAACCGAGTCATTCGCCAATTGCTCCTTAAAGCTCTTGTTCATGGTGGTGTCCAAGTGCATGTACTTCCGGTTGAAGTCCTTGTAGTCCTCCACGAAAGTCCCCGATCGACCGTAGAGGCTGTCGATCGCCTTGTTCAACTCGAAGACATTCAGCATATAATGGTGATTGCTGAAGGTCTCTTCGTCGCTTTGCTCCAAGTTGAAGCCCTGCAAGGTCACCCGGTACCGGAGTGTATCGAAATGAAAAACCTGCGTCCGTTCAGTCTTGGGGCCGCCGCCTTCATTGGGTGATTTCTCATAGACTTCACCGAACAGCAGTGTCATGTCCAGATAGCCTGTCGCCTTGCTCGGGATCATCGTCCCTTTCGAAGCCAGGGTGATGCGGTTGTTCCCGATTTGATCCGTATGATCGAAAATCTTGACGCGGTACAATGTGTCTGTTTCCCTATCAATGTCCCCCACATGCACCGTCATCCCGTCAATGCCGCCATAGAAGTGATTGGGTTTCAAGGCAAACGTCGGCTTCACCTTGCTCAGGTCGTAGAGCAGGGTGTACAGCTTGAGGTTGGCCATCGGGGTAATGAAAAACGAGAAGAACATACTCCCAATGGTGATCACCATCGTAGCATGGATCAGGGGTCGAATCGCCTTGAACAAACCAACACCACCGGATTTCAGGGCTGCGAGTTCGTAGCGTTCGCCCATGTTGCCCATCGTGAGCAGCGACGACAGCAACACCCCCAATGGCAATGCCAGCGTCACCAAGGTCAGGCATGCCAGCATGAAAACCTTGCCCAAAACAGAGGAATCGAGGCCCTTGCCCATGATGTCCTCCATGTACTTGGCGAGGAATTGCAGAACCAAAACAAACAGGATCACTGTGAAGGCGATCAAGAAGGGTCCGACAAATGACCGGAGGATGAGGATATGGATCTTGAGCCGATTCACGAAGAGGCTCAAGCAGGCGATGTCAAAGACGATCGCCATGATCTGCGCATCGCGGTGGATGTCGAGTTGGTGTTCACAAAATCCGGGAAACAGCACCAACAGGCCCAAAAACGTCACCATCAATGCCGCCACAGTGGGCGCCACGTACGGCGACAGGTCGATTTTGAGCTTAAAGATCTTCAAACAGGTCTATGGCGATTCCGGAAGGTGCAAAATTAGAACGCGCACCTCAATTCCCAAGATTGTAGCCCGGCAAAATCCGTACCAATTCAGATAGCAATGAGCAGATAGCAGTTCTTTTCGTTACTACTATCTGCTCACATGAAGGGTTGTGATTGTGGAAACCACCGATCAGAAAGGGGAAGCGCCCTCTCAGTTCGGAGCGATGAGGAACAGGTCTTCATTGGGCCGCTTCATCATGTAGCGCTCACGGGCAAATCTTTCGATCTCCGTGATGTCGCTTTCCATCATGTTGCGGGTTTCCTCGATGCGGTCACGTTCAGCCCGGAAAAAGACCAAGTCCTCACGCAACTGCTTGATCCGGAACTGCGTTTGCAGCCGGTCCATGAAGTTGTATCGGTCAAAGAAGAGGATCCACACCAAGGCGACCCCACCGACCAGGACATAGTAATTGCGCAAGTAGCGCAGGATGTTTCCGAGCTTCTTCATGATTACCTCCTGTAACGGAACGATTGGCCTCCGAAGAGCGCGACCTCGCCCAGATGCTCCTCGATGCGGAGGAGTTGGTTGTATTTCGCGATCCTGTCGCTGCGGGAAGCGGAACCCGTCTTGATCTGACCGCTGTTCAATGCCACTGCGAGGTCGGCAATGAAGGTGTCCTCCGTTTCACCACTGCGGTGGCTGATGATATTGGTGTAGGCGTTGCGGGTGGCGAGCTGCACGGCGTCAATGGTCTCGGTGAGGCTGCCGATTTGGTTGACCTTCACCAGGATGGAGTTGGCGATGCCTTGCTTGATGCCCCGGTCGAGGCGGGTCACGTTGGTGACGAAGAGGTCGTCGCCCACGAGTTGCACCTGACCGCCGATGGCGTCCGTGAGTTCCTTCCAGCCATCCCAGTCATCCTCGGCGAGGCCGTCCTCGATGCTGACGATGGGGTATTTCTGTGCCCAATCCTTCCAGAAGGACACCATTTCGGAGCTCGTGCGGCTTTCGCCAGTGGATTTCTTGAAGACGTAGCGGCCTGTCTCGGCATCGTAGAACTCGGTGCTGGCAGCATCGAGGGCGATGAACATGTCCTCGCCGGGACGGTAGCCTGCCTTTTCGATGGCCTGGATCACGGTCTGGATTGCAGCCTCGTTGCTCGGGAGGTTCGGAGCAAAGCCGCCTTCGTCGCCGACGTTGGTGCTCATTCCCTTGCTCTTGAGGACCGATTTCAGGTGATGGAATACCTCGGCACCCATGCGCAATGCCTCGCGGAAGGACTCAGCCTTGAGCGGCATGACCATGAATTCCTGGATGTCCACGCTGTTGTCCGCGTGGGCGCCGCCATTGAGGATGTTCATCATCGGGACGGGCAGGGTGCGGGCATTCACACCGCCGAGGTAGCGGTAGAGCGGCATGCCTTGCTCCATTGCAGCAGCGCGAGCGACCGCCAAGGAAACGCCCAAGATGGCATTTGCGCCCAGGCGAGCCTTGTTGTCCGTGCCGTCCAGCTCCAGCATGATGCGGTCCACCAATGCTTGGTCCTCGACATCCGTTCCAACCACTTCAGGAGCGATCAGTTCGTTCACATTCTCCACGGCCTTGAGGACACCCTTGCCGAGGTAGCGGCGGCGGTCATCGTCCCGCAGTTCGATGGCTTCGTAAGCACCAGTGGATGCCCCGGAGGGCACAGCCGCACGGCCAACGCTTCCGTCTTCGGTCAAGACCTCCACCTCCACGGTGGGATTGCCACGGGAGTCCAAAATTTCCCGGCCGGTGATATGCACAATCGCGCTCATCCTGTTTTCAGAGATTTTAATTGAATTCTGGCCAAAATTAAGGAAAATGTCCTCCGTGAAGGTGTCAGTTATGCACAGAAACGAGGCCCTTGGCAGCAGAATTGGGCGGTGATGCTAAATTGCCAGCATGGACAGCAAGATCACCGTTCGCCCCGCGACCATGGACGACCACGCCCTCATCGTCGCCAACAACCAAGCCATGGCCATGGAGACGGAAAACCGCCGATTGGAGGATGCCATCGTGCAGGCGGGCGTTCGTAACCTGCTCTTGGACAGCAGCAAGGGGTTCTATTTGGTGGCGGAATGGGAAGGGAGGCCTGTCGGCAACCTCATGATCACCCGTGAATGGAGCGATTGGCGCAATGGCGACATGTGGTGGTTCCAGAGCGTCTATCTCAAGCCCGAGGGACGAGGCAAGGGCGTATTTTCAGCAATGTTCCGAACCGTGGAGGACATGGCCCGCGCCGAAGGCGTCAAGGAGCTCCGACTCTACGTTGAGCGCGACAACCATTCCGCCCAGAAAGTCTATTCCAAGCTCGGGATGAAGCACAGCCATTACGATATGTGGGAAATGGAGCTCTGATAGTGAGCAGATAGCAGGTAGCAGATAGCAGTTTCGAATTGCTGAAGCGTGCAGAAATGCTATCTGCTACATGCTATCTGCTATCTAAGTGCAACCTTCAACAGATGGGCAATTACCCCGGCACAGCGGTCCTCGCCTCCTTGAGCAATCCGATGAACTGATCGAACAGGTATCGGCTGTCGTGCGGGCCGGGTGAGGCCTCGGGGTGGTATTGCACAGAAAATGCTGGCTTGCCCACGACTTGGATGCCTTCCAGGGTTTTGTCGTTCAGGTTCACATGCGTGACCTCAACCAAGGGCGACGCCTCAGCCTGATCGAATTTCACAGCGAATCCATGATTCTGCGATGTCACCTCGCTCTTGCCTGTCACCAGGTTCTTCACGGGGTGATTGATCCCCCGGTGTCCGTGGTGCATCTTGAATGTCTCGAGTCCCAGTGCCCGGCAAAGGATCTGATGTCCAAGGCAAATGCCGAACAAAGGCTTGCCTGTTTCCAGGAGCTGCTTCACCAATTCCACCGCCCAAGGCATTGCCGCAGGGTCACCGGGGCCATTGGAGAGGAAGAAGCCGTCTGGGTTGAAGGCGAGCAGGTCGGCGAGGGCGGACTTGGCGGGGAAGACTTTGATGTACGCCCCACGTGCCGCGAGGCTGCGCAGGATATTGGTCTTGATCCCGTAGTCCATCGCGGAAATGCGGAAGGTGGCAGTGGGATCGCCGAAGTGGTAGGCTTCCTTGGTGGAAACTGTGCTCGCAAGCTCCAAGCCTTCCATGTCGGGGCATTCCGCGAGGATGCCACGGAGGGCCTCCTTGTCCAGGACCTCGCTGGAAATCACGCCATTCATCGCGCCTTGTGAGCGCAGGTGACGCACAAGTGCCCGCGTGTCCACGTCCGAGATGCCGACCACGCCTTGATGATCGAGGTAGTCCTGCAACTCACCGACAGAATCCGACCTTGAACCGATTTGGCTAAAGTTCTTGACCACGAGGCCCGCGATTTTGACGCCAGCGCTCTCGGCCTCCTCGGGATGCACCCCGTAGTTTCAATATGGGTATGGGTGGTGACCATCACTTGCCCAGCATGGCTCGGATCGGTGAAGATCTCTTGGTACCCCGTCATCCCGGTATTGAAGCACATCTCCCCGGTGGTCGTGCCCACGCGTCCGATGCTGTATCCTTCAAAAAAAGTGCCGTCTGATAACATCAAGACGGCCTTTTTACGTGTATCTGTTCTCATTGCCCGGTGCTCAAATCTTGCTTTGGTCAATGAGGGGGATGCTCACAAAGTTCGGCTCCTTGCCCGACCGCAGGTTGTCGATGAGCTCTTTCATCGAGTCCTTGGTGAGGTTGTGGACGTAGTGACGGTTGGTGACTTGTGCGACGGGACCCGTGTCACAGGCTCCGAGGCATTCGGCATAGCGGAAGAAGAACAGGCCGTCCTTGCTGTAACCGCTGTCATCGCAACCGGTGTATTCCTTCGCAAACTTGAGGACTTCGTCGCCGCCGAGTTCGCCGCAGGCGAAGCAGGTGCAGACGTCGAGGACGTACTTGGGTACCGCCTGCTTGAAGTACATGGTGTAAAACGAGGCCACACCATATACATGTGCGTAGGACAGACCCAGGGTGTCGGCCACGAGTTGGATGGCATCCTTTGAGAGCCAACCCCACTTGTTCTGTGCCATCCACAGCACAGGCATCACTGCCGAGCGGATGGACGGATACTTGCCTTGATGGCCGCGGATCTCGATCAGTTCCTCTTCCGTGAACTGAAAATCCCTTTTATCTAAGCTGATTTCTGCCAAAATGACCTCCGTTTAGGAATTTGCCCAAAAATAGAAGATTGGGGCGGAATTGGAAAATTATATCAGATCAAAAATTCCTACTTTTGGCCGTTTGATTCTTGGAGCATGAAGTTCAAGGTAGGAGAAATCGCTGGCATGATCGGTGCCCAAGTGGAGGGAAATGCTGACCTCTACATCAGCAGTCTGTCCAAGATTGAGGAGGGCGGACCGGGTAGTCTCAGCTTTCTCGCGAACCCCAAATACGAGAACTTTCTGTACTCTACGAATGCCTCCGCGGTGATCGTTGCATTGGATTTTTCGCCGAAACAAGCCGTTTCAGCCACATTGCTCCGTGCCAAGGATCCCTACATGGCATTCGCCCAACTTCTCCAACGCTTCCTGCAATTTGTCCAGAACAAAGCCGGGATTGAGCAGCCCAGCCACGTGGCTGAGACCGCCACATTGGGCAAGGACATCTACATAGGTGCGTTCGCCTACATCGGCAATGGAGCGGTCATCGGGGACGGCGCCAAAATTTATCCCCATGCCTATGTGGGTGACTATGTGACCGTGGGTGCGGGCACCACTGTCTATGCAAACGCCAGCATCTACTACGGATGCAAGGTGGGCAAGCAGTGCATCATCCATTCCGGCGCGGTGATCGGCAGCGACGGCTTCGGCTTCGCCCCGCAACCCGACGGCAGCTTCCAGAAAATCCCGCAGACAGGCATTGTCCGCATCGAGGACCAAGTGGAAATCGGGGCGGGTTGCACCATCGACAGGGCTACCCTCGGCGAAACGGTGATCCGCAAAGGCGCCAAGCTCGACAACCTCATCCAGGTCGCCCATAACGTGGAGATCGGGGAAAACACCGTGATTGCCGCCCAAACGGGCATTTCCGGCAGCACCAAGATCGGCAACAACTGCATGATCGGGGGCCAAGTCGGCATCGTGGGCCACATCAAGCTCGCGGACGGCACCAAAATCGGCGCGCAGTCAGGCGTCTCCAAGACCGTCGAAGAAAAAGGCAAAGCCTTGCGCGGGAGCCCCGCCCAAGACTACAAGCAGCAGTTGCGCTCCGAGGCGGTCTTCCGCAACCTCGATCAGCTCGACAAGCGCCTGCATCAATTGGAAAAAGAAATTCTGAATCGTCACTCCTGATACAATATGTACGATAAGCAGCATACCATCCAGAAGTCGGTCACTGTGTCCGGCATTGGTTTGCATACGGGGAAACCCGCCACGATGACCTTCTACCCTGCCCCCGAGAACCACGGTTTCGTGTTCCGCCGGGTGGACATCGAAGGCTCCCCCTTGGTGCCCGCCGACGTGGACAACGTCGTGGACACACAGCGTGGCACCACCATCGAGGCCAACGGCGCCCGCGTCCACACCGTGGAGCATACCCTCGCCGCCCTCGCAGGCTTGCAAATCGACAACTGCCTGATCGACCTCGATGGCCCTGAGCCGCCGATCATGGATGGGTCGAGCATCGCCTTCATCGAAGCCCTGAACAGCGTGGGGCTCAGCGAGCAGCAGGCCGACCGTGAATACTTCGTGGTGGATCAGCCGATCCACTACTACGAAAGCGACCGTCAGGTCGATCTCGCCGCATTGCCCATGGACGACTTCCGGGTCACGGTCATGATCGACTACAATTCCCCGGTCCTTGGCCCGCAGCACGCCACCCTGCTCAACATCGAGAACTTCGCCTCCGAATTCGCCAACAGCCGCACGTTCTGCTTCCTGCATGAATTGGAGGCTTTGGCAAGCGCGGGCTTGATCAAAGGCGGCGACATCAACAATGCCATCGTGGTCGTGGACCGCGAGGTGACCCCGATCGAGCTTGACCGCCTCGCAGTCCTCTTCGAGCGCCCCAACATCCAAGTCGCCGAGGAAGGCATCCTGAACAACATCGACCTGCGTCACCGCAACGAGCCCGCCCGCCATAAGCTGCTCGACCTCATTGGTGACCTGGCATTGATCGGTGCACACTTGAAGGGACAAATCCTCGCAGCCCGTCCCGGCCACAAGGCCAACGTCGAGCTTGCCAAGAAGATCAAGTCCCTCCTCAAGCAGAAGAAAATCCAGAAGAAATACCAGCAGAACCAAAGCGATGGCGTGGTCTTCGACATCAATGCGATTTCCAAGATCCTCCCCCACCGCTACCCATTCCTGCTCGTGGACAAAATCGTCTCCTTCTCCGAAAATGAGATCGAGGGCGTGAAAAATGTAACCTTCAACGAACCGTTCTTCCAAGGCCACTTCCCCGGCAACCCCGTCATGCCCGGTGTGCTTCAACTCGAAGCCATGGGTCAAGTCGGCGGCATCCTGCTGCTGAACAAGGTGCCCAATCCCGAAAATGTATGGGTCTATTTCGTGGGAATGAACAACATCCGCTTCAAGAAACCCGTGATTCCAGGGGACGTCCTGCACATGAAGTTGCAAATGGACAGCCTGCGCCGCGGGATGTGCAAGATGTTCGGAAAGGCTTATGTCAACGGCAAACTCGTCTGTGAGGCCGAGCTGACTGCCGCTGTGGTGGAAAAGAAATGACCAAGCCACTGTCGAGATCAACCCTCACATTGATTACCACGCAACCTGAATTGTCAATTGTCAACTGTTAATACTTCCTTGAAATACCCGATGACCAATATCCACCCCGATGCCCGCATCGCAGAAGGCGTGGAGATCGAGCCATTTGTCACCATCAAGGGTGATGTCGTGATCGAAGAGGGCTGCTACATCGGCAGCGGCGCCGTGATCCACGACGGGGCACGCATTGGTCGGGACACCAGGATCTTCTCAGGTGCGGTCATCTCCTCCATCCCGCAGGACCTCAAGTTTGGCGGCGAGGAGACCACTTGCATCATCGGTGATCGCTGCACCATCCGGGAATACGCCACCATCAACCGGGGCACCAAGGAAAACAATGCCACCATCGTGGGCAACGATGTCCTCGTGATGGCTTATGCGCACATCGCGCACGACTGCATCATCGGCAACGACGTGGTCCTCGCCAACAATGCCACGCTTGCCGGGCACGTCAAGATAGACGACTTCGCCATCATCGGCGGCATGAGTGCGATCCATCAATTCTGCCGCATTGGTCGCCACTCGATCTTGCAGGGCGGTTCGCTTGTGGGCAAGGACGTGCCCCCCTACTGCAAAGGCGCGCATTTTCCCCTTCGCTACAGCGGCGTGAATGCAGTGGGCTTGCGTCGCCGTGGCTATGACAATGCCACCATCGCCCATATCCAGGACATCTACCGCATCCTCTTCGCATCTGGTCGCAACGTATCCCAAGCCGTTCAGGCCATCGAGACTGAGATCGAAGACTCCGAATTACGGGCTGAAATTCTAGAGTTCGTGCGCAGCTCCAAGCGGGGCATCATGAAGGGCTACAAGTCCGGCTCTGAAAATGACGCTGATTGAGGCCACAGGGCTAGGAAAGCGCTTCTTCCGGCAATGGGTCTTCCGGGGCATGGACTTTGAGGTCCAGCAGGGCGAGCGGGTGCTCCTCACCGGGGACAATGGCAGCGGGAAATCTACATTGATGCGGATTTTGGCGGGGCAGCTTGCACCCACCGAAGGTCAGTTGAGCCTGGTCGTGGACGGCAAGAAGATTGATCCCGAATTTTGGTACCAATACCTCTCCTGGTCGGGCCCTTACATGGAGCTCTACACCGACCTGAGCCTTGCTGAGGCCGTCCACCTCCATGCGAGCTTCCGCAAATTGATCGTGCCCGAGGCAGATGTCCTCGATCTGCTCCAATTGCAAGACCACCGCAACAAGCTCCTCAAGCATTTCAGCTCAGGCATGATGCACCGCGTGAAGGTCGGCCTGAGCATCCTCTCCCAATCCAAAATTCTCCTCCTCGACGAAGCCACCACCAACATGGACGAAGCCAATTCCAAGCTCGTCCTGGATCTCATGGACCATTACATTGGTGACCGTCTCCTCATTTTCGCCAGCAACCGCCCTGAGGAGTTTGGACGCTTTGCGCGGAAGATTGAGATGAAAAACGCCTCAGTTAGTAGATAGCAGGTAGCAGATAGCAGTGTCCGCCCCGCATCCGCGCGAAGAACTGCTAACTGCTACATTCTCAATGCTACCTGTTCAATGCGACCTGTTCAATGCGACCTGTTCGCAGCGGGCAGGAGACTCGAACTCCCAATCCCGATTCATCATCAGGATTACCTGTTTTCGAGACAGGCCCCTCGTCCAGTCGGACACCCGCTGTGGGGAATTGATTCATAAGTAGGTCGCAGCGGGCAGGAGACTCGAACTCCCAATCCCGACTCATCATCAGGATTACCTGTTTTCAAGGCAGGCCCCTCGTCCAGCCGGACACCCGCTGTGGGAAATTGAGAGTTGCGGGGCCTTCGAGAGCCTCAAGCCCCGCAATTGTCAATTATTAATTATTAACTATTTATTATCAATTCAAAAAGGGGCATCCATCGGGAATCGAACCCGAATCTCCAGAATCACGGGCTGGTATGCTGGCCGTTGCAATATGGATACCATAAAATGAGCGCCGTCGGTCACCACAAACAGGCAGGCGGGTTACAGGAAAATCTGCCTACTTGATCGCTTATTGCGCTCTGGAAAGAACAGCTCCACGACATGCGCGGATTACACGTGGGTTGTGCAGGAATTGAACCTGCCAGTCTCGGATTTACAGTCCGTTGCCGCACCTTGCGGCCTACAACCCGTGAACAGTGTGAGAGCGAGAGTGATTGCGCATGAACGCAAAGGAAAAGTGCACTCACACACCACACTCACACTGCAATAGAGGGGGATGCAGGAATTGAACCCGCCTGACTTGTTTTGCAAACAAGCACCTCAACCAATCGGACAATCCCCCATTTCTTTACAGATAGCAGATAGCAGATGGCATTGACAGCCATGCAAAAGCGTAGAGAACTGTTCACTGCTATCTGCTCAATGCTCACTGTTCGCAGCGGGTGGGAGACTCGAACTACCAATCCCGATTGTTCATCAGGATTACCTGCTCTCCAAGCAAGCCCCTCGTCCTGCCGGACACCCGCTATTTAAGATTGAAATTGGGCGTCTATCGGGACTCGAACCCGAATCTCCAGTATCACAGGCTGGTATGCTTGCCTTTGCAACATAGACACCATTTAGAAGACATCGATTTTGTGGGCCGCGCAGGAATCGAACCTGCCCTTTCCGGGGTTACAATCCGTTGCCACACCTTGCGGCTGACGGCCCATTTTGCAGTGTGAGGAATGACTGTGAGTGCGCAATCCTCCCCACTCACACTCAAGTCTCACACTGTCCAACAGAGGAGGGTGCGGGACTCGAACCCGCAAGCCGTCTCGCGACGACCTCCTGATTAGCGGTCAGGCGCAATAGCCAAATTCTACCAACCCTCCTTGGGAATGAATAATTGATAATGAATAATTTCATGCTCTTGATTGCGTTTGGGTGGCGCAATCCTTGTTCCGCGATGTCAATGTACGTCTTGGGATGCGAAGCCGTTCGGCTCGATCCTGATGCGCTTCTTGCGCAATATGATTCCTTGCAGCAAATCAGATGTTGATTTGTGCGAATGAGATTTTCCTTTTCATTGGTAGCCGGATGTTGCTCCTGCCTAGGTCGCTTCCTCTGAACCCAATCAAGTTCAGAAATAACTCAACCGATCAGAGGGGCACTTTGGAGTGCATCCGTGCAGTTCCAAGGCGCAGACATCTTGACCACAAACCCGGCATGAATTCTCCAATTGGCGCGATGCGGCCATGGTCAAATCTTCCGAATTCAAAGGAAAATGCAACAAAAAACCCGGTCATTGGGGCCGGGTGCTGATTTCGTTATTGCATTGATTTTCAATGGCAATAACTGCACCCGGAATAATGGGAATAACTATGAGAACATGAGAAGAAAGCAGCAGCAACCACTTGCACAGCGGCAGTGTTTTTGATTTTTGCGTTCATGTTCTTTTTCATAGTGATGATGTCGCCTACTTGATTGACGACACTGCAAATATACGACGAGATTTATATTATGATACAAGTCTGCGCGAAAATATTTTTTTATTGTCTGGATTGCTCTGATTTCGCCCTGAACGGTCAAGTTGGAAGGCACGTTCAGATATTATGAAGCTTCTGAACCGAAAGCCTGCGATTTGGAGGGATGGAAACCATTGCCGAATTTTGCAATGAATCACTGCCGCATCGATGGATGATTCCCCATGCGGCCGACACCAAGGCTTTTGAAAAATGAAGATCAAGTTCACCGTTACCCTGATAGCCCTCTTCCTGGCGAGCGTCCTCATGGCAAAGGACAAGGCTGGAGTCAAACTCGGTCAGCTCTCCCAAATCGCCGCCTCCACCACTGACATGAAGGCCTCGGTCGAATTTTGGAAGAAACTGGGCTTCCGGGTGGTCATGCAAATGCAGTCCCCAGCCCCGATGACGCAGCTCACCGACGAGACCATCCTGGTGAACTTGATTCAGTCAGAGAAGCCATTCGTCCGTCTTTCCTATTTCAACAGCGACTTTGAGGGGACATTGAAGGCGCTGAAAAAGGCCAAAATCAAAGTGGAGGCCCTGGAAAACGATGAATCCGGCAAACCTTGGCGAGCCATCATCCAAAGTCCCGATGGACAGGAAGTGAGCATCGTCAACCGCAACCCGGCGATGATTTTCCACCCGACGGGCAAGACCATGCTCACCCTCGACCAGGCCGACATGGCCAAACCCGAGGCGATGCCCACCAAGTTGGGGATGTTTGGCGAATACTGCCACAAGGTCACCGACCTCAAGGCATCCATTGCATATTGGGAAAAACTGGGCTTTCAGAGCAAAGGTGCAGAAACCAACCCCTACCCCTGGGCGATCATGAGCGATGGCGTCAGCATCGTCGGACTGCACCAAACTACGGACTGGGACGGCTGTGCCTTGACCTACTTTGCTCCCGACATGGGCGCAAGGATCGAACCGCTGAAAGCGCAGGGAATTGAGTGCAAGGAGGTCGGCATGGGGCCTGCAAACGTCACCGTTACAAGTCCAGAAGGCGTCAAAATCTTCCTCTTCTCCTTGTTCTGAGAAGCATTTTCAGCAGGAATTACCCCCAATTGGGGACGGTCTGTCGCCAACTTGCCACCGATTTGCGGCAGATGGGCTGCAGTTTCGGGCTTCTCGATGGAGAGCCTCAGGATGGACTTAAGGATGTAGCACAATGAAAATGATCGGATTGGTCGGGGGCATTGCATGGCCATCGACCGTGGATTACTACCGTTACCTCAACCAAGGGGTCAACGAGGAGCTCGGCGCCCTGAATTTCAGCCGCTGCCTGATTTACTCCTTCAACTATGAGGACATTCAGCGCAACAACCTCACCAACAACTGGGCGGGCACACTGGCGATGATCCGTGAGGCGAGCCGGGTGCTGATCGCAGGGGGAGCCGAGGCGATCCTGCTCTGCGCCAACACCATGCACCATATCGCGGAGGAGCTGCGGGCAGACCTGGACGTACCGCTGATCCACATCGCGGAGGCGACTGCGGATGCGATTGTGGCGCAGGGGCTGAACAAGGTCCTCCTCCTCGGCACCCGCTACACGATGGAATTCGACTTCTTTCGGGACAAGTTGATGGCCAAGGGGATCGAACCCATGATCCCGGAAGCCAATGACCGCACCTACGTCCACAATGTCATTTTCAACGAATTGGCTTACGGGCGGGTAAATGCCGCGTCGAAGGAGATGTTCCTTGAGATCATCGAACGGGGCAAATCAGCGGGTGCTCAAGGGGTGATTCTGGGCTGCACGGAAATACCGCTGCTGATCCAGCAGGCGGACTTGGACATTCCCGCATTTGACACGACGAAAATCCATGCGGAGGCAGCGGTTCGGTTTTCATTGGGTGACTAAATTTGCGGTGCCGGGGTAAATTCTGGCAATTGAAAATGAATCTCCTCATCCTCGGAGGCTCGGGACGCACCGGACTCCACCTGATTACCGAAGCGCTGGAGCGCGGCTACCATGTCAAGGCACTTGTCCGCGACCCCCATTCCATTTCGATTCAACATCCGGAACTGGAATTGATCCAAGGAAGCCCCTACAATGCGGAGGACCTCGCCAGGGCCGCCGAGGGTTGCTCCGCCGTGGCAAGCAGCCTGAACCTGTCACGGACCTCAGATTGGCCGTGGGCAAAGCTGCGCTCCCCGCTTGACCTGCTCTCCAAATCGATGGCCCACCTCATTGCCTTGGACAAAAAGCGGCCGTTTGTCCGCGTGGTTGTCTGCACTGCGCATGGGGTCAAGGAGACAAGGGAGCAGATCCCGGGCTGGTTCCGCTGGGTGATCGAACACAGCAACATCCGCTACCCCTACGCCGACCATGAGCGGCAGGAGGACCTGATGAAGGCAAGCACCATGAACTGGGTGGTCGTGCGCCCCGTCGGTCTGTCCAATGGCAAGTCCAAGGAATCGGTGATCGTGAGTTTCAACAACCAACCGAAGCCGACTCTCACCATTCCTCGCGTGGACGTCGCCAAATTCATGATGGACACGCTCCAATCCGGCGAGTACCTGCATCAGACACCGACGATTTCCGGGAAATAGCCCCATTTTCAGCTGAATTTTGCAATCCTTGATGTAATCCAATCAGGGAAATGTTCCTCGGTTGCGAGGCGGCTGATGGCAAATTTTGGATGACCAAGTCTTGTCATGGAGTGGCAAACCTTGGGCCGATGCTACTTGTTGAGCAGATTCCTTGGCAGAATTGGCTCCCACTTACTGCGTAACAAAACGGCCTTTTTCTGCATTGACTGCTGCCGGAGGAACCTGACCTTGGTCTCAGTAAAAGATTGTAGTCATGAAAAAATTATTCCTCTGTAGCCTATTCGGGCTTGGCGCGTTGACGCATGCCCAGACCCCCGTGCTCGACCAACTCGACCTAGGGAACTTCATCGCCCCCATCCGCTCGGACGGGCAACTGTTCCAGGACCACAACCTGAACCTCAAGGGTCTGGAATGGCCCAAAACCACAGTCGCGAATGACAAGCGTGGCGTGAGCTTCACGGGCCATGTCTGGTTCGGTGGACTCGACGGGCAGGGCGCATTGCACGTCGCAGCTGAGACCTACGGTCAGTCAGGCCAAGTATTTCACCCCGGCCTCTACAACTTCGACGGCGCCCAATGGGACAGCGTGTGGGTGATCAACCGAAGCGAGGTCGATCAGTTCCGGGCTGACTTCGCAAACAGCACGGTGAACTTCGCGAACTACCCCATTGTGGCACATTGGCCTGCATTTGGATTGGACCAAAATGGCCAACGGGTGGCATGCGCCCCCTTCGTGGACATGGACAATGACCCGCAGCACTACACGCCTAGCGCCGGGGACTATCCGGATTTCCCTGGGCACCAAGCGCTTTACTTCCAGTTCTCCGACTTCCCCTCTCGTCCCAACTCCCCCCAGAACAGTATGGGGGTCGAGGTCCGGGCATTCGCATTTGTCAGGGATTGCCCGCAACTTGAGGACGTGCTCTTCCTGCAGTATGCCGTCACCAACCGCAGCACCAACATCTACAACGGTTTCCGCGCCGGACTCTGGAACGACTTCGACATCGGCAACTACGCGGATGACTACATCGGTACCGCTCCTGCCCAAGAACTCTTCATCGGGTACAATGGCGACGCCAACGATGAAACGAGCAACGGCTATGGCCTGAACCCACCCGCGATGGGATGGACCTGCCTGAGCTCCCCTTCTAGTGGCGGCATGTACTACAACAATGACTTCACTGTCAAGGGCAATCCTGATGCCGACGCCGACTACTACAGCTACCTCGGCAGCCAATGGAAGGACAGCACCCAGCTCGTGGACAATGGCCTCGATGGCTACAGTGGCACCGCAACTGGCACGCCGACCAACTATCCCTTCAATGGCAACCCTGGATGGTGCGGCGGCCCCGGTACTGGCTGGAGCGAAGTCTCCGCTGGACAGGCACCCTTTGACCGCAGGGGTCTCCTCTCTTTCGAACCAGAGACCCTCAATCCCGGCGATACCCGCACCTACACCTTCGCGATGCTCATGGCCCGAGGATTCTACAATGACAACCTCGGCTCTGTCTGCGAACTCATCGACCTGGCCGACAGCCTCCATTACTGGTGGGACAACCAAATCCTGCCCTGTGAGGCCCTCACCAGCACCACGCCCAAAGTCACCGAGACCCTCGAAGTCTTTCCCAATCCGACCAGCAGCGGCGTCACCCTCCGCTACGGCCACGTCCTGAGCGAACCCGCAGATGTGCAAGTCTACGACATGACGGGCAGGAGCGTGCTCCAAGTGGAAGGACACCAAGGCACCGAAATCCGCCTGGACATGCAAGATCTCGCCCCCGGCGTCTATCAATACCGCTGGACCAGCGGTGAAAAGATCGCCACCGGAAAGATCGTCAGGCAATAAGCCGAGCCATTGGCCTCCGAAGCTGATCGCCAAGGAGCCAAAGTCGCCCAAGCCTCATCAAAGAATCAAAACCGCCGGGAGCAGCAACAGGTTCGCCTGAACTGCTCCCGGCCGTTTTTCCACAAGCCAAAAATGAACGAATCAAATCCCCAAAAAGCCCCATTATCAATTGTTAATTATTCATTATCAATCAAAAAGGCTCAATTGCCCCCTATTCGTCCCTTGACCTCCCGCTGGTACAGCCGCCCAATCGGAATCACGTGCTTCCCCATCCGCAGCTCCGTGGCAGTATAAGCATCGATCTTGCCCACAGCCACCAAAAATGACCGATGGACCCTTAAGAAGTCATGGTCGGCAAGCACAGATTCGATCTTGGTGATGCCCATGCGGGTATGCAACTCCCGTGCAGCACACACGATGCGGATGTATTCGCGACGGCTTTCGATGAAAAGGATCTCGGAAATCGGCAGCTTGACATTGCGACGGTCGGCGCGGATGAGGATGTGGGCCTCGGGCTCGGCGATGCGCTCCTCCTTGGGACTCCCCTGTAATTGCTGCTGAATGCGGCCCGCTGTCTTCAGGAACCGCTCGAAGGGATAGGGCTTGAGCAAATAGTCGAACACCGTCAATTCAAATGCCTCGACCGCGTGTTCGCTGTACGCCGTGGTGATCACGACCAGGGGCGGATGCTCCAAAGCCCTCAGAAAACCGATCCCCGAAAGCCGCGGCAATTGAATATCGAGGAAGATCACGTCCACGGATTGCTTGGAGAGAAAGCTCATTGCCTCGATCGCGTTGTCGAAATCCGCAACCAATTGCCAATCGGGCAAGAGGGCGATGTAGGACCTCAGTAGCTCTCGCGCCGGCTGCTCATCCTCTATGACCACGCAGCGAATCATGGCATTGACACATTGATCGGCATCTCCAATTTGCTCAGAAACGCATTGCCGTCGGGGCCGCATTCCAGCCGGTACTCCGTCCCAAAGATCAGGTCCAGCTGCCGGGTGATGTTCCGCAGACCGATTCCCTCCGAGGCACCAAGGACGTCCGAGGGCTCCGTGCCCGGCAGAGGATTGCGGATTTCCATCAACAACCTGCCGGATACCACCGTCATTCGGATCTGAATTTCGCACCTCCCAGTCTGATGCGCCGTCCCATGCTTGAACGCATTCTCCACCAATGAAAAACAAATCAGCGGCGGAACGCCACCCACGACTTCACCGATGACCTGGAAATCCACCACCAACCTCTCCCCATACCGCACTTGCTCCAGCGCGATGTAGTTCTGGATCAATTCCACCTCCTTGGCCATTGGGACCCAATCCGCGCCTCCTTGCCGAAGGGTATAACGCATGATTTCTGAAAGTCGGATGATGAGGTCAGGAGCCTTGCCACCAGGGCGGACTGCTTCGTAATAGATGGAATTCAGGGTATTGAAGAGGAAATGCGGATGCATTTGAGCCTTGAGGAAGCTCAGTTCCGCCATGCGTTTCTCAGCGTTCAACGCCTGGACACGCTTATTTGCCCGCTGCCAGCTCCGGAAATAATGCAATCCCGCCACCAACCCTGCCGTGCTGATGATTTGGATGAAATGCCCCATCATCCGGTAGGCGTTGAAGAAAATGAAGGTATAGTCCGACCCGGAGTAGAGCCATGGGAACTGCACAAACTGCGTGGACACCCGCTTCAGCAACACCCCGGCAACGATCACCAACAGCGTCAAGCCGAAAAATGCGAGGTATTGACGCCGGAAAAACAGCGGAAGCAGGCCGTACACCAATATATATGAGCAGCCAATCGTGACCGGGAGGATCGTGAGGTTGTAGAGGAGGGTGACGTCAAAATCCTTTTCATAAAGCCCACCATAAAACGCCAGCAGGAGCCAATAAAGCACCCAAAACAGCACATGTTCCAATGCCCGGCGACTGTTTTTCATTGCATTCAATGCCAGCGGATTTCGCCTCAAAACTAGGACTTTTTCCAGCCAGCCAGCCCAATGTCAACAGACGGCAGCAATTGCACAACGAACGGCATCCGCCACGGTGGTGAAGTGGAGTGTTGACAATGCCCGCTGTCCGTCGCAGGCAATGCTGCAATGCGCTGAAACCGAACGATGTTTGGCTCATGAAAACGCTTGGCGCTTCCATCTTATTCCTCGCAACCCTCGCCTTCTCGGGCGGAGCTTTGGCGCAATCCCCTTTGCTGACCCGGGTGACCTCCGGCCCCGTCGTGACCACCCCGAGCGGCTCCCGCAGTTGCAATTGGCTCGATTTTGACCGCGACGATTTCCAAGACCTGCTCATCACCAACGGCAAGCAAGGTGGCGAGGACAACATGCTCTACCGCAACGACCGCCAGGGCGGATTCAGCCTGGTCGCGGACACCGTCTGCCACGACGGCGCGCCCAGCGATGGAGCGACATGCGCCGACTATGACAATGACGGCTTCATCGACATCTACGTCTCCAATTGGTATGGGGTGGACAACCTGCTCTATCACAACGACATGGGAGGTGGATTTATCCGGATCGACTCCGGGATCGTACCCAATGATGCGGGCTATTCTGAGACGGCAGCATGGGGCGACGCGGACGGGGACGGTCTCCTGGACCTCTATGTCGCGAACAGCGACGGCAACTTCCGCAACTTCCTCTACCACAACCTAGGCGGTGGCGCTTTCCAAAAGGTCTCCGGCATCGTCCCTGTCACCGACCAGTTCCGCTCGCGCTGCGTGAATTGGATCGACATGGACTTGGACGGCGACCAGGACCTTTTCGTCACCAACGAAGCCAATCAGCGCAACCAACTCTACCGCAACGACGGCTATCCCACCTTCACCAAAATCTCGACCGGGGCCATTGCCACCAGCCAATTCACCTCCCACAGCAGCTCTTGGGGCGACTACGACAATGACGGCGACTTCGATGTGGTCGTTGCAAACTACAATCAAGCCGCGCAGCTGTTCCAAAATGACGGATCCGGCAACTTCAGCCTCATTTCCAGCCCATTTGGCGGCGACGTTGGCTGCTCGTTCAGCTCCGCATGGGCCGATTACGACAACGATGCCGACCTCGACCTCCTCATCACCAATGGCTACTGCACCTCCTTCACGCACAATTTCCTCTACGAAAACCAAGGCAACGGCGCATTTGTCCGGAACATGACCGAGCCCGTGGCCATCGACTCGGGCAGTTCCTACGGCTGTGCTTGGGGCGACTACGACAATGACGGCTTCCTCGACCTTGCCATCGCCAATTGGCGGAACGAGACCCAACCCAACTACCTCTACCACAATGCCGGCAACGCCAACCATTGGGTGGAATTCAAACTCGAAGGGACGGTTTCCAACCGCTCTGCCATCGGTACCATCGTCTCATTGCAGGCCATCATCCAAGGCGACACCGTGCATCAAATGCGCGAAGTCACCGCTCAATCCGGCTATTGCAGCCAAAACAGCCTGGTGCTGCACTTTGGCCTCGCAGACGCGACGAACATCCTGCAAATGAACGTCACGTGGCCCTCCGGCATCGAGCAGACCTTCGGGAACATCACCGCCAACGCGCTCTACAGCCTCCAGGAAAACGGCAGCATCCAAGTCGTGGGCATCGACCCTGACAAGGACGGCAACATGGGCCTGCAAGTATTCCCGAATCCCAGCGACGGCCGGTTCACCGTCAGAATCGATGCCAATCCCGCCGGAAACCTCCAGTGTGAGGTGACCGACATCAACGGGCGCCTCATCCAAAGCCAGCAATTGGCCTCCCTCGGTGGCACCCAGGAATTTTCTCTTGCGGTCGATGCCCCACAGGGCCTCTATCTGCTGCGCGTCCGCGACGAAGACGGCCATGCCGCTCAGCGCAAAATCCTGATCGTGGACTGAATGCCCACTCTTGCGACTACTTCTTTTACTGATTGACAATGAAATCGCATCACCCCAAAATTGCTGACGTGCGCAAGGCGCTTCCCAGCAATGTCATTGCCCCCGCGCAATCCAGCCTGCTCCAAGGCGGCGGCCGCCCGGCGTTCCAATTTCCCCGGCTGCCCCTCCCTTACATCATCGACACCGACAAGCCTGACTGAAAACCTTAAATCCAATTACAATGATGAAGTTCTCAAAAACCAAACCCCGCACGTTCTCCCAATTGCTGAACAGCAAGCGGTTGATGAACAGTCAATCAGAGCGCCTTCGCGGCGGCGATGGCCTAGAAACCTTTCCTTGGATTGACAAACCCGGCGGCTGAATGACCTACGGCATCCCAGGCCCGGCAGCTACACCCTTTATTTTTAAGGAATACCACTATGCAAAAGCAACAGAATCTCCAGAATGTGCGAAAGGCGCTGTCCATGAGCACAATCGAGCCGGCAACTGCCGCTCGCATCCTCGGCGGTGGTCGCCAAGCCCATCAATATCCCCGAATTCCGACGCCCTTCGTCGTCGATACCGATCGGCCGGGCTGAGACGCATCAATCCAATGATTATGAAAAAGCAACTTCGTCCGAATTCAGCCTTGAAGCGCAAATCGCTCTCGGCCAAGCAATTGCAGCCCTTTCAAAGCCACGTGATCCGTGGTGGCGAAGACAAAGAGTTGTATCCCTGGATCGACCAACCCGGAGGTTGAGATCTGGGCTTCGTCCCTGCCTCCACCAATCTGGAATCGAGATCCTTCCCTATTCACTTTCAGTAGAATTCACTCAATGCTTACAAAAACGAAACTTTCCGAAGTGCGCAAGGCGCCTTCCGGAGAGCAAATCACCCAGCACCAGTCTGCGGTCATTCGTGGCGGTGATGACCTCAAACTTTTCCCTTGGATTGACCAGCCCGGTGGCTGATGACCGTTACACCTTCCCCGCTGGCTCCAGCGGGCGCGTTCTTAACGTTTTCGTTCACTCTATTGCAGATGCAAAAGCAGCGAAAGCTTGTCGATGTGCGCAAGGCGCTTTCCGGCAAGCAAATGGATGCAAAGCAGCGTGCCGCCCTCAGAGGCGGAGACGATCTGGAAGGCTACCCTTGGATTGACAAGCCGGGAGGCTGAGCGTCGCTTGCAGTATGCAGGGGCGGCGGGGCTTTTGGCCTCGCCGCCCCTTAAGTTTTGAGTTCCAGATGGATTCAACGGCGTTTTGGCCGCCTGCTGTACCCCGAGTGCTATCGGGACACGGCCTGGGAGTCCGATTGAACTTGCGCTTTGGAGGAGTCGGTCGCCTGCTGGGACCTAGGCCAGAGCCCCTCGGCGGCCGCACCAGTGCTCCTGCCCAACTAAACTGTGGAAACTGAGACAAATACTGCAGCCAAGCCAGCAAGAATCCGCTTCCATGGGAAGCCGCAAGCCGTTGATCAGATGCTTTTGATCCTGCAGACGATCCATGGCCTATTTCCTGAATTTGCGTAGGAGGATCTTCTCGGTAGCCTCAAACCACGAGGTTCACAATCCTACCGGGTGACCACGATCACCTTCTTGACGGCGGCGCCAGCGAGGATACCTCCTTGACCTCCTCAGAGGCAAGCACTTCCTTCTCCACATCCTCCTTGCCCGCGCGTCCGCAGCCACGACAATCTTGCCGCGGAGCTTGCCGTTCACTTGCACCGGGTACTCGATGGAGGAGACCGCGATGTATTTGGCTTCAAATTGGGGCCATTGCGCTTCGGCGATGGAGTAGGTATGGCCGAGCATTTCCCAGAGTTCCTCGCAGAAGTGCGGCGCAAAGGGCGACAGCACCACCAAGAAGGGCTCCAAGATCGCGCGGGAGGTCGTCTTCAGGCGCTGCGCCTCGTTCGCGAACTTCATGAACTGCGCGACGGAGGTATTGAAGCTCAGGGCTTGGATATCGTCCTGCACCTTGCTGATCGTCTGATGCAGGATCCGCAATTCGTCAGCATTCGGCTCGGCGTCCGTGACTATGAGGCGGTTCTCGTCATCGGTGAACAGGTTCCACACCTTGCGCAGGAAGCGGAAGCTGCCCTCGATGCCATGGGTGCTCCAGGGTTTGGGATCTTCGAATGGGCCGAGGAACATCTCGTACAAGCGCAGGGTGTCCGCGCCATAGCGATCGCAGATGTCCGATGGGTTGACGACGTTGTAATAACGCTTGCTCATCTTCTCCACCTGATAGCCGCAGCGGAATGTGCCATCGGCCTCGGTGACGAATTCAGCGGTCGCGTATTCACCGCCACGGGTCGTTCTTACGCGCTCAAGGTCGAGGACATCATTTTCCACAATGTTCACATCGACGTGGATCGGATCGACTTCCTTGCCCTCGATGAGTCCGGCGCTCAGGTAGGTCTCGGTTCCGCGCAGGCGGTACATGAGGCTGCTCCGCCCTTGGATCATGCCTTGGTTGACCAGCTTTTGGAATGGCTCCTCGCGGCTGACATGGCCCAAATCGTATAGGACCTGCGTCCAGTAGCGGGAGTACAACAGGTGCCCCACAGCATGCTCAGAGCCGCCAACGTAGAGATCGACATTCATCCAATAGGCTTCCTTGGACTGATCGGTGAAGCGGTCGGCATTTTTCGTGTCGAAGTAGCGGAGGAAATACCAGCTCGATCCGGCGTAGCCGGGCATGGTGTTCGTCTCCCGGACGCTGCCATCGGGCAGGTGCAGCCAATCGGTGACATTCGCCAGCGGCCCTTCCCCTCCATCGCCGGGCTCATAGCGCTCGACTTCTGGCAAGAGGATCGGCAACTCGCTCTCCTCCAATGCATAAGGCAGGCCATCACGGAACACAATCGGGAATGGCTCGCCCCAGTAACGCTGACGGCTGAAGTTCGGGTCGCGCAGGCGGTAGTTCACCCGTGCCTTGCCGATGCCCAATTTTTCGAGCTCCTCGATCGCGCGGCGGACGCCGTCCTTGGCATCAAACCCATTCAGGAAGAAGGAGTTGATGTAACGGCCGACTTTTGCCTCATAGGCCTCCTCGCTGATGTCCGCACCCTCGATGATGGGCAGGATCTCCAATTTGAAATGCTTGGCGAAGGCATAGTCCCGGCTGTCTCCAGCGGGCACGGCCATGATCGCCCCCGTGCCATAGCCCCAGAGCACATAGTCCGCAGTCCAGATGGGCACCAGTTTCCCTTCGATGAAAGGATGCCGCACGTAGGCCCCGGTAAACTTACCGGTGATTTTCTTTTCCTGCTGACGCTCAACCTCGCTCCGGTTCTTCGCCCAGGTCACATATTCCATGACATCCTCCCGGCGGTCGTCGGTGACGATCTTTTCCACGAGTGGATGCTCCGGCGCCAATACCATGAATGTGGCCCCGAAGATGGTGTCCGGGCGTGTGGAGAAGACCTCGATCCGCTCCTCATGCCCATCGATCTGCCAGAAGAAATTGGCACCTTCACTCCTGCCGATCCAGTTGCGCTGCTGCTCCTTGATGCTTTCCGGCCAAGAAAGATGGTCCAGATTTCCCAAAAGGCGATCTGCATACGCGCGCATCCGGAACGCCCACTGACGCATGGGCTTGCGGATGACCGGGAAGCCGCCGCGCTCGGAGACGCCATTGATCACCTCGTCATTCGCCAATACCGTTCCCAACCCGGGACACCAGTTCACCTCGGTATAGGCGATGTAGGCCATGCGGTAATCCAAAAGGATCTCGTGGCGACGTGTTTCCGAAAAGCCCTTCCAATCCGCCGCAGTGAATTCACCAGTGAAATCGCCGAAGGCACGAAGCCCGCCGCCAGTTCCATGCGCCTCGAAATGCGCGACCAGCGTATCGATATGCTCCGCTTTGTTGGTGGAGAGGTTGTACCAGCTGTGGAAAATCTGCAAGAATATCCACTGCGTCCAGCGATAATAGTCTGGATCGCAGGTCTTCATGTCAGTCGTATCGGGGTCATAAGCCAATCCGATGCGCATGAGCTGATCTTGGAAGGTCTTGATGTTGTTGATCGTGGTCACGGCAGGGTGCTGCCCCGTCTCGATCGCATACTGCTCCGCAGGCAGGCCAAATGCGTCATAGCCCATGGGATGCAGGACGTTGAATCCAGCCTGACGCTTGAAACGTGACACGATGTCCGTCGCGATGTACCCAAGCGGGTGCCCTACGTGGAGGCCAGCCCCTGAAGGGTAAGGAAACATGTCCAGCACATAATACTTCGGCTTGGACTGATCATTTGAGATGGCAAAAGTCCTGTGTGCCCGCCAATACTGCTGCCATTTGGCCTCGATGGCACGGAAGTCGTAAGTTCCCATAGGGTGGCAAAACTAAGCAGAAATTGAGCAGAATTCGCAGAATTGCGAAGCACATCACGAATACCATTGAAAATAGACGAAGATGAGTAATTCACGGAATTTACAGAATTCCATCGCGCTGAACCTTGCCGCTTTGCCTTGCTCGCGGCCAACATGAGACGAGCCATGCATGATCTGCCCTGGGCAGAGATTCGGTGAATTCTGAAAATTCCGTGAATTCTGCTCCAGGTTTACCTGAACATCGCCTTGATGCTGCCCCAGGTGCGCTGCACGGAGGTGGGGTTGTGGGTGATGTCGGTGAAGTAGGTGAAGACGGCGCCGTTTTGGACAACCTGCAGCTTGTAACTGATGGTCTTGGCTTCGTCCTTGAAGATGGTGTAGTCCTGGTACATGTACTTCATCGACCCATTGGGGGCGATGTGGTCGAGGAACGTGTACTGCGTATCCTCATTGACCTTGCGCCAGAGGCGAAAGTCAGTGATGCCAGCTTCGCTGGGCACTTCCCAGGCGATCACCACGTCAGCTCCATCCGGTGACGCATGCAAATAGTTCAGCGTCAGACTTTGAGCTTTGGCGGCGCCCCCAAAAAGCACCAGCGCAACTGCAAACAAGAGCAGTACAGTTGCATTTCTCATACCCATGCTACAAAAATAGCCTTTTTCCGACCATAGACAAGCGCAGAACTATCCACTTTTCCAACATCTTACGCCTCCAAGACAGTTCTAATTCGCACCTACCGAAGCAAACCCCAAAAAAAATTCAACTATCAATTGTCAACTATCAACTATTGTTCTATTTTTGCCCACTCGTTTTTGAAAAGCTCGTACAAGGATTATGAAAAAGGACATCCATCCGAACTACAGATTTGTAGTTTTCAAAGATATCTCGACGGACTACGCCTTCTTGAGCAAGTCTGCAGTCAACACCGCCGATAAGATCACCTGGGAAGATGGCAATGAGTATCCGCTGGTGAAGCTTGAAATTTCCAGCGACTCCCACCCATTCTTCACGGGTAAGCAGAAGCTCATCGACACCGCCGGCCGCGTGGACAAGTTCTACAGCCGCTACGGAGGCAAGAAATAATACCGCAACGCTGCAAAGCGAGGCGACAAGGAAAGAGAGCGGGCATGACCCGCTCTCTTTTATTTTTCTAAATTGCCCGGCAAATCGCGTGCTCCATGCAATACGTCCTCTTTGACGACATCAGCTTCTACGACTTGTGGCCGCTGACCATGACCCGCCCCGTGAGCGACCTCCGGGTAGGGATCGACCGCCTCAGTGAAAAATGGGCCCGCGCCCTCGGCGCACACCCCGTGTGCATGGCCTTCAGCTACCTGCAACCCCGGTTCTCCAGCATCGATCCGCACGCTGACAGCCTCTGCATCAACGCCAAATTCATCCCGGACGCTGAACTCGCACGGGAAATCGTGGAGGGCTGCCCGCCGGACCACTACCTGCTCGGCCCCAAGTCGGAAGTGCTCGCCTTTCGCTGCCAACCGCAGCAATTGGGTGCATTCGATGGCATCGTGACGGTGGAAATCTTGGAGGCGGCCGGACTCAAATCCCTGCATGCTCCCGAGCACAACCGCCCCGCGATCCGCTTCCCTTGGGACATCTTCCGCCTGAATGGCCAATGCATCCGGGAGGACTTTGGCCACCTCGCTCGCGCCAAGTCCGAACAACCCAGCGATCGCCACACCATTATCTATGGTGCGGACAATGTTTACATCAGCCCCGGCGTGAAGATGCGCGCCGCCGTCATCAATGCGGAGGACGGTCCGGTGTACTTTGGCGAAGGCGTGGATGTGCAAGAGGGCGCATTGGTACACGGCACCCATGCATTCTGCGACCACGTCACCCTGAACATGGGTGTGAAACTGCGCGGCGACACGACTGTCGGGCCCTGGAGCAAGGTCGGCGGCGAGATCGCCAACAGCGTGATCCACGGGTACAGCAACAAAGGGCACGATGGCTACCTCGGCAACAGCGTCCTCGGCGCTTGGTGCAACCTCGGCGCGGACACCAACACCAGCAACCTCAAGAACAACTACACCGAGGTGCGGGTCTGGAACTATCGACAGGAGCGGTTTGCAAAGACAGGTACGATCTTCTGCGGCCTCGTCATGGGCGACCATAGCAAGAGCGGAATCAACACCATGTTCAATACGGGCACGGTGGTGGGGGTCTCCGCCAACATCTTCGGCGCGGGATATCCTCGGAACTTTATCGAGCTTCAGCTGGGGCGGGCGAGCGGGCTCAGCACCTTCGCGCTGGACAAAGCCTACGAGGTCGCGGAAGCCGTGATGGGTCGCCGCAAAAATGCCCCTCGACCAACACGAGAAGGACATCCTCGCACACGTTTCAAGCTCACTGAGAAATACCGGAACTGGGACAGCGCAGCAAATAGCGCCACCACCTCATAACCAGGTTATTGATACAAGGCATCTGCCCTCTCAATTTGAAAAGATGAACACTCGGAAGAACATCGCCGCCGGAAACTGGAAAATGAACCTCGGCCCCAAGGCAGCCGCCGAATTGGCGGGTCAGCTTGCAGACGGATTTGTAGCCGATTCCAATACAGAAATGATCCTTGCAGTGCCCTTCGTGGATCTGCTCAGTGTCGCGAATGCCATTGCTGCCAACCCTGGGATTGCATTGGCGGCGCAGAACCTGCACCAAGCGGACAGCGGCGCATTCACAGGTGAAATCTCCGCTCCCATGCTCGTGGAATGCGGCTGCAAATACGTCCTCGTCGGACACAGCGAACGCCGCGAGTACTTCGCCGAGTCCAATGCCCTGCTCTTGAGCAAGGTGCGCCAAGCGCTCAAGCACGGCCTCCGGCCGATTTATTGCTTCGGCGAAACACTCGCGCAGCGCGAAGCAGAGCAGACTTTTGAAGTGGTCCGCGAACAATTGACAGACGGCGTTTTCGCATTGGAGGAGGGTGAATTTGCGCAGGTCGTGCTTGCCTACGAGCCGGTATGGGCAATTGGCACCGGGAAGACCGCCACTCCCGAGCAGGCGCAGGAGGTCCATGCCTATGTCCGCAAGTTGCTGACCGAACGGTATGGCGAGGCGCGCGCTCAGGCGACCTCCATCCTCTATGGTGGCAGCGTGAATGCCGCGAATGCGGCTACGCTCTTCGCATGTGCGGACATTGATGGCGGCCTCGTCGGCGGCGCGAGCCTGAAAGCAGCTGATTTCTTGACGATTGCCCGGAATTTCTGAGCCCCTCGGGCAGCCTCGGAGGGTTATTTCCTCACCTCGATGGTGACCCAATCGCTTGTCAGGCTCTGTGTCACAGGCGGACTCGCTGACTTTCGCCGGATTTCTCCATTGAACCGTACCCGATACTGCCCAACAAGCATGAATTCGCGGTCCACGGAAAGGCCTGAATAGTTGATCCTGAGCTCATTTCCTGGGTCTAATGCCTTCCAAGAAGCATCGATGGCTTCCTCGTCAGGGACAGGCGGCGGGAGGTGCGGAACGCTCTTGCCTTTCCCATCTTGGATTTCTAGCACCAGGGTCGGCACGCTCGATTGCCATTCATTCACCTCGATCGCGACCGCGTCGTTGTTGGTGATCAGCACGTGGCCTGCAAAAGACGCGGGACCATTGATAGAGGCAGAATCCACTGTCAGGACAGCGGCGATCGGGGCAATGGTACTCATGGGCTCAGAAGGGGAATGCCTGCAGCAAGCGCTGAACATCAGCAACAATAACAGGCAGACTATTTGATTTTGCATTTGGATTCATTGACACCCAAGGCGGCAGCGGCCTCTTTCCGGATGGTATCGTAGTGCTTTGAGAGCGGGTCCTCGGACGGATTGTTCATGATACCGCCGCCTTTGTCCCGGAAGCCCTTTTTCTTTCCGCCATTGGTATTGTCCACGCCGTTGGTGGTGAAGTAATCCTCGACGCTTCCCAGCATGTGACCGACCTCGTGCGTGATGTCCACGGTATCATCGGTGCCCCATCCTGTCATGCTCGTGGTGCCGCCATTTCCAGCTCGCCCCCCAGCGGTGGCATCCTTCTTGTTGGCGGTGATGTCATAGTGCGCGTCCTCGGGCTTGTCCACCCAGTCCACCATCATCGCGATGTCGTAGGTCTTGGTCGAGCCGCCGCCTTTGTCCACTTCGAGTTTGAATTTGCCACCCCATTTTTCCTCCACGGCCTTCTTCCAGGCTGCCTTTGTCTTGGCATCGGCCTTGGAGCAGAGGCGCAGGCGGACCACGAGTTCGCCTTGGTCATGATTGAAATAGAGCTGGAATTTGGAGGTCCAGGAGAACTTCCCGTTCCAGGCCTTGTAGGCTTCCGGCGCCTTGGAAATCGTCTCAGTGACCTTGTTGCTCGCTTCACGGGTTTGTCCCCACGTGTCGGTAGAGCCCGAATGCGACAACAGCGCAGCGATGGCAGTGAGGTCGTCGCCTTTGAACTTCGACTTGAGATACGTCTCTACAGGCGTGTTGTAGGTTTCGAGATAGACCCGTTTGAAGATTTTGATGTCCGGGTCATTGCAATTGAGCTTCTTCAGGGCCGCTTTGACCTTGGCAACATCAGCACCAGCGTCCCGAACCTCCTTGGCGATCGCAGCATGGTCCGGGGGCGGGGCAGGCTTGTTCTCCTCCTTAGCCGGAACCGGAGCGGCAGTTGCAGGCAACTTGGTCGCAGGGGTCGCAGGTACGGGAGTCGCAGTCAAGCTAAATGCAGGCGGAGCACTCGATGCGGTGCCATTGGCTTGCAAGGCAGGCGGAGCGGCAGAGGGTTGGGGAATCAGTGACGTTTTCATGAAGTTCAATGGCAATTGGACATAGTCTATTTCAGCCAATTTCGACAATTTTTGTTTGCGGTGGAAGAGCTGTGGAATAATTGAACGGGGAACGATTCAACGTTTTCTGCAACCTTTCCAGACAACTCAGCACCAAGCTCGGAGGCCTCCGTTGGCCAATTCGTTGGCTGTCAGTTTTCCACAATCCTCCTAGGCGGACATTCCCCGACGGCAGCCCTTGGCAACATTTTATCCCGCATTTCCGGGCCAATTTGCCCGAAAGCGACAGTTTGTGAATATTTCAGGAGCATGGATGGCAATAAGTGGCTAGAAAAATCCATATTTTGGAACTTCCGCTGCCTGCCTCCCTCCAAGCAGCTACTGTAGGACTTTGTCAATGTTACATCATGTCAGCTACGGATCAGTTGCTCATTCAGCGCATTTTAGAGGGGGACGAGGAGGCCATCCGGCGGGCTTACCTCGATTGCCGCAACACTTGCATTGCCTTCCTGCGTCGGCAATTCACCTATACAGCGGAGGTTGCTGCGGAGATTTACAACGATGCATTTGTCGAAATGTGGCGCAACACCCTCACAGGCAAGCTCGTCGAGCTGAGCAATTCCTTGAGCGCCTATCTCAATGGCATTGCCCACAACATGGCCCAGGAAAAGCTCCGAACGGAACAGCGACACAGCAAAATCTTGGAAAAAATTGGGGAAACCATGCCGAGCAGCACTCCTGCGGGGATCGAACTTGAGGAGGAGGAAGAACGGCAACGTGTGCAGGCATTGCTGGGCAGGTTGGGGGACCGGTGCCGGCAGCTGCTGGTGATGCACTATTTCCTGCATTTCGATGACCATGCGGTTGCGGAGGATTTGGGCATTCCCTACGACCGCGTACGCAAGGAAAGACACAAGTGCCTCGCCAAGGCCAGGGGCGAGATGGACCAAATCGAACGGATATGAGCAAATTGCCGATATCAGAGGAGGATTACGAAAAGGTCGAGGCCTACTTGGATGGTCGAATGACCGATGCCGAGCGCGAGGTTTTTGAGCTAGAAATGGAAGGCAATCCGAGGCTAAAGTCTGCAATTGACGATTACAGGATGCTCATTGCGGCGCTTGCACAAGCGGAAGGAGAACGGTTCATGCGGGAAATGATGGGCAAATGGGCAGGCGAATCGGCTGAAATGAAAGAGGATGCCTCCGATACCCAGGAAAATCGCGGAACAAGTCCATCACGTCCTGGATCCGGCCCCATGCGTCGGAAACCAAGGTTGGGCCGATGGAAATTGGTGATTCCTGCTGCTGCTGCATTGGCTTTGGCAGCTTGGGTCGGGATCCGGCATTTTTCTCCGAGAAAAGATACCGATCTCTTTGTCAAGTATTTCCAGAGTGATCCACGTGCGCCCTACAACCTTGGGCCATCGGAAGCGGACGAAGGCAGGCTCGCCATGGGCGCCTACTTGCACGGAGATTACAAGGATGCAGACCGGAGGTTTCGCTTCGCTCGGGAAAAAGCGCCTGCGGACGATACATTGCGGTATTTCCACGCCATCACACAATTGGCCATGGGCAAGCCGACTGAGGCAAAGTTGTCCCTCGAGCCGCTTTGTGCCAAGCCCTCTGGATTTCAGGAGATGGCGCGCTGGTACAATGCGCTTGCAATCATGGAAATCAGTGGCAATGAGGCTGCGCTGAAAGAATTGCAGGCGATCCAATCCGAACCCAGTCATCCCATGCAGCAGCAGGCCGCAGAATTGGTGAAAGAAATCCTCGCACAATGAAGGGTACCCGATTTTATGCGATGCTGTCCTTGCTTTCGGCCCAGGAACGGCAGCGGTTTCAGCGCGAATTGGGGCAAAATCCATCCGCTTCATTGGCTGCCAAACTTGCCCTGCTCACAGCACAACATTTGGAGGCGACATTGCAGGATGGTCAAGACCTACCTTGGCACAAGGAGGAAATCTGGAAATTGCTCAAGCCCGGCGAGGAATTCCAACCTTCCTATTTCAAGAACCTAGTTTCCGACGCGCAAGGTCTTTTGGAGTGGCATCTGATCCTGCAATCCCTGCAGGCCGATCCATTGATGCGCGACACCCTCTTATTGGGGCATCTACTTGATCGAGGAGCGCCTCAGGAAATGCTCGCAGCCCTCTGGCGCTCAACCCATTCCCAAGCCACCAAACGTGGCGAATCGGATGCAGGCAACTTGCGTCGCCTTTGGGAAATTGCGGTCGCCATCGAACGACGAAATCCCGACCGACGTCAGCGCTTACGCACCTCTAATACTGGCAACACCTGGCCTGAATCACCCGACGAAGCTGCCGAGGCAGCACTCGACGCAGAATACCTCCTGGCTAAACTCCGCCTCGCCACCGAAAACCTGATCCGTGGACGCGCCCTCTCCGATGCGGGGATCACATCCTCCCTGAGCCTGGAACAAATTTTGAAGGAAGTCCCGGCAACGGTGATTGAAAGGTATCCCCTGCTTCGCCTGCAGATATTGTGCTATCAACTCCTCGCGACAGGCGAAGGCTATCCTGCCTACAAGCAAGAAATCATCGACGCCCATCTACCCGGGCATGCCCTGTTCGAATTGGTGATCCATGCGCAAAATCACTGCATCGCCCGCAGCAACACCGGGGAGCGGCACTACCTGGAAGATTATGTCGGTTGGATGGATTTCCGGCAGCAACGCGATATACTCCTGCTCAATGGGGAACTGCCTCCAAGCGAACTGAAAAATTACGTCACCGCTTGCCTCAAGCTCGGCGACCCCAGTCGCGCCGCACAATTTCTGGATCAATTTGGCAGTCATGTAGCTGAAGGCTTCCGGGAAAAGGCCGTTTCCCTCAACCGCGCGCACATCGCCTACCACAAGCAGGAGTACAGCCTCGCCCGCAAACTCCTCGCCTCCCACCCCGTCCTCGACCAATTTGACGAGCTCGACTGGCGCTCCCTGCAGCTCAAGATTCACTGCGCCCTCATCCAACAAGGCGGCGAAACCGACGACCTTTTCACCTTCATCCACAGCTTCCGCAATTTCCTCTACCGCAGCAAGGCGTTACCCGCCACACGCACCTCCGCCCACCTCCGCAAACTGAATTACATCGAACGTGCCCACAAAAACCCCAAGCCCGCCAAGCTAGAAAAGCTGCGGGCCGAGGTGGAAGGGGATATGGAGGTTGCGGATCGGGAGTGGGTTCTGGGGGTGGTGGGTTAGGGGGAGTAGCAAATTCAGGTCGATTTAATTAGCCTC
The DNA here is from genome assembly GCA_046329055.1 of Bacteroidia bacterium. Classification (GTDB taxonomy): domain Bacteria; phylum Bacteroidota; class Bacteroidia; order J057; family JADKCL01; genus JADKCL01. Next base: position 61,945 of record JAXLVK010000017.1, read on the forward strand.
TTATCCAATAATGGCTCGCAATTTTAGCGAGTTCATCAATATCCATTATGTATGTATGAATATTCGGAACCCCAAAGTCTTAAGTGACCGCCGTAATCGACGCAAAACACCTCGAGCAGAGCCAGCTCTCTTTCGATAGGACATTGTACACCACAAGTTTCGATTACGTTGAAAGCGTGAGAATATGCGCCTTTCAAATTCTAGAGGCTTTAAAAACTAATTCTGAAACATCATTGATTTTCAAGCAACACAACAACCGTAACAAACTCAATTATTGGAACAGAGATCAAAGGCAAAGCTCAAATCGTATCTACTCCAAAGATTTTTTCATCATCTATTTGTTATCAACTTCGTGATACGCATTGCCCCTGTCGAAACATCCAGAATCAGCGATTATAGAACTCACACGCGAATAGACTTCCACGTGCGGAATTGAAAACCGTTTGCCGCCGACAACCAAACCCGAAAATACCATGATGTAATCGCATTGCATTCAATCTTTCATATACAATGGTTGAAAAAGTCCTTGGCGTACATCAAGACTTCCGCGCCAAGAAGAATTACCCAACAATCAGTAAATGACTGAATGAATTCGCATCGACGAATCATGCACATGCGACTCAACCGATTCAAATCGCATTATTCTAGTGTGAAGACATCGCCTTGATCCTCAACACAAAAAGGAACTATTTTGCAACCAAAGGAGCACTTTCGAACGTATTTCAACATTCGCTATACCCACTAAACACCTCGCTTACAGTCATCTATCCTCTCAAGCCGCCTCTCAAAATTGGCATATAGTCCCATCTGCGACATAGGATCCTTATTGTCCAAAGTTCCTTCAATATCGAAGATTCTGAAGATTAGGCGGACATTGCCGCACCAACCAAATCAAAATGCTGCGTTGGACATAAGGCCCACAACACTTCCAAAATTACCAACTATTTAGTTTGCAACAAGCTTTCGTAATATCAGTGAGGATCCCCGTGGATTTCGATCTTATAGGAGCGATATTTCCTGCACCCTGAAAGCAATCTCTTTCACATCTGCACTTTCATTTGTCAGCACATAATGCAAATCATACAAATAGTCAGCTCATTTCAGGATCATCGACAATGTTGAAGGTACCCCCAGTGAAACTGACTTTTTTTTTATCATTGCCCCTTGAGACAAATACTCAATCAACGCATCAATCTTTCCAACTTCAAATTTATCATCGATAGGAATGACACAAACCGCCTCCGCACCTTCAAAAATCTCCGAGTATTTGATTGTATAAATATTTCAATATTGAGAAAACCATATCCTCTTCGAATCGCAACCTCTTGCGATCAACATAATCTACGACAAGCGCAACCAATTCGTCGAAACTTTCAATAGTTCCATCTCCAAACGAAGAACGGCTGGCTTATTTATTCGTCGGTTTTTCCGCAACAATCGTCATGCAACCCAACTTATCCAAATAACCTCTTCACCGTTGAGTCCAATACAATTTGAGCATAATTTTCAGAAGGCTCGCATAAGTATACTTTCAATGAAGGATTGAGCAACCACGTGCAAAATCGGAAGCAGATCGTCAGCAACACGTTGCCAACGTTCCATGGTCAATATCAGATTCGAAAACCAACAGACATCCAAAATCGGAGAAAGTCGTAACAACGCTAATCCTCTGCAGTGGTGAAATCAAAGGGTGCTTCCTAGCTTCATACCCGATCTTCTTCGAAATTCTAGCTTATGATTGGGATGCCAATGTCACAGCTCATGAGCAACATTTAGCGAAAAAATAGCCACTCTTGATTACCAATTGAATCATAATACAGAAAATTTCAATGAATAGATCAAAACATTTACTCCCCCAAATCTCCCCACACCCACCCCCAACCCCAACCACAGATTCCCTAGCAGGTAGCGCCGCCATCACCCCCGGGCGACTTGCACCCGGCGGCGGCGGCACTTGCATCAATGCACCCAGACCTTTCGGAACAGGCAACTGCCACGCATTTGCACCTTGATCACATACACACCCGGAGGCAGAGGTAGCTCAAGGTGTTGCTTCTCGACCGTGTCCACGCGTCCCTTGTAATGGAACCGCCCTTGCAAGTCGGTTACGACTAGCTCCAAGACCTGTGGAGGCAATTGATCAAATTGCATTGTGACACTGCCAGGACCTACCAGGAGGCGCAATCCTTCCTCGAAGTGAGATTGGCCTGTCCCCGCCATCTTCAGATCGATGTTGTCGATGATGGGCCAGCCCTCGACTGTCGCGACTTGACCCATTCCTGTCGCGGAAGACGGAAGCGTTGCCAACAAGCCTTTTACTGCGCCGTCAGTAATGTCCCATTCCCATGAGCAGCCATCGTCACAGTGATCGGAATTAGAGAAGTCCGGATCCGCGATGCCATCGGGTTCCAATTCAGGCAAATCGAAGTAAAATGTGCCTCCACCGCCCGCAGGAGGTGTTGCGGTGCACAGAAAGATCCACGGACCGGATGAGTCCAAGACCGTGACTTGACCTGCATATTGGGCTTGAGTACGGAGGCTCAGCGCAATCATGCTAAGAAGAAGCAAAACAAAGACCTTACGAGGGGAGGGCATACCTCCCACAACAGCAATAAAATCCATAGTAACTAATGAATTATTAGGTGAATTTTGAACCGCAAACGTAAATCGAACAGGTTGATCTCATATCGAAGGAAACTCACATACGTCTATGCGTCCTTCGATCCGCGCGGCTGCCTATTTCCGTGCGGTTCAATAGTATATGGTCTGAGAATTCAAATTGTCACCCAGATAGCTCAATATTTTTTTCTTCCCAAAGACACAAAATGCAAAACCCTACAAATCAGAACATTAAATAAACCGCACAGCTCCCTCTTCCCCTCGATTCCACTCCAAAACGCCACATATATTATGCAAATATTTGTTAAAACAATCCCATCTATGGGAATTCAAGGCACCCCAAAAAGAATGGGCGACATCCCTGCCGCCCATCCCAATTCGGTAGTGAAAGAACGCTATTTGGTGCGTTTGCGTCGCTTGCGCAAAAGGTTGACAGCGAAAATGAGACTCAGCCCAGAACTCGCAACAAGGGCCCAGTTCCAAGGCCGCCGCGATTCAGCTCGCAGCGTGGTCTCCAGGTGATGATCGTCTCCAATGAGCGCCCAGCCAGCCCATTGATGGGGATCTGCCTCCAGCGGGCCCGCGGTTTGCAGGAATTCCAACTTCGCCTGCCGCAGGGCCTCAGCCTTACCTAAGCCATTCGCCAGATGCCTGAAATACAGTGGCATCATCTTGGCGGTCGCCATCTCTCCCATGTCCCATTGCGACATCAAGACGGAGCGCGCACCCGACGCAAGGAATGCCCTCGCAAGCGACAGGAGCCCCTCACCCTTCATCAATTTCCCCTTGCCCGTGCTGCAACCCCAAAGCATCACGAGTTCGGCATGAATGGATTGCCGTAGCAGCTCATAACTGTGGACTTTTCCGTCATCAACGGAGTCGCTGCAATCAGGATAAAGCGCGAGGTGATTCAATTGATGGTCCAAAGAATCCATCACTGCATGCGTTGCGATGGAGAGTACAGCAGCATGGCCAAGGTGCTGTTTGAAGGTCGCCTCGGAGGCAGATTGTCCTTGATAAAACTCTCCGAAATATTGCTCCCTGACTGCCGAATGGGCCGAATTGATTCTTCCCAATGGTGCGTATTGCGCTAGAATGGTGTCTGATTCACAGGCTGATTTCTCCAAAAATCCGGGGCAAAATGAATAGAATCCACCTCTCGCAGAGGATTGCCTGGCAGTTCTTGACACCCACCACTGTTTGATGCCCGGCCATAGGCTGATGGAATGGTGGCGCAAGAAATAGTTGAATCCCTGGTAGTTGGCTTGTTTTGACGCATAGGTTAGCGCATCCCATGGCAACCCCCATAGCCGCCCGTCAGGGAACACACTTACCCGGCTTGGCGCATCTTGTGGTGATTTCCACGGCCAAAGCCAGGCTGCAAGGGAGTCGGAAAGTGTCTTATACCTTTCGGTGGGCAAAAACGGACTCCCGAACTCTGAAATTTGCCTTTCGTACCGACCGACATCCCTACAGTTTTCGCCGGCCCATCCAGGAATCTGCAACTGATCAAGTCGAGCCTCCTGCCTCGTTATCGTGAACCTGAACAGGTAGGAAAACCCTTCAAAATAGCAGACAATCCCCTCATCATCTGCGAGTTGTTGCCGCAACAGGGGCAGTGCTGCATGGACACCGACTTCCGGAATGACCTCACCTCCCATCCATCGGGGCGAGTGGGCGCTCATCAGCCTCTCTTCCTTCGCCTCCAATTGTGTGATCCTCATTCGGGTCTCCACAGGTTTGGTGGTGCCTGCCCGGAGTTGGCTATTGAGGAGCGTCAATTCCCGGCGGATAGCGGCGACTTCATCCCTTATGTTTTCCGGGAGCTGGTCCCCATCCAATGCCAATGATTCTTCCCAATGTGCTTGAAGCCTACGTCCCTTGAACTCTTCCATCCACAGCAATCCTTGCCCAAGAACCATTTCCTTGAAACGGGGATCTCCATGATGAAAGGTCTGTGCCACCGCAACCATTTCCTCTTGGAGCATAGGAATTGAATGCTCCGAAATCCACATTGCATGATCGTCCCCAAAGGACCGTGAACCTGCCATGACCCGAAAATCCTCAACAAACTGCTGTGCAGCCCTCATGGCTTCAGCATACCGCCCTACTTTCGGATGTACCAATGCACGGATTTCATTCAAACTGAAGCTCAAGTATGCTAGACCAAGCACTTGAACAGACGGCTCCCTTGCCTCGACATCCGGTGAATTGTGCATCAGTTCGCGGTAGAATGCATGAAACCCACGCTGGGCCTTGAGGGATTGGATGGGATCGCCGAGGTACCGATAGATGTCTGATTCCATATTGGCGAATTGCATTGCGTAATACCCGATCATCTGAAAATGAATCTGCCCCGGTGCATTGACATACTCCTTCAGCCGGCTGCGTATCCTCGTCATCATATCCAATGCACCACAATAATCTTTACCCGACACCAAGCACTCAACTGCTTGGAAGTAAACTGCGAATGCCAAACCTTGTCTCAATTCGAGCTTTTCCACCTTTCCCAAAAGGCTCTCCATTTCGAGGGCCTCAATTGGAGTGCCATGCGCTGCCTCCAACCAGAGTTCATGAAAGCGCATCGAGACCGCCACAAATTCACGCATCCTAGCCATCCGTTCATTTCGGCGAATGCCCAGCATCATGTCCAACGCCACCAACGCCTTTTTGTGTTCCCTGATCGCAATTGTATGGTGCAATGAATCAAACACAACATTCCCGAACGTCTCATGCTCTTCGAATTCCAAATCTCCAATCTTCGAATTCCCATAGGCATTGCGCTCCGCTGCCAAGTCTCGCGCATTTCCTGCTGCCTCGAAATCACTCAGCATAATCTGTACCAAGGCCATGAATTGTGCAGCCTCACGTTGCATCCAATCCCGCCATACACCAGGTAGGTGCTGATTCTCCACCACCCGCTGCAACAACGGCAATGCTTTTCGGGAATTGCCTGCATTGAACAGGGCCACAGACAGGTCAACAAGGATCACAGGATAATCCAGCCCAATCGTGTCCCCTGCCTGCTCCAACTCCGCCTTCCAACGCCAGAGTTGTGCAAACCCCTCCTCATCTTTTCCCGCTTCATACAATGCATCGATGCTGTCATGGATCATGCCGCGGTACTCCTTTCCATTGAGTGCTTCCTCGACCGGATCGTACACCACCGTGGTATCCAAATTCCGCAACGCATAATCCGGCACGATCTGCCCGGCGCACACGCAGGTCAAACACAGCAATCCCAGCAGGATTGCAGAAATCTTAAGCTTCATAGAGGTAAATTTTTGAGTTGGCGAATCTGCATTCTCCTTCCTCAAAAATCATCCACAGTTTTTCAGAAAGGTAGCACCTACCAATTCCGCATCACCACGCCCTTGTCATTCTTCAACGTGATCTTGAGGTCGCTGCGATAGCCATTGGCGAGTTCCAGCAGGGGTTCCATCCCACCGATGTAGCTGAAGACAAAGGGGTACTCCCAGGCTTCGCCCTTGATGCTTTTGGGTTGGGCGGCGCCGGGCTGATGGAGGTAAAACTCGTCGTAGTTACCGGGAGGGAGTGCGGTCTTGCGGGCCCCTGCCTTTTCGAGGTCGGCCATGAACCGCTCGGCGAGGGCCTTTTTGCGCTCCTCGGTGTACTCGCATTTTCCCCAGAGCGTGCCGCCGGGGATCATGTTCAGGCGACCGTTGTAGATGCGGACGAGGAGCGGATCCACATTGCGGGCCATGGTCAGGTCGAAGTAGGTGCTGTCCACGGTGATTGTCCCCTTGAAAAACTGCCGGTTGATGATCAGCAGCATCTTATAGGTGCCAATGTCGAAGTCGCTGAGGTCCATCGCCCCTACAGCGGGCCCCATTCCGGGTTCGCAGGGCTGATTGCGGCGGATGCCAGTGACCACGACGGTCATCTTCTTGCCCTTGACACGCTTGGTGTATTCGACGCTGTAATTGGCGCAGGGATAGACATCATTCGTGCGGATATAAAGCATGAATTTCCGCTCACCCGCTGCCAGGATGGGCGCGTTCAACTGCAGGGTCATCCCTGATTCCACTTCCTCGACTCCGCCGTCGGCCTGCGCCCATGCACCCATAGCCGCCATCAACAGGCAGATCACTCCCAACAATGCTTTCATGACTTCAATTCACCAATTCCAGACCAAGATAGGAATCCACACACCAAGAACAAAGGATCCCATGGCATGAATTCTCGCAGATGCGTGTCGGAAAATCCGATAGCTTTGCAGCCGCATCCAGCAATCGGGATGCACAGGCCGCAAAAGCGCGTTCCAAGCGGTCTCATTGAAGCATGGCAGGTCCATCCATATTCCGTCAACGCGACCGCTCCGAGAAGAAGGAGCGGCCCAAGCTCACCCGCGAGGGCCTGCGCAGCGCCCGCCACATGCTCCGTTACATGCGCCCTTATGCATGGATCTACGGCCTCGGTATGGTCTTCCTGCTGCTGTCCACCGCGACTTCCCTGGGCTTCGTCTATATCCTGGGGCCGCTCGTCAACACATCCACCGGGCGCAAGGATTGGATCGTGGCGGACCTTGACCGCATTGCTCTCCTGCTGGGGGCGGTGGTCATCGCGCAGATGGTCTTCTCCTTCTTCCGCATCTTCACCTTCTCGCAGGTCACGCAGCGCACCATGGCGGATGTCCGGTACGACCTGTTCCAACGGATGCTCACGCTGCCCATCACCTTCTTCGAGAAGCGCCGGGTAGGAGAACTCACGAGCAGACTGACAGCGGATGTCCAACAGCTCCATGATGTCCTGTCACTCAGCCTTGCGGAACTGATCCGGCAGATCGTCACCCTGGCGGGCGGCATTACTTACATCATGCTCAGCACCCCGGAGCTTGCATTGTTCATGCTGATGGTATTGCCCCCGGTGATCCTGGTGGCCGTATTTTTCGGGCGATACATCCGCAAAAACAGCAAGAAGACCCAAGAACAGCTCGCCGAGACGAATGTCGTCCTCGACGAAAGCCTTCATAACATCAGCATTGTCAAGGCGTTCACCAACGAATGGATGGAGACGAGCCGCTACCGGGAACGCCTGCGCCGATTGGTGCGGATCGCTGTCCGGACGGATGCCTACCGTGGGATGCTGATTTCGTTTGTGATCATGGGGCTATTTGGCTGCTTTGTCCTCGTGATGTGGAAAGGCGGCAAGATGGTGCAGGCAGGGGAAATCGGTGTGGGCGACTTGATCTCCTTCATCATGTTCATGGCCTTCATAGGCGGGTCCATGGCGGGCTTGCCGGAGGTCTATACTGCCATCGCGAAAGCCCTTGGTGCTACAGAACGCATCCTTGAAATCCTCCAAGAATCCCCGGAAAAGGGCCTCAACAAGGACAATACTGCCACTGCGCCCGCCATCGTGGGGGACATCCGCTACACGGACGTCCGCTTCCGCTACGAGACCCGTCCCGACGTGGAGGTCTTGCAAGGCATCAACCTGCACCTTGCGCCGGGGCAACGCATCGCCCTCGCAGGCAGCAGCGGCGCTGGCAAATCCACCATTGCCCAGCTCCTGATGCGGTTTTATGACATCAACGAAGGCGAAATCCTCATCGACGGCAAGCCCATCAGCAGCTATGACCTGCACCATCTGCGGAAACACATCGGCATCGTACCGCAGGAGGTGATCCTGTTTGGTGGCAGCATCCGCGAAAACATCGGCTATGGCAAGGAGGGCGCAACCATGGAGGAAATCCGCGAAGCCGCCCGTCAAGCCAATGCGCTTGAATTCATTGAGGAATTCCCGGAAGGCTTTGAGACATTGGTAGGTGACCGAGGGGTGAAACTCAGCGGCGGCCAACGGCAACGCATCGCCATCGCCCGTGCCATCCTGAAAAACCCCGCCATCCTCATCCTGGATGAGGCCACAAGCAGCCTCGACGCCAGCTCCGAAGCACTGGTCCAGCAGGCACTCAACGTCCTCATGGAAGGCCGCACCACCCTCATCATCGCCCACCGCCTCGGCACCATCCGCAACGTGGACCGCATCTACGTCCTGGATCACGGCCAAATCGTAGAATCCGGCAAACACGAGGAACTCATGACCAAGGCAGACGGGTACTATGCAAAGCTGGTTGCTCTGCAGTTGACAGTTGATAGTTGATAGGGGATGGCCCCTGCCCCCCTGCTCTGCGCATAACCTTGCAGCCCTTTGCGAGAACTTTGCGCCCTTTGCGTTTCCTCAGCTGTGTGGTCTGCGGTTCCCACGTCATCCAAATTTTCCGGACATTTGGCCATGCGATGCCGCTTGACCAACAAATCCCCGCTACATTCCCTCCTGGCCCTGATTTTCCTGTTTTCTTTCCCCGCATTCTCCCTCGCCCAACCATTCGTCACGATACATTTCCTCTACGGCTCCAAACCCGCCAAGGCCTTCAAAGGCGAGGAACCCAAATGGTTCGGCGGGAAACGTGGCGGCCATGTGGGCCTGGAATGGACCCCGGGCCATGTCCTCAGCTTCGGCCCCAGCGGAAAATTCCACCGCATCGCACACCGGAGGGATTTCCACAGCGCATTTACCGATGTATCAGTTGAGGGCTGTCTCACCGCCCTGGGCAACCGGAAAGGCGATTTGCAGACGGCCTCGATCCAAATTCCCGTGACCGCCGCCCAATTCCAATGCTTGGACAGCCTTGCAACGCGCTACCTCAATGCGCCGCCATTTGACTATGCTTTTCTGGGAATGAGATGCGCCTCAGCCACGGACTGGGTGCTGTCGAGGGCGGGTATGTTGAAGGCCCGCAGCTACCGAACCACCCTTTTTCGGACTTTCCGGCCACGCGCCCTTCGCAAGCGGCTCCTGCACATGGCCGAGGTCAATGGCTGGAAAGTCAGCAGAACCCAAGGTTCCACCCGCCGCATCTGGGAAAAAGACATCCGTTGGTAACCGCCGTCCCCTACTCCAGCGCACCACTTGCACGCACCTTGAGCAGGACGATGTCGTTTTTCCCTTCGAATGTGAAACTCTTGCTGTAGCCCACAATCGCCAAGGAGCCTCCCTGGCAAGCAACGATGTTCGCACCGATATCATCATTGCTGCCTCCATAGTACTCATCGCCCGACAACACGTAGCCTGCATCCGTCCTCGCGAGTTCGTAGAAATAGATATCGTTGGCCCCATGTCCGTAGCTCTGCGTATAGGCGATGCCCACGAGGCTTCCCGCAGTGGGTTGCACGACATGTTGCGAGAGCATCCTGTCATAATCCGCCCCTCCGAAGGTCGTATCGCTCACCACCCCACCGCTCGCGGTCAGTTCGGTCACAAACAGGTCATAGCCGCCGCCATCGGAGGTATAGCCCATGAAAACGAGATTTCCGCTGGATAACAGGTCGATGGAATACCCCTTGTCCTCACTAGGGCCGCCTTGCCGATATTCCCATTCCAGCGAAAGGTCGTCCCGCAGTTTCCAAACGACCGCCTGGTACCCCAATGCCGTATCCACTGCTAATCCAGACACCGCCAATCCGCCATCGGAGGTGGCAACCGCGCTGAATGCCCGCTCTTCTTCATCCGAACCCACGGAGTTTCCGAGCAGGATGTTTCCATCGTTGTCCAGCTTCATCACAATCACATCGTAGTTCCCGCCAACGGTATTGCTGCTGCTGTACCCGGTGAAAACCCAGTTGCCATCGCCCGTCTGTACCACAGCGCTGCCATAGTCGTCCCCGCTCCCGCCCAGCTGCAATTGCCAGACCACGGCCCCGCTTCCATCCGTCCGGATCGCCACCATGTCCACGCCGCCGTTGATCCCATTGCTTTGCTCTCCCGCGATCAGGAACCCGCCGTCGTCCAGCAAGATCAATTCCTTGGCCACATCCGCCCCGGGATTGGCAAACTTGGTGTAGGCCAGTGGCTCGCCGAATTCATTGGTGCGCAGCAGAAAAATGTCCCCTTCCAAGGGCTGTCCGTTTCCGTCGCTGCTGTCGCTGTAGAGCACACCTGTGACAGCGAAGCCGCCATCGGCCGCCTGCACCACGTCGAAGCCCTTGTCATCCCCATCGGTGCCGTAAATGCGCATGAACACGTCCCCTTCACCGGGTTGCTCCTTGTCCCCGCAACGCCACAGCAGCACCATCGCAAGCAGCATCAATGATATGTTCCGGAGCCTTTTCATTTTTTGCTGAGGTTTTTCACCCGGTTGCCCCGTGGCAGGGCGATCCCCAGGCTCAGGTTGAGACTGTGCAGGTAAAAATTGTGCTCCTCCAGGTGCAAGTTCCAGAGGTACTCGATGTACTCACTGTTGTATTCGGTGCCTTCCTTGCGCATCTGCGTGAGCCCGAGCTGCCCATAGAGCCGCAGGAACCAGGAAAATTCCTCCAAATCCATCTGGAACGAGACGCCCATCAAGACACCGCCGCTCATCCGGTTCCGTCGATCGATCGTCCGGCTTACTGCCAGTTCGTCCTCGTCACTCTTGACCACTCCGTCTTCCGTGAACCAGCGCGTGATCCCCAATTCGGTCTCGGCATGGAAAATGTACCTCCCAAACACGCCCCCATGCAGCGAAAACCAGGAATAGACCCTGCCATCGTGCCGGCCCATCGGGAAACGGAACTGGTATTGAAGGGGAATGTGGATGAAATTCAGCTTCTCTCGCTGCGCCATCCGCCAGTCACCGCTGGTTGCGGAATCCTTGGTAGCGATGTCCTGGTACAGCTGCCCAAACGTCTCATGCGCGAAATAGGCGCCGACACTCAAGCTATGCCGGAAGGCGAGGCTCTTGGTCCAGTCCACCCCGAAGGAATAGCCCACCCGTTCCCGCCGATCAGGATTTGCGGCATGGTGCTCATCGCCAGTCAGGTCATAATACAAGGCACTCCGCCCACTCGAGGAAATCAGATTCAGGTTCATCCCTCCCACGATGCCGATTTGACTGGCAGGATAGGCCACGAGCGAATCCAGCAACGCGGTCATCTGCGGTGGGTCCAGTTCCGGGTCAGGCTTGAATGCCGGGAACCGCTCCAGCATCAATTCCATCGCGCTCTCCGCCAAGTCGTTGCGTCCCACCGTGCTCGCGGTGCGGACGTACAATTGCATGAACTTCTCGGTGGCGTTCAGCATGTCCAAGCTGGGGTCTTCATGCGGGTCGCTCATTTCGAAGAGGGAGTCCACGCAGTGCCCGAGGTGGATGATCGTGTCAAACCGCCCGCTCTCATACATCTCTGCGAGCCGGTACACCTCCGCTGGATTGTTGGGGCACTGTGCATGCAGCCCGGTCCCGAGTCCAGCGACCATGGCCCCCATTGCCATCCATTTTGTCGGGTTCATGCGCTTCATTTTCGGTTCCCTTTCAATGCGTCCCGCTCCTCCTGTTTGTATTGCCTCATTTCTTGGTCGTCAAACTGTGTGCGGTCCATCACAGTCTGCAAGCGGGACACCAGGCTCTGCGACTGCGTTTGCCACATCCGCATGGTCTTGTCCCGGGAAACGGAGTACAGCACTTTGGAGTCCTTGGAGAATCCCAGCCCGGTGACCCAGCTCGTATGCCCCTTGAGCACCACAGGCGGCTCCATCAACCGGGAAAGCCGCCAAATCCTGAGCGTCCGGTCATAGCTGGCACTCGCGAGGTATTGCCCGTCGGGAGAGAAACTCAGGGCGGAGACGCGGGACTGATGCACCTGAATCGTGTCCAGCTTGCCAGAATTCATATTGTAGTAGCCGACGGCACCCGACTCCAATCCGAAGGCGAGGATATGCCCATCCCTGCTGAACACCAATGCGCTCGCGCTGCCCTGAATCGGGAAGGTCTTGGATTGCTCCTGCTCCTCGACGAGGTAGATTTTGATGCTGCCGGGGGTTGCAATGGCGACATGGCGGCCATTGGATTGGATGGTCATGGCGGTGACGGATTCGCCGACCTGCATGGAAAGCATGGGTTCGCTCAAAATGCCCTGATCCCCAAGGTTCCACCGCATCACAACGCCGGACCTGTCCCCGCTCCACAATTCATTCCGGGATGGGACCTCCACGGCGGCAGTGACATCCGCCCTGTGCCCCACCATTGCCCTCGTCCAAACAAGCGGATCGCCGGAATACAGCAGGATTTGATGCTCCCGATTCGCGACGAACACCTTGCTGAAGTCCTTTCCATGCCGGAGGAATTGGTTGCCCAAGTTGGTCGGGAAGGTCTCATTTTCGACGAAACTCGTGCCCTTGGTGTCTGTGGTGAACTCGAAAAATCGGCCATCCATGGAAATGCAGTTCGCATAGTCCGTGAGGGCATCATAATCCCAGCAATAGGGTACCGCGCTGAAATACTTGCGCACCTGCGGCGAATACCGCTCCAAGGCGGCACACAATGCGCCATAGATCTGTGGATCGTTCGGATCGCCACCCACGGATGTGAACAGGTGGTAGGCCTTGAGCGCCAGCAGTCCGGCACTCACCGCCTCGGGCGCCTCCCGACTGCGCTCCGCCAATTGCAATGCCTCGAACTGGTCGCTCCGCATCTGCGCCTTCTCGCGTTGGTTCACAGCCTCATCCGTGGCGCGGCGCAGCTGATAGGCATTCTGCTCCAACTCGTCGCTCTTCTCCTGCAATTTCTGATTGATCCGCTCCATCGCCAGTTTCTTGCGCTGCAGGCTGTCCTTCTGCCACTTGGCGACTCCGAGCAGGTTGGAGATGCTGTCCCGGCTCGCAATCGTGGTGCCCAATGCCTTCTGTAACTCAATGGCCAGCACGCTGATGGAATCCGTCTGCCGGCGGGTCTGCCGTTGCAGGACCTTGGTGGTATCCAGTTGCAAGGTCAGCAGGCTATTGGCGCTGTCGGCCTTCGATTTCTGGTAGCGGGCCTCTTCCTCCTTTTCTAGTGCGATATCACTTTGGCGCCAGGCGTAGCGGATGATGCCTCCCATCGTGACGATCATGATGGCCATCACGGCGATCAAGATGTACTGCCTGCGGACGGTCTGACGGCGTTCCTCGGATTTGCGCTGCACCTCGACCATGGCCGCCTTGTCCGCCTCTTCCTTTTCCCAGGCTGAGAGGCTCTCATCGAGGAAGGACATTGCTTCGGCAAAATTCCCCGGATACCGCCCTGCCCAAGCCGCTGTCGGCTGCAAGATCTCCCGCCATTTCAGCGCGATGCCCAACTCTGGTTGCCGCCACAGGTTGACCTTTCCGGCTTTGTAATCCTGCGCGGCGGCGGTCAAGCGTTGGTACTCCTCGGCGGCGCGGTATTCCTCGCGCACCCAGTCGCCCAACCGCAGCCACAGCCGCATGAAGCTCTCATGGCTGATGTCCAGCATGGTCGTCGGCTCCAGTTCTGTCCCCAGGGGCGGCATCAAGAAATTGCATCCCGACGCGCGGAAGGCCTCGACCACGATTTTGACTTGATCGGCGTTCACTCCGGCGCTCATGCACACTTCCCCCAATCGGCAGGGCCTGCGGATTCCCTTTCCCTCGGTTTCCAGCTCGGTGAGGCATTTGAACATCACCTCCGTGACCTGCCCCAGCTCCTGATCCTTGAGTCGGGAATAAATCTCCTCGGCATGGAGGTTAAGGGCATTTTGCATCCCCCCGATCGATTCGTAGTCCGCCAAGGAAATCTCCTGACCCGGCGTATGCCGCTCCCATGTGCGCATGAGGGCATGTTGCAGGATCGGGAGTTGGTCGGGATTGTCCCCGATGTCATTGAGCAGGCGGATGACCAGGTCGGGCGCGATCTCCTCCTTGAAGACGGCGACAGGCCCGGTGATGGCCTCGCGCATCTGTGCGCGGCTCAGGCGTGGAACGAGGTATTGCCCGGCATTGATCGCCTCAGGCAGTTGCGGGAAGCGGGGGCACTCGCCCAGGAAGTCGCTCCGCATGGTGATCACGACATAGATCGGCAGATCCGGGGACGAGCTTGCCTCCAAGAGCAGCCGGACAAATGCGCGCGCCTCGTTCATGGCCGTGGGATCGTTGCCGCCCTCATTGAAGCGGAAGATCTCCTCGAATTGGTCCACCACGACCAGCAGGTTCTCTGTCGGCTGCAGGATCGGGCCCAATGCAGCCTCCTTGAGGCCATAGCTGCTGGAGCCGAGCATGGTCTCCAACATGAGGGTCGGCGGAATGATCTTGTAGGACGGATCGTCGGGACGAGCCACGAGGTCCGCCAATGCGCAGGCCAAGCGGTTGATGGGACGCTCTCCCGGACGGATCACGGCCATCTTCCAATGCGGACGCGCCCCGGCCATGAGCCCTCCCTCCAGGGCGGGAAGCAGCCCTGCACGGACGAGGGAGCTTTTGCCACTGCCAGATGAACCTAGCACCGCCAGGAAATGGTGCCGCCGCATCCGCTCAATCAATTCATCCGTTTGCCCCTCCCGACCGAAAAAGATCAGGTTTTCGTTGCGCAGAAACGGCCGCAAGCCTGGATAGGGCTTGTCCACCAAGGGCCGACGGCGTGAGCGAGGTTCTGCCATGTCCGTCAGCTGATGGAATTGATGAATGGATCGATCGCGGCGATCGGCACGCCACCATAAGCCTCCACTGTGAGGAGGTCCGCCTCCAACAGGCCGTCCTTGAAATCCAGCCACCAATCTTCCTTGGCGCTGGTCTTGTTGCCTGTGAGATAGACCATGTGCTTGGCCTTGAAGGGCTTGCTTCTGCCGAATCCTGGTGACTT
>JAXLVK010000170.1:0-6539 GCA_046329055.1 Bacteroidia bacterium
GGGGCTTGTGTGCGAGGGGCTATTGATGGGGATTTGGAGATGGGTGGCTTTTTGTTGGGCCGAATGGGGTGATTCTCCTCAATCTGAGACTGGGTTTCTCAAAATGAGAGGATTCCTAAGTGGCTTTCGGGGAGTTGGGCCTTTGGAATCGGCTTTTTTGGATTGGAACGCGAGATTTTGAAAGATGGCATGGCGCGGGGCACGGGGTTTGAAATGTTGGAGTAGGTCTTGCAATCGAATGCAGGATTCGAAGGACACAAAAACTCTATGCTATGAAAACGAAACAACTCTGGGGAATGCTGCTGGTGCTCGCACTGGGCTTCCTCCCGAAACTTCAGGCTCAATCCAGCGGCACGGCTGGCGTGATGTTTGGCCTCAGCAATAGCTCCATTGATGTCCAGGACCGCTTCCTCGGCATTGACAACTCGATCATCGGATCCAATCTCTTGGGCTATTCGGTGGGCTCTTATGGGCAGGTGAATTCCGGGCCTGTCTTTTTCCGACCCGGTTTGGAATACCAGTTCAATGCGGGGACGATCAGCAGCTGGGGCTGGGCCGATGATTTCCGCCTCCACAAATTGGAGCTGCCGCTTGTGGTCGGTGTGAGGATTGCAGGGCCGTTCAGCATCGAGGGTGGACCGACCTGGGACTATGTCCTCTCCGCCACCCGCGACTATGGTGATACCGAGGTCAACCTCGCCAAAATGGGCCTGGGTTACCGGGTGGGTGCGGGGCTGCAATTTGACCGCATATTTTTCAACCTGAACCTGCATGGCACCGCCTACTACAGGACCGAGTCCTCTGGTCGGGCAGCCTTCACGGAACCCTTCAAAGTCTCAGCGGGCATGGGCGTTCATTTGGATTGACGTACCCTCCTCCGCTTGTTCTATACCGAAGTCTGGTGGCCAATCCCTCCGCCCGGAGTGGGTTGGCCGCCTTTTTCATGTAGCATTGAGCAGGTAGCAATTAGCAGTTTTGGGGGCTTCACCTGCCCTGAAACTGCTACATGCTATCTGCTATCTGCTCACTGTACAGTCCAATCGATGGCTGTCTGCCCATTGGCGGCGAGGTAGGCATTGGCTTTGGAGAAATGCTTGCAGCCGAACCAGCCGTTGTAGGCGCTGAGGGGTGAAGGGTGAGCAGCGGTGAGCACGAGGTGCTTTTGGGTGTCGATCATGGCGCCCTTTTTCTTGGCGTAACTGCCCCAAAGCATGAAGACGATCCCTTGCCGCTCCGCGTTCAGGTGGTGGATGGCGGCATCCGTGAATGGTTCCCAGCCCTTGTTTTGGTGGCTCGCAGCCTGGTGCGCCTCGACGGTGAGCATGGCATTGAGGAGGAGGACGCCTTGCCGCGCCCAGTGCTCGAGGTTGCCATGGCTGGGGATGGGGAGGCCGAGGTCGGTCTGGAGCTCCTTGTAGATGTTCACGAGCGACGGCGGCGGCTGGACTCCCTTGGGAACCGAGAACGAGAGCCCGTGCGCCTGCCCCGGTCCGTGGTAAGGGTCCTGCCCGAGGATCACGACCTTCACCTTGTCGAATGGCGCCATGTCAAATGCATTGAAAATGAGCTTGCCGGGGGGATAAACGGTCTTGCCAGCTTGCTTTTCCTTCTGGAGAAAGGCCTTGAGGCCGAGGAAGTAGGGGCTTCTCGAACCTGTGTGTTTGAGCACCGCGAGCCATGAGGGCCTCGAGCTGGATGGATGGGGAGTCGGACATGGGGTGAAGATAGAGCAGAATACTGGAGCAGAATTCACAGGATTCACAGATTCACAGAATTCTTGGTTGGGCGGAATTGATGGCCCTCAATCGTTGCGAGTGCTCCAAGCGCTCGCACTACTGAGTACGCCCTGAGCCAAGTACGACCGCGCCAATGCGGAGAAAGGTGGGAGTGCCGGGCGAGTGGTGTGCAGGTGGGGAGCGACTAGGTTGGAAGGGAGGGGGTGGACCCGGACGGAAGAGGAATCCAATCGGACAGTTCGGGGTTACCTGCCCTTGGGTTTCATGACCTTCTTCCGCAGCACCACAAATGCCAGAAACAGCATCCCCAACACCCCCAATCCAATCAGCGTCAAGTTCATCCTGCTGGCCAATTCTGTTCTGCCGGGGGCTTGGCCGGGGCCGAGTTTTTGTAGGGCTTGGGTGGCTTGGTCGGCGGGTTGGTTGGGTTCGCAGATGCTGGTGGCGATGGTCTGGTGGAGCTTGTTGGCGAAGACGAGGTAGCGGTGTCCGCGCTGGAACGGGTAGCCGCATTGGGTGGGGCTGTTGGTGTGGACGGTGGTGGTGGGCTCGATGGCGCGTTTCCAGCTGCTGTCCACGTTGAAGACGACGTTGAGGCCGCCTTTGTGGGTGTTGGGGGTGATGTCGATGCAGGTGCCGAGGAGGATGACGTTGGCGCGGTCATATTGGGATTGCCAACTGGAGTCTGGGGGGCAGGTGCATTGGGCTTTTAGAGATGAGAGTGGAGAGATGAGAGATGAGAGTGCTAAGAGGAGGAAGAGGGCTCCTTTTTGCCACGAAGTCACCAAGTCACCAAGCTGTGTGCTCAGCCTCGTTTTGGCCTTGCCGCCTGAGGCGGCCTTGTTGATCGGCGTGGCGGCGGGACGCCGCCGCCTCATTTTGGGACGCCGCCGCCTCGTCAGCTGCCGGCTCGTCATGACCCTCATTTGCTGGAGCGGGGATTTTTGTTTTCCTCGATGCTCTCGACGACGCCGTCGCGGAGGCGGATGATGCGTTTGGCGTAGAGGGCGATGTCTTCTTCGTGGGTGACGAGGATGATGGTCTGGCCTTGCTGGTGCAGGTCTTCGAGCAATGCCATGATCTCGTAGCTGGTCTTGGTGTCGAGGTTGCCGGTGGGTTCGTCGGCGAGGATGATGCTGGGATTGTTCACGAGGGCGCGTGCTACTGCGACACGCTGCCGCTGTCCACCGCTGAGCTCATTGGGTTTGTGGCTCATGCGGTCTGCGAGGCCCACGTTGGTGAGGGCCTTGGTGGCGATGGCGATGCGCTCGGAGCGGCCTTTTCCGGCGTAGATCAATGGCAGCGCGACGTTTTCCAATGCGGAGGAACGCGGCAGTAGGTTGAAGGTCTGGAACACGAAGCCGATCTCATGGTTGCGGACCTCGGCGAGTTCATTGTCGCCCATCTGGCTCACGTTGATGCCGTTGAGGATGTACTCGCCGGAGCTGGGGGTGTCGAGGCAGCCGATCATGTTCATGAGGGTGGACTTGCCGGAGCCGGAGGGACCCATGATGGCCACGTAGTCGTTGCGGTAGATGGTGAGGTTCACGCCGTTGAGGGCGCGGATGGTCTCCTCACCCATCACGTATTCGCGGCGGATGTCGATGAGCTGGATGACGGGTGTTGTTTCTGTGGCCATGGGTGATGGGGTTATTTGGAGATCATTCGCCGGAGGCATCCCGAGAATCGGGACGATAGCCCTGCGGCAAGATGCCGCGGGCTCGAACTGGGCCTATTTCGACTCCTACTGTGCATTGTCTTCCAATGGAGCTTCGACTTCTTCGTCGGGATGCTCAGCCCTGAATGTCGCGATTTCTTCCTTGAATTCCTCGGAAATCTGGCGAACACGCTCCAGGCTGTTGGCGGTGGTCATGGCGCGGAGGGCATTGGCTCCGGATTCATCGGGGCGCACGAGGAGGCGCTCGAAGAGGGCCATTTCGTACCAGAAGTCGGAATTGTACGGGTTGATGTTCAGGGCTTCGAGCATCATGTTCTGGCCCTCGAAGTCCATGCGCTTGGCCCTGTAAATGCGGGCGAGGGGCCGGACGACCTGCGGGTCGATGGGGTTCTCCTTGCGGAGCTGATCGAGTTCCTTGATGGCTCCGGCGGTATCGCCTTGGGCGGCTTTGAGCTCGGCGCTGAGGGTGCGGATGGCCCGCTGTGTATAGGCGTCCTTGATCTCAGAGGTGGTGCGGGCATTCAGGTCGGTCACGACCTGCGCCGCTGTGGACACGCGACCTTGGCTCATCAGGACACGGGCATTCACCATGCCGACTTGGACGTCCTTGGGAGCGAGTTTGATCGCGGGCTGCAGGTTTTCCATGGCCAATGAATCCCCCAATGCCAGTGAAATCTTGGCCATCTCCACGTAGGGAGCGGGGTTCTTCTCGTCTTCTTCGACCACGTGGCGCAATGCCTCCAATGCCGCTGCCTTGTTGCCGCGCTGCCCGGCTGCATGGCCCACCTGCATCCAATCCTTCCATGTCAGCATGCCCGGCTCCATTCCCAAGGTCGCGAAGAAGTAGTCGCCATTTGCAAATTGGATCTTGGCGGACTCCAGGGAGGCGGCTGTGATCAAGGTGCTGTCCTGGCTGCGGGCGAGGTTGAGCTGATTGTAGGCATAGTCCAGGTTGCCCCGGTCAAATTCCATCTGCGCCTCGGCAAGCAGGTCGCTGGGACGGCCATTTTCCACGGATTTGCGGAAATACGCCGCTGCCATCTCCGGCACGCCCATCCCGAAGAAGGACACGCCGAGGAAGTGGTTCGTGTAGGGCCGCAACTGTGGGAAGTTCACATCGATGAAGTCCATGCGGCTCAATGCCCGGTCGATCTCCCCGCGTTCGAAGAGCAACATGCCATCCAAGAGCAAGGAATCCGCCCGCAGGCTGCCCGCAGGGATGCTGTCCGCGTAGGACTCAGGCTCCTTCTGGCCACGACGCAGGATTTTGTCCGCCCCGGCGTAGTCGCCCTGTTGGTAGCGGTCGATGGCGAAGTTGAAATTGGTCTCCCAACTGTCGTGGATCTCGGGAATCTCCAGCAGGGATTCGGAGACTTTCAGCTGGGCATCGTGCCGCAGGTTCAGGTAGAGGGCATTGGTCACGACAGCACGGTGCGCCTTGGGGAGGTCGAGCCCGGCTTGGATGAACTTCTTGGCCTCCTCGACCTTGTCGTATTCCATGTACACACGGCTCAGGTTGGCGTAGAGTGCGCCATTTTGCGGCTCGATCCGGAGTCCGTGCTTGAGGGCGAGGATGGCCGAGTCGGGCTCTTGTATGTCGAGGTAGGCCTTGGCGAGGTTGTTGAAGACATGGGCGTCCCGGACGCGCTTGCTGCCGTCCCGGAGGACATAGGCCGCTTGGCGGGGGCTGTAATCGCTCTGCTCCAGGTTGCTCCAGTTCAGGTAGGCCGGGGCAAATGGCACGAAGTCCGAAGCGTGGCGGAAATGCTCCCTGGCATTCATGAGGTCCGCGCTCTGGGAGATCTCCAGCATCGCCAGGTTGTAGTTGGCCTTGACGGATCCACGGGTCTCATAGACAGCGGCTTTGTAATGGATCATGGCCTCCTTGGTGTTGCCGTGGAGCAGGGCGTCGTCCGCGAGGCGGTTGTAGATCGTCTCCTTGAGCAGGCGTTGGCTTTTGGCATTTGAGCTCGCCTCGATGCCCACTGTAGCCGCAATCCCAAAGATCACCACGAAGAAGAACATCAGCCTCCTGGGCAACATGCTCAGGAAATAGAAGTTCATCCGGGCGCGGATCAGCGGCCCGAAGTTGTAGAAGATGTAGAAGAAGTGGGCGATCCCGGTGAAGAAGAAGAGCATGATGGTGACACGCTCGATCATGCTCAGGAAGAGGTATTCGCCCAAGGAGACCGTGTAGGCAATGAAGCTCATCACGATCAGCCCCAATGCCGCGAATGCATGGGACATGGGGAGGCCGGGGAGGTAGTTCTTGAGGAGCGGGCCCATGTTCTGCTTGGTGCCCACAGCGACCACTGACATGATGGCGAGCAGATGGATGGGGCGCAGGGAGATGTCATTGCCCTCCGCCAGCAGGTTCCAGCCCATTTGCTTTTGCAGCATCACAAACTCGATCGCGGCGATCACCAGGAAGAAGGTGAAGATGATGGGGAAGCGCTGCCGGTACTTGGGATTCTTGAAATTGGTGGCGGCGTAGAAGAGCAGGTTCGTCAGGTCATTCGAAACGAAGATGATGTAGATGATCGTGACGACCACGAGGACGAGGACGGCATTGGCGGTGGCGGAATGCAGGCCGGTCATCTTGCCGTTGATGAATTGCAGCACGAAGGGCAATGCCGTCGCCACCAGGAAGACGAGCAAGCGCGGGATGAACCGCATCTTGATGATTTCCTGCTGCAACAGGAATGCGGGACCGAGCACGACTGCCGCCAAGCCCAGATTGATCAGCCAAAACATCGCCCCATCCATGGAAGGCTGCGAATTCACCACGAAGACCAGGATCGCAAACGCGAAGAAGATCAGGTAGGCGACCACGTTCTTGATGTAAGTGGCGGCGGCCATGAGGTAGGCCCAGCCCAGCACCTGCGCGACCACGAAGAGGAGGATGAGCCAGTCCCTGGGGGTGATCATGCCCGCGTAGTACACCACCTCCTCGTGCCATGCGCCGATCTCGGTCTGCATGGTGCGGTAGTTTTGGGTATAGCTGCGCAGGGGCACCTGATCCTGTGCGGATTGGCTCAGCTCATTGACCTGCAGTGACCAGCGCGCGGGGTCGCTTGAAGCCATCACCGTCCAGACCGCCGTGCCGATCAATGCCGCGAACAAGA
>JAXLVK010000171.1:0-6414 GCA_046329055.1 Bacteroidia bacterium
GGAATGACGGCGCAATTTTTCATTCCCCCTGGCGCGACCAACATCAATATGTGGACGAGGAGCAAGTGCCTGCCGTCGAAAAAGGTTCACGAGGCGAGTTTTGCAGCCTTGAATGATGGAAACAAATATGCGATCAAGATTCATGGTTCTTGCTTGCTAGAGGATTGGAGCAGGATTTGGAATCCATGATACTGTCCTTGTAAAGTGAAGCGCTCCCCCACGGCTACGGGTCTTGGGGGAGTTGTTATTTCTGCCTGGCAACAAAAAAGGGACCGAGGCAAATTGCCCCGATCCCTTCTACTGAAAAAAGCACTATGATTGATGCCGGAGGCCGGATCATTCCTTGGTTTGGTTTCCGAACCAAGAGGAGGACAAGCCGCTGGAGATGGATGCGCAACCGATGCAGCCTGCAACCGTTCCGCCGACGCCACAGCCAATGCAGTTCACGACGCCGCCGATGATGTCTGCCCAAGGCAGGCGGCGACGGTTTTGGCCCTCTTTCACCACGAACTCACGGTAGGGCGACCTGCGGTCATTGAGCTCATTGCGCCAGAATTCCAAGCTGGCGATGGCGAGCTTCAGCCCCACAAGCAAGGCATATTGCTCCTTGTCAGCAAGGGTGCGCATGTTGGCGACATAGCCGAATAGCTCTTCGAATGCCACAATCTTGGCGCGGTGCTGCCGGCTGCTGTCGAGGATTTCGAGCACTTCCGTGAGAACCCGACCGCCGACGAGGGAGACAATGCCCTCACGCACAATCTCGTCCACATAGACCTGAGCCTCAGTCTTCTGGATTTCAGAAACGACTTCGTACTCATGGTCAAAGCTGGGCACCTCGATGAGGCTGATGCCGGCATTGATGAAGAGCTTGCGTACTTCGTTCACCACGAGAGTGTAATGTTCCTTGGAAGCGATCTTCGGAAAGTCCGGATGCTTCCCGACAGCCTTCAAAGCCTGGGTGTGAATGTAAGGCAGGATCTCAAGCAACTCCTTGTCGGTGGTGACAGGTTTCTCGTTCTGGTTTTTCAGTTGAATACACATAAGCAATATGGATTTTGGTGTGAAAAAATCTCATCCGCATCGCCAATTTTTGCTTGGCGAAGGCTCAATCTCTGCTGGGTTTTTCAGTGCATTTCTCTGTTGTCGTTGCACTGCCTTTCCCTCTTGAGCATAATCAAAAATAGGATGGGCTTTTGACACCTCGTGTCAAGGAATTTGAGGAATATTTGAGCAGTAAAAAATATTTACAAATACCTGAATTACAGACACTTCTATTTACAAAAAATCCCAGTATCCGATAGTATTGAACGAATGATATTGCAGGTAGAATTTGATGAAAAATCGTGGTGTAGGGGTTCAGGATTCTGACGCCCTACACCACGAATCCAGACCATCAAACACTGCTGGATTTTCGGTATTCAGGAAAGTTGTAGATGGGCGAAAATCAGGAAATTCGACACTCCGTTCAAACCTTCCTTGCACGCAACATTTCCCGCTTTCCGGGTGGACCCTGAAGGCGCTCAACTTGCAGCCCCTGCGCAATCATGGTTCGCCGAACCACGCCCTTCGCGCAATACGTGACAAGCGTCCCGCCAAGCTTGAGCGCGTCCTTCATTTTTGCAAACACGGCGTCGGTCCACAATTCAGGCTGCTTTTCCGGGGCAAATGCATCGAAGTAGATCAGGTCCACCTCTGAGGGGGCGACAAACTCCTCGATCATTGCTTGCATTTTGCATATCCGAAATCCGGGCGCGACTTCGTGCAGCCCTTCCCAAGGCGCATTGTGCAAGGCACTCCACAGCTCCACAAGGCCCTCGCCTCCGATCAAGTCCACATAATTCAATGCAGCGACCTCCTCCGGCTGCATCGGATACGCCTCTACGGTCCAGTACCGGACGCTCAAGCCATTTTCAGCCGCGAACTGCGCCGTCAACAAGGCATTCAGCCCCGTCCCAAAACCGATTTCTAAGATGTCGATTTCCTTGCGCTCAGAGGCGATGGGAAGAAGGCCCATTTGAATGAACACATGCCTGCTTTCCTGCAATGCCCCGTGCCGGCTGTGGTAATGCTCATCCAATGCCGGAACATACAGCGAGCTCGACCCGTCTGCCGTTTGGACGACGTGCCGCTCCATCAGTCGAGGCTTTGGTGCAGTTCCACGAGGCTGTGACTCACGCTCAATGTCGCCTTGGCCCCAACGATCAAGGGATAATTCCGGGGCTGATGCCCTGTCGGAAAACCGAAACAAACCGGATAATTCGCCTCACCGATGGCATCGAGCACGATCTCCTCGACCGTCGCGCCGTAGGGGATCTCATTGTCCTTCACCCCCTCAAATCCGCCAACGACCAATCCGGCAAGGTTGCTGAGTTTTCCGGCGCGCTTGAGGTGGACCATCATCCGGTCGATGTGGTAGAGGTATTCGTCGATGTCCTCGATGAAGAGGATCGCGCCCCGGGTGTCCACGTCATGCGGCGTCCCAATGAGCTGACTCAAAATGCTCAAGTTTCCGCCGACAAGCCGGCCGCTCGCCTTGCCCGTGCGCAGGTGTTCCGCCTGTGTCGGGGCATAGCTGTAGGAAGGCGGCGGGCCCATGAGCACCTGCCGCAGGTGCCCGCGCGTGATCGCATCGCTGGTTTTTCCGTTCCAGGAGATGCACATCGGGCCATGGATGCTCGCTACGCCGATGTCGAGCAATGCTGCCGAGAATGTCGTCAGGTCGCTGAAGCCCGCGAGCCATTTGGGATGCTTTTTCAAGGGGCTGAAGTCGATGGCGTCCACAATTCGGAGGCAGCCATAGCCCCCTCGTGAAAAGAGGATGGCCTTGATTTCCGGGTCATCGATCATGCGCTGCATGTCCGCGATGCGGTCGGCGTCCTTGCCAGCGAATTGGTTGTAGCTGGCATAGAGGTGGTTGCCATAGACTGGCTCAAGCCCCCACTCTTGGAGGCTAGCGATGGCGGGGGCCATCTCTTCGGGGCTGATCTTGCGGGCCGGACCCACGATGCCCACCTTGTCGCCGGGCTTCAAACTCTCGGGAAAACGCATGGGACAAAAATAAAGGAAAAAGCGACCGATGCCGAAAGCACGTTTGGCTGCTAAGTCTCATTGTTCCGATGGATGACCGAATGTATCTTGGCGGTAGATATAGATGGGATGAAAAAGGCATTTGTCACCGGGATTACCGGACAGGACGGCTCCTACCTTGCTGAGCTGTTGCTGGAAAAGGGGTACGAAGTCCATGGACTCATTCGCCGGGCCAGCAATTTCAATACGGATCGCATCGACCACCTCACCATGGATCCCCGGATTCGTCTCTATCATGGAGACATGACGGATTCGGCGAACCTGAACAAGCTGCTGTCCAGGCTGAAACCGGACGAAATCTACAACCTCGCGGCGCAGAGCCATGTGCAGGTTTCCTTTGAGGTGCCGGAATACACGGCGCAGGTGGATGCCGTTGGGACGCTCCGCATCCTGGACGCGATGATGAACCATTGCCCGCAGGCGAGGTTCTACGGGCATCGACCTCCGAGCTTTACGGCAAGGTGCGGGAGGTGCCTGGAACTGAAAACACGCCTTTTTATCCGCGGAGCCCGTATGCGGCGGCCAAGGCCTATGCTCGGATCACCGAAAACCGTGAGGCCTATCACCTCTACGCCTGCAACGGCATCCTTTTCAACCACGACGAACGCCGGGGCAAGACATTTGTCACCCGCAAGATCACGATGTGCCTGAGTCAGATCAGGTACGGCCTGCGTGATGTCCTCAAACTCGGAAGTTTCCCGGACGCCAAACGCGACTGGGGCTATGCCAAGGAATACGTGGAGGCAATGTGGCAAATGTTGCAGCAGGACCGCGCCGACGACTTCGTGATTGCCACGGGCAGGTGCTACTCAGTACGGCACTTTGTGGAGATCGCCGCTCGACATGCGGGGTACGAGATCATCTGGGAAGGAAGCGGTCGGGAGGAAGTGGGCATTGACAGGAAGTCAGGGAAAACGATTGTGGTGATCGATCCCCGGTATTTCCGTCCTGCGGAGGTGGACCTGCTCATCGGCGACCCGTCCAAGGCACGCAACGAACTGGGGTGGGAACCGAAAGTGGGCATCGAACAATTGGTAGGAATCATGATGGAACACGACCTCAAGGAGGCGGAAAGGGAGGCCAAGCATGGAAGAATCAGCTAAGGTCTATGTCGCCGGGCACCGGGGCATGGTGGGTTCGGGCATCGTCCGGGAACTGAAACGGCAGGGTTTCGGGAACATCGTGGTGCGGACGCATGCCGAACTGGACCTCTGCAACCAATCGGCGGTGGAAGCATTTTTCGCCTCTGAGCGCCCGGACTACGTCTTCTTGGCCGCAGCCAAGGTGGGCGGCATCCTCGCCAACGACACCCTGCGCGGGCAGTTCATCTACGAGAACCTGATGATCCAAAACAATGTGATCCATCAGTCCCACGTCCATGGCGTGAAAAAGCTGCTCTTCCTCGGCTCGTCCTGCATCTACCCCAAGCATGCCCCCCAACCCATGAGCGAGGATGCCTTGCTCACCGGGCTCCTTGAACCGACCAATGAACCCTACGCCATCGCAAAAATCGCCGGCATCAAACTCTGCGATGCCTATCGGGCGCAGTATGGCAGCCATTTTATTGCCGCCATGCCCACCAACCTTTACGGCCCCAACGACAACTACGACCTGAACGGCAGCCATGTCCTGCCCGCGATGATCCGAAAATTCTGGGAAGCCAAGCAATCGAATGCGCCAACTGTCACGTTGTGGGGCGATGGCAGCCCGCGACGGGAGTTCATGCATGTGGACGACCTAGCCGCTGCCTGCGTGCAATTGATGGAGAGCTTTGATGAGCCGGGATTCGTGAACCTCGGGACTGGAGAGGACGTGACGATCAAGGAGCTCGCTGAGACCGTTGCACGGACGGTCGGCTTTGGGGGCGAATTGGTATGGGACACGTCGAAGCCGAATGGGACTCCCCGGAAGTGGCTCAACGTGGACAAGATGCATGGACTTGGCATCCGCCACAGGGTCAGCCTCTCGGAAGGCATCGCGGCGACGGTCCGAGACTTCGAGGAAAACCGAGATCGGTACACGCAGGGTAGGGCTTGAGTCGGGCTGAATGAAAGAACCTCCGCGTAGCACAGGCTTGCTACGCGGAGGTTCGCGTTTTGGAGGGATGGTGAAGGCCCGTCTTTGTGGGGTACCCATAAAAAAAATGAAACCGGGGCGGGGAACCCCAGGTTTCATTCATTTATAGATATAGAGAACTCGTTGCAGATTCAAAGCGAGACACAGCGGGAGAGCGTTCCATCCCTCCTCAATAGCGTCCCAAATACAAGAACGTTTTAACGTATTTACCACACACCGCGACCATTCATGAAATCCACGATGGAACCTCATTGAGCGGCGGAGGCAAAAAACCCCGAAAGAACGCTGCAAATACTAAACTCGAATCAAGCTGAGAGCTGCTGCTCGGCAACAACTTCGCGGCGTTTCGTGACCACCTTGGGTTCGGCGGGGTGGAGCGGCTCGCGGAGCGGCGTTTCGAGGGCAGCCTCGTAAGTGGGCAGACCCACTTTGCGGACAAGAACGCAAAGGACAGGCTTAGGAAATGCCTTACCAAAGCTCACGGACTTCATCGCATCGATGGCGGCGTAGCCCGTTTCAAGCACTGCATTCTTGAGCTTACTCTTTGATTTTGAGGGCTTTTCACTCTCCCAAGTGATCACCTCGAAGCCGTTCCTTTCCAGGATTCCGGACAGGGTTGAGGTGCTGAAATGGTTCAAGTGAACGGGGGGAGTAAACAGGGATTTGAATCCGAAGAAGGCCCTGCACCTCCATCCCTCCTCATATTTTACGTGGGGCACTTTGACGTAAAGAAGTCCGCCGGGCTTCAAAATGCGGTTGAGCTCGCGCAAATCCTCATTTGGGTCAAAGATGTGCTCCAGGGTATTTCTGGTCACAATAATATCGAACTCCTCCGTGGGGAAATTGGCATCCTTGAGGAATCCTTGGAAAATCGGAATGTCTTTATGGGGGCTGGGAGCGGTGCTGAGGTCGGAACCATGCACCGTATATCCATGATCCTGAGCGACTTTCAAGAAGTCACCGCGACCGCAGCCCATGTCAAGCAGATGCCCTTCGGGCAGCTCCTTCTTGAGTCTGGATACGAGCCTCTCCAAGGTATCGCCTTCCACTTCCATGCCTTCATACTCCTCTTGATCGAAAGGATTGGTATGCGCAGCATAAATCTCTTCGACTTCCTCAGGGAGTGGCCTGGGGTTGACGTACACAAATGCACAATCATTGCATTTGGAGTAGGTGTAATCCTGTGGCAACCAAGGGTTTAGATGCACAGGGTACAGAGCATAGTTGTGACTGCCGCAAGCAGCACATGGA
>JAXLVK010000172.1:0-6092 GCA_046329055.1 Bacteroidia bacterium
CGCCACAAGCAGGACGGCGGGCTGTACGTCACCGACTTCGACACCCTGGGGAAGGCGTGGCGGGAACCGACCCACGTGGAGCGCCCGCTGAATTCCAAATACTACGAGGCCTGCATCTGCGTGAGCGCCGACGGCTCGAAGCTCTTTTTCAGCAGCGACCGTCCGGGCGGCATCGGCGGCCGGGACATCTACATGGTGAAAAAGCAACCCAATGGCCGCTGGGGCGAACCGACGAACCTGGGCCCGACCGTGAACACCCCTTGGGACGACGACGCACCCTATTTCCACCCCGACGGCAAGACCCTCTACTACAGCTCCAACGGCCCCAAATCCATGGGCGGCTGGGACATCTTCGTCACGGAATACAATGAAAACGAGGACAAATGGCTGAATCCGCTGAACATGGGCTATCCCGTGAACACCCCAGACGATGACATCTACTTCGTGCTGTCGGCGGATGGGCTCACGGGCTACTACAGCAGCGGCAAGGAAGGCGGCTACGGCGAAAAGGACATCTACACCATCTATTTCCCCTACTATCCCTATCCGCGCCGCTACTTCAACATCCAGTTGGAGGGCATCGTGATGGATGAGGGATCGGGAGACACCTTGCCCGCCACCGTCCGGCTCATCGACAAGAGCAGCAATGCGATCCAGGTCAGCGTGATCGACAAGCGGCGGCCGCGGCTGTTCCACTTCGACCTTGACCCCGAGCACCAATACACCCTGGAAGTCGTCGCCGATGGCTATCCCTTGCATTCGGAGGAGTTGAATGCGCCCAAGCTGTTCGGGAAGGACATCCGCATTGAGAAGAACATCTACATGCGCAAGCGGCCCGAGATCGTCACCGAGCAAGGCGAACGCTTCCCGGAGATCATGCACATCTACTACGACTTCGACAAGTACGACCTGCGTCAGGAGTCCAAGGTGGAGCTGAATGCCGTGATCGCGATGCTGCAAAAGAACCCAGACATGAAGGTGGAGATCCACGGACACACCGACTGGTACAATACCGTTTCCTACAACATCGAGCTGAGCATGAACCGCTGCAAGACGCCGATTGCCTACCTAATCGAGCAGGGCATCGACCCGTCGCGGATCGAGGCGAAGAATTACAGCGAAAACAAGCCCCTCGACACGAATGACAATGACAAAGGCCGCCAATTCAACCGCCGGGCGGAGTTCCATTTTGTCCGGGGGACCGAGGTAGTGTACAGCTCGGTGAAGCTCCGCGCCGGGGTGGGGGAGGTCCGCGTGGACCATACCGATCCCAAGGGGCAGCCGGGGTACGATCGACCGGAATTGGTGGAGTTCCTGGCCCAAGGCTCGCAGCCAGAGTCCTACCCCGAGCGGGTGCGTCAGGAGGAGGTACAGCCCGCGGTGGCGCAGCAGCAGTTCCGGATCAATTTGACGGTGGTGGACTGGTGGTGAGCGCGTTGCACGGTTGCGGGCGCGGTTGGGGGGGTGCGAGCGCTTTGGCTCGCAACCGTCACAACGAAAACGGCTCCATCGGGGCCGTTCTGATCTTCTTCCTTTTTACCTGATTAGCGGCCGCCTCTTGGGACGTTTTGGCCGCTGGGGGCGTCGTCTTCGTCTTCGTCCACCCAGTTGTCCGGGTCGTGGAGCTCGGCGTTGACTTCGTCCTTGTCAAATGCCTCTGGATCGAATTCTCCGTAGTAGTCGCGGATCTCAGCGAAGGAGGGATCCTTGGGGTTCTTGAGGATGAGGAGGTCGTTGAGGTAGTTGGCCACGCCACCGATGTCCTCTGGTGGACATGCACGGGCACCTCCGGTACACATGGGGTACTGTGTGGCGGCATTCATCTCCACGATCGCCTCCAGCACCACCTCCAGTTGCCAGTTGCTTTCCTCGAGGTCATAGGCGTAGAGCCATTTGTCCCCTGCCTTGCGGAATGCCTGCCCCACGAGGATGTCCGATGCGAACTCGTCGTCCTCCTCAGCGCTGTCCACATTGGGGTCGAGGATCTTCCTGCGGCCGCTCGAGAACTCATAGTCCCAGTCCGCATCCCATTGGAAAGCGCTCTGTGTCACGTAGTGCAGCTCCTCCATGGTCATGGTAGGCTCGAGCAGCAAGGTCCTCCAAACCGGAGGTTCGATTCCTATCAGCGTCAATTTGAATTGATAAACCATATCCTGCCGAATTGAAATTTCAGCCAATATAATAACCAAAGGCCACCAAAGCGCAAAGAAATAGAGGAGTTTTCAAGTACCAATAATCCTTGTAACTTCCACCCCTACACCAAAAGGACTGTATCACGAGGTGATCAAGAGAGTCATACTCATCGTCTTGGACAGCGTGGGGGTCGGGGAACTCCCTGATGCTGCTGCATTTGGGGACGTGGGCAGCAATACCTTGGGGCATATCGCAGCCAAGATGAACCTGCGCATCCCGAACTTGCTTGCCATGGGCTTGGGCAATCTGCCGGGCTTGGGGCTGCCTGCGAATTCTGCGGCAAGTGCTGCCTTCGGGCGGGCTGCCGAACAGAGCCGGGGCAAGGATACGATCACCGGGCACTGGGAAATCGCTGGCTTGGTGCCGGACATGGTCTTCCCGTATTTTCCGGAGGGCTTTCCCAGGGAAATCATGGACAGGTTCGAGCAGGAGATCGGGACGCGGACCATCGGGAACTATCCGGCCTCCGGGACGGTGATCATCGATGAGCTGGGAGAGGAGCACATGCGCACGGGGTACCCCATCGTCTATACGAGCAGCGACAGTGTGTTCCAAATTGCAATGCACGAGGAGGTGATCCCCATCGAGCGGCAATACCGCATCTGTGAGATCGCGCGTGGGCTGCTGCAAGGCGACTGGGCTGTGGGCCGGGTGATTGCGAGGCCCTTCATCGGGAAGCCGGGTGGGTTCATGCGGACTGCCAATCGGCACGATTTCAGCATCGATCCGCCTAGCGATACGATCCTGGATTACCTGATGGGGGCTGGGAAGCGTGTGTATGGCGTCGGGAAAATCATGGACATTTTTAATGGGCGTGGCATTTCCGGAAACAAAAAGAGCAAGGACAACCAAGAGGGCATCGACAATACACTGGCTTGGATGAAGGTGGACTTCGAGGGGCTGGTGTTCACGAACCTCGTGGATTTCGATATGCACTATGGTCACCGCCGCGATGTGGAGGGCTATGGCCGCTGCATCGAGGAATTTGATGCGCGGCTGCCGGAAATCCTGGCGGCATTGGGGCCGGATGATGTGCTGATGCTCACGGCGGACCATGGAAACGATCCCACATATAAAGGGACGGATCATACCCGCGAGTACGTGCCTGTGCTGGTGCATGGGCAGCATGTGCGCGCCGGGGTGGACATGGGGACGCGGGCGACATTCGCGGACATGGGTGCGACGATCCTGGACATGCTGGGCGTTGAGGGCGAGACCAAAGGCGTGAGCTTCTGGGGGATGATCAGGAAGGAGGGTGCTGTATGAGCGTCCTTCAACATGATGCCTACGATACAGAGGCTGTCAAGGCCGCGACTGCTTACCTGCGAGGGCGACTGGGGGATTTCCAGCCGGAGATTGGGATGATCCTGGGTTCTGGGATGGGGGTGATGGCAGAGGAGGTGGATTCGCCCATACATATTCCCTACGGGGAGATTCCGGGATTTCCGGTTTCGACGGTGGAGGGACATGCAGGCCGCTTTGTGATCGGTCGGCTGGAGGGGCGGAATGTGATGGTGATGCAGGGCCGGTTC
Source organism: Bacteroidia bacterium (assembly GCA_046329055.1). Classification (GTDB taxonomy): domain Bacteria; phylum Bacteroidota; class Bacteroidia; order J057; family JADKCL01; genus JADKCL01. The sequence goes on from JAXLVK010000172.1 coordinate 3,726, forward strand.
CATTACTATGAAGGTTATCCGATCCGCGCATTGGCGATGCCTGTGTGGGTAATGCGGTTGCTGGGCGTGAAAATGCTTGTGGTCACGAATGCGGCGGGTGGGGTGAACCCCGGATTCCGCGAAGGCGACCTCATGGTCATCACTGACCACATCAATATGCTGTTCAACAATCCGCTGATCGGGCCGAACCTGGCTGAACTGGGGCCCCGGTTCCCGGACACGTCGCGGGCATACAGTGAGCGGCTTTCGCAGGTGGCGCATCAGGTGGCTGCTGGGCAGGGATTTGCTTTGCAGCAGGGCGTCTATCTCTGCAACACGGGGCCGACCTACGAGACGCCTGCCGAGGTGCGGATGGCGCGGAGGCTGGGGGCCGATGCAGTGGGGATGAGCACGGTGCCGGAGGTGCATGCGGCGGTGCATTGTGGGATCGAGGTGCTGGGCATCTCCTTCATCTCCAACCTGGCGGCGGGCATCAGTGAGAAGGCATTGAGCCATGCGGAGGTGGTGGAGACCATGGAAACAGTGAAAGACAAGTTCATCGGGCTGGTGCGGGGCATCGTCCGGGTGATGTGAAATTGCATTCTAGGCAATGGAAAAAGATACATTGGAAAACATCGAGGCGGCGGCGGGGTATATCCGCGGAAAAATCCGGGTGCAACCGACGATTGGCCTGATCCTGGGTTCGGGGCTGGGCGCACTGGCGGATGAGATCGAGGACGCGGTGGCGATCGACTACCACGATATCCCGCATTTTCCGATCTCGACGGTGGAGGGGCATGCCGGGAAGTTGGTCACAGGGCGGCTGAATGGCTGCAATGTGGTGGCCCTGCAAGGGCGGTTTCACTACTACGAAGGCTATTCCTTGCAGCAGGTGACCTTTCCGGTGCGGGTGTTCCAAGCGCTGGGAGTGGGCACGCTGATTGTGACCAATGCCTGCGGCGCTTTGAACACGAGCTTCTATCCAGGCGGCCTCATGTTCATCACGGACCATATCAATTTCATGGGGGACAATCCCTTGATCGGAAAGAACCTGGGCAAGCTGGGTCCACGGTTCCCGGATATGAGTTCGGCTTATGACAAGGGGTTGATCGCCCTGGGTAGGCAAGTGGGGGAGGAACTGGGAATCGATACCTGCAGGGGATTTATACCGCCGTGAGTGACCTTATTATTTCTCGAAGGCGGAACTGCGCATGGTGAAGAGCTTCGACAGCGATACCATCGGGATGAGCACGGTGCCGGAGACGATTGTGGCTGTGCACATGGGGATGAAGGTGCTGGGCATCAGCTGCATCACGGACATGGCAGACCCGGACACGCTGGTGCCGCTGGAACATGCACATGTCGTGGCGGTGGCAAATGCGGCGCGTCCACGGTTCATCGCCCTGGTGAAGGGGATTTTGGCAAAACTGGGTTGAATTATGAGAATGGTCGATTTGATAGTGAAGAAGCGCGAGGGGGGAATCCTGAGCGCGGCAGAAATCCAATGGATGATCCAAGGCTTTGTTTCGGGGGAGATTCCTGATTATCAGGTGTCGGCGCTGATGATGGCAGTGTATTTCCGTGGGATGGAGGGGGCTGAGACGCAGGCGCTGGTGGAGGCGATGATCCATAGCGGGGACACAATCGACCTGAGCGGGATCAATGGCATCAAGGTGGACAAACATAGCACGGGAGGTGTCGGGGACAAGACGAGCATTGTGCTAGGGCCAATGGTGGCTGCGCTAGGTGTGCCGGTGGGGAAATTGAGTGGACGTGGCCTCGGGCATACTGGGGGGACATTGGACAAGCTGGAATCATTCAAGGGTTTCACAATCGAGATGGACATGGAGTCCTTCATCCGCAACGTGAACCAAATCGGAATTGCCATCGCCGGGCAGACTGCCAATCTGGTGCCTGCGGACAAAAAACTGTATGCCTTGCGGGATGTCACGGGAACGGTGGAAAATGTGAGCCTGATCGCGGGGAGTATCATGAGCAAGAAGCTGGCGGCGGGTTGCGATGCCATCGTGCTGGACGTGAAGACGGGCAGCGGAGCGTTCATGAAGACGGAGGAGGACAGCTTCGAATTGGCGCGGGAGATGGTGACGATTGGGCAGCGGATGGGGCGGCAGACGGTGGCGTATGTGACGGATATGAGTCAGCCGCTGGGGCTGGCGATCGGGAATGCGCTGGAGATCAAGGAGGCGATCGCAACGCTGAAGGGCGAAGGACCGGAGGACCTGCTGGAGCTCTGCCTGACATTGGGCTCGGCGATGGTGGTCTTGGGCGGCAAGGCGCCGGATCTGGAGGCGGCGCGGCATGCGCTTGAGGTGGCGGTGCGCGATGGGGCTGCCTTGGCCAAGCTCCGGCAATTGGTGGTGGCGCAAG
>JAXLVK010000173.1:0-5651 GCA_046329055.1 Bacteroidia bacterium
GCTGCTTGCGCAGCATGACCTCATCGGGGTTGTCGTCGGGATCCTTGATGTCAAATTGGAAGCTGTCACCCTCGTCGTTTTCGTAGGGCGAGTCGATGCTGATCGTCTGCACCCGCTTTTTCCGGATGAAGTCGATGCAATTGTTGGTCGCGATGCGGAACAGCCAGGTGCTGAAGGCGTACTTGGAGTCGAACTTGTGGAGGGAGTTGAAAGCCTTGGCGAAAGCCTCTTGGGTGAGGTCCTCGGCATCGTCCACGTTGTTGACCATCTTGAGGAGCATGTAATAGACCGACTTGCGGTATTTTTTCAACAGCTTCTCGTAGGCCTTGGGGTCCTTTTCGGCGGCACGCTTGACCAGTTCGAGGTCGTCGCGGGTATTTTTAGACGCTTCCGTCATTTTGGGTCACTTCCATTTGGGTTGCTTGCGCAGGGCAGCGAGGGGCAGCAGGATCAAGTAAATGAGGTAGGCAATGTCCAGAACTGGAAAAGCCAACCACGGCATGGTCTTGGATTTCCAAGGAACCGCAGCCAAAACCCCCATCAGGGCGGACGTTCGCAGGAGATAGACCAGCAAAGCCCAAGCCCACACAGCCGGCACGCAAAGAACAACGACGATCAAAGATAGATAAAAAAACAGTTGCAGCCCGTGAATTCCCGACAAAATGAGCAAGGAACGCAGGCTGTAGGCAGTGCCCGCACTGCCATGCCGGACCTTTTGCCGGAACCACTCGCCCCATGACCGCTTGGGCAAGGAAACTACTTGATAATCAATCCCTGTCAGCACCCCTACCCTGCCGGAGTGTGCGGCGTGATTCACCAGCAGGTCATCGTCACCCGACACCCGTCCTGCGATCCCTGCGAATCCGCCCGCGGACTCGAACCACTTCCGGCGATAGGCCAGGCTTCGCCCCACGCCCATGTAGGCCAGTCCCATTTTCGCAAGTCCGGTGTACAGCAAGGCTGTCATCCACGTCTCGAATCGAATGAACAGGTTCAGCAAGCCCGGAGCTGGGAAATACGGGCTCACCCCGAGGACCAGGTCATTTCCCTTCTCAAACTGCCCCTGCATGCCCGCAAGCCACTTCGGAGGCAGCTCACAATCGGCATCTGTCAGCGCGATGATCTCGAACTTGGCGGCCTTGATCCCTTGGTCCAATGCGAATTTCTTGCCGGTCCAGCCTTCCGGCAGGGCCTCGATGGCGATCAGCCGCAATTGACGATGCCTGGGCTGGAATGCCACAACGACGGCAGCGGAATCATCCGAGCATCGGTCGAGCGCCACGATCACTTCCCATTCACCCGGAAAATCTTGGCGCAGGACCGAGGGCAGGAATCGTTGCAGGTTTTCCGCCTCATTGCGTGCCGCGATGATGATCGAGATCGATGCCTTGGAAGCCCGTTCTGCGCTGCTGGGACCCTTTTTCCCTTCGCCGGGCTTGGTTGCAGGAGGGTGCTTCCCGGACAACACTGCCAGTGTGGTCATCAAGATCACATTCAAACTGGCGGCAACGATCAAGGCGATCAGCATTGCAGCAAGATAACGGATTCCGAGGACACGCGCAGGTGGTGGGTCACGGCCCAAATCCAGAATGCGATAGGAAATCTCAGCATTCACCGCTATCTTGAATCCAATCAACAACGTTTTTGGCGCATGAACCGCATTCTGATCACGATCATTGCCATCGTCGCGTTTGCCACGGCTGTATTCGCCCAATCCACCGACGGTGACGCCCTGTTCAACGTGCCTGGCATCCACAGCGTGCACATCACCTTTACGCAGCCGGGGTACTGGGACAGCCTCGTCGCCTACAAGCCGCTGGACAAGCCGATGCTGGGCGCCGTGGACATCGATGGCACATTCATGGACTCCGTTGGCGTGCAACTCAAGGGCAACAGCTCCTACAACAGCTATCCCGGGGTGAAGAAGTCGATGAAAATCTCATTTGATGAGTTCGTCGGGCAAAAATTTGATGGACTCAAGACGCTGAACCTGAACAATAGCTTCAAGGATCCGACGATGATGCGGGAGAAGATCATGCTCGATTTCTGCAACAGGAATGGCATTCCAGCGCCCCGCTGCACGTATGCCAAGGTCTATTTGAATGGGACTTTGTGGGGGCTGTACGCGATGGTGGAGCAAGTGAACAAGACCTTCCTCACTGATCGCTTTGGCAACAACGACGGCAACCTCTTCAAGGGTGATCCCAATGGGTCGTTGCAGTACCAAGGCAACCTGCCTTCGAACTATTACAACAACTACGAGCTCAAAACCAATGAAACCGCCAACGACTGGACCGACCTCGTTCACCTGATCGACGAGATCAACAATACTCCCAGCGGGCAATTCCACGATTCTCTGGAGCGGGTGCTGGACACGGAGACGTTCATCGGCGTGTGGGCGAGCAATATCCTCTTCTCCAATCTGGACAGCTATCAGGGCTCCGGGCACAATTACTACATCTACCACGACACCATCGAGGATCGGTTCAAATTCATCAGCTGGGACGTGAATGAGGCTTTCGGCAACTTCCAAATGGGAATGGGATGGCCCGGGATTCAGACGATGTCGCCGTTTTACATCCCCAATCCTGCGAGCAGCCGCCCACTGACGGACAAGATGCTTCAAAACACCATCTATCATGACGCGTATGTGGACCGGCTTTGCTCCCTCGCAACCTACGACTTCACCACAGCGCACCTCTACCCCATCATCGACAGCCTTGCGAACCTGATCCGCGCCGATGTCTATGCCGACCCCAACAAGATGTACACCAATCAGCAGTTCGAGGACAATATCAATACGCCCATCAGCAGCGGCCCGCAGGGGCAAATCCCGGGCTTGAAGGACTTCGTGATCGGACGGAGAAATGCCTTGCAGACGCAATTGGCGGGGTTTGGGTGCACCATGGTGGTGGGGACGGATGCTGCGGAGATGGCGGAGGTTCGGGTATGGCCGAATCCGGCGCGGGATGTATTGCGGGTAGCTGGGAACGGCCTTTCCGGTGAATTGATTCTGGTAAATGCACAAGGTCAAGTGGTGTACGCTACGGCATTCCAAGGGGTGCATGAAATCCCTCTTAGAGTGCCGAGCGGCATCTATGCCTACCGCATCAAGGTTGATCGCGCTTCCATAAAATCAGGAAAAATCATGATCGCTCGATAGCTAATGGCATTCAAAGTCGGCCCATACACACTGGAATTCTTTCATTTCCTAGCGGAGGTACCAAATGTGGTGCCCTATGGGCGCTTGCTTCCCGAAGAACGAAAGGATTGGGAGTTGTTATTTCTCTGGGATTTTGCACCCTTCCAATTTGATGTAACCCGCACCCCTTCATGGTTCTTGGCCAGGGTCTGGAAACTCACACAGGGCGAACTGCTCGTCGGACTCAATGTGGATCCCGAGACAATGTCCGGCAGCCAAGATGGCGCCGCATTCTATGCCCAATGTGCCGTGCGCGACGCGGGCGGCAATGTAATCGGCATCATGGAAATGGGGGGGGATGACACGTGGTACCATATTACCCTGCAGGAATGTAGCATCGCGCACGACCCGAATGTGCTCACTGAAACCATCTGCCGGTGGTTTTGGGACTCGCCCGACGATATTGCGGTGTGCAAGATCACAATGTACGACTTCGAGCGGCAGGACATGATGTTCTATTTTGGATGGGATGGCGAGAGGTTCTTTTGATCAGGGCAATTGGTTGAATAACCAAAACCGGAATTTGCGTAGAATTAGATCCCTCCGATGTGGCAATATAGCCAATTCGACGCGTCATTCATGAGGCTCGAATCCCTGTAATTTCCCCGCCCCTGCCAGTCTCACAACCCGAAACCCCACCTCAGCACTTGCCTCGTTCGGGTCTCCCCATGCCGTTGGCTAAGCCTTGCCCAAAACTCCGATTTCGCATAGCACCCGCCTCGCTGAACGCGCTTCCCATCATGACGGGCACCTGTGGGATCAATCAAAGGGCGCTCCTTGAAGAAATACCAAGGGTTCTCGACATCATAGCACCACTCCCGCACGCTTCCCGCCATGTCATAAATGCCCAGCCGGTTGGGTTCCATCAAGCCAACGGGGTGCAACTTGCCTCCGGAGTTTTCCTCGTACCACCCTACTCGATTCAGGTCATTGGAGCCCGGATATCGATGGGGCGGATTCCTGCGAAACACGCCTCCCTGCGCTGCAAACTCCCATTGGGCATCTGTGGGCAGTTGGAAATCCTCACCTGTGTACCTGCTCAACACCGCTAGGAACAGCTGGCAATCGAACCAAGTGACATTCTCCATCGGACAATCCGGGCAATCTTCGGATTTCCAATTCCGGGTTCCCATCACGGCCTCCCATTGAGATTGCGTAACAGGGTACTTCCCAATGGCAAAATCCGTCAAGGTGATCGGGTTGGTCTCGAGGTGAAGTGGACGGAAAAACTCTCCATCATCTGCAATCAATGGGAATGTATCGCCTTCCACATACACCATGTCTGCGAGCAGGCGGTGCAGCGGTTCCGGAATTGCATCCATCTCCTTCAGTCGAGCAACCAATCGTTCAACCTCAGCCTCATCCAATTCCAGGACAAAATCAGGTTTCTCCTCCTCCTGGGATTCATCTTCCTCATCATCACCCTCCAGAAAATCATTGATCTCATATTCGAAGTTCCGGAGCGCATTTTCAGACAGATACTTGAGGTATTCCGTCGCAAACAAAGCTTCCCCCAAGCCCTTGTAATGCGCCATTGCTGCCTGAGCACGTTCCAAGTATTTCGCTTCATCCTTGAGAAATAGGTACCACTCTGCAAGCAGACCCCAGTAAGTATCGGCTCCGCGCTCAATCGCCGCAAGAAGCATGGATTCGGTGCGTGGATGATTGGAATTCAGCAACAAATGAAAGAACTCCTGACGCAAATGCTCATCGACATCCCAGAGGTGCTGCTCAAGGAAATCAAACAGCTCTGGATAATCCTGCTCCGGCTTCCACAAGATGATCCTCCCAAAGCACCAACCGATGTCCATGGGTTCTAGGTCATATTTCCCGTCCACAATCGCCAGCTTGCAAATCCGCAACAATGCGGGGATATCCTTGGCCTTGCAGCAAAGCGCCAGGGCAGCAATCGCAGCATCCCAATGCCGGTTACTCGGCCCAGGATGCCCTTGCAACACTTTCAGAGCCTTGAGTCGAATCGGCCCCGCAATCTTGTCGATCCAATTCTCACGTCCCCAGCGTGTATCGGGTTGGAGACGCCGGTATTCCTCCATGACCTCGACCCAAGCCTGCACATAATCGCTGCGCAGCACCTTCTTAGCAAGCAAAATGCGCCGCTCCTCCGGCACCTTGTGGTCGCAGATTTCCTTCAAAATCGGCACCCAAGTCCGGTCTTGAATATGGGGAAGCTCTTCGGGGCGTTCGTGTTTCATGGCGTCTTGTGGGTCTCCATTGATTGGTTCAATATCTCCTTGGCACGGGGATGCGTCGATCGCCGCAACAAATCCTGCACGGACATCTCAATTTCTTTCGATGGCTGCGACTGCATCAACTCCTGTAAACATTCAAAAATCTCTGGGTAGTCACTTTCAGGTTCCCAAGCCACTATCCGATGCAGCGCGGCCCAATGCACACCCATGGGGCTATTCGCACTCCTGCGCATGTCTTG
>JAXLVK010000174.1:0-5503 GCA_046329055.1 Bacteroidia bacterium
GATGCCATCTGTGATCCGCTCGGGCAGTTGAACCAGGTACTTGGGATCCAAGTCGTAGGAGTGTCCGCCGAGGGTGTACTCATGGTGATGGAGCAGGTCGAAGAGGAACGTCATCGGGATCGCAGCGATCAGCATGACCCACATTGGGGCGGGCACGAGGCGGATCCACTTGTTCTTGATGCGCGGATAGATGATCAGAATCGCCAAGCTCAGCGCCGCGATCAGCGCGATCACGGGATTGGTTTCCATGATCTTAGCAGGCAATTCTGCCGCCAATTCGATGAGCTCCGCGCCCTTTTTGGGCGCCACACCGATGGCAGGATAGGCTTGCTTGATGATGATGATGATCCCGATTGCCGCCAACATGCCGTGGACAGCCGCCGAGGGGAAGAAGTCGCTCAACCGCCCGACTTTGAGCAGGCCAAACAACATGACAAACAAGCCTGCAACCACGATCGCGGCCAAGGCGAAGGGATATCCTGCGGCATTGCCGGTCACGGGGTCGGGCTCGATGCCACCGAGCGTGGTGACAGCAGCGACGTTGATGGCGATCAGACCTGCGGCCGGACCACTGATGGTCACAAAGCTGCCGGTCAGGCGGGAGGCGAGGATGCCACCCACGATTGCCGTGATCACACCTGCGATTGCAGGAAATTCTGAGGCTTTTGCGATGCCCAGACAGAGGGGCAAGGCGATCAATGAAACACTAAAACCTGCGATCAGATCGGCCTTCCAATTCTCTTTGAGGCCTCTCAGACCGCGACTTGGCACCTGTGCGATGGGTGCACTTGAAGCGACGGTATTGTCCTTTTGCATAACACGAAGTCAAAAAACGACGGTGAATGTGGTTTCTTAATCCCAGCCGAATCGGCTGTTGTTGGCTGAATTCCAGAGGTTTTCTGCGATACGGATGCCTCTGTGCCAACGCAATGACTTCAAGCACGCGGAGATTGCATCGGGCGCAGTTCACCCAGCAATGATCCAGCATGCGTTATGCAGCTTATAATCTAAAGTTTCGTTGCAACAGGAAAATGTCCGTTTCCGGACCAGTCCCCAAGTCATCCTCGAACGAGGAAACCCACGGTTGGTCATTGATGTCCAACGGGTCGGGGAGGTGGAAGAAAACGAAATCGGGGAGGAGATGATCAAAATCCGGGCGGTATTCCTCGGCTTTCTCCTTGTTTTCCAGGTCGGTGAGCTCAGCGATCAGGGAGTGCTCAAAATCGGTCCCAAAGCTGCTGAAGTAAGGCATGCAGCCCACTTCAATCAGCAACATCAGCCCGAAGATCAAAGCCAATCCTCGTCCGATTTTGCGGGAGATATTTATCTTGCAGACGCTGGTCATCACAATTCGGCGGTAAATGTTGCAAATTTTCGTGAGAAATGCTAGTCCGACTCGGCGCGAACAGCGTCATCATCCGGCTGAGCACTGTGAGGGTTGGTTGCTGTGCAGTATCCGTGGCAGGGGCTTTAGAATTCCAATGAATTCAAAAAACCGAAATCCCGAACAAGCGATAGGGGAAGTGGAGAACAAGAATCTTGGCCGGAACACAAATGCTCGAAACCGATTTGAATCAGGGACGATGCGAACGGGCGAAAACCGAATCGACCATGAAGCTAGGCGCTCCGAAGCTGTCATCATTCTTAACGAATCGTCCAATGATTGCCAGCAGAATCGGGGAATCAATTGACGGATTGCGTTTCAAAATCTAATCGATTCAGCAGCCCACTGAGCCAGGAACAATACAGAGGTTTTGAAATGAAAAATGAATGATTCACGCCAAGTGGGTGAGGTTCAGCAATTTCCTATTTAACATAACATAAATTATAGGACAAATGGATGTAGCGGAATTCGGGTCGAACTAGGGCCATTGCAATTCGTCCAACTCACCATGTCTGCATCTCGAGCACCAGCATCTCGGACTCGCCGCCGTCGCTGTCGGTCAGCGCGAGCATCCGCACCTTGCTGTCCACGGCGGGCAGCAATCCGATCGCTTCGATTTTCAATGGCAATAATTCGGCTTGTTCATCCACCACGGGAACCAAATGCATCTCGCCGCCATCCGCGGCTGTCGGCCGCACTATCCATCCAATGAAACTCCCGAGCACTTGTCCGTCATCGACCCAGTTGTCTGTCGCCTCAGCTGATGCGCTGAAATAAATCCGGTTTCGCCGCAGATCCGTGCATGAGCCCGAGAAACCCAATTGCACGCCATTGATATCCGGCAAGCTGTATCCGTGCACCTGCACATCCGGCACCGCTCCGGTGCATCCCGCGTCCAGGAATCGCCCGAACGCCGATTGATCCATCACCAGCGTCTGATTCGTGCCACGGTTCAGCAAAATGATTTTCTTGTCAAAAATTGCCGCGCCTTCGATGTTCAGCGATTCCTCGGTAATTCCGGAAACTGACATCAAGTGCTTGTACAGCCGCTCAGCCTGGATCTCTTTCACGGATTTGAGCCCGCCTTGCCAGCTCGCTTGGACGATGTACGAACGCTGCGGCAGCTTCGAACCACTGCCAATCACCCAGAAATGCGTGTCCCGACCTTGTCGGTAGTCAGCGATCGATTCGAAATCCCTCTTGTGCTTCTTGGGCACACGGCCATCCACAAGCACAGGCGGCGCTGCGGAAATCGCATACTGACCCTGAACCTGTCCCTCCAAATCCACCAAAAACATGTCCGGAACATCGTCACAGGCCAAAAGCCATCCCTCCGGCGTCTCCGCCAATCCCGAAGCGGCCTGCACACCGGTCACATGCCGCCGATCGACGACGACCCAAACCCTGCGGCCATACAATTGAAGCAACGAAGCCATGCAAATCCGTATTTCCGGCCAAGATAGCCTCAAATCACGGATGCCGGGACACTTGATTCAGTTTTCTGGGAATCCATTTTCCAGCCAGCATTGCAGCGTGGCAAGTGTGCTGTCAGGCAAGGATCCGTCCTGCGGCATCCGCCGCGTCTCCAAGACCTCTGTCTCAAAGGTCCCGTTTTGCAATGTGGGCTGAATGCCCGCAAATGAAGTGTAATCGCCTCGCTGTGACCCATTTCCGTGGCAATTGCTGCCCCAGCAAGATTCTGCGACGATGTCCAACACTTTGGCATCCCAAGTGGGACTTGTGCCATTGCAAGGAACGCGTTCCAGTTTGTCTTTGCATCCAGCAAAACCCAGCACTGCGACACCCGCCAAGACAGTTACCAACAAATATTTCCTCATATCGGCTACTTATTACCTGGATCAAATCTACGTGAATCTCGGGAATTGGATGTCGAAACATGCAATTTGGGCGACATATTTCCCCGTTTCGCCGAGGTTAACAATGTTTAACCCCCCTATCCTCGCCCCACATGGCCCGTGATTTGCTAAATTTGTCGTCAGAAATCTCGCACAAGGAATGAAAAAGCTCCTCTTGTTTTTGGGTTTGCTTCCTGCAACCCTCTTCGCTCAGACCACCAATGCTGGTGTGATCACCTACGCAGAGGTCACCCAAATCAACTGGACGCCCCCTGCGGACATGGATCCTGCCATGCGCGCTCAAGTCGAGGAAATGCGCAAGCGCATGCCGAAGAGCTTCACCTATTATAAGGACCTCTCCTTCTCCCCTGAATTCGCCTATTACAAAACGGCGCCCAAGCAGGAGAAAATCGACGCTGAAGCAGCCGCCCAAGCCAATGCCGAAGGTCGTGGCGGCTTCCGCCGGATGATGGGCAACAACAAGGCGATCCATCACTGGGACCTGAAAAAGGGCAAATTCACAGAAAAGCGTGAGTTTTTCGAGCGGGAATTCCTCATCAAGGACGACGTGAAGAAGCTCACTTGGAAAATCATGGGCGACGCCAAGCAAATCGCTGGCTACGTCTGTCAAAAGGCCGTTGCCATGGAAGACACCAATCAGGTCGTGGGCTGGTTTTGCCCGACGATTCCCGTCCCTGCCGGACCCAATGGCTATGGACAGCTCCCCGGCATGATCCTGGAGCTGGAATTGAAAAGGGATCGTGGCACCACGGTGATCACGGCCGACTCCATCGCATTGCAGGCCATGAATCCTTCCGATTTTGAGGCACCCAAAGGTGGCAAGACCGTCACCAAAGAAGAATATGACCAGATTGTTGAGGAAAAAATGAAGGAAATGCAGGCCGAATGGAAGGCCCGCATGGGCGGAAGTGGCGGCGGTGGCGGGGTCATCATCCGGCATGAATGAGGTGCCCCCTCCCCGATTTCCAATCTTGTGTTTCTCAGCCGGTCAAAGCTTTTCTAGCATGAAGAAAATTCTCTTGTTGATTGGCATCCTCGTGGCTCTCGCAGGCACACAAGTGGATGCCCAGACCAAGTACACCCTGAGTGGAAGGATCACCGACGATGCTGGTGAGGCCCTCGGAGGCGGCAGCGTGATGCTCCTGCAAGCAGCGGACAGCATCCTGCAAGGCTTTGCGATCACAGATGGCGATGGAGCGTTCAAATTCCAGGATGTGCCGGCAGGGAAATATGTTTTCAAGGCCGTCTTCCTCAAGCACAAGACCCTAGTGAAGCAAGTCGATGCCTCGGGCGCCAATTCCACGATCGACATGGGATCGCTGAAACTGATCCCAGAGTCCGCCAACATCGAAGGCGTCGAGATCACGGAGGAACGCATTCCGGTTCGCATCAAGGGCGATACCATCGAATACGACGCCAAGGCCTTCACCGTCCAACCCAATGACGCCGTGGAGGAGCTGTTCAAGAAGCTGCCAGGCGTGGAAGTGGACCGCGACGGCAACATCAAGGCTCAGGGAGAAACTGTGACCAAGATCTTGGTCGATGGCAAGGAGTTTTTCGGCGATGACCCGAAGGTGGCCAGCAAGAACCTTCCTGCGGAGTCCGTGGACAAGGTGCAGGTCTTCGACAAGATGAGCGACGTCTCCGAATTCACTGGCGTGGACGATGGGTCTCGAACGCGAACGATCAACCTCACCCTCAAGGATGATTACAAAACGGGCTATTTCGGCAATGTCTCTGGCGGCTACGGCACCAAGAACCGCTTCGAGGGCAAGGCCAACCTGAACCGATTCGGCGAGAAAAGCCAAATTTCCTTCCTCGGGCAAGCCAACAACACGAACCAGCAAGGCTTCTCGATGCAGGATTACACCAGCTTCGTGGGCGGCATCGGCAACCTGATGCGCTCCAGTGACGGCGGACAGCAAATGGACGCCAGCGAACTGGGCCTGAACCTGAGTTCCGACCCCAGCATCGGCTTCTTCACGACCGGTGCGGCAGGCCTGAACGGCAACTTCACCCCCAACAAAAACACACAGATCACAGCCAGCTACTTCTACAATTACCTGCAAAAGGACATCGAGCGGAAGCTGTTCAAGGAGACGATCCTGGATGAAAACTCCTTCACCACCACCCAAAATGGCACACAGCAGGACCAAAACCAGAATCACCGCGCCTCCATTTACTGGAAACAGGAAATCGATTCGCTCACCCGCCTGTCCGTCCGGGTTGCTGCCAAGCTGAA
>JAXLVK010000175.1:0-5424 GCA_046329055.1 Bacteroidia bacterium
GTTCGTTGATCTCTTGCTCCAGGAAGGTGCTGATGTATTGTCGGCGGAAGGTGTTGAGCTCGTTCAGAGACAGGTGTCCGCTGTCAGAAAAGGTGGGATGCTCCTGCCGGATGAACGAAAGCAAGGATTTCTGAATGGACTTGGCGGATACACGTTCGCGCACCGGGAAGGGCCGCTTGGAGATGTCGCTGATGAAGGTTTCCATGGGATCATGCAGCCTTTTGGGCGGCAGTGCAAAGGTAGCCATTCAAACGCTATGGATGGTGTCGGTGACAGCGGGCAGTTGCATGGAAGAATCTGGGACTTCGATGTAACTTTTTCCCTTCCCAATTGTGAATCTTCCGTAACTTAGTGTCATCTAAACACTTTGTTAGTATTGGACTCAATTGTACAAGGTTAAGGTTATGAGAAAACTCTACGTTTCACTTTGTCTATTGCTCGCTTCGGCATTGCCCGCAGTTGCGCAATTCAATGTCACCTTTCAGGTGGACATGAACACACAGGCCGTGGTGGATGACACCGTGTCTGTGGCCGGTAACTTCCAGGTGGCTGCGGGTTTCGCATCTGACTGGACACCCGGTATCACACGCCTCACCGACGCGAATGCCGACGGGGTCTATGACCTCACGGTTCAGCTTCCCGCAGGCTCCTACGAGTACAAGTTCCTCAACGGCGCTGCTTGGGGCACCGACGAAGGCGTTCCCGGTGCTTGCAACGTCAACGGCAACCGTGGCATGACCATCAGCGGTGACACCACCCTGAGCCTCGTCTGCTTCGGCAGCTGCACCGCTTGCCCCGTGGGCGTGGACACCGTGGACGTGACCTTCCAAGTGGAAATGCGTTACCTCACGCTCGCCTCCATGGTGACCATCGCTGGTGACTTCCAAAACGACGTCCCCGGTGCTGGTTGGAGCGACTGGACTCCCGGCATCACAGAACTGACCGACCCCAACAACGACAGCGTTTACACCCTGACGGTCCGCCTCCCCGAAGGCACCTACGCTTACAAGTACATCAACGGTACTGCTTGGGGACAGGACGAAAGTGTTCCCGGTGCTTGCGCTGTGAACAACAACCGCGAACTGATCGTGACCGGCCCCGGTCCCATCACGGTACCTGTGCACTGCTTCGCTTCTTGCAGCGCTTGCGTGGCTCCGCTACCTGCGATCAACGTGACCTTCCGTGTGGACATGAGCAATGAGATCGTGAACTCCGGTGGCGTTTTCGTGGCCGGCTCCTTCCAAAACCCTGCTTGGGTGAAGGATACCCTCCTCATGACCGACGTGGACGCTGACGGCATCTACGAGCACACTGAGGCCATCGTCCCGAACGAGTACCAATTCAAGTACTACAACGGCCCCGGCGGCGACGCTGACGGCGAAACTGCTGACTTCCTCGCCCTCGGCTGCGGTGTTTCCAACGGCCTGGGCGGCTTCAACCGTCTCCTGAACATCGTGGGCCGCACCACCGACACCATCCTGCCTGTGTGGGAATACAACTCCTGCACCACGGTGGCTACCGGCGTGGCTGAGCAAGAAGGCACCACCTTCAACGTGTACCCCAACCCCTTCAGCAGCACCACTGTGATCGAGCTGAACCGTTGGGAGCGTAGCGCATTCGACCTCCGCGTGGTTTCCGTGACCGGCCAAGTCATGATGGAGCGCAATGGCCTCCGTAGCAGCCGTGTCGAAATCTCCCGCGAGGGCCTCGAGTCCGGCCTCTACTTCGTGGAGCTCAAGGACGCCAAGGGTCGCCGCACCACTCAGAAGATCGTGGTTCAATAACCTTTCGATCATCGATAAGAGGACGGGGCTGCACAGATCGTGCGGCCCCGTCCTTTTTGCATCAGCTCCCATTGCCGAAAACCCAAGACAAAAACTAGGCCCAAGTCCCGAACGGAGACTTGGGCCATATCTACAATGAAATGAAAGCCAGTTTTCAGTAGCGCAGCAGCAGCGCAATGCCGCTCCGGTGCTCGGC
The DNA here is from genome assembly GCA_046329055.1 of Bacteroidia bacterium. GTDB lineage: Bacteria > Bacteroidota > Bacteroidia > J057 > JADKCL01 > JADKCL01. Next base: position 1,981 of record JAXLVK010000175.1, read on the forward strand.
TGCGAGTTCGCCTGCCATGAAGCACACCTGACCGCCCATGGCCATCACCGTCTCGGCAATTTCATCCGCGGCGTCGGGAAGGAATCCTTTGCCGCCTTTGGACGATGACAGTGACAACCGGCCGTCGATAACAGTGGCTGATTGGTGAAAATCTGATTCGATCAGCAGCAGGTCCCCGCGGCCTTGGGTTGCCATGGCATAGGACTCTTCAAGGCCGAGAACCGCCTTTTGGGCACCAATGGACTCACCAAGTCTTCCCAGCAACTCTTGGCGGCGGGCGCGAATCGCTGCCTCCACAGCTTCCCAAGCCACCTTGCCGATCTCGGCGGCAGTGGAGTTCTCAAAATTGCCGGACACGGTCGCCAGGAGGCTGTGGCGCGAGACGTGGCGGAAGTTGTCGAGGGCATGCTCTGATGCCGCAACGACGATGGGCAGATTTTGCACCTTCAGGGCTTCATCGAGATGGTTGTCCACTTCGTGGAAGTAGTCCCGCATTTGGTTGTCTTCCTCCTTGGTGAAGTTGTCGCGGTGCTTGTGCGGGACCTGGTGATGCTTGTTGGGGAGGGGGAAATGCGCGAGATGACTCTCATGAGCCCGGTCCATGTTGGCTTCGATGAGGCGGGTATTCTTTTCGCTCAGGGTGACCACATAGTAGGCGGATGCCTCAGTCATGGCCTTCATGAGAATGCGTGTTGCGAAATTGTCCTCGATCACGATCTGCGATGTCGTGTCAACTGCCAGCCTGAGCACCTCGCAGACCTCATTGCTCACAAAAATCGCGAGGCTATAAAGGTTCTCTGCCGGGTCAAAGTCCTCATAGACTTGATCCAAGTTGGTCAGCAAGCCTCTGATCTCGCGGTCATTGAACAGGTTGTCGAGTTCCTCCTTGGCGTCCGCAATCAGATTTTTCAATGCAAGTTTGTCTTGGGCATTGTCCGGAGCGAGGCGGTGCGTCGGCATGAGCAACGTCAAGCAGGGGACGGCGCGAACCTTGCGGAGGGATGAGAAGGTGTCTTTCAATTCCATAATCTGTTTTCTAAAGCCTTGAAATGCCAATTTCAACACTAGCGATTTTGCCACACATAACAATTGGCAGTCCATCAAATGAAATTTGTCAGGCAGCCGGTTGAGCGAGATTGGGCACCACATTTCGGTGCTTTTCGCTGTTCATTCTAGGAGACACCTGATCCGCGTCAATTTGTTGCCAATGCAGATTTGCCCCCGCCGGCTTGCTCGATTCGATCCGCGATTATTCCATTTTTCAAACTAACGGGCGTAAGGCGAAAAATCTAATGCATTGAAAATCAATGAAATGAAAACGCCTTACGGAAACGGGCCGCGGACGTTTGTTAAAAAAATTTAACGGTCTGAAAATCAGGGACTAAAACTCCTTTCGCAACTCTTTTCAAATCCCAACCAGTAAAACACCGACAAGGCTCGTCGCCGAAATTTAATCAAAGATGTATGGATCTTGACATTAGCCTTACCCAAGAGATCGATGAGGTTCAGAGAAAGCTGCGGGAATGCAACTCCGCTTGCATCCGCTTGAAGGATTTGATCGCTAGTTCCTTGCCCAGCCTGCTCAGCATGCAGGCCGTCGCCAACCAAGAGCTACAATCCAAATCCGCTGAAATCAGCGATCTCAAACTTCGCCTTGCTTTGCTGCAAAAACGTTTTGATGGGGAAGAGGTCTTGGAGACTGTCACACCTCCTCCGGTTCAGGAAACAGTGGTGAATGCACCGATTGTCCAGCCTGAGCCGCCCATGATCGAACAAGCCATTCCTTCGCCCATTGCCGAACCGACCATCGTCCAACCCACGCCAGAGCTCACAAGCAGAGAGCCCATTCGCCAAAGCCAGACACAAACCCAGACCCAAACATCGCCGCGCACCCAAGCACCCAAGCCACAAGCCGCTCCCAAATCCCGTGAGGGCCTCGAGGACTTCATCGGCGGGAACATCTTGAACAAGGTCGGCATCGGCATCCTGATCATCGGGATCGGGATTTTCGTGAAGTATGCCATCGACCAGGATTGGATCGGCGCTGCTGGTCGGGTCATGATCGGTCTGCTCAGCGGTGGCCTTTTGATGGGTGTCGCGCATTGGCTGCGGAAGACCTACAAAGCCTTTTCCTCCGTGCTCTTGGGCGGCGGTATCGCCGTCCTGTACTTCTCCATGGCCATCGCCTTCCATCAATATGGCCTCATCAGTCAGACTGCGGCCTTTGCCACCATGTGTGGCATCACAGGCATTGCCGTCTTCTTCTCCATCGCCTATAACCGACAGGAGATCGCCGTTCTCGCCTTGTTGGGTGCATTTGCCACGCCCTTTATGGTCGCCACAGGTTCCGGGAACTGGGTAGCGCTTTTCACCTACCTCGCCATCGTGAACGTGGGGATGTTGGTCTTGGCTTGGTTCCGGGATTGGCAGCTCGTTCGAATGCTGGGCTATGCCATCACCCTGCTGCTGTTTGGCGGATGGATGGGCCTGACCTACGCCAAGGACCAAGTCCTGCCTCTGGGCGCATTCGGCTTCGGTACGCTGTCCTTCCTGATCTTCTTCCTCACGAACTTGGCCTACCGCCTCCGCAAGAACCAGGTCGCGGACAGCTTCACCATGATCTCCCTGATCTCCAACAGCGCATTTTACTATGGCGGCGCGATGCTGATCCTGAATGCCTCCGGCAATTCCGGCTACCTCGGCTTGTTCACGGCGATCATGGCGGCCTTCCACCTCGGCTTCATCTTCGCCCTGAAGCAATACCTGCAATTGAACGACAAAATGCAGCTCATGCTCATCGGACTGGCACTGACCTTCGCAACTTTGGCCATTCCGATTCAGCTTGAAGGCAACTATGTGACCCTGTTCTGGGCTGCTGAATCTGTCCTCCTGCTCTTCCTCGCCCAACGTGCCGGAATCCGCTTGCTGTTCATCGGCTCGGCGATCGTGAGTGCTTTGTCAGTGATCTTCCTGGGTTACCAATGGGCGACCGCCTACCAACACGGCTTTGTTGCGGGCCATACCTTCTTGCTGAACGGCACCTACCTTACCAGCCTCTTCACCACAGCGGCCCTGGTCGGACTGGTCATCTTGCACCGCCGCACCCAGGATCCGTTCAGATTCTACTCCGAGGCGTTGGTGGGCTTCTACCAATACATCGCGACCGCCCTGGGCTATCTCGGCATGGTGCTGGAACTGGCGCAATGGCTCGCAGAACCCCGCGATGCTTCGCTCATCGGCGTGGCGACCTTCTCGGGATTGTATGTTTCCGGTCTCATTCTCGTCGCTGCGTACCGCAAGGACTATGGCTTTGCCACGATCGCCACGGCTTTGGCGGGGCTTGCGCTGGTGTTCTGGAACGTGATACAGCTCGGCTATCTGGCGCAGCTGAGGACGGATTACATGAATGAGAATGCCGGAACGGAAGCCTTTCCTGCCCATTTC
>JAXLVK010000176.1:0-5294 GCA_046329055.1 Bacteroidia bacterium
TGGCGTTGGCGCTGACCGTGCGGAGCCTCCTGGGCTTGGGCTGCGATCATCCGTGCTCGCAGCCCTGCCATCTCGGCGGCTTCACCATTGCCGGAGAGCTTGAGGAATTGCTCGGCGCCGACCATCCATGCTTGCATCCGCTCCTCAAACATGGGATCGCGGTTGGCGGCGGCAGTGACGAGGTCCGGCACCTGCAGGAGCATGGATTGCAATGCCCCGTGCTTCTCGATTTTCGATTGGAACATGGTTCTGGGATTATTCGGCAACCAATCGACGCTGAATGCCGCCCTGCCCATCATCCGTGCGGTGCCATTCCATGCCCTGTTCGGTGACCTTCATCTTGATGAAGATGACATTCTCGGGCCTCTCCTCCCGAAGGCGCGATGCCTCCACGATGAAGTCCATGTCCTCCAGCTTCCTGGTCTGTTCGGTGATCTTGATCTCGGATGCAAGCCGTTGCGTCAACCGCTCCTGCGCCAGGATCGGATTGAATCCCGTCGGGAGGGCCTCCATGCCTGTTCTCAACGATCCAGAGTCCACCATTGGGGCCTGCTCATCTGCGGGAACCTCCTTTTTCGGCTGGGATTGGAGTTCGCTTTCCTGCAGCATCCCCTCCCCTACCTCAATGCCCGGTTCGACCTCACCGAGGTTTTCAGCAGGCCGGTATTGGTCGATGACCAACCCCGGATGCAAGGCCATAGCTTTCTGAACCACCACCTGGGAGAATCCACTCAGGGCATCCAAGTTCTTGCCCGCCCTGATCTGTGTTTCCAGCTCTTGGGTGCGCTTGGCGATTTCGGAGCGCAAGGTCTGCGATTGCGGCGCTGCCATGGATTTCAATCCCAGACTCGCCAAGACCTCGCGGTAGGCTACCGCTCCGAATTTGCGGTTGTCGATGGGTTCGTAGGTCGTGTGCAGGGCCTCTTGGACTTTGTCCAACACCACTGGGATGGTGAGTTCGGCTTCCTGATAGCGGAGGTAGGGCACGGTGAAGTGCTGGAGCAGGTCGTGCTTTGCGTAGGCTTCTGCAATCTTGACCGTCTGCAAGTCGCCAAGCACCCGTGCTTCGGCCAGTCCGGCCACGATGTTTCCGAGGTATTCGCTGAGTTTTGCCATTGGAAATGAGGAGGATGAATGATGTGAAAAAAAAATGTAGGTCAGGAGGCTGAGCTTGAAGGCCGCAACCTCCCGACCCGTGACAAATCAATGCGTGAGCAAGCCTTGTTCCATCATGGTCAAGACCCGGTCGAGGCCACGGCTGATGCCCATGTCCTTGGCCTTCACGTGAACCCCCAAGGAATAGGAGCGATCCACGCGGGAGTAGGCGGAATTGGAGGACTTGTAGGACATGGAGGCCTTGAAACTGACCTTGCTGAATTTCAGTCCCAGTTCAGCGTCAGCGGTAAAGGATCGGGTGGATGCCTGGGTCTCCACACTCGTGAGCTTCACGTTGAAGTCAATGTTCAGCTCATCGATGCACAGCGAGCAACTCGGAAGCATCGCGAGGAAGGGGACCTTGAGGGTGACCGATTCAGTGGAGTTGGGATCATTGGGCTTGACCCGATCGTATTTGAATTCCACATAGCGGATCCTCCTGCTATTGGGGTTCTGAGGATCAGGTTCGAAGGCAACTGCCTCAATGAACTCCACCTGCGTGATGGCTGCTTCATGTTGGGCATGGAGGGCTGCTTGCAACGGACCACCGATGTACACGCCGAAATTCAGATCATTCAGCTCTTGCAGTAATACTGGCATAAGATATAGAAAGTGACTTTGTTCCCTACTCTGGACTCGGCTTTTCGGGTTCCGCCGGGGCTGGCAAGAGGGTTGCTGGCCTCGGTTCAAAATTCACTTGCCCTTGTTCTCAATTGATCCCCATTCCGCTTGAATTTCGGCACTGATTTCAATGAATATCAAGACATTGCAACTCAGGGAATGGCTGGACCACGCATCCTTGGAATGCGGGAGCCCCTCGCCCCAAGAATGTGGAATGCTTACGAGATTTTGACCAATAGACTACCTTTTGGCGCGACTGCCAGAGACAGAAGACAATGCGGGTTGTGGAATGGAGGTCCCCAACCATGCATGCAGGTTGTTTCTAGAATCGCGTACTACGCCTCAGCCCCCTGCGATTTCTTGTTCCAATAGAAGTACAGCGGCACACCGATCAAGATGAGCATCAAGCCCTTGGCTGCCAATGCGGGTTGGTCCATGATCGTACGGACGACGAGCGCGGCACTGAACAGCGTGAAGAGGACCGGAACCACTGGGTAAAGCGGCACCTTGAAGGGACGGGGAGTATCGGGCATTTTGCGGCGGAGGACGATCACGCCCCAGGCTCCAGCTCCATAGAAGATGAACGCCGCGAAAATGAGCATGTCCGTGAGCATGTCAAACGAGCCCGAAAGGCAGAGCGCCGAGGCCCAGACACCTTGGATGATCAGTGCTTTGTGCGGCGTGTGGAAGCGCGGATGCACCTCGGAGGCGGATTTGAAGAAGAGGCCGTCCTTGGCGAGGGCGTAGTACACGCGGGGCGCAGCAAGGATCGAGGTATTGGTGGCATTGAATGTGGAACAAAGGATCAGCAAGGACAGGAACATCGCCCCAGCCCCGCCGAGGAAGCTGTGCAGCAATTCCACCGCAGCGATGGAGTTTTCCTTCCCGACCAGGTCCGCGATCCATTCCACAGGTTGCGCATAGAGGTAGGCGACATGCACCAGGCAGTACACCAGCGTCACGATCACCGCCCCGAGCATGAGGCCGCGTGGCAAGTTCCGGGTGCCATCCTTGACCTCCCCACCGACATAGCCAATGGTGATCCAGCCCTCATAGGCCCAGAAGGCCGCCAACATGGCTGCGAAGAATGCCCCGAACAGGCCCAAAGGCGCGGAGTCATTGGCGGAATGCGCTTTCAAGGCTGCCGCGTCCATCCCCGCATGGGCTGCCTCGGTATGGAGACCCGCCACGCCTTGACCGGAGGTATGGATCATCTCATAATAAGGTGTGCCGTCGGGAACGTGGCTCAAATTGGAAAAGCTGCCTCCACTGAATCCAAAACACATCACCACGATGGCGGTGATGCTCACCACAATGGTCGTTGCAAGGACCGAACTCACAATCTTGCCCATCTTGATCCCCCGGATGTTGATGAAGACCATCACCCAGATCATGAAAATGGTGATGAGCTTGACTGTGAGGTTGTTGAACGGCGTGAAACTTTCGTCCAGGCCGCTGCCCCATGTCCGGATGGTCTCCGGCAGGGCTGCACTGATGTCCGGAAGCTCAAGCCGGGTCCCAATCAGCATATTGCTGAGCGACTCCGCGAAAACGAATCCCACCGATGCGATGGTCGCGCTTTGCACCACAGAAAAGGTGGTCCAGCCATAGAGGTAGGCGAAGAAGCGGCCAAAGATGTGCTTGAAATAGACATACTGCCCGCCTGCCTCGGGGAACATCGAGGCGACCTCCGCATTCGCGAGGCTGCCCATGAGGGTGATGATGCCCGCCACAGCCCAGCATGCCAGGACCAGACCCGGTGAGCCCAAGCCCAGTGACATGCCCGCGACCTTCTTGAACACGCCAGAGCCGATCATGGAACTGATCACGAGCAATGCGACCCCCCACATGGTGATCGACCTCTCCAGCCCCGGTTGTGATGATTTTGACAACGCCATCGTTCAGATTTTCCCACAAGATAGGAGGAAAATCAGCAATGCTCCATGAATTGATGGCATGTGCAAATTTGGGTTGGAAAGTATATCGCTGGCAGTCGGCTCACAGCCGATTCGCCTTCTTCAGCAGCGTCCCAGCCGCCCACGTGACCACTCCGCGGTGGAATGCCTGGGAGAAAAATGCGTTCACCTTGTTGATGAAGCCGGGGACGATGCTGCGCCTACGGCGGAACATGGCCCGCAGGCCGATTTTGGCGACTTGGGCGGCCGTGAGGACCGAGGCGTTCATCATGGGCGGATGCTGCACCTCGGCGACGTCATTGAATTCGGTGGTTGTCACGCCGGGATAGAGGGTCGTGACGCTCACTCCGGTGCCTCGCAGCTCGAATCGCAGCCCTTCCGAAAAGTTGAGGACATAGGCCTTGGTGCCCGAATAGGCGCTCACATAAGGTGAAGGCAAGAATGCCGCCGCGCTCGCGACGTTCAGGATATAGCCATGGCCTTGAGAAACCATCTCGCGGGCAACGAGCTGCGTCAAGTGGGTGAGGGTGAGCATGTTCAGCTGGAACATCCGTTCGATTTCCTCCATCTTCATTTCCAGGAACCGTCCGCCCATGCCGATGCCGGCATTGTTCACCAGCACCTCCAAGCTGATGCCTTTCATTCTCAGAAAATCCATGACGGCGACAGCTGCTCCGGGACTCGACAAATCCAGCGGCAACACCTCGACTCCCACCGAATGCCTCCTGAGGATCTCGGCGCGCAATTCCTCCAATCGCTCCCGGCGACGGGCCACCAACAACACCCCATACCCCCTCTCAGCGAGCTGCAAGGCCATTTCCCGCCCTATCCCACTGCTCGCACCCGTCACCAATGCATGTTTTCCCATACCAGCCATCCAAAAGGAGCCCTGTCAACGATCAACTGTTCTCCACTCTTTTGATGGGCAAAGGTATCCGATTGTGATGCAAATAGTTCGCATTCAAGCTCCAATCCTCGTAATAAGTCCCCCACAAGCGGTCATAGATGCTGAATGCCGCCGCATGGTTCACCAGATTGCCACGCTTGCAGTGGTGGAGCTTGTGGGCATGGTTGTCCATGAAGATGTACTTGAGCCAGCCGATGTTGTAGGTCACGGAGGTATGGTCGGTGGCTTGGAGCAGCAGGATCAGCACGTAAGCCACCCAGGTCGATGGCAGGTCCATCCCTAGGAAATAGCTGATCACAATCAGTGAGGGCTGAAACTGACTGATCGCCGTGTCCACGAGGGAGCTTTGGTTGCCACGGAGGAAATCGAGTTCCGTCACGGAGTGATGCGCGGCGTGTTTCTTGCGGTAATACTTGAGGATCGGGTGGTTGCCTCGGCTATGGCTGAGCGTCCTGTGGATCCAATAGTAGGCAAGGTCCGTGAGGAAAACGGCGCCAATCATCCCCCACCAGTTGCAGTAGTGCTTGCCGTACAGCGGGATATAGGACAATGCCCACCAACCCACAGTCACGAATCCCCCTCCGACGCCGACGCCCTTGAGGAAAACCATGCTCAGGCCGTCAATGAACTCCTTGGTCGTGTACTTGGGCAGCTCCAGGGAGGCATTTTTTCGCTCCTCCATCAGGGTGAAAGTG
>JAXLVK010000177.1:0-5137 GCA_046329055.1 Bacteroidia bacterium
CCATTGTGGGAAATATCGATCACGTGGCCGCTGTGCGCGGCAGTGACGCTGCCGTTCTGGACTCCATTCAACTCTCCAGCTTCGGAGACGGCTATTACCACCGGGCCATCGTCGTCGTGGGGCACTATGCTTATGTGGTTGGAGAAATGACCGGGAAGCGCCCCGGCTTGGTCACGATCGACCTCCAATACTTGCCGGACAGCTTGCACTTCGTCGGGAACAATACAGTCTCCGGCACCATGCTCCGCTGCCATGAGCTGGACCTGGATCGCGGACGCCCCTACCTCTATATGGAAGCCGACGAATGGCTGGGGCAAAATGGCATCGAGGTATTCGACATCACCGACCCTGAAAATCCCAACAAGGTCGCCTTCATGCCCGTGATGTCCACCCATGACATGACCGCCCGCAATGATACGGTCTGGGTTGCAGAGGGTTATGCCCACGCTTTTTCCGTCTGGGACATGGCCAACAAGTCGAATCCCATCCTGCTGGGCCGCATCACGGACCCTAACTTTGGCTACACGCACGGCATCTATCCCAGCGATGACGGCAAGTACTTCTTCACCACTGAGGAGACCCCCAACAAGACCGTCAAGGTCTGGGACGCGCATGACATGAACAACATCTTCATGCGGGGGCAGTACCTCGGCGGCAACAACCTCGCCCACAACGTCTATGTGATGGGCGACCTGCTCGTGTTTTCCCACTACACCAGCGGCGTCACCATCGTGGATTGGAGTGATCCCGACAACCTCGTCGAGATCGCGAGCTACGATACCTACCCGCAAAACGATGTCTCGAACTTCTATGGCACCTGGGCTGCCTATCCTTGGACATCGGACAGCAGCATTTACGCCAGCAACTTCGAGGGCAAGCTGTTCATCCTCGACTGGGACCGCAATGCCGTGGGTACCGATGCGCCACAACCCCGGGTGGAGGGGCAGCCTTGGCCCAATCCCTTCACCGCCGTCACCAATATCCCCCTGAAGCTGAGCCATGTCGCCCATGTTTCGGTGGACATCTTCGATCACCAAGGACGCCATCTGGAGACCTTGGAAGATGGGGAATTGGCCGCAGGGAGCTACACCTTGCCTTGGCATGCCAATACAGATATGGCCGCAGGGCATTACTTTGCAGTCGTTCGCGTGGACGGCGCGCCGCAGACGCATCACCTTGTGTACCGTGGTGCAGGCAAGTGAGCCAGCGCGAGACCAAGAATAGAAAGCAACATGAAACTCTTGCTACGCACATTTTCCATCCTGATGCTGGTGTCCCTGGTGCTGGGATCCTTTATCATGGCCGGGGTGAATTTTGACTGGGCCGACAAGGTGAATGACATGCAGTCCTCCTTTTTCAGCCGATTGATCGTGGAGGCGGCTCGGCCCGATATTCCTGAGTCCAGCGCATTTGTCCGCGCCGCATGGGTGTGGATCGGATTGGCCCCGGTCGCCATCGTGGGAATCATCGCAGTTTTCACCAAGCGCCACCAATTTGGATGGATCGTGGGGGCTGCCGTGCTCCTGGGCATGGTGCTGGCCGTGCTGGTACAGCCCAGCCTGGCAAATACCGGAGGCAACGACCCCAAGACAACCGCCATGGGAATCACGTTTTTCGGCATCGCTGGCGCACTTGTTCTGATCGGCCTGCACACCATCTGGAAGGAGATCGGGAAGGAGCGGTTCGTGCCCAGCACCTTGAAATGATGTGGTGAGGTCGCCAGAGCCCAGGCTCAGGAGACTCAAGCAAGGTCAGCAAGCGGCTTCCGCGGTATCCTTCAGGCTAGTCAACGCACCAGCAGGCACAGAATGATCAATTATTCATCAATGTCGTTAAGTTAAGCCCGTGGCCTCCCGGGCCACTGGGCTGCCGAACGTTTGCCACCGGCATACACGCCTCTGAAGCCTGAATCGACTCATTTCGCCGGAGGCATCCCGATGCTCGGGACGATCGGCGAACGGCAGAACCTTGCGGAGGCTGCGTATTCCTCGCCATCGTCCTCGGTTCGTACCGCCGCCTCTTACCTTAACGACATTGAATTATTCATTATTCATTCTCAATTATTCATTCCTCCCGTTCCTCGTCCTTCCGCTTGAGGTTGAACCATGGATGTTTCTTGTCCATGATTTCTTCGAGGTCGGTGACCCCGCCCGAGAGGATGTATTTCATGAGTTCGGCGGCGTCCACGTCGGGGAGGGGAGTGAGGAGCCTGGCAGGAACGATGTACAATTGCCCGGAAACGGAGTAGGAGAAGGGGACATAGACGGCGACCTTGCCTTCGAATCCTTGGCCGAGCTTTTCCAGCCCCTCGTCCGTCACGAAGCCGAAGCGCTGCAACTCGTTTTCGCTGCTCATCTGCAGGAGGACAGGCTTGTTGAAGCGTTTTTTCTCCCCAACAAATGCCTCCATGAGGTCCTTGATGGAGCTATAGACGAATTTGAGGCCGGGGGTACGGCTGAGCACCTCCTCGAAAATGATGAACAGCGGCTTGAGGATAATGGTCTGCGCCATGACGCCCACCACGAAAACCACTCCGATGATGAATGCGAGGGTGAGCCACTCATTTGGGAGGAAGCTGTAGGTGCGCAGCAGTTCGTAGAGGTACTTTCCGGTGAGTGCCACAGCCATGAGCGGGACCACAGTGATCACCCCTTGGAGAAAGTAGCTGAGAATCTGACTGATGAACTTTTTCAATGCGGTGGAAGTGAGATTTCACGATGTGGACACAGGCAGCCACTGACACCCTGCGACCGTTACATGTCGGATCGGGATCGGCGATTTCCTAGGCAACCCGCCACTTTTTTTCAATCGAGACAAAGATATATGCTGGTTTTTTCAGGGAAAAATCCTAGCTTGACCATGCCTTTTGAATATAATTCATGTTTATCGGGGGACATCCCCCAGAATTGTGGTTGGCTTGGTGTCATATTGACGCTTAGTCCTGTTGCATTGGTCGCCTCTACTGGGCGGTTCATCGGGTCTTCGGTGCTCTCAATCGAAGGCCTTTGAGCCCTCAGGAGCTGCGTGGCTTACCTTTGCATTGTTTTTGGAGTACAGCCCGTTAAAGTAGATAATATGACTAAAGCTTTTGGTAGTGGAACTCAGAAGACCTCCTGGATCGATGAGGCTTTTGGCGGACTGGGTCTGCCGATGCTCACGACGGATATCGGGGGGCGCGTGGTGCTCATCAATGATTCCGCATGCAAGCTCCTTGATGTCCAGGCCCCCAATGTGGTGGGAAGGAATCTGGATCAGGTTGTGGGACTTTGGGACACCAAATCCAATGCCCAAGTGCCCTTTCCCATGGCGCAAGTCCTGGAGCGGGGCATCAAACTCTCGAATGAAGCTGCCAGCCTCGTCGCCTTCGTGGCGGGACAGCAGATGCGCGTAAGCCTCTCCCTGGCCCCGATTCGTGACGAGGTCGGTGCCGTGGTCGGCTGCGTGGTGACCTTCTGCCCTGGCGGCAGCATCCCTGCAACGCAGATCCGTCCGCCCATGGCGACAGGGCATATCCCCTTCAGCCAAGCAATTTTTGTGCGCAGCGGTGGCAAGTACGTCCGCGTCATGCTCTCCGAATTGCTGTGGGTGGAAGCCATGGAAAACTATGTTCAACTGCAGACGACCAAGGAGCGGATTGTGGTCCATGCTACACTGAAAAGCATCGGTGAGGCATTGGCGGTGAGAGGATTTCGCCGCATCCATCGTTCCTTCATCGTGAAGACTGACGCCATCGAGTGCATCGAGGAGAATCAGTTGATCATCAACGGGACCGCCCTTCCAATCGGGAAGTCTTTCCGGGCAGAATTGCTCGATGGGTTGACATTGATTTGATGAAAAACCCGTTCGTCTGGCAGATCGCGCAACTGACAGACTCCAAGAGCAGGTTCATCAAAAAAAACGTTCCGATGAACGGATTTGAACAGAGATTTGCTGAAGTGTTTATTTAGGTTCGATTGGATAAGTGTTTTTGTTGAATTGTTGAATTTTCTTTTCTCTTTCATAGAGTATTGCAAATAGAATTCTGATTTTAGTTGGTTAAGTTGGTTCGAAGGGAGCACCCCGATTGGGTGCTCCCATTTCTTTAGTGCGAGCTGCTCACTCAGAGAAGCTTGGCAGCTTGCAGCAAGCTCCCGAAGGGGCCGCCGTCTGCGGGAAGCGGGGAAGTGAGGCGGATGGTCTCGCCCTTGCGGACAGGATGCTCAAATTCCATCTTCCACGAGAGCAAGGCGATGCTTTGGTCGGGGAGGGGAGTGGTCTTGTTGTAGCGGAGGTCGCCGATGACGCCACATCCGATGGCTGCCATTTGCACCCGGATCTGGTGCTTGCGTCCAGTTTCGAGATCCACCTCCACCAATGCCTTTCCACCCGAGTCGGCCATGACGGTATAGGACAACCGGGCGAGCTTGCGGTCGGCGCCCGCTTGCGGATAGGCGCGCATGATGTTCGTCTGCCCGGGCACGGGGCCGAGGTAATGCTGCAATTGCCCGGCGCGAGGCTGTGGGATGGCGAGTGTACCGATCAGGTATTTTTTGCCGACCTGCCCCTTTTGGAACTGAGCGCTCATCCGCTCGGCCGCCTTGGAGGTCTTGGCGAGCAAGAGCAATCCCGCCGCAGGGCGGTCCAATCGGTGCAGCAGGCCCACATAGACGTTGCCGGGCTTCTGGTAAGTCTCCTTGAGGTAGGCCGCGACCCAGTCATTTGCAGCGAGGTCGCCCGTCTCGTCCGCTTGCGAGGGCATGCCATGGGGCTTGTGGATGGCAATCAGGTGATTGTCCTCATAGACCACAGTCGGAACCGCTCGGGGCTTCGTATCCATCGCGCCAATTTCAGAAAAATCGCTAATTTGAAACCGTGGATCATAGGTCTTGTGGAAATCAGGCCTCGGAGCCATCTATGGAAGGAAACAAGGAGAATATTCTCATGCCGGGGATCAACAGGTGCTATCATGCCCAATGAAGTTCGCATAGATATGGGCTTCGAGCATGACATCATGATCAGCTATGCTTGGCGTGACAACCAGCCGCCGCCGTTGACCACCCAAGAGGGGTGGGTATCAGGCTTTCAGGAGGGATTGGAATACTGGCTCAAGCAGGTGATGCCCCGAACGCCAAAGGTATGGCGCGACAAAAACCGCATG
>JAXLVK010000178.1:0-4681 GCA_046329055.1 Bacteroidia bacterium
AGTTGACCACTCCATTTGTCTGCTTGAAAATGCCAAGCGCGAACACCTCGTCCGTGGAGGTATTGCCCACATAGGCCCCATCCATTTGCCCGTCGACATCATAGTCCCCCCATGCCATCCAACTGTTGTCCAGCCCGGTCAGGCTCGCCGCGGAATTGAACGACTGCTGACTTGTCCCCCGCATCAATTCAAAGTATCGACCAGAACCGTTGTCACCGGAGATCATGTAATCCATGTAGCCATCCGCATTGAAATCCGCTGCCGTCAGGTATCCGGTCTCATAGCCCACTCCGTTCATGGTGTTGAGCTGCGTGAAAGTGTTGTTCCGGTTGTTGAGGAAAACCCTGAGGATCGGACTCGTACCCGATAGGGTGCTGAAGATCATGTCGAGGTAGCCGTCATTGTTCATGTCTGCCCAGTTCCCGAAGGCGCGCGGATAGGCCATCGGCAGTCCGGTGTTGCTGACCTTCTGGAAGCTGCCATTGTTGTTCAGATAGACGCGGTTGATCCCCGTGTTGCTGCTGTCCGCAAAAAACAGGATGTCTTGATCGCCGTCATTGTCGCTATCGCCCCACCAGGCTTTGCCGTTCACCAAGGTGGTGAGGGCAGGAGTCTGCTGACTGAAGTTGCCCCCATCATTCCTGAAAATCACCAGCCCGTTCGCGCTTGCGCTGAGGAGCAGGTCCGCATCTCCATCCAGGTCATAGTCAGCGAAGTCGGCATTGCCATAGTAGATCACCGGAAAGGTCGTGGAAAGCTGCTCGAAGCTGCCGTTGCCCGTGTTCCGGTACATCTCCGTGCCCGTTGAACCTGCCACCACCAAGTCCAGGTCATTGTCCTGGTCGATGTCGCCCCATTTCACGCAGCCATGCATGCAACCCGCCAATGGGACGGACAAGCTCGTGAATGTTCCGGCATCATTCCTGTAGATCTTGGTCGTGGCTGTGCCGCCGGTGATCAGCCCTCCCACGGCAAAGTCCAGGTCTCCATCGGCATCGTAATCCCCCCAATCCAAGCCGCCGGTCCACATCCCGGGAGTCAGTGCATGCGTTTGAAATGATTGCCCAGAAAGTGCTGCGGCCCACATGGACAAAGTCAGCAAGCAGAAAATTCTTGCAGACGCAATTGCAATGCGTTTTCCCATATTTAACTTCCAATAGTTGGTTGCCGAAAGATAAACAATCTTTGCAATTGCTGGGCAGGGTGAGCCTGTCTGGAGATTCAACTGCGCTTCGCTTCGGACAGTCCATTGATTTCCAAGCCATCGCATTTGGAGAATGCGACAAAACCCATAGATTTAGATGTCAATGTCCGAAATGCGGGAAACCAAACTATGCCAGCACCTCCTGTTGCTGCCTGAGCCGATGCGTAAAAAGTTTCGGCGGTTCTTGGCGTCCCCCTATTTCAATCCGCAGCCAAGGTATGTCAGCCTCCTCGAGGTCCTCGACCAGCACCTGCTCCGCTACAAGCTGCGCAACCTCTCGGAGCAGGAGGCATGGGGACTGTATTTCCCGGAACTGCCTTATGACCAGAACAAGTTTCGCAAGGAATGCACGGCGCTCCTGCAACTGCTCACGGACTTCCTCGCGCAGGAGGCCTACTCCGACGATGCCCCGCAGCAATCGCTCTACCTCTTGCAGCAGCTGAATGCGCTGGGGGAAAGGCATTATTTCCCTGGTTATGCTGAGCAGGCGAACGAACTCCTCGCCGAACATCCATTGCGGTTCGGGAAGGTCGTGGACATCGGCATCGAGCAATACAAGCATGATTTGAGCAAGTCGGGGCGCACCTCTGGCGTGAAGATTGGCGACTGGGTCACCGCGACGGAGCTGGATTATGTCGCCCGGAAAATGTTCCTGATGTACATCGAGCTCAATCACCTTTTGGTGACTGGCAAGGGCAAGCAGCGCGAGGACGAGGCATTCATGCAACTCGCTTCGCAGCACCTGCCACAGTTGCCCGCACCTACGCAGATGTATTATCACCTGTACCGCTGCACGCGCGACCAAGGCGCGGAGGAGGATTATCGGGCATTCCGCCTGCTCCTGCAAGCCACAACATTGAACCACGAGGAGTCGGAGGACATGTACCTTGCCGCGCTCAATTATTGCGCTCGGCGCATCAATTCAGGCATGAGCGCATACATCCGAGAAAGCCATGTCCTGCACCGCGAAATGCTCCCCCTTGGCCTCCTCGACCCCATCCACGGCGTGCTTTCCCCGAACATCAAAAACATCATCGTCATCGCCAGCCGCCTCGGGGAATTTGGGTGGGCAAAATCCCTCATGCAGCGCTTCCACGATGTCCTGCAGCTACCCGCCAACAAATACGCCTTCCTCTATGCGAATGGCATCATCGCCTATTTCGAAGGCAAGCCCAAGGTCGCGGAGCCCTTTTTCCACCGGGTTTTGGATGGATTTGAGGACGTTTATTATGGTCTCGATGCCCGCAGCTACCTATTGCGCATCTTTTACGAATCCGGAAATCTTGTCGGAATGGATGCCTTGCTTGACTCCTACCGCATGTACATCAAGCGCAACCAAGAGCTGCCCGCCGCCCGCAAATCCATCCACAATGAATTCATCCGCCTCATGCGCCGTCTCGCCCACACCAATCCGCATGACAAGGAATCCCTCACACAGCTGCGCCAAGACATCCAAAACAACCGCCGCATCCCCGTCCGCGAATGGATGCTACAGCAAATTGATGGGCTGATTTGATTCTCATCCAAGTGGCGGCGGCGTCCTCGCCGTTTGATTCTCATCCAAGAGGCGGCGGCGTCCTCGCCGCACGCCGATCGAACATTTGCCTCCGGCATAAATAAGCGATTGGGGCTCCAAAAGCATGTGTCCGCGATACAAATTTTCGGTAAAGATGCCGAGCCTGGTAGAAGCACTGTACCGAGCTTGTCGAAGGAGGCGGATCCTTCAACAAGCTCGGCACCATTGACAATTCCTCGGCTTAACCTAAGGGCAATGTATTATTCTCCGCCAACCGCCAATCGCTGTCGGCCCACAACCCTCCCCCGCTGCATCACTTCCGCCCAGTAAAGTCCCCGTGGCATCGCCGCAATATCCATCGTACCGATGCCGCCAGTGACCGGAAGGCTCAGCGAATGCACGCGCCCATCCATGCCCACCAATCGCAATACCGCATCCCCATCGCCCGGGAGCCCCACCCGCAACTCGCCAACGCAGGGATTGGGGTACAGCGCAACATCCCCATCAACCGCCAGCGCTTCCAAATCCGGCATTTCCCTTGTTTCCGAATCCGCCGGGCCAGCAGCTTGCGCATTGCCCGCTGCACCTCCCGGGAGCGTCCGATCGTCAGCGTCGGACAGGTCATTCCCCATTCCCAGGGCACCATGATGAGGCCCAGCCATTCGCAAGTCAACATTTTCCACGATCACCACCCCATCCACAGACGTCACCATGGAGCTTGCTGAGACCCCATTTTGAGCCGCCACGAGCGGAAACGACAGCACAAATCCATATCCCGAGGCTGACCCATCCGCAGGATCGCGCTCCAGCGTCAGCGTCATGATGCGCGTCGAGGCATTTACTTCCAGGGACTGAGAGAGTTCCGCGCCCGCCAGCATCCATGAACCACTTACGTTCACCGACAGCGGGTTGCTCGGCAGGACAGCATTGGCATGGATACCCAGCACGAGCCGCAACCCCAGGGCATGGTCCACCTGCGCAGCGGACGACCCAATCGTCACCGAGACCGTGCCAGCCTGATTCGCATTCAAGGTGCCACCAGACACCGATACGGAATGCACCAAATCTTTCAAATCGACCTCATAGCTGCCTTGAGCGATCGATTGAGAGGGTTGCATCCCCAGCCATAAGCCGCAAATCAAGCAACAGAGGAGGAAATTGCGGTGAGCAGAAAAAACAGACTTCTTTGATGCCAGGGCATGCTTCGCCCCGACCAATCCTAATGGTTGATTCATAATATCATTGTGGTTTTGTGTAAAACGGATACAGAAATTCCGCCTGATTATTCAGGCCAATTTGGCATCACCCTCCCTTCGCCGGGCCCAACGGGGAGGGGGTTGGCTTTTGAACATCTCGGTACTGTTTCCCAGTGGGAGCAGGCACCGAATTGTTGATCCAAAGGTGTCAGGCGTCCAGCGGCTCATCAGGCGAAATGGATGTCAATGATGAGGAGTCAAGAGGCAACCCGGATTCCCAGAACCACCTCTACCCCCACAAACCCATCGTATTCGCCAAGGTAAAATGGGAAGTCAAGCCCACATCATCGCAGCATGACCGCCTTCATTTGGCAACAAGACAAAGTTGCAGGGATATACATCCGCGACCATCACCGCTTCCGGCGAAAATGTGGGTCACTGGAAATGGGGAGGTGGGGGGCGGGATGTGGGGAGGAGAGGACAACCTTGTGTATAGCAGGCAGCAAAATTTCGCCCTCGGAGATGATGGAAGATTGGATTCTGCGGAATTTCAGCGCATGATTGAGCAAGCTCAAGCATTAAATATCAAATGATTCACTATCAAGCAACGAAACTTCATGACAAAATCATCGGAATTATCTCCGAAAAATGTTCATCCCAAGTTGTTGATTACACAATAGATTGTAGAGCAAAATTGTCGCATGATCGACAATCACTTGCAGCACAAGCCTTCATGCCTTGGCATCATCGCCAATCTCGAAGACC
>JAXLVK010000179.1:0-4161 GCA_046329055.1 Bacteroidia bacterium
CTCATCCGTCCCCAGCGTCACGGCGCAACCATCATTGAGCAACTGAGCCAGCTTGGGGATGATTTCCCATTCACTCAATCCAAATAGGCCTTCCATCTTCGGCCCGAATTTCTCCCGATCCCGATCCGTCGCACCGGGGTTTTTCCGATCGAAGCTCCGCATCTGACGGTCAAATCGCTTCTGGGCTTGCTTTTCAGTGCCCTTTTTGCCGGAAATGGTGGTCTCGGAATGCGGCTTCCCGGTCAGGGCCTCAAGGGCGACCTCGGAATAGCCGCGGTTCTTGAGCACCTGATATCCGCCATTCATCTTCGCGTAGGCCTTCTCTATGAGCATCACCCATATTTCCTCGTTGTCACCAGGTTTCGCCGCGATGGCCGTGCCACTGTGCTTGCCGATTTGAAACACATTGTTCACGGTAATCACCTGCGGATTCAGTGGGCCATTCGGCGTTTTGGGATCGCGTTGGTAGAGCGTCACCTCATATTTTCCTTCGCCGAGGTCCTTGATGTTGCGTTCCAGCAGGTCCGGATTCGTCTTTGCAATCGCAGCAACTGATGCCAGGAACCAGCAGTCCTCAAGGTTTCCTTGGGTGACATCGTTCTCGCTGAAGGCATTGCTGTCACCTTCACCCTTTGCAGCCAGAGGGCCTTCGAAATTCTCCTTCTTGTTGGTGAAGTGACCGTCCTTGTTCTGCCGATCTCCGTCGGCGGTCATCGAAAATTGAGGCGGCATCATGCTGGGCATGGCTGTAGTCTCCTCCGAGGAAATGTCCCGAGACTTGCTTTGGCGGTCTTGCGTCGTCTTCATGTGTTACAATAGTTTGAATACAGACGCAATTTAAGCAGAACCTTTCGAGGAAAGCAATGCCGCCTCAATCAGACACTACTTCCCCAACATCTCATTCAATGCAGCCTCGGTCTCCTCGTAGGGTTCCCCGGTTGCCTTGGCGAGTTCAATGGCTTCCTTGGCGGCTGCGATCGCCTCGTCCTTGCGGCCGAGTTTCTTTAGGATCATCGCCTTGGTGTCCATGTTGGCGTAGCCCTTTTCCTCGGCGACGGAGGCCTCGGCCCAGGCCAGAGCCTGCTTGAGGACCTTTTTGTCATCCACATTTTCGTACACCGTCCAGGCCGCATCGTTCAGGAAGGGGGCATTGGCGCCGCCTTTCTTTTGGATCTGATCCATGTACTTCGCGTAGTCGGTCCAGTTCTCGTTGGCGCGGGCCCATCCATAATCGCTGTGCAGGATGATCATCTCCGCACCATTGATGCCCGTCTCGCGGAGCTCCTTCTGCAATGCCCGGAATGCCTCCTCGTCCTTGGACTCGATGCAGGCAAACAGGCCGTAGTTGTACATCTCCGCCGCCTTTTGCTGGACTTCTTCCTTGCCGATTTTGGCTTCGAAGGCGGCGCGGTGGCTGAGGAAATACTTGGCCTGATCGGTATTGTGACGGCGGAAGACAGCCATGAAAATCTCCCAGTTGGCGGGCTCCATCAGGGCTTCGCCCTTCATGCCTTCCTTGTACGCCTCCAGTGGGGCCATGTAGTTCATGCTCAGGTTCGCGAGCTCCAGGATGTAATCGTGGAGGAATGCGCGGTCGCGTTCTCCCGAATCCCAGCGCTTCTGCATGGCCACGATGGGGGAGGAGGTTCCTCCAGCCACGCTGTTGCCCCAGGCGAGGAATTTCTCGGCATCCATGGCCCCGACTTTCACGTCCACCAGGTTGCCGCCGCCGTCCACGAAGAGCAGGGTAGGGTAGGCATTCACATTGTAGGTCTTCGCCAGCTCCAGGCCCTCGCCTTTTTCCATGTCGAAGGAGACATTGACGAAGTGCTCGTTGAAGAAGGTGGCGACCTCCGGGTTGGTGAATGTGGTGCGGGCCATCCACTTGCAGGGTCCGCACCAGGAGGTGAAGGCGTCCAGGAAGACCAGTTTGTTGGCGGATTTGGCCTTGGTGAGGGACTCGGCCCAGGTGCCCTGCTCGAAGCGGATTTCCTCCGCACGCAGCGTGGAGAGGGCCAGGAAGAGCCCGCAGAAGATGATAATTGCCCTTTTCATAAGCGTAGAAATTGAGAAGACTGTTGGATCTCCTTGCAAATGACAGTCCAAAATCGGTACGGTTGCAGCGATCAGGGGTTTTCCTTGAATTTTTTTCTCAGGATCACCATGGCGTCGCGCATGGGCATGTGGCGAATGGCCCGTGCCTCCTCGATATGCAGCCTGCAAAACCAGCCCATGTTCGGTGGGTGACCGGTCCAGCCCTTGACCTGCATCCGGGCGATCACCTCCTTGTCCTCCGCGCTGGGCTTGAACTCCACCAAGCCGCCTTGGCCAGGTTGGTTCAGGTCATCCTCGCCAAACTTCTCGTCACAAATCTCACAAATAGGTGGTCGCATCTTTCTAATATTCAATCATGTAAAACCGCGTGCCTGCACACAGGCCCGTTGCGGTGGCAAAGGTAGTGGTCAAACCATGAGACCCACACCATGCTGTATCACCGCAATTCTTCGCAATGACCACATTTTTCTACAATGGATTTGTGGTAGTTTTGACCGCATGAAAGAAAGCGTCACAGAGATCAAGGTTCGTGGCTACCATGCGGACCTGTATGGGCACGTGAACAACGCCCGCTACCTCGAATTCCTGGAGGAGTCCCGCTGGAACCACTACGAGAACACCTTGGATTACCAGATGTTCAAGGACAATGGCTGGGCCTTCGTGATCGTGAACATCAACATCAATTACCGCAAGCCCGCTGTGCCTGGCGACACCCTCCAAGTGCGCACCAAGTACAAGACCCACGGCAGCCGCAGCATGACCCTGCACCAGACCGTGTGCCTCAATGGCACGGACACCGTCTCCGCCGACGCGGACATCACTTTTGTGGTGCTGGACAGCAAGGCTGGCAAGGTCGTGACCCTTGAAGGCAGGCTGCTGGAGATGCTTCTAGCTTGATTTTGAGATGTCGCCAATCTGTCATTCGATTAATTGGGTTGAATTCTTGAGGGATAATGGCTAACTTGGTGTATCTGTTTGGGTAGTATGGATTTAAAAGAATAAGGTACATGAAAAAGATTTTCCTCTTCGCATGTTTGGTTTTGGGTCTGACAGGTCTCGCGCAAGCGCAGTCCTTCACTGTCCGTCCCTCGGCTGTCCGCGATACATCCGTCCGTGCAGACGCATCTGTGGACGTGTACATCTATTTTGACAACGCTTTTCAAAACCCACTGACCTTGGTGTGGGAAGAGACCAGCCGTTCCTTTCCTCAAGGGTGGCTCGTGACCATCTGCGACAACTTCGCCTGCTACACGGTTCCCCACGCCATGGACACCATGGCTGAGGTGTTCTCGGGAGGCCATGGCTTCCTCAAGCTCACCGCAACCCCGCTGAACGTGGTCGGTTCCGGCACCATCACCTACCATGTGTACGATGCCAACAACCCCCTCTTCACCAGCAGCGTCACCTTCAACATCAACGCCACCGGAGGCACCGCAGTGGAGCCCACCCGCGCCAACGAGCTTTTCGCAGTCTCCCCGCAGCCTGCCCACGACGTGCTCAAGCTCAGCGCCCGCAACGGCCAGCTTGACAAGGGCACCGTCCGCCTCTACGACCTCAAGGGTCAGCTCATCCTGAGCCAGCCTGTGAATGCCGTCCAGAGCCAATCCATCAATGTCTCCGACCTCACCCCTGGCATGTACATGCTCCGCTACGACAGCAAGTCCGGCGTCATGAGCCAGAAGGTCGTCGTGATGCACTGAGACTGAAATAAGAAATTTGATGGGGCCATCCGCTGAGGATGGCCCTATTATTTTTGGGTGGCTTCGTCGCCATACGGTGGCTGAGGCTCTCGAAGCCACCGGGTCGGTATTACGGGGGCTCGCCCTTAAATTGTCTGAATCAGACTTTAAGAATTTACAGAATGGCAGAATTGGTGGCTGGATTTTGGTGCAGGCGAGGGCGTTACCCCCGCCTGGGGGGATTGCGGCCTTTCAGGCCTACCTAGGGGTGGCACTTTCAGCAGCTTGCTTCTGAAATTCAGATAATTCTCTAATTCTGATTCAGAAATCAGCACAACGAATCTAATTCCTACCCCCCCAACTCCCCCAAAATCTTCGCCCGCAGCTCGGCTGCATCGCGGTACCCATACTGCGCATACTCCCCAAG
>JAXLVK010000018.1:0-73661 GCA_046329055.1 Bacteroidia bacterium
GCTGCAGATCAATTTCGTAGTCCAGCCTGGCTGCTGTTTTTGCTGGTGATCCCGGTGTACCTGGTTTGGTACTACTGGTGGTATGACAGCCGGCGACTCGTGGTGCAACTCAGTTACGACCCGAACAAGGTCGCCCCACGCCGCTTCAACTGGGCTTGGTTACGGGCCATACCTCAGGTACTTACCCTTCTGAGCCTCATTCTTTTCATCGTAGCATTGGCTAGGCCCATCACCGCAAGGGAGATCGATAGCCGGTATTCGGAGGGCATCGATATCATGCTCATCCTCGACACTTCCGGCAGTATGGAGACAGAGGACTTCAGCCCCAACCGGCTGGAGGTCGCCAAGGAAACCGCTTTGAAATTCATCGACGGCCGATCCTATGACCGCATCGGCATGGTGGTGTTTGCAGAGGACGCATTTTCTTATGCTCCTCTCACCCTCGATTACAACCTGCTCAAGCAACAGATCCGAAGCATAACCACGAACATCATGCCCAAGGAAGGCACGGCCGTAGGCTCCGCCATCTCAGTGGGTATCAATCGCTTGAAAGAAAGCAAGACGCCTTCCAAGATCATGATCCTGCTCACCGATGGTGCCAGCAACCGTGGTCAATTGGATCCAGTGACCGCTGCCGGCCTCGCCAAGCGCAACAAGATCAAAATCTATACCATCGGAATCGGCAAGAAGGAATTCCAGCAGCAGACCCCGTTCGGAGTCCAAACGATTACGAGCGACTGCGACGAACCCACACTGCAAAAGATCGCCGATATCACGGGAGGAAAATTTTTCCGGTCCACCGACGAAAACAGCCTGGAAACCATCTTTGACAACATTTCCAAAATGGAAAAGGTGGAAATCCAGGAGGAGCATTACCGTGAGGAAAACGACTTGTACAGCCCGATCCTGTTCGCGGGTATCCTGCTTTTCGCCTTTACGATCTTGATGATGGTGACCTTCATCCACAACCCGCTCGAAGGCTGATGGGTGTCAAGGAAAACCTCGCCACTGTCCGCGCGGAAATCGAAGCCGCCTGCCTCAAGTCTGGTCGCCCTGCGAATGCCGCTCGATTGATCGCAGTCTCCAAGACGCGCCCCGTTTCCGATATCCAAGCCGCAATCGATGCTGGACAAGCGGAATTTGGCGAGAACCGGGTGCAGGAACTGGTCGAGAAGCAGCAAGCCTTGCCCAATGCCCAATGGCACATGATCGGAAGCCTGCAGCGCAACAAGGTCCGGCAAATCGCTTCCTTCGTGCATCTGATCCATTCCATCGACTCGGATCACTTGCTATCCGAAGTCGATCGGCAAGCTGAGAAGGTTGGCCGCACCATCGATTGCCTGTTGCAGATCAACATCTCCAATGAGGACCAAAAAGGCGGCTTCGCGCCAGCTGAGGCCGAGGCATTGCTCCAAAGGATCCATGATTTTCCCCATGTTCGTATCCTTGGCTTGATGGGAATGGCCGAATTCACCGAGGACATGACTGTGGTGCGGCAGCAATTCCGCTCCCTTGCACAGTTGCGTGACAGGCTGAAATCCCTCGAAGGTCCCCAAGTGCGCATGGATGAATTGAGCATGGGCATGTCGGGAGATTTTGAAGTCGCCATCGAGGAAGGCGCCACGATGGTTCGGATCGGAAGCAGCATTTTCGGACATCGATAGATTAGAATCTCCGCAGACGGGGGCTTTTCAGGCAATTTTTCGGATACTTGCCCTGTCAAAATCACCACCCATGCGCGCCCTATTCATTTTTCCGCATCCTGATGACGAGTCATTTGGCCCGGCCGGAGCAATCTACCGCCTGATTCAGGAGGGACACGAAGTCCACCTCCTTACACTCACCCGAGGGGGAGCAACCAAGGAGCGGCATCGCCTTGGCTTGACCATTGAGGAAATGGGTGCAGTCAGGGTTGCTGAAATGCATTCAGTGGCCACGGTCCTGCAACTGACATCCATGGAAATCCTTGATCTGCCGGACAGTGGATTGTTCGAAATGGCGCCGCAGGACATCATGGATGCGATTCGGCCCCATATCGACCGTGTTAAGCCGCATGTCGTCGTGACCTATCCGGTCGGCGGCATAAGCGGGTTCCCTGACCACCTTGTATGCCACGCGGTGGTGAAGCAGCTATTCGTGGAACTTCGGATGGCAGAGGCGCCGTTTACTAAGCGGCTGGCGTTTTTCGCCTTGGACGAATCCACAACCACAGTCCCCGCCGAGGGCAGGTTTCGGGTAGCGATGTCGGCGAGGGACTTGATCGACTGCGTTGTGGAACTCCAGGAAGGCGACCTCGACGTCTGTCAACGGGCACTGGATTGCTACGCCACGTACCAGAACGTCATCACAAGCCGTGACCCGCGAAGTTTTGGGGGCATTCAGTCGCATCGGTTTTTCCAGGTGACTACCCCTCCCAGCGGGAACATCTTCGTGGACCTTGAATGAGTCCTCTTACCTTCCCGGCCCTCTTTTGAGCGGCTTGAAGGTCCAAGTATTGTTTTTCTTGTCCACATCGGCCATGCGACCGCTCGGATCGATTTCCAGCTCTGTGATCGTGGACAATCCCGCCGGAATCTCGAGTACGTAGGTTCCATGCGTCCACGGCCAAGGCTCTGCATCGGTGCGCTTCATCGCGACAGGTGATTCGGTCTTCTTGCCATACATTTCCCTCAATGGGATGTAGAAAAACTCCTGGTGACCGTCGGAGAACGTCGCAACCAAATCGATGGGCATGGGCATGTTCCCGATGCGACGGAGTTGCACGAGCGTCTTCCCGTCCTGCTCCACCACTTGCTGCACCCCATAGTCAATCACCTCCAAGGTATTGACCCAATACTCAAAGTACCAGTCCAACTCAAGTCCGCTGTGACGTTCCATGCAACGACGGAAATCATTGACTGACGGGTGCTTGAACCCCCATTCCTTGAAGTAACGCAGGAGGCCCTTCTCCATCACATCCCGCCCAATCACATATCCCAGTTGGTGCAGGGTCACCTCGCCTTTGCTGTAAGCATTGGTTCCATAGGCGCGGTTGGTTTTGTAGTGATCCGCATGGGTTGTGAGCGGTTCTTGGAGGCCATCCTTGACCAATCGGAAATAGGAATTGTAGGAATCTTGATGCGGATCGTCGCCGAGGTCTTGATCCATGATCACCGCCATCACCTCGGATTCCGCATAGCTCGTGAAGCCCTCGTCCATCCAAGGATAAAGGGACTCATTCGTAGCGAGGACACCGTGGTACCAGCTGTGGATCATCTCATGGACGGTCACGCCCACAAGGCTCTCCAAACCACGATTGCCTGTAATCAGCGTCGCCATGGGGTATTCCATGCCGCCGTCACCGCCCTGGACCACGTAAAAATGGCTGTAGGGATAGACGCCAAAGCGCTTGTTCATTTCCCGGAAGGCCTTTTCTGTGTAAGAGGGCAATTGGTCCCAATCCTGGGTCTCATTTCCGGGTTGGTAAAAGAAATGCACCTCAGGGCCATCTTGAATCTTGCGGATCACATGTTTGTAATCGGGATCAGCCGCCCAGACAAAGTCATGGACATTGGCTGCCTTCCATTTCCAGGTGACCTTGCCCGGCTTGCGCTTGACTTCAGTCCCAGCCTTTTCGTATCCATGCCCCACATCCTGAGGATTTTGCAAGACTCCAGTCGCAGCAACACAGTAGCTGCCGTCGAGGCTCATGTTCACTTCGAAATCGCCCCAAACGCCATGGAACTCCCGCCCAATGTAGGGATTCGCATGCCAGCCCATCGGGTCGTATTCGCTGATCTTGGGATACCACTGCGACATGGAATACCGGATTCCTTCGCGGTTGTCGCGACCGGAACGGCGAATCTGCACCGGCACCTGCCCCTCGAATTCGAACTCAAACACGGTCGATCCTCCCGGCAGCAGGGCGTGGTCCAATGGAACTTGAAGAATGGTCTCCCACTCCTTCGGCTCCGTCTTCTTGCCATCCTGCTTCATTTGGGCAACATGCAGGTAGCCAATCTCATCGGGTTTCAGATCCGCGATGCGGCTACCCACACGGCTATCCGGGTCTGCGAGGCTGCGTGACCGGACGTCCATCGCCGAATTGGGTTGGAATGCATTGGGATACAGGTGAAAGAAAACTTGCCGCAGCGTGTCTGGAGAGTGATTGGTATAGGTGAGCTTGGTTTTGCCGGTGTACCGATTGGTTGCGACATCCATGTCCACGTCCATCTGGTACTGCACCTTCTGCTGCCAATAATTGGATTGGCCGAAAGCGGCTACACTCGACAGGGCCAACCACCCCAAAAGCGCTGTTTTTCGCATGAGAAATCTGTCTTTGATCAAGCAAAGCTAGGAAAACTCGGGCTAGCAGAAGGGGGTGAAAATTGTGAAGGGTTATTTGCTGGGCTCAGGCTGGTAATCGCCATTGAGTTTCTGCCATTTCCAGGACTTGCCTCCCTTGGTGACTTGGAGCAGCACGCTGCCACCTGTCTCCTTGAATTGCAGGCGCATCTGGTTCTCTTGGTCTTGCCATTCATCGGTATTCAACCGTGAAAAGCGGATCAACTCACCTTCCGTCGTCTTCACGGCGATGCTCCCCTCCCATTCGTTCACCGTCACGATTTCCGTCTCAAAAGGAAGCTCCGCTTTGGTCCCTGTCGCCTCGACAACCTCGTACCGGCCGATGATGCGACGGTCTGTGAAATACTCGGGTTCATTGATCTTGTTGGCGTAGAGGATGCGGCTGATCGTGCCACACATGTCCAGCGGGTTGCTGTGCTCGACATTGCTCAGGACCACAATCGACAGAGTGTCCTGAGGGTAAAAGAAAACATAGCTGTTCCAACCGGGCAGGTAGCCGCCGTGGGAGAACTGCATATGGCCGAAGACATCATAGACGTGCCATCCATAGCCATAGTTGTTCTTTTCGGGGCTGAACATCTTCTCCTTGGAGGTTCCCGACAGGACGATCGTGTCACTGAATGATCCCAGCCAGCGGCTCAAGTCAGCAGCGGTGCTGTACATCTCGCCCATGCCGTAAATCCACTCCTTTTTGAAGTTTTCGATCGGCTTCTTGCGTTTGCCATGCCCCTTGTAGGCCACAGCGCGGTTGTTTACAAGGTCGAAATCTCCAAGGCCAGTATCCTCCATCCCCAAGCGATCGAAGATATTGTCCTGAAGGTAACGGTTGTAGTCCTTGCCACTGACCTTTTCCACGATGCGTGCAAGCAGGACATAGCCGGAGTTGCTGTACCGGAAGCGCTCGCCCGGGGCAAAAGCTAGCGGCCGATCTTGAAACGATGCGATCAGGTCGTCCTTGGTTGGCACCCATCCGCCCAATTGCTTCATCCGAAACCGCAGAGGAAAGTCATTGATGTAGTCCGGAATGCCGCTCGTATGTGTGAGCAGGTGGTGGATGGTGATGATCTCGCCCGCTGGATGAGGGTAGTCGGGCAGGTATTTGGCGATCGGATCGTGGACGCTGAGGAAGCCCTTCTCCTCCAATTGCAGGATTTCTCGGATGCGGCAACGAAGCTCTTGGAAACCGAGGCGATCATGAACCGCTTCTCATCGTTGTTGCGAAGGCCAAGGACAGGGTCCGACCAACCGTAACCGCGATTGAGGAGCACCCGCTCCCCCTTTCCGACGAAAACTACTCCTGAAAAGCCATCCTCGAGCTCGGCAGTCCGCAGCCGTGCATCGATTCGTCCCACGACAGACTCGACCCGAGTCTGCGCGTTCGTGTCAACGGGCGAGATGCAAAGCACCCAGCACAGGACACATACCATGTAGAGGTAGCCCGCTTTCAAGCAATCGTAATTCAGCGCGCTGCCGCCCCCGGAATTTTTAGCAGCGACCGGAGAGTCCAACAGCACCATGAATATAGGAAGAAGGACAATCGGAGATGCAGCGACAGATGAATATTATTTTAAAAAGCGCCTAAGATTTTTCCCGTGGGGGATCATTTCCTAAATTCCCATGCTGAATGTCTGCGACTGATTCGATGAAGCTGGAACCACTGAAGATTGCTGTTGCCTTGCTATGTATATGGCTTGTCCTGCCGGGCAGCCTGCGCGCTGGCGGAGAGTCCCAAGCCTTGGGTGCGCGACGCGTGGGCCTAGGATTTGCCTACACGGGTGTGCGAGGTGACTTCTGGCAAATCGGAATGAACCCCGCTGGCATTGCCGGGATCAAGCAGATGGAAGCCGGAGCCTATATCGAGCGTCGCTTCCTGCTCAACCAGCTGAACATGGGATCGCTTGGCTTTGCGATGCCATTTTACAAAGGGAAGCACTTCGCAGGTTTCGATGCCTCCGCATTTGGATTTGGGGGATATGCCGAATCCAAGGTGGGATTGAGCTACGCAACGACGCTTTTCGAGCGCATCAGCCTCGGCGCAAAGCTGAACTATGCCCTCATTTCCATCGACGGTTACGGCAACAAGTCCACATTTTTCGCAAATGCTGGCATCAATTGCATCCTGAGCAAGCACTTGAACGTCGGTTTCCGCATTTTCAATGCCAACCGAGCCGAATTGCAGAAGGATCAGGACGAAAAGATCCCAACGACATTGGATGCTGGCCTTGCATATCAAGTCAGCGACAAGGTGTTGATCGTGGCCGACATCGAAAAACAGGTGAATTACCCCCTCTCCCTCCGCGGCGGTGTGGAATACTGCCCTGCCACCTTCATCAAGGCCAGGATCGGGGCAAGTTCCCAGCCTGTCACATTGAATGCAGGGGTTGGCATCGTGGTCAAGGGACTCAACGTTGACTTCTCCAGCACCCTGCACCAATACCTCGGCTACACTCCGGCCCTGTCCCTCAGCTACAAGTTTGGCGCTAAGACAGAGGAGGAATGATGCGTCGGATTTCCACCATCACTTTGCTTCTGCTCTGCCTTGGCAATTTTGCCTGGGCCCAGATCGACTCGACCCGCAACGATGACGATGGCGGAATGAATCAGGTGATCGAGGACGCCATCATTGACAGTGAAAACGACAACCAAACCGACTGGACCTTCCTCACCGACCAATGGAACGAGCTCAAGGAACGTCCTCTCAACCTGAACACCGCCTCCAAGGAAGACCTGCTCATGCTCCCAGGCATGACGGAAATCCTCGCGAACAACCTGCTCGACTACATCCACCAATTCGGCAACCTCAGCTCATTGTATGAACTGCAGGCCGTCCCCGGGTACAACGCCCAGGTTTTCAACCGCATCAAGGCATTCTGCCAAGTCCGGGAGGCCCAAGCCAAGGACATCAGCCCCAACACCAAGCATCCCGGCGGTCCACCCATCGGCACGATGCTGAGCGAGGCGAAGCATGAGGTCATGTTCCGCTGGGTGCGCGATATCGAGCAGGAAAAAGGCTATACTGCCCCGGACACCAACAGCGACGGCAGCCTTACGAGCCGATACCTCGGAGATCCGAATCGCCTCTACATGCGGTATCGGATGCGGTATGGGCAAAACCTGAGTGTGGCATTGGTCGGGGAAAAGGACCAAGGCGAACCGATCCTCTGGGATCCATCGAGGTCATTTTATGGCGTGGACTTTACCTCGTTCCACGTCTCCGTCAAGAATTTCGGGCATCTGAAATCGTTGATTGTCGGCGATTACAATATCCAAGCCGGGCAGGGCATGTTGCTTTCCACCGGTTTGGGCTTCGGAAAGGGCAGCGAGGTGGTGAATGCGATCAAACGCCAAAACCTTGGAATCCGCCCATACGCCTCCGTCAACGAGAATCAATTCATGCGCGGAGCCGCTGGTACCGTAGCCTTCGGCGATTTTTATGCGACTGGGTTCTTTTCGCATGTAGGCCGGTATGCGAACATCTCCGCACAAGACACCTTCAACGATGACGTGGTCCTCGTCAGTGCATTGCAAACCAGCGGATTGCACAGGACGGATAGCGAGATTGCCGACAAAGACGCGATTTTCGAAACGGCCTATGGCGGCCGGGTGGAATTCAAGAAGCGCTGGCTCAATCTCGGCGCGACCCACTATTTCCAGCATTTCAGCAGCGTCATCCAGCCTTCCATCAAGGATTACAACCAGTGGGATTTCTCAGGGGACGCCAACTATTTGACCGGGCTCGACTTCGACATTACCGTGCGGAACTTCAACTTTTTCGGTGAAGTCGGTCGCAGCAAGTCCGGTGGCACGGGGATGATCGGCGGATTCCTAGGAAGCCTCCACCCCAAAGTGGACATCGCAGTGCTGGGGCGGAATTTCACACGGGATTTTCATGCCTTTAGAGGATATGTGTTTGCGGAGCGCCCGACGACACTTCAGAATGAACGCGGCCTCTACATGGGCATTCGCGTGATGCCGACGACGCGGTGGACCTGTTCTGCATTCTATGACCAATTTGTCTATCCCTGGAACAGCTTCAATGTCTCCTACCCCAACCATGGTCATGAATTCATGGGGCAGATCCAGTACCAGCCATCGCGCGAGATGCTGGTTTACCTCCGATTCCGCGCCGACAACAAGGAAACCAATGCCTCCGAGCTTCCCATCGGTCAGCAGATCGAGTCCCTGATCCCTACGCATCGCCAAGCCCTCCGGATTCACTTCCAATACAAGGTGCACCGCAACCTGACGATCCGGACGCGGGCAGAGCATACATGGTACCAAGAGGGCGAAAAACACAACCTCGAAAAGCAGGAAAAGGGTTTCATGGCCTATCAGGACTTGACTTGGAAATTGGGTTATCGGTGGGACCTGACTGCGCGCTATGCCATATTCGATGCGCCCGATTACACCACTAGGATTTACGCCTACGAAAACGACGTACTCGGCTTTTTCAATATTCCAGCCTATTACGGAGTTGGAAGCCGCTACTACCTGATGTTGAACTACAAGCCCAACAAAACCTTTGAGTTTTGGGCTAGATTCGCGGTTTCCAAGTTCCAATGGGACAAGGTCCAAGGATCAGGACTCTCTGAAGTTCAAGGCGATCACCGATCTGAGTTCAAGCTTCAGGTGAAAGTCAATCTCTAATTGCTCACATTTTACCCTTCCATTGGCAATGGACATCGAAATCCTCCGGCAGTATTGCCTTTCCAAGCCTGGATCCACGGAATCGTTCCCCTTCGACGCGGAGACACTCGTCTTCAAAGTGATGGGAAAAATGTTTGCGATCCTTCCACTCGAAAGGCAAGAACAGATCGCGCTCAAATGCGACCCGGGAAGGGCAATCGAATTGCGCGAGGAATGGGAAGAAATCACTGCAGGCTACCACCTCAACAAGACGCATTGGAACAGTGTACGCGTCAACGGACGGCTTCCGTCTTCGCTCATCAAGGAGCTCGTTGACCACAGCTACGATTTGGTAGCAGCCTCATTGAAGAAGGCGGAAAAGGCAGCACTTGCCGATCTTCAAAATAACTGATTGCCTGTTGCTTCCGTCACAATTTCGCAAATTTAAACACTTAAAAAAAAGCGGGCCGCGACAATCGCAGCCCGCCGAATTATCAATCAACAATACTAGAAGAACGCAACCTTTACTTGTAAAAATCAACTAGCTAAATCCGAAAGAACGAGTTACCAATTCTGTAACTTGTCATTAGGATGCAGCTTGCTGGTACTTTCCATAAATCACCAAAGAAAAGTTTATCCAGCTCTCTTTTTCCCACCTGTCGAAGGCCGTGACTGCTGCAAAGACATGGTCAATCTCCGCCTTCCGTTCTGGATATGGCTTTTGATTGCTTTGAGGTCCATGCCCGTCTCTTCAGCGATTTCCTTATAAGACATATCCTCGATGAAGAACAGTTCGACACAGATACGCTGACTTTCAGTGAGCAGAGCCAATGCCTTCCTAACCAATGAGTTGCGCGACTGCTGGATGTCAGCAACCTCTTCGTCTTCCTCTACCACCCGCATCATCCTGAGGTTTTCAATCGGCTCCTGTTGCGGTGCGCGTTGCCGCTTTCGAAGCAATTCGATGCAATGATTCCTGGAGACCATGAACAACCATGCATTGAAATGCCTTGGTTGATCAATCCTGAGCCTGTCGAACACCTTCAGGAATATGTCGCTCGCTGCGTCTTGGGCATCATCTCTGTCCCCGAGAATTTTGATCGCGGAGCCCACAACCAGGTTCCAATATTTTTGAAAAATCTCCGCGAACTTGGACCTGTTCTCATTGGCTTCTACTGCCATCAGCTTGTCGGAATCCGTGACAACACGGAGGGGATTTAGCCGGATGACCGACTTCTCTTCGGGCAATTGCGATTTCGCTTTTGCCTTCTTCCTGCCCAGAAGGGGCTTCCTTTTGGCCTTGGCAGGTGAGCAAGAACTGAATTGGCTAGAATGAACTTTTCTTCTTTCCATGGCAATTTTGA
The DNA here is from genome assembly GCA_046329055.1 of Bacteroidia bacterium. Classification (GTDB taxonomy): domain Bacteria; phylum Bacteroidota; class Bacteroidia; order J057; family JADKCL01; genus JADKCL01. The sequence continues at coordinate 10,335 of JAXLVK010000018.1, forward strand.
AAAATAGATCCATTCAGGAGCAAGCAGGTTTGCTACCTCAACGTGATCAGGTGATTGATCAAAACTTTGGCTCCGTCCGTCGGCGCCCCGCTGCGACGACATTCACTTCCAGGGGCAGAGCCAATTTCTTTGCAGAGATACTGATAATGAGCAGGCTCGGTTGCCCCCAAAACCGGGAAAAATACTCCGGGTGGTAACTGAAATTTGACTGCTTTACCACTGACGATTTGCAGGATCTCCATTCTTTAGGGCCAAGGAAGCGGTATTTTCTCCCGGAACGCCCCCGTTAAGCGGTAACGGAGAATCCATCAAATTTCAACCACATTTGCCTTCAAATTCCAGAAAGGCATTCCGATTTTTCTTCAATTTATTGGCTAACCCCAATCGAAGACCCTCTATTCGGCAGCAGACGCGAAGCTCCTTGGGACGAATTGGCACCGGTCCTTTCCTGATTCACGGCCGCTTTTGGTATCTTTGGGCCCAGAATGTTGCAAATGCAGAATTCAGCCACCGAGGAGAACTACCTCAAAGCGATTTACAAGTTTTCTCCCAACGGTGAATTGGTTGGCACCAATACCCTTGCAAAGTCCTTGCAGACCACACCAGCTTCAGTGACAGACATGCTGAAAAGGCTGAGTGACAAGGCTTTGGTTGAATACCAGCCCTATCATGGGGTGCGACTATTGGATCAGGGCAAAAAGATCGCTGTCCAGATCATCCGGAAGCATCGCCTGTGGGAAGTGTTCCTCGTCAATACCCTGAATTTTTCGTGGGACGAGGTGCACGAAACCGCCGAGCAGCTGGAGCACGTGAATTCCAGCCTGTTGGTGGACAAACTGGACGAGTTCCTGGGGTATCCGAAATTTGATCCTCACGGCGATCCGATCCCCAATAAGGATGGACAATTCACCGAAAGAGCCACACGGATGCTCAATGCTTGCCTGCAAGGGGAGCAGGTGATCGTGGCCGGGGTAACCGAGGACGCTCCCGATTTTCTTCAGTACCTAGACCGGATCGGTATGCGCATCGGAACCAGGCTTTTGATCGAGGATGTGATTTCATTTGATCGATCCATGATTCTATCATTTGGAGGACGCGAAGTCGTTTTCGGTGGGGAATTCGCAAGCCGCATCCTGGTGATGGCCGACGAATAAGAGTCCCCGAAATTTTCCTATTTTCGCAATCCTCACAAGATAATAGAGTGAAGAACCCGTTTCAGCCCGGAGACAAGAAGACTTTCGAGACACATGTCACGGAAGAGAAGCTTGCCCGCTTTGATGCGGGGCTTGTTCATCCGGTTTACTCCACTTTTGCCCTTGGCAAGGATGTTGAGTGGGCGTGCCGGCTCTTTGTACTGGAAATGAAGGAGGAGGGCGAGGAAGGTGTCGGTTCGTATCTGTCGATTGAACACCTTTTTCCGGCTCCCTTGCACTCCACCGTCCAAATTCATGCAACCTTGGTAGAGGTGGTAAAGAATGAGGTGGTCTGCACCTACGAGGCCGTCGCCAATGGCCAATTGATCGCCTCCGGCCGCCAATGCCAAAAGATCATCAACAAGGCCAAGTTTGACCAATTGATCCAAAACATCACAATTCAATAATGGCAGGGAACTCAGTCAAAGTCGTCGTAGTGGCGTTCCTCATGAACTTGGGGATTGCACTCGCAAAATACATCGCCTTCCTTTTCACTGGCAGCGCAGCAATGCTGGCCGAGGCGGTCCATTCGCTCGCCGACACCATCAATCAAATCTTCCTTTTCCTGGGAATTCGCCGCTCTCAGCGGGCCGCCACACCCTCCCACCCATTCGGCTACGGGATGGAGCAGTATGTTTTTTCATTCCTCGTCTCGATCCTGATATTCTCTTTGGGTGGTGCCTATTCCTTCTATGAGGGCATCCACAAGATCATTCATCCCTCAACATCCCTTGAGCACGCTGATATCAACCTGATCATCTTGGTTGTTGCTGTTGCATTGGAGGGCTATAGTTCGTTTGTAGCGACCAAGGAGCTCAAAAAGACCAAAGGATCCTTTTCCTTCTTCCAATTCATCCGACGCAGCAAGGACCAAGTTCTCGTAACCGTGATTTTCGAGGACTACGCTGCGCTCATGGGCTTGACCATTGCTGGTGCAGGCATGGGGCTATACCTCATCACAGGCAATGTCATCTTTGACTCGATCGCAACGATTTTGATCGGAGTATTGCTAGTGGCAATCGCTGTCCTACTTTACAATGAGGCAAAGAGCCTGCTGGTCGGGGAGGCAGCTTCTTCTGAGGATCAGGACAAGATTCGCAAGGCATTCGATGAGCATCCTCAAGTGGAGAAGCTCACTGAGCTCCTAACTATGCACCTGAGCTCGACTCAAATCCTTATCAACGCGCATGTGAAGTTCAAGGGGGGGCTGACCCTTGAAGAAGTGGAAGACATCATCGATGATATTGAAGAGAAGATCGTTGCCGAGGTTCCGCACGTTTTCAAAATTTTCATCGAGACGCATCAAAAGAGCACAGTAGAAAGCTTTCAAAAGCCGCACGATGGAGGAGACGAAAGCAAAAAGAAGTCAGTGATTCGTTCATCGAAGTCGAAATCGTAGTTGCCATACCTCCCACCCGATCATGTCGCAGAAAAATTCCGATAAGAGCTACCGTCCCACGATCACAAATCGCAAGGCCTCTCATGAATACACCTTTTTGGAGGTGATCGAGGCAGGAATCGTGCTTACCGGAACGGAAATAAAGAGCATCCGTGAAGGAATGGTTCAGTTTGGTGATGCGTATTGCATGTTTATGGGCGAGGAATTGTTCCTCATAGACATGCACATCAGCGAATATGAGTTCGGAAACCTCAACAATGCAGAACCTAGGCGCCAAAGAAAGCTCCTACTAAAATCGAAGGAGGCTGGAAAACTGCAAGCAAAATCAGAGGAGAAGGGTTTGACCATCATTCCTGTCAAGCTATACTTCAACGAGCGGAACTTCGTGAAGGTGCAAATAGCCTTGGCAAAAGGTAAGAAACTCTTCGACAAGCGGAATGATATCAAGGAGCGTGATGTAACCCGCCAACTCCGCAGGGAAGAAGAGGCCTGAGGAGATTTGATTACCTGCAGATTTGTTGGTACTGGTTACCCGCCACTCTTTGGATCAAATTCTTCAGCTCCAAAGAAAGAATGGTAGTGCTCAGTGCCTTTTCAGACATCTTACCGCTCAACATCAGCTCTTCAGTATCAAGTGGCCCATTTTCCAAGGCCAGGAAGACGATTTCCTCGTCTCCTGACAGAGGTGGTAGGTCATTTTTCCTGCTTTTTTGCTTCGGGAAAGGGGCCTTGATCAAGTGCCCAAGGCCATCAAGTACATCGTCGGGCGAACAAGCGATTCTCGCAATATTGTCACGGATGAGCTTGAGACATCCTTGAGAACTGCTCATGCCGATACAACCTGGTATTGCATAAACATCTCTGTCTTGCTCAAAGGCGACTTTTGCGGTGATTAGAGCTCCTCCTGTTTCGTTGGCTTCCACAACCACCACTGCATCTGAGATTCCTGAGATAATCCTATTTCTCGCTGGGAAGTTATATGACTCTGGACCAACCCCTGTGCAAAATTCGGTCAAGATCAGCCCCCCACTTTCCAATATCTTTTGGGCCTCACGATAGTGCTCCCTAGGATAAATCTGGTCAATCCCATGCCCGAGTACAGCGATGGTCTGCCCACCGGTTTTCATTGTGGCCAAATGGGCTTCCATATCTATGCCGAATGCCAATCCACTCACTACAGAAACACCTGCCTCTGCGAAGCGAGCAGAGAAATCTGCTGCAACCTTACGGCCATACGCCGTTGGCCTTCGTGTGCCGACAACCGCAATGTGCAACTGGTCCAATTTCTGAAGTGATCCCCTACCATAGAGAATCAAAGGTGCGTCTGCGACTGCACGAAGTCGTTTGGGATATCGCTCATCGAAATAGGATAGAACTTCGACTGAGTTCCGAGCAGCATATTCGATTTCACGCTCTGCGGCCTTGAGCATTTCGAGCTGAAGCATTGGATTGTTGATCCGCTGCATAATCGCTGGCGATTTCTGCTGCCGCCTATTCCTAGGGTCAAAAACGCCCTTCGCGCTTCCATAATGACCAAGGAGCCCCCTGGCGATCAATGGTCCTACGCCATCAATCATGGTTAGCGCAATGAGATATTGCAATTCATCTGCCTGCTTGCAATTGATCTCTTGAAGCTTATCGGATACACCCAAGTTGTTTTCCTTTATGGAAAATGCCTCGACTCGCTTGTTCCCCAACTCGGTGTCATTCTTGACACCGGGTTTTCCGTTTCCAGTTAGCAAAAGATTCTGCCGGAGAGTATTCCCGGGAGATTCACTCCTGCTGGCTATTTTTGCCTTATTGATGCTTATGCAATTGATGCGTGTTTCTGGCGTTTTCTTGCTCGTCTCCATTCCTTCCCTTCATTTCTCCAAAGTTATTCCTTTCCCCCCGGTTTTTCAAGTCTATTCCCCAATTATTTTCGCAAATACTCCAATCTTTTTATCCACATTGTTTTGCTCGATCCAAGCTGTGATGGTTCTTCCATCTGGATTCACGGCGACTACGGGTGAGGTTTGGTTTTCATTTGCGCTGCCTAGCTTGTAGCCCTCGTATTCGTACTTTTTGGTGCCATCGGGATGCAGTTTTTGGATGAAAGATGTTTTTCCACTGGCACTGTTTTGGTTCCATGTTAGCTGGACGTATCCACGTTTATTGAGAGACATCTCAAAGTCATTCCATTCGTCAAGGTTTTCGCCGATTGGAATTCCATCTGCTAGCCATTGAGGATCTCCGCCGACATTGTATTTTTGACAGAAGAGCCTCACTCCCAATTGACTGCGATCTCTTTCGTCGAGCCATGACACCCAAAAGTTGCCAGTTTCGTCTCCCACCACCGAAAATTTGCTCTGCATGCCCGGATACTGACAAACAGCAACGCCGCCGAGTCCCCATAGCTTCGCCCCGGAATTGGTTAGGCATTGCATGAAGAGCTTCTCGTTGCCGTCGCCGTATCTAGAATCTTGCCAGATGATGTAGAGATCTCCTTCGCGATTCCTGAGGATTTGGGGGTGACGCTGGTGGTAACTAGATACTGAGAGTGGCCGTCCGCCAAACTCCCATTGATACATACCAAACTCATCAAGATGCTGCAAATAGACATTAGAGGAGGCGCTTCTTGAATCCATCCATGCGACGATCACTCCACCATTCCCGTCTTCCGCCAAGCTCGGAGCTGTTTGTAGGCCGGCAGCATTGGCAAAAGGCTTCCCGTTGGGTTGCCAGAGAGGTTCCCCTTCATGGCTGACCCGTTGTATGTACAGGTCAAACCCGGTCTCCGCAAGGGTACGAGCGTCAACCCAGCACAGCAACACCCCTTCCTTTCCGTCACTCACACCGCGTAGGCTGTTTTGATCCGATGGCGCATCGCAGACAAGTACGCCATCTTCCCTCCAAAGCACCTTCCCCCATGAACTCACCCGCTGTGCAAATATGTTGTCGTCTTTCCCGTCCCGGCGATCCACCCATGCAACAATCACGCCTCCCACCCCATCCTCGACCAGGATCGGACGATTTTGCTCCCCAACGGCAATACAGACCGGAATCCCTCCATTCCTCCACTGGGCTTGCCCGTCCGCTGACAATTTCTGGATATAGATATCAGAGTTTTTGTCTCCGTTCCGGAAATCCTCCCACACCAGATAGAAGTCGCCACTGCGTGAAGGCATGATTTTAAGCCCACTGACGTTCGCAACAGGGGAAGAGTGGTCCGCGGCCAAACGCAATCCTGCTGGCTTCAACAATGGCAGCCCAGTCCCGTTGATGTGCTGCGTAAAGATGTCCGCCGAGCCTTCAAGCCTCCGGTCGGTCCAAGCACACCACAGCCCCCCATTTTCATCTGGAAGGATACTGGGTTCCGTTTGGTCCTTGCTGTAGCTGCACACCAACCGGCCATCGGTGTCCCATGCAGGCTCCCCCAAGTTGTCGAGCTTCTGTACACCAATTTGGTAGGTATTTCCCTCCTTCCGCAGCCAGGAAAAAACCTGATATCCATAGCTGCTGGCACTGATCACGGTGGGGTTCCGTTCATCATGAGAGGTCCTGACCACGGGTATGCCGTTGACTCCCCATTCCAGCAAGCCGTCCTTCAGACGAATCATTTGGGCATAAAGGTCCCAGTTCCCATTTCTCCGGTCCTCCCAGACAAGCAGGGCCTTGCTACCCTTCTTGACAATGCGCGGATTCAATTGTTCGTCTTGGGAGAAGCAGGTCGCGAAGTGAAAAGCAAGCTCCCCGCCGGGACTCAGCCTTCCGCGGTAGATGTCTGTCCCGTGGGTTTCGAGGCTGTACTTCTGATAGACAAATAGGATGCCTCCATAGCCATCGGGCACCATGGCTGGGCTCTGATGGTTGTCCTCTGATCCAGGAAAGATGTCCAATCCCCCAGCTTTCCAGAAAAAGTTGCCTTCGGCATCCAGCTTCTGAGCCTGCATCGACCAATGCAATCCATCCCTGAAATCCTCCCATACCAGATAGAGGTAGTGCCCCTCATCCGTTGCGATCGACACATTCTTTTGGATATTCGGTGCGGTGGCAATCGGCATACCAGATGCAAGCCAGCGCGCGCTTCCGCCCAAATCCACGAATTGTGCATAGATGTCGGAATCCTCGTAGCCCCTGCGGTAGTCTTCCCACACAACGTAGAACCCTTTATTCAAATCGCTCACAATCTGCGGCTTGCGCTGTGGGCCCTTCACTTCACAGAGGCGCAGTCCATCCTTTCCCCACAGCGGCTCCCCACGCAGATTGATCCGTTGGGCGAAAAGCAAGGGCAGGTCCGACCCCATCCGATAATCCTCCCAGACCACAACGATTCCGCCATAGCCATCCTCCACCATCGCAAAGTCAGTTTGGTTCGCGGGAAAGGGGCAGAGAGGTAGCCCATCCTTTTCCCACAGGATGTTCCCTAGATGGTCAACCTTTTGGATGTAAATGTTGTGATAAGGCCCACCTTGCCGGGCGCTTCTCCATCCAATGATCACATCAGAATCACCCGAGCGGGCAACCTTGGCTTGGGTGTTGAGCGACCGAAAGGACGTCACATTGGATTCGAGAATGCTGAATTTCCCCTTGGGTTGCGCGAAGGCAATCGCCGGGAAAAGCAGCAAAAAGAGCATCCAGTATCGATTCATTCTTCTCAAAATGGCCTGCAAATCTGTCTCACTTCTGCGGATTCTTCAAGTCCCTTTGCCAGTGGAATTTGGATAGGTGACCTACTTTGACAACAGTCGCCGGGTAAGCAGCCTGAAAAGCACGATCCCTAGCACTCCCGCTGCGATTCCGATCATGGCGCCAGCGATCACATCCGTCGGATAATGGACCCCCAGATAGATACGGCTGATTGACACGACCACTGCAACCACAATCAGAATCGGCCAAATGAAGCGCACTTTTCCACGGAGCAGCCAGCCCAAATAAGTCGCCAAGGCGAAAAAATTTGAAGCATGAGAAGAGGCAAATCCAAATGGTCCGCCACATTTCGCCCCTGCATTCCAAAGGATGGCCTGCAAATGGGGCTCGTGGCAAGGTCGTGGACGAGCGACCAACGGCTTGAGGAATCCTGAGGCAAATTGGTCAGCGATGAGGAAAACCGGTATTGCCACGATCAATGCCCAAAACAACTCTCCACCACCGCGCTTCCAGTAGATCAATCCTGCGAGCAATACATAAAGAGGAATCCAAACCCAGCGATTGCTCACTGTCACCATCACCACATCCAGCCAAGACGTATGGCTCCCGTTGATGGCAAGTAGCAGCTGCTCATCCCACTGAAGCAGTCCATCCATCAGTATTTCAATGCGATGCGAACAAGTTGCGCCACAATGAGCAAGGCAGCGAAGCCTAGGATTGCATAGCCCAGCTTGGGGTTCGATATCCGTTGCCAGCTGTGCAGACGGCGGTGCACGATCGGATACGCGATTGCCAAAACCGCTACGGCCCCTAGGCTACCAATGACGCTTCCGACAAAGATATCCCCGGGGAAATGCACACCCAGGAACACCCGAGTGAAGCACAGGAAAACCGTGAAAATCCCCACCAAGGCAGGAAGCCAGCGCCGCCATTCGTACATCCCCCAGGCGAAAAACACACCTCCCGTAGCAAAACTCGTGGCATGCCCCGATGGGAAACTATGCTCCAATGGAGGATTCGGTTCAAAGATTTCGACAGTCGGATCGATCCTGAAAACCATGGGAGGGCGCGTCCATTCCTCGAACATGAATCGCTTCGCTACCTGGGTCATTCCGCCCGTGAATACAAATGCGAGTGCAAAAGTGATTGCCAGCGCCGGGTCCTTCCTCCAAAAAAACAGCAGAATCAGGGCTGGCAGAATGATTCCATCCCCAAGATTGGTGAAGAAATACAAGGAGCTGTAATTCAGTGGCTCAGAACGGAATTGGTTCATCCATTGGAATGTACCGTGGTAACCCATCGTCGCCCACCAATAAGCTGACAGGAGCCAAAAAGTGGCCAAAACAGCGAAAAACAGCCAAAGCCGCTTCGCGGCATCACCAAACATGGGGCTTCCAATTTCCATCGGGGAAAATTAGTGGGTGTGTCCTAGAAATCCGAATCGTCAAACCAGTAATAAATCCGCCATGGTTCTCCGTTGGCCTCGCGGCGGAGCCTCAAGCGAGCTCTACCCGTGCCAGAATAGACCGTGCTTTCGTTCTCGACGATCGTCAAGTTGAAGCTGCGGACCACGTTGGCAGTGTCACCCAACTGATTGTTTTCGATGTAAAAATTCCAATCAAGGGTGATCTGCCGGACCGAACGGAACAGGTTGTAGGCGATTGCCATCTCCTGCCCTTTGTCCCAGCGTTGCTCGGCTGCGGCATCGAAATCGTAGTAAACAAACGTGAAGTCGTTCGTGAACAGCTTGCCGTAAAGGCTCGTGTCACGCAATTCGTAGGCATTCTTGAAGAAATCGAAGAATCCATCGATCTGCGTTCGGTCACCGAGGACATTCTGATCGCTCAGGCCGTCCGGGTCGAGTTCAGGCGCGAAGGGATTGCAGGCGCTGAGCAGCAGCACCGACAATGTAATCCCGATCCACCATCCTCTATTGTACATAATTCAATTTCAACCTGCTCCAACTCGAATCCGCATGCGTTTCGTAGTCCGTCCATCGGGTAATTTCCCATTCATTGAAGGCATTGACCTTGCACAGGAACTCCAGTTGCCCTACAAAGCGAACAGTCAATGCCGTATCGGTATGGTTCATCACCATGTCGTAGTCTCCAATGTATCGAACGGAATCGCTGCTGAAGGATTGCAAATCTACCTGATGCAATTGCAGCCGATTGCCACTCGTCAACCCCAAATTGGGCTTGAGGTTGGAGAGCCAACTTTGCTCGTCCTGCCATGACCAACTGTTCCAAAGCAGCTCATTTCCAGTATAGGTCTGAGTGCTCGGAAGGAAATGAAATGCGTCCGCTCGGAAGCAACGCAGGTAATTTTGGACGTTTTGCTGATCCATCGCCCGGCTCAGATTGGCGAGCAGGATGTTGTAATCGGTGGGACTGACCCAATCGGAGCTGCTTTGGTCGGGCGGCTCCACTTCACGCGTCTTCAGGCAGCCACCCAATACAATGGCCAACCCCAGGTACGCGCAAGCAAGTCTGATCCAATTTCCCTTCCTCATGAAAGAATCAGGCTTCCGTCCAGCGATTTTGCGCCGAGCGGAAGCCTAAAGATAATTCATTTTTCGCAGATCAGCGTACCCGCGAGGTCATGGGATGACGCAGGTTGGAAGCCTTTACGTAGTCCACCTGCACCGACCCGATCACCAAGCCCGACTCTACACGGATCGGAATCCGGTTTTCGTCGTCTGAGATCCACAGGAACAGGTCCCCTTCGTGTTGGAAGATGCCCCCTTCGCGAACGAGAGGCTTCAGCTTCACCGTGCGGTACTTGATCCCGCCAACCTCGATCACCTCCCGACCCAGGAAGGCGACATCCAGGTCGTGAACCTTCTTGTCGATGAAGTTCTGAAACTTATAGGTATCGCCCGGCTTGGCGGTGGTGTAATCCTGCGTCCTAGCAAAGTAAAACGCCGACATCACGTCCTGAATGTAAGGCGGAACATCATAGATGATCGGCCCAGGAACAGTGGTAGAGCGCTCGTAAGCTTTGTGTCCCGTCTGATCAAATTCCACCTCCGAGTAGTGCTTGAAGCTACCCTCCTCGATCTTGCGCTTGAACTTGTGGGGTGCAAGGGACTCCATGTCCACAAAAGTCTCGTACCTGTCATTTACCTTGAAGAAAAGGCTGAACGACTTGGACGAAATCCCTTGACCCACCATGTGGTAGCACTTCCGGCCATTGACCACGACAGGCTCCGACTTCACTTCGAGTTTGGCTGTGCCGGCGGAGATTGCGCCATAGTGTACGCGGTACTCCACGATCTCACCGGCTTGGAATGCATTGTTGGGCAGCTTGCGCGGAAGGGGCTGACCGTCGCTCATTCCCGTCAAGAGAACAAAGCTCGCAGCCAAGGTGATGGCCGCATTGGGAATCCATCTCTTATTCTTCATAGCAAATACGTGTTTCCTAATCCGCATCAAAAAGCAGGCCAATCCTGTTTTCACGAATTTGCATTTTTCAACGAAATCTCTGGTAAATAAGTTTCGGGCCACAAATCCAGCAAAAAATCAGGCCTCCACACCCAATTCTTGCTCGATCAATTGCTTCCGGTGAATGTTCGCGTAGTACCCTCCGGCGTCCACCAACCTCGCATGGTTGCCCTGTTCCACAATCCTTCCGTGTTCCAATACCAGGATCAGATCAGCGTCCTGAATCGTGGATACCCTGTGGCTGACCATGATCACTGCCATCTCGGGGCGATCGATCCGGGCTTGACGTAGATTTCCTAGGATCAGTTCCTCCGTTTTGGTATCCACTGCACTGAGGGAGTCATCGAGGATGAGCAGCTTGGGCTCGCGAACCCAGGCGCGTGCAAGTGCGAGTCGCTGCTTCTGTCCGCCGGATAGGGTCACGCCCCTCTCCCCGATCACTGTCTCGAATCCTTCCTTGAATCCGACCACATTGTCATACACCCCGGACAGCTTGGTTGCAAGTTCTACTTGTTCGCGGGTCGCTCCGGGCAGGCCAAATGCGACATTTTCCAAGATGCTCTCCGAAAACAGGAACACATCCTGTGGCGCATACCCGATTTCGTTGCGCAGGTTTTCCTTGCTGTATTCGCGGATGTCCCTGCCATCGATCAGAATCTGCCCCTCTTGAGGATCAAACAGTCTGGGAATCAAATTGCAGAGGGTCGATTTGCCAGATCCCGTCGCCCCGATGATCCCGAGTTTCTGCCCAGGCTCCAAGGTAAAGCTGATCTCCTGCAAGGCATGAGTGCCCGTGGAGGGATACACCAAGCCGACCTCCTTGAATTCTACACGAGCAGCTTCAATCTGATGCTTGGTTGCTGGAAATTCGATCTCCGAACGTTCGTCCAAGAAATCGTTGATCCGTTGCTGACTTGCCGCTGCACGCTGTGTGAGGCTCGTCACCCATCCCAATGAGATGATCGGGAAGGTGAGCATGTTCACATAAATGATGAACTCCGCAATGTTGCCCACTGAAAGCGTGCCGTCGATGACCTTTTCGGCCCCAATCCACACGAGCAAGGCCGTGCTCAACCCCACAAGGACCATCACCACCGGGAAAAAGTAGCTGTTCAACCGGATCAATCCCATTGAGCGGCCATGGTATTCCCTGCTTTCAGATTCGAACTTCCGGCCAAAGTCCCGTTCCCGCGTATAGGCCATGGTCAGGCGAATGCCAGAATAGACTTCCTGCGTGAAAGCCGTGAGTTTGGACATTTGCTCCTGAATCCGGTCACTCCGTTTCAGCACCCGGCTTTCCACATAGTAGATGAGGAAGCTCAGCAGCGGAAGTGGCAGCAGCGTGTACAATGTCAGCTCCGGGTTCACGGTCATCATCGTGATCACCACCACGATCATCAGCGAGATGGTATTGATGGTGTACATGATGCCGGGACCGAGGTACATCCTCACGCGACCCACATCCTCAGTGATGCGTGCCATCAGGTCGCCCGTCCGGTTTTTGCGGTAGAAGCTCAGGCTGAGTTCCTGATAGTGGGCGTACATGTCGTTGCGGAGGTCAAATTCCACCTTGCGGGACATCACGATCAGCGTCTGCCGCATCAGGAACATGAACAATCCCCGAATGAGGGCAAAGGAGATGGTCAGGATGCTGAAAACCACCAAGCTCGTCCCGATCAATCCGTTCACGCTGCTTCGGACTGCAAAGCCTTCATGCAATGCGTCCACCTTGATCAGGTCACCCACCAGGTCGATCGCACTACGCACTACCTGAGGGGGATAGATGCCAAAGAGATTCGCCAGGATCACACACAGTGTCCCGAAGAGCAGCAGCCCCTTGTACCGCCAAATGTATTTGTTGAGCCGCTTGAGTGCCTTCACCGCAATCGATCGATTATCAATTCACCGAGGGAATCCCTCCGGTCTTCATTCGAACTGAAGAGGAAGGGGATTGTTTTGCCTTCCTGCCAGTTGCGGATCCATGATCTGAAACTCCTGCTCGGTGAACCGGATGTCGTAATCCTCCAATTCCTGCAGGATCGGCTCGTAGATGTCGCGGATCGTGGGAATGAGCACGCCACGGGAACGGATGTTGCCGGCGAGGATATGTTTCGCTGCGATCGCAGCGGGCAAGCCCACGGTCCTGCTAATCGCTGTATGCCAATGGTCGCGCCCCTTGTCCACCATGGATGAGACGAGGCGACGATACACACCGTTCAGTTCGTACTCCAATTCGTGCTGCATCACCACCATGTCCATGTCGTCGTCTTCGAATACCCACTGGGACAGAAGGATATGCTCTAGAATTTCGGCAGGAGAAGCATTTTCCAACGGAATTTGCTGATCACTCATGAAGCCGAGATTTTCCAGCTTGCGGAGCACTTCCCCATCCTGGTACTCATCCAAAAAGAAAGCCAGGCGTTCACGGTCAGCGAGTGCGCCATAGTGGGGCACGTAGCTGAACAGGAAGTCTCTGTAGGTCATGCCCTTGCTGTTGGAAATGCGGTAGCTGCCATCCGTCACCCCCATCTGAACGAAGGCGTCCCACATCTTGCAGTACCCGGGATACCGCAGCGTTGCGCGGTACAGAAGGGTGTCCACCTCTTCCAAATTGTAGAGTTTCAGGTACTTGACGGAGTTCAACGTAAGCCTCGAAGACGCGAGGAACCTCGATCTCCTCGATGGTGCTGAACAGGCGGTGGTAGGCGCAGGTAGCGGACACGACCGTTGCGGCGGTATTGCGCGACGCCGCCTGAGGACTCTACAAGGATCACGTTTCGAGGAGCCCATGTGAATTTGTAGCCCCATTCGTTCACGCTTCAGGAGCCACGAGCGCACCACAGTAGCTGCGGAAACTGATGATCCTGCCGCCATTTTCGCGGACACGCTCCACCATTTCCATCGCGCTCATGTGGTCAATGCCCGCATCCACGCCGACCTCATTCAGGAAAATGAGATCAGCCGCTTGCCGCAGCGTCCAAAGCAGCCATCTCGTTGGAGACATAGCTCGCCGTCACCAGTGCGTGCGCAGGGCAAGACAGTCACGGTTGGCCAGCATGCATGCTGGGAGGCAGCAGTGAGATCACCAAATCCGCCTCGGAAATCGCCTCACGGCGACGCACATCGTCCGTGGCATCGAAGAAGATCCCACGACCACGGGGATGGCCACCGACTTTTTCGACCGCAAGACTTTCCTGCATGTCGCCGACCACAACTTCCCATCCACCAGCCTCGGCATGATCCAGCAAGTATTGGATCATCGTCGTTGCAGAACGACCAGCGCCTATCACCAAAATTCTCTTCATGGCTCCAAAAGTTTGGGGCGAAATTACGGATGTCGGGAGAGATTCGCCAAGGATTTGGGTGACGGATTCCCGACCTTGATCGTATCTTGGCCAAATGCAATCGACAGAAAAGCATCTCGCGGTCACGCGCACAGCCCGTTATTTCCAAGCTGGAGAACTCAGCCCCAAGACACGCCGGCTATGGATCGTGCTGCATGGGTATGGGCAAAAGGCGAGTTTTTTCATCAAGCACTTCGAGCACTTGGTGGATGGAGGGGACTGCGTGATTGCTCCCGAGGGCCTTTCTAGGTTCTATTTGGATGGGAAATGGGAGCGCGTGGGCGCGACTTGATGACCAAAGAAGATCGCCTGCACGAAATCCAAGACTACGTGGCCTACCTCGATGCCGTGCTCGCGAATGGCACGGGCGACCAAGATCTGCCAGAGGTGGTCTTACTGGGATTTTCCCAAGGCGCCACAACTGCCTGGCGATGGCTCATGAAGGGCAAAATCCGTCCCCAGCAATTCATCATGGGCAGGCGGCGTGGCCACTGATGCATTGAGAACTCCAAGGAGCGCCTTGTTGATTGGTGGATTGCACTTCGTCTTGGGAGACGCCGACTAATACGTGACCATGGAAAATGCCCAAAAGCAACTCTCCAACCTCAAGGAGATCAAACCTGATGCACGGCTGTGGGCATTCAACGGCGATCACCGGATGGATCAGCCGACGCTGAATGCAATCATCGATTCATGGGGGTAACCCATTAGGTTCGATAGAACGTCACATTGCCTCTTGATTCGCTGATTGCGATTGAGGTAGCAGCTTCCAAAATGGATTTCCCGATTGCCCTCAGGCCTGGGAAAGGCTATGCCCCAGCTTCTCGCGCTTGGTTTGGAGATAGAAGGCGTTGTGAGGATTGGGCTTGACCTCGATGGGGACGTTTTCCACGATTTCCAGCCCATAGCCAATCAATCCCGTCCGTTTCCGGGGGTTGTTGGTCATGAGGCGCATCTTGGAAACCCCGAGATCCCGAAGAATCTGCGCCCCTACCCCATAGTCGCGCTCGTCCATCTTGAAGCCCAATTCGATGTTGGCTTGGACGGTGTCGAGTCCTTGCTCTTGGAGCTTGTAGGCCTTGAGCTTATTCAGCAGACCGATACCCCGGCCCTCTTGGTTCATGTAAAGGATGATGCCCTTGCCTTCATGCTCCACCATTTCCATGGCGCGAGCGAGTTGTTCCCCGCAGTCGCAGCGGCAGGAGCCGAAGATGTCACCCGTGACGCAGCTCGAATGCACCCGCACAAGGACGGGTTCGTCTTTGTCCCAGGTTCCCTTGACCAAGGCCATGTGGATCTCATCCGTATGGATTTGGCGGAAGGCGATCAGGTCGAAACTGCCTGCTTGTGTGGGCAGGTCGATGCCGATTTCCCGGACGATGAGTGAGTCGTGCTTCAGTCGGTACTCGATCAGGTCGGCGATGGTCACGAGCTTGAGGCCAAAGTTGTCGGCGATCACGCGCAGTTCCGGGAGGCGTGCCATGGTGCCATCAGCATTCATGATCTCGACAAGTGCGCCCGCAGGCTCGAAGCCCGCCAAGCGGGCGAAGTCGATGGCGGCTTCGGTATGACCGGAACGGCGGAGCACTCCCTCAGGCTTCGCTTTGAGTGGGAAGATATGCCCCGGACGACCGAAGTCCTCAGGCCGAGAATGGGGATCGATGAGGGCTTGGATCGTCTTGGCGCGGTCGCTTGCGGAAATGCCGCTGGTCACACCGTTCTTGAGCAGGTCCACCGAAACGGTGAACGGAGTCGCATGGAGGGCGGTGTTCTTGCCGACCATGAGGTCGAGCTTGAGTTCCTCACAGCGCTCCTCGGGCAGGGACATGCAGATGAGTCCGCGCCCATGCGTGGCCATGAAATTCACCACTTCGGGCGTCACGTGACGGGCAGCGATGATAAAATCTCCTTCGTTCTCACGATCCTCATCGTCCACAACGATGATCAACTTGCCTTGGCGGATGTCCTCGATGGCTTCCGCGATGCTATCGACTTTGATCTTTGACATGGCGCAAAGATACAGAAAATGCCAGTGAATGCCGGAGCAGCATTTGTTGGGGTGCAAAGGCAGGGTTTTGCTCCCCAACGGCCCCTTGAAACATGCTGGAATGCAGCACACGGCACTGCCCCTATTTTCTCCCAAGACTTATTATTATTGTAGTATCAATCACCCACACCAACTTCCATGGGAGAAAAGACTAGGTTTTACATCATTATCATCATCCTCGCGGGGATCGTCCTCCTCCAATTCCTGTGGCGACCCAAGGGAGGAGCCACGAGCGACAAGCCGACATTTGAAAGCACATTGGACTCCATCCGCAGCACACTTGCCGAGTTCAAAACGCAAAACGACTCGATTCGGTCCGCAGCATCAGCCATTGCCCTGAGCCAATCCAAGGCCGAGGCACAATACGAGCTCGTCCGCCAGGACTTCCTCAACAAGCTCAACGCCATTTCAGGGCAAATCGCCTCTGCGAGAAGCCAATACGTGCAGCTCATGGCTCAGCTCAAAGTCTTGAATGAACAATTCAAGGATTCTGGCGCGCCGGACTCCATTCCCACGCTGGATCAATTGACTAGAGGCAACTAAACGCAGACACCCATGAAACGAATTTCACTCACACTGCTGCTTTGCCTCACGGGAATGATCGCGTTGGCACAGGCGACCTGCGACAGCAATTACATCCGCATCTTCTCCAAGATCGGATTTGACGTCTCCGGCATCCCTTGCGACAAGTTTGTTGTGATCGGCGAAGAGTATTACGACAAGATTTCCAAGGGCTACAACCTGAGCCGGGGCATCATCTTCGGGCAAGAACAGGTCTTGATGAACCTTCAAAAGCAGTTGGACCTGGCGAATGCCTACTCCGCCACCCTCAAGGCCGCGAATGACAGCGCTGAAGCCACCATCAAGCGGTTTTCCGAAAACAACAAGGCCTACGAAGCCCTCATCGACAAGTCCACCAAGGCCAACGACCGATTGGTCGCCCAACTTAACAGCCAATTGAACGATCTCGAGAAGCTCCACAAGAAGGAGATCCGAAAGGTCCGTTGGCGCAACTTGGCGGTGGGCGGAGTCATCGGAGTGGTCGTCGGAGCGGTAGCCGTGCTGGTCTTGAAGGACTAGAAAGGCCGCATTCGGCAGTAGGATTCCATCCGCATTTACTTCCTGTATGCCAGGAGCGCTTGAAGCATTGCCTCTGTCCCGCGTTCCGCCCGGCCGTGCAGGCAATTCGCCATCACGAGGCTGCCACGATTGTCAGTGAGGTCCAATGCGATTCTGCATAAAAACGTTCCCGGATTGCCGAGGGCGGTGGCGATGCGGTGTTGATGCGAGTCGATGGTGACCGTCCAGCCCATTTCCAGCGGATCCGTCCCTGAAAGCAGCAATTCAAATGCACGCTCATCCAATCCTGGAATCCTGCGATTGAGGAAGGCTTGCAGGCAGATGGCCAAGTCCTTGGGCCGCATGTACAGATTTCCTGCCGCCATCAGCCAATTCAGCCGTTCGTTCGCCTTCATTTGATCTGGTTGCAAATGGCTGTCATGACCTCGTAAGCCTTGCGCATCCTCGACATTGGGCTGCCCGAAGCCGACTTGAATGCTAAGGTCATGGGCAAATTCCAAGAAAAGGCTCTCCATGGTGCGGCCAGAGGCCCTCTCAAGCAAAGCGCCCGCGAGGACGTAACTCAAGTTGCTGCTGTTGTGCCGCTTCCCGAGGTGCTGCGGAGCCTGTCGGATCGCCCAATTCGCGAATGCCATCCGTTGCGCTTGCGCATCGCCATCGAACTGCTCGTTCATAGGAGTGAAGTAGCCGAAGGGCGGCAGCCAATTGCGGAAACGAAGCAAGGAGTTCAAGGTTTGGCTGCGGTAGGCGCGGTGACAGTCAGCCTCCCATTCAGGGAAAGCGTCCATGAACTTCATTTCCCAATTGACGACACCCTCATGCACCAAGCGCGCCGCGATGGCCGAAGTGACGATTTTGGTGACTGCCCCGATCCGGAAATTGTCCTCCAATGTCGCAGGCGCTGGACTCCCCCATTGGCGGACGCCGCATATCCCCAGGACCCATCGATTTCCTCCTTCCCAAATGCCGCATAAGCCAATGCCGGAATGCTGTCCGCTTGTCGCAGGTTGTCGGCGTATGCTCGCCAGTCTCGCGAATGCGGTGAAGCTTGCAGGCATTTGGGCATCAGCAACCAAAACGGCCGCCGCCCTACCAGAATGAATTTCCAATGAATATCAAGACTTCTTCGCATCGGCCTGCCCAGTGATGACCGCCTCCAACATGGCATTCATCCGTGACCAGCGGAAATGCTGCTCCACGAATTTCCGGCCATTCTGCGCGAGATGAGCAGCTTTTTCGGGATGCGCGAGCAGGTCTTGGATGGCATCCGCGAATTCGAGCGCCGTGTTGCAGACCACGAGGTGCTCACCCGGCACTGCGCGAACGCCCTCATTGCTGAAGCCGGAGGTGATCGTGGGCAGGGACATCGCCATGGACTCGAGGAGTTTGTTTTGCATGCCTTGACCGCCGAGCAGCGGTGCCACGGAGATTTTGCTCTTGACCACAAATTCCCTAATGTCGGCAACAAAGCCAGTGACGGTGATTTCTGGACTTGCCCAAGATTGGATGATCGGAGCAGGACGCGCCCCGGCGATGCAAAGTTTTGGACGCAGCCCACGTGCGTGAAGGATCGGGAGAACCTCCTCCACGAGGAAGCGGGCACTCTGGACATTGGGCAGGTAGCCCATGTTTCCGAAGAAGATGATGTCCCATTCCAGCTCCGAAGGACGCGGCATTTCCTCGAAAAATGACTCGCTCACTCCGTTCGGAATGACGTGGACCGATTCCTGGTGCAGCGGCGCCAAGCCCTCTGCGTCCCGCTTGCTGATGATGGTCAGTTCATCAAAATGTGCCGCGATCCGCGTTTCGTAGGCCCTGAGGCGGCGGGTCTCCATTTTCACGACAGGGCGGCTCCACCAGCGGTCCGTCTCGATCCGCTGACTCATGCCCATGGAAAATGTGTCCATATAGTCCAGCACCCACCGCAGGTTCACGAATTCGTGTGGCAGGTTTTCGCCGAGCCGGATCAACTGCACATAGCAGGCATCAATCTTTTCACGTTGAATGGTTTCCCGAATCACGCGGCGCATGGCTGCGGACCGGAAGTAGTTCACTTGGAAAGGAATCCGGTTGAAAATGCCGCCCAGAAGGTTCAGTCCTACTCGCCATTTGGGCAGCGGGATGACCTGCACGGATTTGCAGAATCCCACCTGCTTGAGGTCATTTTCCGTCACGGCGAGGTCGCTCAAGCAGACAAGGTGCACTTCATGGTGCTCCGCCAAGCCTTGGATTTGGTACCAAGCACGGAGTTTGTCGCCTTTTTCAAGGGGCCAAGGGAACCGCGACAATGCCACCAAGATTTTCATGCGAGCACCTCCCTGTAAAATTTCACAAACTCCTCTCCCACTGCCTCCATCCCATACCTCGCCCTCGCCAATTCTTGGCCCCTCCGCGCGATTTCGAGTGAACGATCCGGATAGCCGATAAGTCCCTCCATCGCGGACATCCATTGCTCGGGGCAGTCTGCAATCAGGCAGTCCCTGCCATCGGTCACCTCGATTCCCTCAGCACCCATGGCGGTGGAGATCACGCAACACCCAGCGGCCATCGCTTCCAGCACTTTGATCCGCATCCCGCCGCCGCTGAGCAATGGGACGATGAAAAAATGGCAGCTGCGCAGGAATTCTCCGGCATCGGGCACCGTTCCATGAAAGGTCATTCCGGGCACCTTCAAGCTCGCGAGGCGCTCAGGGGGATTTTTGCCGGCCACGTGCAGCTCCAGGTTCGGATACTTTTGGGCAAGTGGAGGCCAGACATTTTCCAGGAACCATCGCAAGCCTTGCTCATTGGGTAGCCATTCGAGCGAACCGAGGAACCCGAGCCTGAGGTTCGCGGCCATTGGTTCCTTCCCCGCCAAATGACTCAAATCCACACCACCCGGAATCGGTCGGATGGCACCCTTGAAGCCTTGATGGCGGTAATAATCACCGTCGGGTCCGGTAATGGGGGCTATAGCATCCACCAGCGGCAAATGATGCAATTCCCAGGTTTCGATTTTGCGACCCAATTGCTTCAGGTAGAGACGCTTGGGAAATGAAGGCTCATTGGCAGAAAGCCGGTTCCAAATCTGATGCTCCACGTTGTGGCTGCGCAGGATGATGGGAGCCCTGGTCGCAGCGCGAATCACCTTTATATATAGGCTCATGTAGCTGCCTTCAAGTTGCACGAGGTCAAATGCGCGCTCCCGCAGCAACTGCCCCAATTTTCCTGCAAAATCGGCACTCCAAAACCGGGCGACATTGTAAGGCATCTTGGAGAAAAGCCCCTTGAATGCCCCCCATGCAGTCACGGTGGTATCAATGTCCACCGCCGTGATGGCAGCGGCTTCACGGATGACCATTGGATCCTGGCGATGCTTGGAAGTGTTGAGGCAAGCCAACTCCACATGATGCCCGGCGCGGTGCAGGGCACGGGTCAGATTGTAGGTCGCGATGTTGCCCCCATCGTTCAGTGGCCATGGGATGCGGTTGGTGACCTGGAGTATGCGCAGCGGCTTCAAAGCGGTGCAATACTAAGCATTTGGCCCCTGAATTTTCTGGGAAGAATGCAGGTTCACGCGGATTCTAGGTCGATGATGGGGCAAGTGACATCGTCAACAACAGGTGGAAATTGCCGAACTGTCGCTGGATGACATGGACATTCATTTCATGTAACGAGAATCGCTGGGCGCTCATGGCCCCTGATGCCTGAAAAACAAACGATTGGCAGGAAGTCGGGTCACAAATCGTACAAATCAGGGGCATTCACCTTGGCAATTTGGCTGTAATCCGCTGCTTTTTGGAAACAATTTATTATCGTTGTATCTAGTGGACTTATCAACGAGTATATTCTTTTCAACTATTGTTCATTAAGTGGAATTAAACGTATGAGAAGACTTTTAGCAACCATGTGCTTGCTACTGTTCGCAGTGGCATCCACGTACGCGCAGGAAGTCCTTCGAGGTACCGTAAAAGAAGACCTGACGGGCGACCCGATGCCCGGGGTTACGGTATTTGAGAAGGGAACATCCAACGGTACAGTGACCGACGCCGAAGGGCGTTACGAAATCAAGGTGAAGGACGCCCAGACCACCTTGATTTTCCGTTTTGTGGGCTACGCCACCTTCGAGCAGGCTGGTGGCGGCGACGTCAAACTGAAAGAGGACGTCCTCATGCTGGACGAGGTGGTCGTGACCGCCTTGGGCATCAAATCCGACAAGAAAGCGCTGGGTTACTCCGTGCAGAAAGTCGGCGGCGATGCGCTCACAAGCTCCGGCGAAAGCAACTTGATCAACGGCCTCAACTCCAAAGTGGCTGGTGTTCAAGTGATCAGCTCCGGCGGGGTTCCCGGAGCAGCATCGTTTATTCGTATCCGGGGCATGTCCTCCCTGAACGGTGCCAACCAACCCCTGATCGTGGTGGACGGTGTGCCGCTGGACAACAGCCAAAACCAAGGTGGTAACCCTGACAACGGGGACAACAACCTGCTGGAAGGCGTGAACCAGACCAACCGTGCCGCTGACATCAACCCCAACGACATCGAAGAGGTGACCGTCCTGAAAGGCCCTGCTGCTGCAGCCCTTTACGGTATCCAAGCCGCCAACGGTGCTATCCTCATCACCACCAAGAAAGGCTCCAACACCAAAGGAAAAGGCGTCGCCGTCTCCTTCAATACGAGCATGGCTTGGGACAAGGTCAACCGCCTCCCGCAGTTGCAAAATAAGTACAGCCAAGGCATCAATGGCAACTACAATGGTCCAGAGACGGGCCGTTCCCAAAGCTGGGGTGCAAGCATCGACACGCTGAGCTGGGATGGCGATCCCTCGTACATCTACGATCCCAATGGTGCAATCCAAAGCTCCTCTGCAGGTGGCACTCCTGTCACCCCTTATGACAACCTGAAGAGCTTCTTCCAAACCGGTCTCACGACCGACAATTCGCTGGCACTTGCTGGCGGCAATGGTGCCACCAACTACCGTTTCTCCATCGGCAATACCCACAGCAAAGGCATCGTTCCCTTGAGCACCTGGGGTCGTACCACTGTGAAACTGGCTGGTGAATCCCAACTGAGCAAGCGCCTGCGCACTGCTGCATCCGTCGCCTACTCCAATTCCGGTGGCCGCCGTGTACAAACCGGCTCCAACACCTCCGGCCTCATGCTGGGTCTGCTGCGCACCCCGATCACCTTCGACAACGCTGGCGGCTCCGACGATCCCGTCAATGATCCCAGCTCCTACATGTTCACTGACGGTACCCAGCGCAACTATCGCGGTGGTGGCGGTTACGACAACCCCTACTGGACCGTGAACAAGAACCCCTTCACCGATGACGTGAACCGGATTTATGGCTTCACCAGCGTGACCTATGACATCACCAACTGGCTGAATGTCTTCTACCGGATCGGTACCGACGCCTACAGCGATGAGCGTCAACAAGTGATCGCCCTCGGCTCCCGCACTGCTCCTGCTGGCCGCCTCTACTACGAGAAGCACAACTACCGTCACTTGAACAGCGACCTCTGGGTCACCGCTCAGCACGACTTCACCGAGAAGTTCAGCGGCTCCTTGTTGGTGGGCAACAACCTCTTCAACAAGCGCTACAACAAGATGTTCACCCAAGGTGACGGCTTCGTGGTTCCGGACTTCAACCACATCTCCAACGTGACCAGCTCCTTCTCCCGCTACACCACCGACGCTACCCGCTCGGCTGCCGTGTTTGCTGAAGCAAAGATGAACTACGGAGATTGGCTCTTCCTCGACCTGACCGGTCGTAACGAGTGGTCCAGCACCCTGCCCCTGAGCAACAACAGCTTCTTCTATCCCAGCGCCAACCTCGGCGTGGTCTTCACCGACGCTCTGGGCATGCAAGAAAACAAAGTGCTTCCCTACGGCAAGCTGCGCGTGAGCTACGCTTCCGTTGGTGGTGCTGCTCCTTCCTTCGCACTCGGCCGCTACTTCACTGGCACCGCCGTGCTTGATGGTTGGACATCCGGTGTGAACTTCCCCTTCAACGGCACTGCTGGCTTCTCCGTGGATGACGAACTCGGCTCCAACAACCTGAAGCCCAGCCGGAACAACACCTTCGAAGTCGGTACCGACCTGCGTTTCCTCCAGAACCGCATCGGCCTCGACTTTACCTTCTACCGCTCCATCGCTGTGGACCACATCCTGCCCATCCCGGTTGCAGGCAGCTCAGGTTACACCAACGTTTACCTGAACGCCGGCCGCGTGAGCAACACTGGCTTCGAGGTCGTCTTGAATGCTACCCCCATCAAGAAGGAAAACTTCCGCTGGGACATCCAAGTCAACTTCACCCGCAACCGCAACATTGTCGAGGAACTGCCTGAGGGCATCGAAAGCATCTTCTTGGGTGGTTTCGAAGGCTCCAGCGTGCGCAACGTGGCTGGTCAACCCTACGGCCAAATCTACGGCGGCACCTTCCTCATCGACTCTGCCAGCGGCAGCATGGTCATCGAAAGCGACACCAACAGCGCATTCTACGGCTTCCCGATCGAGTCTGGCAAGGAATCTGCCATCGGCAACCCGAACCCCGACTTCCTCTGCGGCTTCTCTAACACCCTGAGCTGGAAAGGTCTGAGCCTGAACATCCTGTTTGACTTCCGCAAAGGTGGCCAAATGTGGAACGGTACCATGGGTGCCTTGGCCTTCTTCGGCATGTCCCAGTTGACTGAGCACCGCGATGAGGACTACACCTTCAATGGTGTGAAAGGCACCGTGGATGGCGATGGCAACGTCGTGCTCCAAGATGAAAATAGCCAAGCTGGCACCTTCACCAACGACGCCGTCGTCCAGCGTGACCAGAGCTGGTACCTCGCAAACGGTGGTGGCTTCGGCAACGTGGCCAGCCAATTCATCCAAAACACGTCTTGGATCCGCCTGCGTGAGGTCTCCCTGGCCTACCAGTTCCCGACTAAGATGTTCGAAAAGACCCCGATCGCGGGTTTGAACATTGGCGTGAGCGCACGCAACCTGTTCCTGATCACTCCCTACCAGGGCATCGACCCGGAGACCAACCTCATGGGTTCCTCCAATGCACAAGGTTTGGACTACTTCAACATGCCCAACACCCGCTCGATCTCTGCTCGTCTCGGTATCAACTTCTAAGCTGGAACTGTCATGAAAAAATTTAGATATCTTCCGATCGTCGCAGCTCTGGGGTTGGCAAGCCTGACCTCTTGCGAGAAGTACTTTGACGATGTGAACGTGGACCCGACCCGTCCGAAGGAAGTCACCCCCACGGTGCTCCTCCCCAGCGCGATGGTCGAGTACGGCTATGGGTTGCAGGGCGACATCTCTCGCTTTACCTCCCTCCTCACCAATCAGATCTACGGCGCTGACCGTCAGTTTGCCACATACCAAGTCTATTCCATCACCGAAACCGATACCGACAACTGGTGGAAGTTCAACCACTATGGTGGCGCGATGATGGACATCAAGACGCTGATCGACTACGCGATGGCCTCCGAGCAATACCACTATGCTGGTATCGGCAAGGTGCTCATGGCTTATGGTCTGATGACGGCAACCGACTTGGTTGGGGACGTTCCCTACGTGGAGGCCTTCCAAGGTCTGGACAACCTCACGCCCAAGTATGAGTCCCAGCAGGTCATCTATGACTCGATCCAGAGCTTGCTCGCTCAAGGCAAGGTCCTCCTCGCCGACCCGAATGTCGCTGTGTCCGAACCCGGCTCCGACGACCTCGTGTACGGTGGCGACCTGACCAAGTGGGCCATGTTCGCGAACGTGTTGAGCGCACGTGCACACCTGCACCTGGGCAAAACCGATCCGAACCACTATGCCATGGCCATCGCCGCCCTTGGCGCGCCTGGTGTTGAGAGCTTTGGCTCCTCCGGCGATGATGCAGTGTTCTTCTTTGGCACTGATTACACCGCTTCTGCTCCTTGGTTCCAATACAATGACCAGCGCGCTGACATCCTCTTCGAGGGTTTCTTGCTGGACACGATGACCGCCTTGAACGACCCGCGCATGGTGTCCTACTGGGATGCTGATGGCTGGCTTGGCGAGTACTTCACCCGTCCGGACGCGCCCTTCTTCTTCACCTCCTTCATGGAGCAGAACTTCATCTTGGCCGAAGCACAGTTCCAAGCTGGCAATCCTGGCCTCGCACTCACGGCTTACAATGACGCTGTGAACGCCTCCCTCAGCCGCCATGGCGTGGTTGCGGACAGCGCCTTCACCGCCAACGTGTTGAGCGAAACCAGCGGCAGCCTGACCCTGGAGAAAATCATGGTTCAGAAGTACATCGCCATGTACCTGGAACCGGAAGTGTTCTCTGACTGGCGCCGTACCGGCTTCCCGAATCTCGTGCCCAGCGCAGGTAACGTGACCGGCGACGTGATCCCACGCCGCCTGCCCTACCCGCAGTCCGAGCGCCTCTTCAACGGTGCCAACTGCAACTGCGCTTCCCAAAACATCACCTCCAAGGTGTGGTGGGACATGTGATAGGTTGGTTTTGAGAATGAATTCGTATCAGCCCCGGCAGTTTGTCGGGGCTGATTGCTTTTGCACTATCCCCTGTTAATGAATCGATTGACTAGAAACAAAAATCTCATTGACGGAAAATGCCTCCACATAAAACGTAAGAATCCCACTGTCCATTTTCCCAGAATGGAAACCACTCAGAACCAACAAGTTTTCCACACCAAATGCTTCATTTTCATGTCAAAATTTGGTTGAGAAGGATCGTTTTCCCTCTCGAATCATCCTTCGGGGATGGGCCTGCCGTTACCCAACTAGATATGTATCAGGAAAATTGCCTAACTTCAAGTTTGGTAGGTAATGTTTAGTATCTAAAACGCAGGTTTATGCTGAAAACGAATTGTTTCAAAAAGGCTTGTTGCATCCTCTTGTTCATTGTCCCTGTCGTCACCATGGCCCAAAGCAGCACCTCGCTGCAACGAATTACTGTGACGAGTGTCACCATCTTCCTCGATAGCCTCGACACACCCACGGAGGCGGAAATGGTCAAGACGGCCATCACGAAACACACGGAAGTAAAGGACTTTGACCTGAAGAAGACGAACTGCAACTTCACCATCGACAATACCAACAACACTCTTGATGCGATCTTCAGCGATTTGGAGCAACATGGACAGCCCGTGCGGGTCTATTCTGTTGAAGCCAGCCAAATCTTCACCCGTGTGGCTGAAGAAAACTGCCTCACCAAGCGGGAAGAGGAATTGAAGGAGGAGGAATACCTCCGCCAACATCCTGAGCTCAAGAACAAGAAGAAGGAAAACTGAGCCTGGTGCTTCCTTCCATTCATGAACCCTCACACGGCACCCCATGAGACAATACTCTAATTACTCATACCAGTTGGTTCTGTGCTTTGCGGTCCTTGTGGCAATATTCTATGCCGAGGATATGCAGGCGCAGCGACGGATTAAGTTCGTCGTCTATCAACAGAGCACCAATATCGGTGACTGTGACCTGATAGGTGATTCGGATCCTTATTGGTGGTTCACTGGGCCGGTGATCACTGACGAGTGTACCGGAACCACCTGCAACGGTTGCACCACCACCACGGTCCTGACACTCTACGACCAGACCTTCAACTGTCCGCAGGACGTTCCGACCACGCCCCTGTCCATCCGTTTCCGTGGTTGTGAAAACGACGGTGCCGGCTGTCTAATCGGAGCCTTCACGGGTATCTGTGATGGAGGAACCGCGGACCGCACAGACAACTTTACCATTGTGACCACCCTCGGCACAACCAATATTGGCCCATTCTGTGCGAATGGCAGCTGTGGTTCAGGTGGTTCCACCTATTGCTACTGGGCACGGTGGGAAGTCACTGGCAACTTTATCGCAGCACCTTCGAATGACGACATTTGCAACGCCCAAGCGCTGACGCTGGGCGTTTCCGCTTTTGGGAACAATACTTGCGGGACGGTGCAGAGTGGTGAAGTTGACGCCTCCTCGACCAACATCTCTCCCTCCAACACTGTCTGGTACAGCTTTGTAGCGCCGCCATCGGGACACGTGATCGTCACCAACAACCTGCCTGGCACTTCCAACTGGGACACCGAGATCACCGTTTTCAGAGCAAGCACCTCGCCGTGCCCGGGCAACGTCTGGGGCAACTTGGTGGAGGTTGGCTCCAATGACGACATCACCACGCTCATCAACCTGCGATCTGAAGTAGAGCTGCAATGCCTCACTCCTGGAACGACCTATTATGTTCAAATGGACGGCAATTCTGGTTCAGACTTCAATCCATTTGAAATCCGCGTAACCTCGGTGGGTCCGCCCATCGCCACCAACAATGCCCTGTGTAGCGCGATTCCGCTCACCCTCGGCACGCAGTACAATGGCAACAACGAATGTGCGACGGTGCAACCCGGCGAAGGCAATGGCGGCTGCTTGGACGGCAACAACACCGTGTGGCATACCTTCGTCGCACCCGCATCTGGCCACGTGACCATTACCACCGACGTCGGCACCACCAACTTCGACACCGAGATTGCAGCCTACCGCATTTCCAGCAACCCCTGTCCTGCGACCAACTTCGGGGCCATGACCGCCATCGGCTGTAACGATGACATCACGCTACTGGTCAACAACCGGTCCGCGCTCGACCTGGAATGCCTCACCCCCGGCTCCACTTACTACATCCAACTGGATGGCGACGGTGGTGACCATGGCAATTACTCCATCCTCGTCTCTGCAACCGGCCCTCCCCTCCCGACCCACAACAACATTTGCAACGCCATCCCTCTCACCTTGGGCGTGACGGGCACTTACAACAACAACTGCGCGACGGTGGAACCTGGAGAAGTCGATGCCTCTTCCGGCATCATTTCCCCTAGCAATACCGTCTGGCATACCTTCGTGGCACCTGCCTCGGGACACGTCATCGTGACCACCGACTTCGCTGGCACGCAGTTCGACACAGAAATTGCCATCTGGCGCGCCAATGGCGTGATCTGCCCCGGTCCCACCTGGGCCAACCTGAGTGAAGCGGGCAGCAACGATGACCGCATCATCCTGATCGACCTCGACTCGGAAGCTGACTTGGAATGCCTCACCCCCGGCGCGACCTACTACGTGCAAGTGGACGGCAACAGCGCATCCGACCACGGCCAATACCAAATCCGCGTCAGCTCGACCGGACCTGTGCAGCCCAACAATGACCTGATCTGCAATGCCGTGAACCTGGGCACGATCAGTGTGGGCAACACAGCCAACAACAACAACATGAACAACCTCTGCGCGGGCATTTCTCCCGGTGAACCGAACTTCCCGGGCTGCGTGGTGGGCATCGACCAAACCGTTTGGGTGCAGTTCACCACGGGTGCTTCCTTGGGTTACGAGATGACGATCAGCGCGCTGAACGACCCCTTGAGCCTCGGTGATCAGATTGACTTGCAATTGGGATTGTACACGAGCTCCAATGGCACCTGCACCGGCACCTTGACATCAGTGGATTGCGATTACACCCCTGGGTTCTTCTCCGAGGATCTGGTGGTGAAGTGCTTGCTGCCCAATACCACCTACTTCGTGCAGATTGACGGTAGCGCATTGAACGTGGAAGGCTACCTCGGCTTGACCGTTACCGACGACGGCCGCGCCCGGGCAACCAACGACCTGCGTTGCAATGCCACGGCATTGGGCACCATTCCCAACCTGGGGCAGGTCACCCGCCTTAATCAAAACAACTACTGCGGTGGTGTGGAGCCCGGCGAGCCTGTGCCCCTTTCCTTCGGCTTGGATCAAACCGTGTGGTACACCTTTAAGCCACCGGCAAGCGGCTCCGTCGATATCGATCTGATCGACAATGGCACCGACCTCATCGACTTGCAAGTCGCCGTCTGGCACAGCAGCAACAATACCTGCACCGGCTTCTTCTCCGAGGAGGACAGCTACGATGACGCCCTCAGCTTCAGCATCGATGGTCCTCAGGCACTGCGTCTGAAGTGCTTGGATACATCTGCCACCTATTTCATCCAAGTGGATGGCGCCTACCTGCCCTTGCTCGACAACCACGTTGGCGACTTCGACTTGATCGTCCGTGACTACAATGTCACTGCAGCACCCAACGACTCCATCTGCAACCCGATCTACCTCGGCAACCCCGACACAGGCCCGGTGCAGGCATTGAACCAAACCAACTTCTGCGCTGACAACATCCTGGAACCCATCCCCTCCTGCTTTGGCACGAACATGACCGTATGGTACACGTTCACGGCGCCATCCACGGGACGGGTCCATATCGAATTGGAGAGCGATCCGCTGAATATCGGCGATTACATCGACCTTCAAGTTTCTGTGTGGGCCTTGGGCGGCAACGTGTGCACCGGACCTGCCACCGAGGTGGGTTGCGATTACAATGACCTGCTGGAATTCCCTCCGTTGAGCCGCGATGAGTCGATTGACGTGAACTGCCTCACCCCCGGTCGCCTGTACTGGATCATGGTGGATGGCTCCGACGACCCCGATGACGAGGACGGCTTCTTCAACATCACCGTCACCGAAAATCCCGGCCCGCCGCCCGTCACCAATGACTCAATCTGCGACGCGATCTTCCTCGGCAACGTGCCGCCTGTCGGCAACATCGTGAGCCCGGAATACCACAACTTCTGCGCGGGCATTGAGGCTGGCGAGCCCACTCCTGCCATGTCGCTGATCCCATTCGGCATCGATCAGACGGTTTGGTACACCTTCACGGCGCCACCTTCTGGCAACATGACCATCTCCGCCACCAATGACCCCAACAACCAAGGCGACAACATCGACTTGCAGTTGGCGGTGTACCAAAGCAGCAACAATACCTGCACGGGCACCATGTCCGAGGTGGACAGCGACTACGATCCCGGCTTCTTCAGCGAAGACCTGAGCCTGACCTGTCTGGAGCCCGGTCGCGTTTACTGGCTGCAAGTCGATGGCGCATTGATCCCGCCGCCGCCACTTCCTCCCGTGCTGGTCGAAGGCTACTTCAACCTGACGCTGCAAGCGGACCCGGCCTTCTCCCCGATGCCCACCAATGACGACATCTGCAACTTCGTCAACCTGGGTGTGGTGCCGAGTGGATTGAACACCACGCCGTTCAACGGCAGCAACTACTGCACCGACACCGAGACGGGCGAGCCCAATGTCAACGGTTGCCCAATCTCCTTCCAGTACACCTGCGACGAGACGGTCTGGTTCACGTTCACCACGAACAACAACCCCGGCACCATCCGCATCGAGCTCACGAACCTGAACGGCATCGTGCCCTTCATCAACGTCTATCAGGCGCAGACCTTCCCGAACTGCACCTTTGGCAACCTGAACTTCATCGCAGATGCCACCGGCATTCCTTTCACGAACCTCACGCTGGACATCCCCTGCCTCCTCCCGAATACTACCTACTTCATCCAAGTGGATGGTGTGGACTTTATCGGCGATCAGGGCGCATTCACCATCACCGTTCGTGACAATGCCGTGCCGCAACTCATTCCTGCGAATGACAACATCTGCAACGCCACCAACTTGGGCAACATTGCCTTGGGCGGCTCCTCTGCTGTCACTCCCGGCACCAACGTCTGTGCCTCCGAAGAGCTGAACGAACCCAATGTCAGCGGCTTGAACGACCGCACCGACCCGCTCTACGACGAGACGGTTTGGTACCGCTTCACCACGGGACCGACTCCGGGCACCTTCAATGTCAATGTCACCGGGGTCACCGGAGGCCTGCAAACGCAGCTGCACATCTACCGTGCCGATGCGCCGCCGTCTTGCCTCTTCACCGACCTCACGGAGTATGACAATGCCACCGCGGTATTGCCCAACAACAACCTGAACATGATCTTGGACTGCTTGGAGCCCAATACCACCTATTATATCCAGCTTGATGGCTTGGACGTGATCGGCGACGACGGCAACTTCAACATCCAAGTGACCGACAACGGTACCCCGCACCTGTTCCCGCCGAATGACGACATCTGCAACGCGACGAGCTTGGGTGTGGTGCCGATGGGTGGCAACTCTGCGAACCTCGCTGGACACAACTTCTGCGCAACCACCGAAGGCGGCGAGCCCAACGTGAGCGGTTGCTCCTACCTGAGCGATCCATTCTGCGACGAAACGGTCTGGTACACCTTCACCACAAGTGCCACTCCGGGCCTCACCACGATCAACGTGAACAACACTGTGGGCATCGATGCCAGCATCAATGTCTATCAAATGAATGGCCCCGGCTGCAACTTCAGCAACCTGACCCTACTGGAAGACGCTGACGATCCCTTCAGCAACAACGTCTCCGTGGACATCCCCTGCTTGCGTCCGAATACGACCTACTGGGTGCAAATCGACGGTTTGGACCTGCTGGGTGATGAGGGCACCTTCAACATCTTCGTACACGACGACGGCTCGGTGAACAGCTATCCGCTGAACGACTCCATCTGCGATGCCACGAACCTTGGCGTGATTCCCTTCGGCGGTCAGAGCGCATTGGTGCCCGGAAACAACTTCTGTGCAACGACCGAGCCTGGCGAACCCAACGTGGATGCCTGCCCGACCGTGAGCTCGCTCACTTGCGATGAATCCGTCTGGTACACCTTCACCACGAGCGGCAACCCCGGTACGATCACCATCAACGTGAACAATACCGTGGGCATCAATGCCGTCATCAACGTGTACTCGGTCTCTCCCGCAGGCAGCTGCAACTTCTCCAACCTGACTTGGATCGCCAACCGTGACGACCTGCTCAGCAACAACGTGAGCCTATCCATCCCCTGCTTGCCTGGAAACACGCAATTCTACGTGCAGGTTGACGGTCTGGACATCCTCGGCGACTACGGCACCTTCAACATCCGCGTCTCCGACAATGGCACCTTTGTGGGCGCTCCTGCGAATGACAACCTCTGCAACGCCATCCCGATGGGCAACCCGAACAACGGCTCGGTGGGCCCGCTTGCTGGCAACAACAACTGCGCTACGCAGCAGAGTGGTGAACAAAACGTGAGCGGCGATGACGAAACCGTTTGGTACACCTTCATCGCTCCCAACTCCGGAGCAGCGACGATCAACATCAACTCCGTGTCCGGAATCGATGCGAACTTCACCTTGTACCAATCCACAGGTCCGTGCAGCTTCACCAACCTCTCGCAGGTCGGCAGCAACCACGACAACCTGATCAGCTTCTCGGTCAGCCATACTGAAGAATGCCTCATCCCCGGAGCTACTTACTACATTCAGATTGACGGCGGCGACATTTTCGGAGACTACGGCAACTTCACAGTGACCGTGAGCGACGCTCATGCAGGCTATGTCGGCCCGAGCAATGACCCATGTACTGGCGCGATCACCATACCGATCGGGACGGAGCCCTGCCAAGGCAGCGGCCTGTGGAACGTGTACAACTACGGCAACCCGACGGTCTCCATCGATCCGCCCTGCGGCGACAACTGTGGTGATACTTGGTACACATTCGTGATGCCTCCCTCTGGCACCGTGCTGCTGGAAGGCAATGACGAATACGGGTTCCTCGGCCTCAACAACTCCAACGTGAGCGTGGCGGCCTATACCGGCCCCTGCAACAGCCTCACTCCGATCAACTGTGATCAAGGTGGCGTATTCGACGACCCGCTCTACTACATCAGCGCCACACCTGGCACGGTCATTTACCTCCAAGTCTTCGACGATGGCGGTGACGACTTCAATGAGAACTTTGGCCTTTGCCTGACCGATCGCTGTGGTTCAGACGATTGCATGACGGCACAGCCGATGCAAGTCGGTGTCTGGTACTGCTGGGATACCGATGGTGCTGGCGGCGAAGTGAATGGCACCGACCCCGGCTACTTCGAATGCGGTGATGGTACCGAACCCGGTCACTCCGTCTATTTCACGCATACCACAACCTGCGCGACCTTCGTGGTCACCGTGCAAGGCACGATTGGTGGTGCATGTATCCTGGGTGAGCCGACCGATGGTATTTCCATCGCCATCTTCCAAGATGCTACGCCCTGCGACTGGGCGCCACA
Source organism: Bacteroidia bacterium (assembly GCA_046329055.1). Taxonomy (GTDB): domain Bacteria; phylum Bacteroidota; class Bacteroidia; order J057; family JADKCL01; genus JADKCL01. The sequence continues at coordinate 43,451 of JAXLVK010000018.1, forward strand.
AGCACTCATTGACTGCGAGCAGACGGACGCCTGCTTGGGCACGACCTACTACTTCTCGCAGGCCTATACCCTGCCGGTTGGTACGCGGATCATGGTGCAGATTGACGGCTTCGACTTCACGGGCAACAACAATGGCCAAATCCGAATCGACTGCCCGCTTGAGTTGCAGTACAGCGACTTCACGGGCTATCGCGAGGACGATGTCCATCAGCTCCGCTGGGTAACGACCGATGAGCAAGCCCTCTTGGGCAACTTCAAGGTCGAACGCAGCCAAGACGGACAGCGCTTCCAAACCATCGGTATGGTGTCCGGCACCAGCTTGATGTCAGGTGGCGGCAGCTCTGGCGGCAGCAATACCACCTACCTCAACTACGGCTTCACCGACGAGCATCCGATCCCCGGTCACAACTACTATCGTCTGCGCTTCGTGGATCCGAATGGTGGCGAAAACCTGTCCGAAGTGGTGGATTTGTACTTCGACGCCCTCCAAGGTGTGCAGATCGTGGGTCTCTACCCCAACCCTGCCCGCGACTACGTGAACCTCGAATCCTTCGTTGCTAGGCCCGGCAAATACGAGATCAGCCTCTGTGACTTGGCCGGCAAGGTAGTGGTCAGCGGAACCTATCAGTTGGACGCTGGCATCAACTTGCAGCGGTTCGATTTGGATCGAGTTACTGCGGGTATGTACGTCGTGCGCATGAAAGCAATGGATGGCAAGAGCAGCGACAATCGGAAGTTTGTCAAGCAATAATCCAAGCTGAATGAAGACTCTGGCCGGGGCTACTCCAATTGGAGTAGCCCCGGTCTCTTTTCCACAGTGAAATGTATTCGGGCTTAGAGTTTGGGAAAGTTATTTCTAAAAATTTTAGCCCCAATTCCTGCAAGAATTTAAGACCAATTTTGGGCGGAATCCTTCATCCAAAAACGCACCAACAAGCAGAAAAAGTCCACTTTTCTATTGATTCATCCAATTATCCGCTGAGAATAGCGCCCGTTTCTTACATCCAACTCCCGATGTAAGGAACGAAACATAAGTGCAAAGCGATAATTCTACTAGCTGAATTATCTTTGGATCTCAGAGAATTCCAGCACGCGTCCAAGTTACTCCGTTACGGATATTGGCATTTTTCGATTGTTGTACCAAAACCGAATTGATTGTTATGCGAAGAAGAGCACCTTTCTTGGCTGGGGTGCTGCTAGTCCTTATTGGCGTGCAGCCCTCCACCTCTGCGGCGACAACCACATCCCAGTCGCGCAACCAGTTTGTTGAGACCGGCAAGATTGCCTCCGACCACCTCACTCCACAACTGCTGCAAAAAATCCTTGAGGCTACCCTTCAGGAATGGACGCAGTACAATTATGGAACCCTCCGAAGCGCCTACAACCTCGGAACGCTTCAAATTACGCCGACCTCCCACCCATCGGGAGTACCTGCCTACATCGTGGATTATGACGGATTGGAGATCTGTGTGCTGATCTCGATTTGAGAATCCCTCCGCAATTCTGACGGAATCTAGACTTCGAGTTCCTCTCCGGGGGGCCTGATGGTAGGCCCCTCGGCTTGTGGAACCGAAGTCTTTTTCTTGATGGTCTGGAAGAAAATCGTGCGTTTCGTCACCGCCATGGATACACCCTGTAGCTTCGAATCCAGCCAGGCAACCACATCGAATATTTGAGATGCCCGCTCCTCGAAGGGATCCTTCATGATCTCCAGGATGTCGGAGCGGAAGCTCTCCATCAAGTGGACATAGCTCGCATCGCCACCTGCCGAGAGGACCTCCTTGAAGAATCGCAAGAAGCGACGCTCGTATCGGTGCATCCTTTCCTGCTTGTAGATGTAGCGGTAGGCGGACTTGAGGTGATATTCCATCAAGTCATAGTTCCCCAACTCAAAATGGATCAGGAGGTTCACAAGCCTCATGCCAGCCTGCAAGTCCGTGCGCAAGTTGGTGCGGGGATGGTTCAGGAACCGATTCGTCCAGAACAATGCAGGCGAATACTCACCATGCACCACGTAGTAATCCGCCAACAAGTAGTTCGCAAGCAGACGCTGCGAGACTGCGAGATCATTTTCAAGGGCATCGTACTCCAGGGCAAGCTCCTGCATGAACTCCTCATTGGCGCGATCGCCCAGCCCTACGATGAGAGCAAGTGAGTAAAGGTAATACAGGTCGAAACGGGCAACGCGCTCCGCAGGGGTGCTCACAGGCACGTCCTTGAGGCGCGCAATGGAAGGCAAGGCCGCCTCGGGCCCCTCGATCCATACCAAGTGGTGCGCAAAGAGTCTGTATTGCTTCAGGTAAGAGCTTTTGTAGCCTTCCATGATGTCCGGCACGCCTTCGTACAGTGCAACGGCCTGACGAGCGTATTTCAGCGCGGATTCGTGGTCATCCAGGAAGTAGGCAAGCCGGCGGTGGATTTCGTTGAACAGGATGCGTGCCCGGTTCGACAGGGCCATGGACTCCTCCTGCAGCAAAGGATGCTGAAGCATTTGCTTGGCCTCCCCCTGCTCGTCTTCCTTGCGGGCGGAAATCCTCGACAGTGCCATCACATAAGCCTGATTGTCCAGCTGACGAAACGCCGAAATGTTGCTGAGCTTGTCCACTGCCAGCTTTGTGGCAAAATCAACATCGTGCAAGGCGGCACCCAACACCTTTTCATTCTCAGTCACTTTCAAGATGTCCGACTCAATCGAAAGTATCTTGATCAGGTCCTCGAACTTCTCCAACTGCAGGGCCGATTCTTTCGCCTTGTTCAGCAGCTTTTTGGCTTGATGGTAAAGGTTCTTCTCCAGCAAGATGCGGATGTGCAAAGTGATGGAGGCCATCTCAGCCTCGTGCCCCTTGTGAAAGTAGGCCAACGAGTTCAAAATCGCGTTGTAGAGGTAGTTCTTGTTGTAGGGGAACTGCTTTTCAAACTTGGGATCACGCTTGAATTTCTTGAGAATGCGCTGCTCGTCGTATTCATCGAGGTTGTCGATGACCTCGAAGAGCTTGAGGTATTTCTTGTCTCCTGAGGTCTGCTGTGCGAGGATGGTGAATCCACGTTTTTCCCCACGAGTCATAGACTTGATCAATTGAAATAGCGCGTCAGGTTTCTTCATAGAATGAATCCATCGAAAATTAAAGCCCTACGGTGATGCCTCCCCTTCTCAGCGATCCTCCCAATACTGTAAACACGAATACCAATCCATTTCTCGGTCCGGAGACCAAAGGCTAGAGCCAAGGTAGCTCACCCAAGAGCCAAAGTCAAGACGCCTATTCATTTTGGATACATGCCCAAACCATCAATGGACACTGTTCTTGCCACAACGATGAAGATTCGTGAATGGGAGCTGTGGATTTTTGAGACATTGAAGCATCGCCTCAGTATGCGAATTGCAGCCCGGATAAGCTTTATCAAGAAAACGACCGAGACATTTTCAGGCAAATTTCACCCGGAAACCAAAGAGAAAAACACGAACAAATAAATTGATTATCAATACAATAACACCACACCATCTCCCACAAAAACACCTTTCACACCAAAATAATTTACAAAAAAGGCTTTGCGTGTTCAGAGTGATCGGATAATTTTATGACAGGTTAAACACCTAAATAGCTTTACGGGTAAATATAGCGCGTTCTTTTAGATGAAATCGGACAGGTTGAGGGCGTTTCCTTCAACCTGTCTCCATTTTGGGGGTAGCCAATCCCTAGTTTTGCTCCAAATCTTCACTGCCAATCGGGGACAAAACATCCTTTCCAAAATGGCTGGGGCTGGCCCCAACGAATGTGAGACCAGCCCCATCACAAATCATTTAGAAATGTCAGGTCAGGACCACCGCCTTGGGCAGCGGAGCATATCCCGCCATTTGCATGGTGTAGTTGCCAGTGCCTGAGCTCAGGTTCCGGAGGGAGGCCACGTAGCCAAACATCTCGCGCAGCGGGACATTGGCCTGGACCACTTGCCCCTCGACCGAGGCTTCCACAGCAGTGACACGACCGCCACGGCGGTTCAGGTCGCCGATCACGGAACCCATGTAATCCTCCGGGCAACGAACCTCGACATTCATCACAGGTTCCATCACTACCGGCTCGGCGGATTTGCAAGCAGCGATCAGGGCCATCCCAGCACAGATTTCAAATGCCATCGCATCGGAATCCTCGCTGTGGATCATCCCGTCCACCAGCTCCACTTGCAGACCATCCAGCGGATAACCATTGTCGAGACCGCGCTGCATCGCATTGCGGAGGCCCTTTTCAATGGCAGGGATGAACTGACCGGGGATCGCGCCACCGACGATGCGGTTCAAGAAGGTGAAGCCAGTGCCTTCGGCAGCAGGCGAAACCTCGATGGTCATGTCCGCAAATTGGCCTTTGCCACCATTTTGCTTGGAGAGGCGCTCATGGTGCCTCACCTGACGGCTGATGGTATTGCGGTAGGCCACAGCCGGACGACCCGTGCGGACCTCGAGCTCATAGTCATCGCGCAGTCGGTCGATCACCACTTCCAGGTGCAACTCACCCAGACCCGCGATCACCAATTGACCGGAGTCGGGATCGGTGCGGTAGCGGAGGGCAGGGTCCTCGGAAGCCAATTGGTTCAGCGCAATGCCGAGTTTGCCAGCTTGGCCCTTGCCCACGAGTTCCACGGCAACCTCGATCACCGGATCAGGGAAGTGGATGCGCTCCAGTTCCACCACGTGCCCGGGGTCACAAAGCGTGTCACCGCTGAGCATGTCCTTGAAACCGGTCACCGCCACGATGTCGCCCGCCCAAGCCACTTCAAGCTCTTCACGGTTGCCACCATGCAGGCGGAACACACGCGCGATGCGCCCATTGGTACCTGTGCGGGGACAATGCACCACGTCACCAGGACGGAGGCTGCCACTGCGAATCCGCACGAAACCAGCACGACCCGCATACTTGTCGGTGAGGGTCTTGAAAATCAGACCAGAAAACGCCTCTTCCGATTCCAAGAAATGTCCCTCCTCCGGGGTAGGCATGTACATCGCCACGGCATCGAGCAGAGGTTGGATGCCCATGCTACGGAAGGCAGCACCCAAGAGGACAGGCACCAATCGCCCAGCCAGGGTCGCACGACGGATCGCAGCGCGCAGCACCTCAGCCTCCACGAATTCGCCATCAGAGAGGTAGGTCTCCAGGAACTCGTCGTCAACCTCAGCCAAACGCTCCAGAAGATCGGCAGTCGCAGCCGCGATCTCAGGTAGCATCTCGGCAGGAAGGCTTTGGCGCTCAGGGGATTTCGCACCGGGAGCCCAGTACCAAGCCGCCTCTTCCACCAAGTCGATCAGCCCGCAGAAACGGTCGCCTTCGAACCAAGGCAGTTGCAGGGCCACGGCATTCGCCCCGAAAACGGAACGGATTTGGCCAAGGACACGCTCAAAATTCGCACCAGGGCGGTCCATCTTGTTCACGAACGCTATTCTGGGCAGGCCAAACTTGGAGGCTTGCGACCAGACAGTCCGGGACTGTGTTTCCACACCCGCCACGGCACAGAACAGCGCGACCACGCCGTCAAGCACGCGTAGCGAACGCTCGACCTCACCATTGAAGTCGATGTGGCCGGGGGTGTCGATCAGGTTGATCTGGTATTGGTTCCCGGCGTAGTTCCAGTTGCAGGTAATGGCAGCACTCTGGATGGTGATGCCCCGCTTGCGCTCAGCACTTGTGTAGTCGGTCGTGGTATTGCCCTCGTCCACACTGCCCAATTGGTGGCTGCGCCCAGTGGCAAAAAGGATGTTCTCGGTGACGGTGGTCTTGCCCGCGTCGATGTGGGCCATGATGCCAATATTTCTCATCCACGCAAGATCTCTGCGTTTCATAACACTACTTTTTATCGAATTGATGAATTGTAAAGATGGAAAACCTAGCCGGTTTCGCAACAAGCAACGACCCTAGGACAGGAATCGGAAGCAGATTGGATTCGCGAAAAGGTTGGCGCCTGAATTTCTGGCTTTCAATCCAGGCTCGCCACTATTTCCGGGCTGTGAGCTCCCAGAATGGCGCGGTGACGCAGCTCCGCAACCGCGGGCAGCTTACCGATGATATGGGGGACAATCGTTGCCATTGGGATACAATTCTAAATCGTGTGCAAAATTAACGAGAATGATCGCTCGAAGGTTTCACTCTCCGGCGAATGGGCAGGATTTCTGTCTGAGCCGACAGCCCAGACCGATGAACGGCGAGGCCATCCTGGTGGATGGCCTCACGAAATTCTCTATATCTACTGATGATCGATTGGGGAGGCTTACCGCGCCGGATGGAACAACTTCTTGGTCATGTCGCCTTTTGCGGTATGCAGCTTGAGGAAATAGATCCCGCCCGGGATGGATCCGGTCTCGATGCGCACTGGGGCACTGCCCTTGGCATCCACCTGCGCGGCATAGACGATGCGGCCTTGCACGTCGATCAGGTGCACCACGAAACGGCCATAGGTCGTGACAGTCGGGGTGAGCAGGATGTAGTCTTCAAAGGGATTCGGGCCCACGGTGAACGGATCGCGGTGGATGTTGCTCGCGACGCTGATCACAAGGCTCACGTTGACGGAGGCGGTGGTATTGCAGCCAAGGCTGTCCGTGACGGTGACCGTGTAGGTGCCTGCTGCGAGTCCGGTGGCAGTCTGCGTGGTCTGGCCATTGCTCCAGAGGTAGGCATAACCGCCATTGCCGCCTGCCGGGGTCACCGTCGCCGTACCGTCGAGGCCGAGCATCTCAGGCGTGCTGCCAACGGTGGTGGACAGCAAGGCGGGCTCATTCAAGGTCACGACTTGGGTCAGGATGCAGCCATCGGCTGAGGTCACGGTCACGGAGTAGGTTCCTGCGCCGAGGCCGGAAATGTCTTCAGTGGTCGATCCATTGCTCCATTGGAAGGAGAGTGGTGCGAGGCCGCCGGAAACCGTCAGGTCCACGGAGCCGTCGGAGTCACCATTGCAGGTGGGGGCGGTGGAGAGGGTGGTGCCGGTGGGCGCATTGGAATTCGAGAGTGCGGCGGTGCCGATCATTTGGCAGCCGTTTGCGTCGGTGACGGTGACGTCGTAGGAGCCTGCTGCCAAACCAGATGCGGTGGCGGTGGTGGCTCCGGAGCTCCAGAGGTATGTGTAGCCGCCCACGCCGCCAGAGGGCGTGACGGTCACGTTGCCATTGCTTTGGCCGCAGTTCGCGGGCTGCGAATTGAAGGCGAGGGAGATGGCAGTGGGCTGGTTGATGGTATAGGTGCCTGTGGAAGTGCAGCCATTCGCATCCGTGACGGTCACGGTATAGTCACCTGCCACGAGTCCGCTGGGATCCTCGGCGGTGCTGCCGTTGCTCCAGGCAAATGTCTGCGGCGCTGCTCCGGTGACCGAAAGGTTGATGCTGCCGTCGTTGCCGTCGGAGCATGAGGTGGAATTGGGCAGGGCGGAGAGCACCGGGAGGTCATTGACCACGATGTGGTTGGGCATCACGATGGTGTCCGAGCCAGAGACATTGGTCACGATCAAGCTCACGTCGTAGGAGCCTGCCGCTGAATAGATCACAACCGGGTTCGCGGCAGTGGAATTACTCGGGGTTCCGCCGGGGAATACCCAAGAGTACGAACTGGGGCTGTTGGCGCTTTGGTCATTGAAGCTCACGGCCGTGCCCACGCAGATGTTGGTGTCGTTCGCAGAGAAAGCAGCGATCGGGGGCGGCGGCGGCGTGGCGGTGATGTTGAATGTGGTGCTATAGACCTTGTCGCCCGTGTCATTGTTGTTGTTGTTGGCGCCGACACCGACGAGGAAGAATGTAATTGGGCCGATGTCAGTGGGCGGAGCGGTCCAGTTGAAGGTCCAGTTCTGTGTGCCGTTGGCGGTCTTGTGGCACATGTACTTGCGGGAAAATCCGGTGACAGTGCCAGTGCGGAGCACGGTATTGGTGGAATTGGTGACCGCGAATGTTCCGACACTCGCCCCTACTCCACCCGCCAATGCGGTGACCTGGAAGCCAAACCGGGTCTTGGTCGCATCGGTGACGTTCACCGAGATGGTATAGACCTGGCCAGGAATGTATTGGGTTTCATTGTTCCCGAAAATCATGCTCACAGAACCCGTCCCGGCCGTTCCCTGATGGCATTGATTGCATTTGTTTTCGTTGGGGGCTCCCGTCTTCGAGACCGGAGGCTGGGAGGCATTGCCTATCACCATCTGAATACAAGCCACCAAGAGAAGGAAGGCGACAGCCGGACCGCCGATTTTTTTCGCAAGGCTTTTCATAAGCTGCACATTTACCGATACGCTGAAACCACTGAATCCAAGGAAATGGACACAGTTTACCCTAGTTTCCAATGTCAAAATTAATGAAAAATATGTGTTACAACATTAAACGCATCGCATGGCCGACACTTTGCACTAATCCAGAGCCCTAGATCGGTCATCCTGCCGCCACAGGATAAAAAGCAGGAACAGCAGGATCAACGGATCGATGACCATCCGGTACCGCCCATCTGCCCAGCCTGCGGCAGAGACCGCGAGCACCGCCACCACGGCGCCGAAGGCGATCCACTCCCCTGCTCGCCAAGCCCGTATTCGCCAGAGCGCTAGCAGCAGGCCCAGGTACATGAGCAGGTTGAAGACGCATTGAATCCCGGCCATCACCATCGCTGCGGGCTTGCTTTGGGTCAATTCCAGTCCCCAGCCATAGCCCAGCCCCTTGGCCATCTCCCAGAGGTTCCTGACCTGAAACCGCAGCGCGTCCCAAGGATGCTCCCAATAAAATGAATATGTAAGCCGCCCCATGCCGGGTGCGAGCATTTCCGTCTCATGCGTCTCCTTGCCCGCCGGGTAGCTGCGCAACGCCTTCAGCCCCATTTGCAGGGCCGCCACGCTGTCCCCGGCCATGTACAGTTGGTGTTCGTCCATGGAATGCCCTGTCCTCCAGGCCTCCAGCCCGCCCAACCTTCCGTGCAGCATTCCCATGTCCCCCATCGTGCTGATCGCCCACCTGCCGTTCAGCGCATGGTTCCGCATCACCCACGGTCCGATCATCAATGCCGGGATCAGCAAGGCCAGGCCCCATTGCACCGCCCACTGCTTGCGCAGGACAGTCGCGCGCCCCATCGCCAACAGCGCCGCCAACCCCAGCAGCGGCAAGCCCACAGGACGCACCAGCGTCGCCATTCCCAGGAGCACCAAGCCCCCAGCCAGCCACCGCCAGCCGTCCCCTCGCCAAAATCGCAGGTAAGCCCACAGGCTGCCCACCAGCAGGAAAATGAAGAGCGTCTCGCTCAGGATGTAGCTCGCCAAGATGACCGGATAGGGCTGCAACAGGTAGATCCGCGCCCCGATCCCTCCGATTCGGGCCCCATACAGGTCCCGAACCAGTAAATAAACCAGCCAACCCGTCGCCAATACCAGCAGGTGTTGCAGCGCAATCGCCAACCATGGCAGTCGCCCGGCGAGGATCAGGAAAACCGGGTATCCCGGGGTCCGCTGCAAGTCCTGGACGTAGGGCGGCGAATAACTCTGACTGAAAATGCCCTGATTGGCGAGGTTTTCCGCGATGGTGAGGTATTGGATGGAGTCGTCGGTGAGGTAGGTCCGCTGCGACAGCGCGCTCCAAAGGCAATAGAGGTGCAAGGCCGCCACCAAGACGGCGAATATGCTGGGCCGCAGCCAATTGTATTTGCCGGGCTTGGCCAATGGATCGGCTATTTGAGCGGGGAATCGGGTTCCTTGGCGAAATGCTTATAGACCATGCCATCCATGAACTTGGGGAGCCATTTGTTCAGGAAGACGGTCAGCTTGCCCTGGGTTGTGAGCACGAGGGTGCGCTTGCGGCGGGTGACGGCCTTGTAGATGTGGTCGGCGACTTCTTCGGCGGTCATGAGCTTGTCCTCCTTGAGTGGGGTTTCGCTTTGTTGCGATCCATCTGCGGTGAGGGCCACCTTCCGGATATTGCTTTCGGTGAATCCGGGGCAAGCGAGCAGGACATGGACGTCCTTTTTCCCAGGAGTTCCGTGCGCAATGCCTCCAAGGAATCCATGCATGGCAAATTTGGAGGCGCTGTAGCCTGTGCGGCCAGCAATCCCCGGAAGCCCGCGATGGACGAGACGCCCACGATGCTGCCCTTGCTTTTCACGATAGAATCAATCGCAGCCTTGTGGTGCAATACAACGTCGAGATTTACCTGCATGAGGCGCTCGATCACTTCCACGTCCAGGTCCTGGAAAAGGGCGCATGGAGATCCCAGCATTGTGATGAGGACGTCGATCTTCCCGTATTGCTTGAGCGCAGCAGCTACAAATGCGTCACAGTCAGCCTGCTTGGTCACGTCCAGCGGCAAGCATATTTCTCCCGCCTGCCTTCCGCACCTCATCCCCCACAGCATTCAACTGCTCCATGCTCCGCGCCCCGATCACCACTAGGCTGCCCTCAGCGGCAAATTTCAATGCCAATGCCCGCCCGATTCCACTCGATGCGCCCGTGATGAGTACGACTTTACCTTTCATTGGCCTCTGGATTTTCAGCAAAGTAAGGCATTCGGCACCACCTACCCAACCCAGAGACCGCCCAGACTTGGCCTTTCCGCCCAATTGGCGTAACTTGGACGCAAATGGCAGAGGCTGACTACAAAGGCAAATTGTTGCGCTTGTTCCGGGAGATCATGCTCTTGGCCAAGTCGCCGTTCGGACTGAGCATCAATGACTTGGTTGACAAACTCGGGGTGACCTACCGCACCATCTACCGCGACCTGGAATTGCTGGAGCAGGTGGGATTTTTCCCGGAGGAGATCAGCAAGGGAAAATATGTGATCCGCGGCCTTGACAGCGAGGTGCAGAAGTTTGAGAAAAACCTGCAATTCTCAGCTGAGGAAGCCGGCATCCTGGCACAGGCACTTGCTTCGATCCCCGAGACCAATCCCATGAAAAAGGTGATCGCGGAGAAAATGCTGGCATTTTCAGGGATGGAAGACGTCCTCAAGGTGATCGTGAAGACGGACATCAGCCGCAACATGGAAAAGCTGGCAACCGCGATCCGCGAGCGCCGACAAGTCCGCCTGCACAATTATCACAGCGCCAATTCGTCGAGCATCAAGTCCCGTCGTGTTGAGCCCTTTGCATTCAGCGCGGATGGCGTCTTCGTGAAAGGCTTTGAACACGGCCAAAACGTGAACAAGACCTACAAAATCGAGCGCATCGAGGAGGTCGCCCTGCTCGACGAACGCTGGCAATTCGAGGTTTTCCATGAGGTTGAGGCCAAGCCCGACATCTTCGGCATCAATGGCGGCGACCCGATTCAGTTCAAGTTGCGGCTTTCGATGCGGGCGGCGCACCTGCTCAAGGAGGAGTATCCCCTTTCGGCATCACATATATATAAGGAAGACTACAAGCACTACCTCTTCGAGGGCTCCTGCAACAGCTTCATCGCCATCGGTCGCTTCGTGCTGGGCCTCTTGGATGAAATCGAAGTCCTAGAGCCGGCGGAATTCAAGGACTACCTCACCGAGCGCATCGGCAGCAGGAAGCTCTGATCCGGCATCCCGGCAAACATTTTTAGTACCCAAGTTGGGCATTCTAAATTTTCTGGGCAACAAGGCACCCAGCCATGCCACCATTGACCATTTCTGGAATACCGAGAATCATTTTGCTAATTATTTTTATATATTTCCACCAAAAGTATTGACAAAAGCCAATGACGTGAGTATATTTACTCCATGGTCACCAATAAAATTTTCAATCCAAGTAAAAAAGGCTCCGAGTTTTTGACACGAGATGTCAAAAACCACCCCGAAGTTTGGAATATGAAAATCGAAAAGGCAATGGAAAAGAGACTGTACAAGACCCCGGACGTGCTCTTCTGCAACTGCGGAAACCAGTACCTGCTCATGCCAGGATGCACCTGCGACGTGTGCATGGGTGTTGCCCCAGAATGCTCCGAGTCCTTTCCGGACCAGAGCTCCGATCTCTCCCGTGACCAATTCGATATGGGCTACTTCGAGGCACTTGAGCGTGCATTTGAGAGCTTCGAGTTTGCCGCCTAAGATGAAGATTCAGCAATGATATAATTCCCATCCCACCCATCAACCGCCTATTAAAGGCCTTATTTACAGCAGCAATTTTTTGAGGAATGCCCCCTTTCTCCCCGGAAGGGGCTTCCTCTTTTGAATGAATAATTAATAATTGATAATTAATAATTCCCGACACACCTTAATTAGTTTAATCACAGGCATTTACGGCATATATGGCAAATTCTTAATTGTTAATTATTCACTATTAATTCCGATCTCCTTACTCTTCCATCTCCGACTTGGTCATGATGACTTCCCAGTTGCCGTTGTCGTCTTTGCCGAGTTTGAGAACCTTTTCGTCCTTGCTGCCTTTTTCCTTGTAGTAGGCTTTGGCGAATTCGCCCTCTTCTTCTACGCGGACGATGGTCTTCTCTTTTTCCTTCTTCTTGTCGGAATCCAAGGCTTGCATGGATTTCTGCATGTCGAGCATCTCGTTTGTGCTCTTGGAGCCGTAGCGCATGGCTGCATCGTAGTCACCGAATTCGAGGGCCTTCATGAATGACTCAGCGACTTCCTTGGCGGTCTTGCCGTCGCGATAGGACTTGTACTTGTCCGCGGGGGAGATGGAATCTTCGTCGGATTTGTCCCCCTTGTCTTCAAAGATGTTATCGGAGTTTTCCTCCTTTTTGCCGCCGAGATCGTTTTTGCTCATCACCACGACCCATTTGCCATCGTCCCGGCGCAGTTGCAGGAGCTTGCCTTCTTCCTTGCCTTGGTCATAGGTCACCGTCGCATACTCGCCATCCTCCTTCACATCCTTGATTTCAAACGATTCGGATGCTGGATTCGCCCCAATTCTGGACATGGTCTCCATGAGGTCCAGGTTCTTGGCGGTGCCTTCCGAGCAATACTCCTTGGCCTTCTCATAATCGCCGTGTTGCATGGCCAAGAGGAATGCCTCAGCCGTTTCCTTGGGCCCCTTTTTTTGTGGGTCGCTGCTACAGCCCACTGCCAAAAGTGTCATGAAGGCCACCAAAATGCCGAAAGTGCTGATTTTCAAACGAGCGTGCATATTTTCTTGAATGAATGATGAAAGTCGAAGCCGAGCCCGGCCACTCCTTCAAATTTAGCGGAATCCCTGAGAATTTCCCTCTTCCGATTGACACGAGATGTCAAAAGTCATGGCTTGATTTGGATATGCGGTTGACAGCAATCGACCGCCCGGCCCAGGAGGGCCTTCTACTCTCCGACCGCTGGCTGCCTGATACTTTTCTTCTTGTGTGCTTGTTTCAAAAGGTTCTGTTTTCCCAAAAAGGGTGCCGCAAGGTGCCCTTTTTTGGTTTGCCACTTGAGCGGCGGATGGACTTGCCGTATCTTTGCGCCCGGATTGAATATGAGACCCAAGGACCGCATCCGTCAAGGCACATACACGATCATCTTCGGATTCTTCGTGTTTTACACCATTCGCTACATCGACTTCAACCCCTATCCCAAGTGGCTGAACGAGCACCAATGGCAACAATGGAAGGCCGCCGGCCTCGATGAGTCCACCTTGATGGATGGCGACCTCGTGCTACGGCACAGCAAGGGCTTCGTCAGCGATGCCATCCTCACCTTCCAGACCCAAGATCCACAGTTTTCCCATAGCGGGATTGTCCGCAAGAAAGACGGGAAGACCTTTGTTTACCATGCGACAGGCGGCGAGGAAAACGTCTCTCAAAAGATGAAGTGCGACCAAATCGCGATCTACTGCCACCCGGCAGCTACATACAAGTTTGGCGTATTCCGCTGGGACCTCACCGATGAACAGCGCGAACGCTTCGTGAAACGCCTGGATCGCTGGTACGACTCCGGAATGGAGTTTGACCTCGATTTCGACATGACCACCAATGACAAGATGTACTGCTCCGAGATGATCTATAAAGGTCTCGTGGAGGCAACCGGCGACGAAAACTACATCTCCCTGTCCAAGGTGATCGACAAGCCCTACGTGGCAATCGACAACCTGTACCTGAACCCGCACTGCAAGCAGCTGTTCAAGTACGAATACGAATAAGCCCCCCTTTTTCGGCCTACGTGAAATATTTTTCAGAAACTTCTTGACAGCGTCAATGAAGTTCGTACATTTGCACCCGATTTGCAGAAATGCACGTCGGAATTGAAAGACAATTTTTAACGATCACTTTACATTGTTATGAAAAGAACATTGAAATTTTCTGCTGTTGCACTGCTCGCAGTGGTGGTTCTCTGGGCATGCGGCGGTGCTAGCGGTCCTAAGGCTGTTGGTGAGAGCTTCCTGAATGCTTTCGCTAAAGGCGACATCGAAGGCGCTAAGAAGTACGCTACCAAAGACGCTCAAGCTTCTTTGGACATGATGGCTGCTTCCGCTGAGGCTAAGAAGGCCAACCCCGACAAAATCGAAATCGGCGAAGTGAAAGAAGAAGGCGACAAGGCTACCCTCTCCTACAAAGAGAACGGTACCGACAAGACCCTCGACCTCGTCAAGGAAAACGGTGAGTGGAAAGCTGCTTGGAGCAAAGGCGGTGGCGCTCTCGAAGACCTCGGCAAAGGCATGTAAGAGGCTGTCGAAACTGTGGTTGATAGCGCTGCTGGTGCTATGGACAGCGCTGCTCACGGCGAGTAATTACGTCCTCATCATAGATTTGATCAACAGGGTTCCATTTTTGGAGCCCTGTTGTGTTTTTGGCCCCTCGGATTTCGGCATTCATTTTCCACATGCCATGACTGGCCCTGATGCGCTTCAAGCAACTGACAACCGAAGAAATCACCCCATTGCGGCAAAATTTCTAGTATCTCGACCCAGGCTCTGGGCCTCTCAGCGTCCCATAAAACAGTCGATTGTGGATACCGAAATGGGAAATTGAATCCCGAACAATTATTCGGTCTTGTGTTTGAAAATTTTTCATACCTTTGCCACGGCTTTTTTCGGAAAGTCAATGAATTAAAAGTTTGTTTAACGATCACTTTTAAAAATCTATGAAAAGGACACTGAAATTTTCTGCTGTTGCACTGCTCGCAGTAGTGGTGCTCTGGGCATGCGGTGGCGCTAGCGGCCCCAAGGCTGTTGGCGAAAGCTTCCTGAATGCCTTCGCTAAAGGCGACATCGAAACCGCCAAGAAGTACGCTACCAAAGATGCTCAGGCTTCCCTGGACATGATGGCTGCTACTGCTGAGGCCAAGAAGGCCAACCCCGACAAGATCGAAATCGGCGAGATCAAAGAAGAAGGTGACAAGGCTACCCTCTCCTACAAAGAGAACGGTGCTGACAAGACCCTCGACCTCGTCAAAGAAAACGGCGAGTGGAAAGCTGCATGGAGCAAAGGCGGTGGCGCTGCCCCCACTGAAGAGCCTGCTGCTGAAGAGCCTGCTGCTGAGGAGCCCGCTGCTGACAGCGCTGCTACCGAAGGTGCAGAGTGATTCAACCTCGATAAGAAAAGAAAAAGGGACTCAGACGAGTCCCTTTTTCTTTTGGGGTGTTTTGGAAATGGGGCTTATTGGATAGATCGTGGGTTTTGACGATTGTGCATTCCCGCATCCGTAGGGGCAGGTCGCGACCTGCCCCTATGGATGCGCGGATGCGATTTCAGATATCCATTTGGGATCACCCACACCCGTGAATCGCTCCCGAATGAGCCCAACCTCGCGACACGATCTCCAATCCTAGCATCTCGCCACACCATCCACATACCCCAAAAAATGTTCAGCCCCGGCCCTGCATCGCAGAACCGGGGCTGAACTCTTCTGTTACACCCTAGATGATTCGGGAATCAACCCGCCAATACGGCGATCAGGTCGGATTTCGTGATGATATGCAAGCCGCCATTCGCATCCTGCATCATCACCGCCGGGCAATCTTTGGTGATCATCTTGGAGATCACGTCGATGCGCGTGGTGGGCAGGACGAAGGGGAAAGGATCGCTCATCGCGTCAGCGACGGGGCTTTCACGAAGGCTGGGGTCATCCAGGATGGTGTTGAGCACCCGGCTCTCGTTGATGGTGCCGACGACATTGCCACTCTCCACGACGGGCAGCTGGGTGATGTCGTACTCACGCATGAGCTCGATTACCTGCAGCAGCGTGGAGCGCGGGGACACGGAAATGATGCTGGCCGACTTGCCCTTGCGGTCCAGGATTTCCTGGGCGGTGAGCATGTTGCCCTTGTCGATGAAGTGGTGATCGCTCATCCACTGATCGTTGTAGATTTTGCCGAGGTAACGCGTTCCATGGTCAGGCAGGATCACCACCATGACATCGTCCTTGCCGAGGCCACGTGCATACTCCAATGCGCCATGGACAGCAGACCCACAGGACCAACCCACAAAGAGGCCCTCAAGGCGGGCGAGCTTGCGCGCCATGATGGCTGCATCCTTGTCCGCGACCTTGATGATATGGCTCACGAGGCTCATGTCCATGTTCGCCGGGAGGATGTCCTCGCCGATGCCTTCTGTGAGGTAGCTGTAGATCTCGTTGTGATCAAAAATCCCTGTCTCGTGGTACTTCTTGAACACGGAACCATAGGTGTCCACACCCACCGTGACCAAGTTGGGATTCTGCTCCCTGAGGTAGCGCGAGCAGCCGGACATGGTGCCGCAAGTGCCCATCCCCGCCACGAAATGCGTGATGCGGCCATCCGTCTGCTGCCAGATTTCCGGACCGGTGCTTTCATAATGCGCCTGGGTATTGCTCAGGTTGTCGTATTGGTTGGGGTAATACGAGTTCGGGATCTCCTTGGAGAGGCGTTTCGCGACTGAGTAATAGGAACGGGGGTCGTCCGGCTCCACGGCAGTGGGGGTGACCACGACCTCAGCACCCATGGCGCGGAGGATGTCCATCTTCTCTTTGCTCTGCTTATCAGGCATGGTGAAGATGCAGCGGTAACCTTTTACTGCGGCTGCGATCGCCAGGCCCATGCCGGTGTTGCCGCTGGTACCTTCAATGATGGTGCCGCCGGGTCGCAGTAGGCCCTTGCGCTCCGCGTCTTCGATCATCTTGATCCCGATGCGGTCCTTGATGCTGTTTCCGGGGTTGAAGTACTCGACCTTGGCCAATACGGTGGGCTTCACATGGGATGCCACCGCGTTCAGCTTGATCAGCGGAGTGTCGCCGAGGGTTTCGAGGATATTATTCTGCCACATAGTCTCACCTATTTTGATGTGTAGAAGCTCGACCAAGCTACAAAATATCCCAGCGAACCCAAACAATACCGCAAAAACGAAATAGTGCCCGCATTTTGGGACGCGGGCACTATTCAATGCAGAATATTATTCTTCAATTGATCTCATTCTCCCAACGGGATCACGTAGCGGAGGCGCACCTCCTCCCCTGCTTCGCGGATCATCAGGTACTCCAGCGACTTGGCGCTGAGGCGAACCACGTAGGGATCGTTCTCTGGGAGCTGGTTGATGACCTCGACGAGGATGGATTGGCCTTTCTGCGGATAGTTCACCCGGATGTAGCTGCCGGTGGGCAGGTAGCGGTGGAATGCGTAGAAACGCGTCTGGTCCGTCGCGAAATCCTGGATCGTGCCCACTTTGCCGGACTCCTCGATGCGCTTGTAGCTGATGCCGGTGGATTTGTCCTTGTAAACGCTCACCGTGGCTGTGGTCGGGACAGTGGTGGCCTTCGGCGCGGTGAGGACCTTGAGGTCGGGGTATTGCTCGAGCTTGGGTGTGGAGTCCTGCACGGAGGAAATCGCCTCGATCAGGGAGGTGCCTTGGTTCGGGTTTTCGTTCCCGTCGGCCTTCACGCGCAGGGCTTGGCCTTCCTTGATGCTCGTGTTTTCAAGGCGATTGATCTTGCGGAGCTCGCTCACGTCCATGCCGTAAGTGCGGGCGATGGCGAACAGGGTTTCACCGGGCTTCACCACGTGGATGCCGGGGCTGGTCTTGACCTTGGTGGCATTTTGATCGCCGCCGCCTTCGACCAGTGGCTTCACGGTCGCGCTTTCGGCAGGCTTGGCGACCACGGGGTTCTCTTCCGGCTTCGGCTTGATCACCTCGGGTTCCACGGGCTTCACCGTCTCAACAGGCTTCGTGACTTGCGCAGTGCCCGATTCGCTCACCCAGAGCTTCTGCCCTTCTTTCAAGCCGTCCGCGCTCAGGCTGTTCCACTGACGAATCTGATCGACGGTCACGGAGTACTTCCGGGAAACGGCGTAGAGCGTCTCGCCCTTGGCGACGGTGTGCTGCTTGCGGCCGCTGGAGCTGGGATTCTGATCCGCTGTCGGTGCCGGCTTGGGGGCTGGTGCGGTGGGGCTCGCCGTAACTGGCTTGGGAGCAGGCTGCGTGGTGCCACCACTAGCCGTGCTGCCGGACATGTTTTGCAAGGAAAGTCCCTTGGCAGCGCCACGCGAGGGCACCATCAACACCTGTCCGACCTGGATATTGGCGCCTTGGATGGAATTGATCTCCTCCAAATTGGCCACACTCACGCCGTATTCCTTGGAAATGCGTCCCAGGTTGTCGCCTTTGGCGATCTTGTACAGGACGTAAGACTTGCCATTCACCACCTTGACTCCCACAGAGTCTCCTGGCACAGAGGCATTTACACACACTGGCAGGGCCATCGCCCCCGCTATCAACATCCGTGACAGTACTTGCTTCATGCGTCTTCTATTATTGAACAAGCAAAGTATTCGAATTGCCACCGCTCATTCAATGGCAGCTATCCCCAGTGTTTACGGCAGTGTACAGGGAAACGGACGATTCAAATCAGCGAAATGCGAAGAAAAGTAACGAAAGACTCAGTTTGTTGCGGCCTGCTTCACCCTTCCCACCCCCAAGGTGAGCATGAAGCCGACGACGAGGAAGCTCACTCCGACCTGCCGTTCCATCATGGATTCGCCCATCATCGCGAGTGAATAATTGAGCCAGAATGCCCAGAAAATCAAGTCTTTGGGCCAGCCTCGTACAACCAATGGATAAAACCAAGCGAGCAGCAAAATCGTCACTCCCAAGATGCCACAACCAGCCGCCATTTGCAGGAATTGATTGTGGGGCTGTAGGAAGTTCTCCGGGCAGAGCTTAGTGCCATCTTCTACGTATTGATCCGTCATGTCCGGCAGGAGGTCGGCCATGCCCACGCCCAGGACAGGGTGCTTTTGCCACAGATGATAGGCTGTCTTCCAGCTCTCGATCCGGCTCCCAATGCTCAAGTAATTGGGATCCTTGCCTTGGAAGTACTCAGTCACGTCCATCTTGGTGTTTTCCACCCGCTTCTGAAACGAATCGATCCCGTAGTATCCAATCACCGGCATCGACGCCAGGGCCACCGCCAGCAGGACTGCAAGCAGGATCTTCTTCCGCTTGATCAATTGGAACCAACCCAAAATGAGGATGCAGAGGTACAGCCCCACCAGCCCAGTCCGAGTCGTCAGGACGTGCATTTCAAAAAAACACAGCAGCAGGATCGCGATCACGACCCAACGCTCGTGACGGTGGATGAGGTACCCCTCTTGCATCAGGCTCCACATCCCACCTAGGATCGAAAAGGCCATCACCACGCTGAAATAGATATGGTTGCAGCCCAGCCACACTTCAATCTCCTTGGAGATTTCCACCCTGTGGTTCATCTCCTCCGCATTGAAAATGTACTCCATGAGCGTCCCAGAGCCCACGAAGCAGGTCGATAGCAGCAAAATGAGCAATACAATGCGCACCTGCTTCACGGAAAACGGCCCCAGTGCAGCCCAGGCATACATCCCGGCAAGCAGCGGCAATTTGATGATCACTTCCTCCTGCCATACCTCAGCCCGGATTTCTCTGGTCCAGATGCCACTCACGATCTGCAGGAGCAGCAACAAGGAGAACAGCATGGCAGGCGGATTCCTGAGGAACCTGCGAAGATGCTCTCCGGGCGGCAGGATGCACAGCGCTGAGACCGTGAACAATCCAATCCCGATCGACATCAATCCCGGGGACGTCACGAGTCCAGCTGTCGTCAGGCACAAACCGAAGAAGCCCAGCCAGCGGAACATCTCCTCCCGCCGGGCAAGCCGCACCTGCTCCCCTCTCCAACCAATTCTGAATTGATCCTGCATCGCTGCCAAACTACATGTTTTTTCCCTGCCTGAGTAGGCATTGGTTTCGGGACGTATCCGATGCAACCGAATCATCGAAAAGCGGTATCTTGTCTGCTGTGAATCACCCCTCTGAATCCCTCAATCGGAACGATGGAACTTGGAGTCGCATGCCCAAGCTCTTGCTCTACGGGCTGATCGGATGGCTGATTCTGAACCTGTTGCAGGCTGCGCTCACCGAGCTGCTCCATGACGAGGCCTACTATTGGATCTTTTCGCGGCGGCTGTCCATCGTCTATTTCGACCAAATGCCGGGCGTCGCCTATTTCATCCGGGCGGGTTCGTCCATTTTTCCAGGGGAGTTCGGCGTCCGCTTCCTGTCCGTCTTGCTGGCGCCATTGACACTGCTGATTTATTATCGCCTCACCGGGGTATCCGACCCGAAATGGTTCCTTGCCATCGCCTTCTCGATGGTGTCCATCCACTTCAACGGATTTTTCACCTCGCCGGATTCCGTCCTGTCGTTCACCCTTGCCCTTTTCCTGCTCGCCTACAAGCATTTCTCAGATTCCCCGGGCTGGAAGGAGGCCCTGTTGCTGACCTTGGCGGCAGGCATCGTCGGGTACAGCAAGTACCAAGGGGTGCTGTTCATCCTGGTCCTGGCCCTGATGCAGCCGAGATTGATGCGTCGTCCGGCCTTTTGGCTGGTGCCGATTGGCTTCGCTTTGCTCATCCTCCCCATCTACCTCACCGATCCACAAACGGTCGAAGCCACCCTGCGTTTCCAGCTTTTTGAGCGGGGCACCTCGGAGCTGTCCATCCTGAAGCCCCTGGATTTTCTTTCCTCTCAATTGGTGATTCTCGGCCCCATCGCGACGCCGCTGGTCGTTTGGGCGTGGATACGGTACAGGCCGAAGGATGCGTTCATGCGGAGCATCCACCGCGCGAGCTTCGTTTACTTCGGCATTCTCGTGCTGCTTTCGCTCCGTACCAAGGTCGAGGCCAACTGGTCCGCCCCCATTCTGGGCTGCTTGATCATGTTTGCTGTGAATTACTATGCAGGCCTAAAAGGCGCCTGGAAGTGGATCAGGCTGGTTTTTGTCGTCTCCTTCATTGGCATCCTCGGCCTGCGGGCTTACTTGATTTGGGACTTCTTGCCTGCCAGCCTTTCCCACAAGATGCGGCCAGAAACCCATGGATGGAAGGAATGGGCACAGGAGGTCAAATCCGTCTGCAAGGATGAACCGATCGTCTTCTGGAACACCTACCAACTGCCCTCGAAGTTTTGGTACTACACGGGCACGCCGACGACCTGCATTTCCAATAGCAGCTACCGCCGCAACCAATTCTCATTGCTTCCCATCGAGCGAGAATTGCAGGGCAAATCGGTATGGCTTGCCGCCGGATTTCCGCATTCCACAGGCGGGAACATCATCCCGACCCCTGATGGCCACAAGGTCTATTTGATTCGTGTCCCCAGGTTTTACACCTATTCGGAAATCCGGATTACCGCCGACCTTCCTGATCGGTTCATTGCCGGGGACAGCATCGACCTGCCCATCCACCTGCACAATGAAGCGCCCTCCGGCAAACTCTTCCTCGCCCCGGACGACAACCGGGTGACCGTGGGCTATTCGTGGATCGGAGACCAACACGAGGGCCTATGGGGCGAGCACCCGACCGACCTCCGAGGCCAAAGCGCCGACATTGATCGAGACATGGTCATTCGAATAGCAGTCCCGACCGAGCCCGGCAAATACGCCCTCTCCATCCATATTCTCTCGAACCTCTACCAATTCAGCTACAACTCAGATCGCATTCCAGTAAGGGTTGAAGCGAAGTGATTCAATCAATTGTTCAGTAGTGAATTGATTGGCGATTGCTGGCGTTTGAAATGAACCCTGAGGGATGCAAATGACGGCTCCTCAACCTAGATTTAATCCCCAATGCACATTGGCTCATTCGGCCATTCGGTCATTCGGTCATTCGGTCATTCGTCGTAGGGGTTCAGGATTCTGAACCCCTACGACGCCCCCATGACCGACGATCACGCCGGAGATGGACGATGATAATCACGCCATGGACAGACGCATGCCCCCTCTCCAGCGAACATCCTCCAACCCCAAAAATCAAAACCGCTCATTGATTCCCCGGCGAAGCCGGATTCCGAGGCTCGGCCCTCGATCCCGCCGGGCGGCTGACATGGAGCTGCCCATCCTCCCCGACATACATCTCCGTCCGCTGTGCAGCCTGCGCATCAAATCGAATGCCTGCCAGGGCATGCAAGATCATCGAGCAAGCCACACGAAAGATCAATGGCAGCATCACAAGGATCACCACGACGATCATGGCGATGACAAGCCAAGTGTTCATTTTCGGATAGAGCCATATCGATCCCAAAGCACCCGCGACCGAAATCACCGCAGTGAAGCCATATCCCAAGTAGGACGCGGCCATGTAGAAACCGGGCTCTATCTTGAAATCCTGCCCACAGTGCGTACACTGAGGGAACATTTTGGAGAAGGAATCGATCCTGTAAGCGGGACGCTCAAAGAGGTCGCCTTGGCGGCAACGGGGGCATTGGCAGGTGACAATGGCTTGCAGACGGGATGGAATCCGATCCGGGCGATTGACCTTGGGGTCCATGGCTTATTCCTCAGCGGCTCTTGGACCTACTTGATGGTTCCCGAGGACATCGTCCACATGGGTATTGGAGAGTTCTTGAGGATGCTGCTGACGGTGCTTCTTGCGGGCAACCAAAAACACCACTCCTATCAACATCAGGGAGCCGTATGGCAGCACGAAGAGGTAGAGGATTCCGGTATTGAGGCCGGCCACGAGCTTGCTTTCCTTGGCACCGTAGTTGCTTCCGGTTGTCACCGCCGCCTTGCACATCGGGCATTGGGCCATCAATGGACGCGGCGCGAGCGTCAGCAAGGTCACAATCGTCAAGAATCCTATCAGCTTTTTCATACGCATTCAGGCTGCAATAGCCGGATTGAACACATGCGCGAACAAATAAACAATGACGCCCGTCACCGAGACATACAGCCAGATTGGCCAAGCCCACCGAACGATCTTCCGGTGCAGGGTGACGGAGTTCGTGAGACCACGATAAACCGCGAACAATGCCAGCGGAACCACCACGATGGAGAGGATGATGTGCGTGGCGAGGATGAACAGGTAGATGCCCTTGATCGCTCCCGTGCCTCCATACTTCACGTCTCCGGCGGCGTAATGGTACAGCACGTAGCTCACCAGGAAGAAGATGGACAGCACCAAGGCCGAGATCATCGTGGTCTTATGGGCAGCGATGTTCCGGCGCTTTGCGAAGACCATGCCCAAAACGAGCATGATGCTCACCGCCGTATTGATCCCTGCATTCATCGCAGGCAAGAAGGAGACATCACCCACGAGCGAACGCCCTCCAAGGTCAGCAAACAGCAGCACTGCGACCAAGGCAGGTACCACCACGCTCAGCGCCGCAATCAGCGGCACCCACAAACGATCATTGGATTTGACTGTACTCATGCTTCAGTTTCTTGATGTCCGAAATCAGCGAATCCACATCGGCGGGCAGGGTGCCATCGTAGAATCGACCTCTGAACCTCCCCTGCTTGTCCACGAGCCTCAGGGTATTGTCGTGAACGAACTTGATGGTGGAGTCAGCATCCCTTGTCGCTCCGAAGAAGAACTCATCGTTTTCAACCCGATAGAGGTCGGTTTTGTTTCCGGTCAGGAAGGACCATTGAGCGTCGTCTGCTCCGTAGCGCTTCCCATATTCTTGGAGCAGGGGAATCGAATCGTAATCGGGGTCCACGGAGAAAGAGACCAACCGCACCTCGGAATCTCCCTTGAAGGCCTCCTGAACCCGCTGCAAGCCGCTGCTCAATTGCGGGCAGATGCCTTGGCAGGTGGTGAAAAACACGTCCGCGACCCAGATTTTGCCCAGCAGGCTCTTCTCGGTCACCTCCTTGTTCAGCTGATCCACGAATTGGAAACTGCCTACGGTATGGATCACGGAATCACCGCCCCCGGCAGGATTCGGCTCCATGATCGGCATGATGCGGACGAGCGAGCCTTCGGCATTCCCTTTGGAGCCGCCTTGCTGACCGAAACCGACCGTGTAGTAGAGGATGATATAAGTGAGCCCCGCACCCGCCAAGATCGAGGCCAATAGCATCAGTGGACGTAGATTTTTCTTCACAACACCAGCCATTCAATGTTCAACCGACCGCAAATCTACCACCTATCCGCCGTTGTTGCCAGCGGCAAACTTCAATTGTCAATGCCCGGAAGGCTTGCCAGACTTCAGTTCTTCCAACTCCTTTTGCAACAGCACGATATGCTGCGCGAGGGTCACCATTTCAGGTTCCATGTCACCGTGGTAAAGCTGTCCCCGCAACCTTCCATCCCAATCAATGAGTCGCACCCCCCTGTCCGACAAGGAGTTTGCCTTGAAGGCAGTGGTGTCGAGGGGATTGAACATCAGCTCCTCCGTGAGGAATTTTTCCATTGAGGCGGCATTGCCCCGGACCACATACCAACGTCCCACCTCGGCCTTTGCATGCTCTGCGTAGGCGCGGATGGAGGTCGAGTCATCCTTGGGATCAATGGAAAAGGACACAAAGCGGATATCAGGATCCTCGGCGAAGTCCTTCTCGATCATTTGCTGAAAATAGCCATTGATCAGGTCGCAGGTCTCCGTGCAGGCTCCGTAGCACTCGGTCGCCACCCAAATCTTGTCTTGCAGGTCGCTGCGGCGCAGGGTATCGCCTGCTTGAGTGACGAATGCGAAGTCACCGACGGCCCTAAACACCGAATCCAGACTGCCGTCCGGATTCGGTATCTTTTCACTCAATATCTCAATCGGCCTGTAACGTTGCTCTGAAACCAGCTTCAATGCCACCCACACCAACAGGGGGAGGATGATGATGGCGAAAAGGACAAGGAACGGCCGATACTTCTTCATTTCCTACTAAAGGCCAAGGAACCAGCCTTTTCCATAAAATCCGCCTTCGATCAACAAGGCCAGAATCAACCAGAGTACGAAGGACAGCGGAATCAAGATGGTCATCATGAGGCTGCGAACTTCGTCCTTCAAGTGCATGAACACCGCGACGATGTAGCCTGCCTTCACCAAGGTGAGACCGATGAACAACATGTTACGGAAGGCACCGCGGTCGATCACGAAGGCGATGATGAATTCAATTGCGGTGATCGCGAAGAGAATCCAGAAAACCTGCCAGATCTTCTTCCGAACCTTGACACCCGCAGTCTCATCGTGGTGCGTGTGGATGTCCGGGTGCGTGTAAGGGCTTTGATCGTTGTCGTAACCCTTGGAGTGTGCGCTGTGATGTGAATCCGACATGACTTTTCAGAATTAGACGAGGTAGAAGAAAGTAAACACAAACACCCAAACCAGGTCCACAAAGTGCCAGTAGAGACCGACCTTCTCGACCATTTCATAGTGACCGCGACGGTGCAACTCGCCACTACGGGTCTGCTTATAGATGATGAAGTTCAGCAACACACCAGAGGCCACGTGCGTTCCGTGGAAGCCGGTGATGAAGAAGAACAGATTCGCAAACGAAGGATTCTGTGCGTATTGGTTGATCTTGAGACCCGCACCGGAGATGATCGCATCAGGATTGATCGCACCGTCAGCAAGCAACGAGGCTTTTGGCACAAGCTGAGCGAACAAGGCATGGTCCTTCATGAGGTCCACCCCCATGTGTGCATCCCCATTCATGATCTGCAGGGCCCCATCCGGCATGAACTGCGCCACTGTACCATCCAAGAGGTGGATGGCACCTGCGATGTGGTGCGCACCGTGGGTGCCGGAGATGAAGTGATACCACTCATAAGCTTGGCAGCCCAAGAACATGGCTCCACCGATGATCGTGAGGATCATGTACTTCTCCACGCCCTTTTTGTCCATCCTGTGCCCTGCTTCCACGGCAAGCACCATGGTCACGGAGGAGGCAATCAGGATGAAGGTCATGAGTCCCACGAAGGCAAGCGGCGCCTCGATATGGAACCATTCGTACAGACCAGCAAAGTGCGTGAAGACCTTTTCAGGGTTTGCCCAAGGCGTCCCGCTGGCGAAGCGGATGACACCGTACACCACGAGAAGTGAGGAGAAGGTAAAGGCATCTGACATGAGGAAAAACCACATCATCAGCTTGCCGTACGTAGCCTTGTAGGGCTTCCGTCCCCCATCCCACATTGACTTGGGCATTGTCGCTGTTTGAGCCATTTTTTAAGCGATTGAGTTAAGCCTTTTCAATTTTCTATACCAACGGGTCACCCTGGTTGAACAGCAAAAATATAAATAAGTACAACCAAAGCAATCCCAAGAAATGCCAGAACGTAGCGGCATTTTCGATGCCGATCAGATTCCCAGGATGGTAGCGATTGCCCATCAGGCGCACGTACACAAACCCCAAGAAAATTAAGCCTGCAACGATGTGCAGACCGTGTACACAAGTCAAGACGTAGAGGTAGTTGCCGGAGCTGCTACCACCTGCGCCGAACACCACACCTTCCTCCTGCAACATGCCCCAGGCCACAATCTGACCCGCGAGGAAGATGAGGCCGAGGACCATCGTGAGGCTGAAGCCAATCTTGGCCCGGCGGAAGTCGCCTTTTTTCGCACCCCAGAGGCCCACTTGCAGCATCACACTCGCCACCGCAAGGATCGCAGTGTTCAGCCACAGCACCTTCGGCATCGAGAAGTAATGCCACATCGACTTGTCGCTCTCGATCCCCTTGCTCACGATATAGGCACTCGTCAGCGCCCCGAAGAGCAGGATGATGGACACGATCATCAACCAAAGGTTGAACTTCGAAGGATGAATGATATACTTTCTCTCGTTCGCTTCCACTGTCATTCCACCCATATCCATTAGAACTTGTCGATCAACATGACCACCTGCACCACGGGCAGGTAAATGAAAGAACCAAACATCAAGCGGCTAGCAGCCTTGATCGTACGGACGCGCATCAGCGTGAATGCCTGCACGGCAAACACTCCTCCTGCCACACCCATCGCAATCGCTGCAGGCCAGCCCATGAAACCCATGCTCACCGGCAAGGCGACCACAGGGATGAGCAGCAGCGTATAGACGAAGATGATCGAAGCAGTGAAACCACTCCGGCCTCCGTCACCTGGCAGCATCTTGAATCCAGCTTTCTTATAGTCCTCTTCCAGCACCCAGGCGATCGCCCAGAAGTGCGGGAACTGCCAGAGGAATTGGATCAGGAAGAGCACCAATGCCTCAGGCCCGAGGGTACCCGTGGCTGCTGCCCACCCAATGAGCGGAGGCATAGCACCGGGGAATGCCCCGACCAATACCGCCACACTGTGAATCCGCTTCAACGGCGTATAGACAAATGCATACAGCAGCAGCGCGATGATTCCCAGCAAGGCGGGAACCAATCCTTCAAACATCACCCCCAGCAACACGATGCCACCGGCACCGCAAAGGAGGGCAAATGCCACCGCCTCAAACGAACCAATCACCCGCTTCGCCATTGGGCGGTTTTGGGTGCGCGTCATGAGCCGGTCATACTCCTGCTCGATCACTTGATTCAAGGTATTGGACGCCCCGGTGATCAGGAAACCGCCGAGCGCCAAGGAAAGCACCGTCAGCCAATCAAAGCCCTCGACATTCGGAGCCATGAAGTAGCCGAAGATCGCCGAAAACACAACGAGCATCGTCAGGCGGGGCTTCACCAGCGCGACATAAGCACGCAGGCGGGCAGCCATCCCGGTCCTGGTACGCAGCAGCGCACCTGTTTCGCTTTCGTTGTATGTAGCCTTGCTACCTTCCATTTATGCATGCGCCGCTTGCAGCGCTTCTTCTTTCTTTCCCTTTGCAAACATCCGCTCCACCCCTATCACGTGGATCCAGATGGAAAATTCCGCAGCGAAGATCAGGTTCGCGACCAGCATGTGCAGTGGCTGAGCGACGGGCGGCAGGTCCATATTGGCCAGAATCACGCCCAATGCGATCTCCAGTCCCATGAATCCCACCACACTCCAGGCCAACCATCGAACCATTCGGTTACCACTCAGTTGCTGCAAGACTGTCCGGATCCAGAGCGCGACTACAGCCGCCATCACCATCCAGGCGACCTTGTGCAATGTGAACCACATGCTCGGCTGCAACCAAAGGCTCCGATCGGTGACACCGCTCAATGCGACCCCATCAACCGTCTCGCGCACTTGCGTCCCGATCAGCACCTGAGCAATCGTGAAGACGATCACCCCGAATCCGATCCACGCAAGCCGGCTCGTGCCAGCTTTCGGTGTTTCACCAGTGAGCTTGTGACGGGCTGCGACCAAGTAGTTACTCAGGATCAGCATTGCCACGATCACCATCGCCACCAACATGTGCAGAGTGACCATTCCGCCTTCCAGATTCTTGTCCACCACCAGTTTCCCGAGCCAGGCCTCAAATCCAGTGAGCAACATGGCTCCCAGACTCAAGAGGAAGATTCGAAGATCCCTTTTGATGAAGACCAAGGACAGCAGCGTGGTCAGGAACATGAGCAACCCAATCGTGGCACCCACCAACCTGTTCACATACTCCGTCCAAGTCTGAAACGCGTTGAAGGTCTTTGCCTCAAACTGCGGATGTTTTTCAAAAAACGCCTGTGGAATGTCTTCCACTCTCGAGGGAGGAACCAGCAGTCCGAAACATTTGGGCCAGTCGGGACATCCCATTCCTGAACCCGTACTCCGAACAATCCCCCCTACCAGTATCAAAAACAAGACGGCACCTATCGAAATCCTTGCAATACGCCTGTACCAAAGTTCGAGTGATGCCGTCTTGGATGAACTCACCATGTCATCGATCAGTGGGCAACAGGCTCAGTGACGGACGGATTGGTTGTCGGGTCAGGTACGCCTTCGAACCACTCAGGATCATTGTCCGGCACACTCTGCGGCAAGTAGTCCCGCTTGATGCCAGGACGGCTGTAGTCGTAGGGCCAGCGATAGACCGAAGGAATCTCGCCAGGCCAGTTGCCGTGACCAGGATTCACCGGGGTGGTCCACTCCAGGGTATTGCTACCCCAGGGGTTCATCGGAGCCTCTTTGCCACGACGGATGCTCGTGAGCAGGTTGTACAGGAAGATGAACTGACCAAACACGCCGATGATGGCTGCAATCGTGATGAACACGCTCAGATCAAGGTAAGCCTCGAAGTTCGTGAAGCCGAACGCGCTGTAGGTATAGTAACGGCGAGGAACGCCACCCATACCGATGAAGTGCATCGGGAAGAACACGAGGTACAGCGAGGTGAAGGTCAACCAGAAGTGGAGCGTGCCCAGCTTCGGATCCATCATCTTGCCAAACATCTTGGGGAACCAGTGGTAGATGCCTGCGAAGAAGCCGAATGCGGACGCAGAACCCATCACCAAGTGGAAGTGCGCCACGACGAAGTAGGTATCGTGGAGCGGAATGTCAATCGCGGCGTTGCCGAGGAAGATACCCGTCACACCACCGGAGATGAACAAGGACACCAGACCGATGGAGAACAGCATCGCCGGGCTGAACTTCAAGTCACCCTGCCAGAGCGTGGTGATGTAGTTGAACGCCTTCACCGCTGAAGGCACGGCAATGATCAACGTCAACAGCATGAAGACCGTGCCCAACCAAGGGTTCATACCCGTCACGTACATGTGGTGAGCCCACACGACGAAGGACAGGATGCCGATGGCAAGCATGGAACCCACCATCGCGCGGTAACCGAAGATCGGCTTGCGGCTCATGGTGGAAATGATTTCAGAAGTAATGCCCAATGCAGGCAACAACACGATGTACACCTCAGGGTGACCCAAGAACCAGAACAAGTGCTGGAACAGGACCGGAGAACCACCCTCATTGGGCAGAGCCTCACCACCGATGTAGATATCGCTCAAGAAGAAGCTCGTACCGAAGTTGCGGTCCATCAGCAGCAACAAGGCTGCAGCGAACAGAACCGGGAAGGACAAGACACCCAACACTGCGGTGATCATGAACGCCCAGCAGGTCAGCGGCAGGCGGGTCATGGAGAGCCCCTTCGTCCGAAGGTTGAGCACCGTGGTGATGTAGTTGATCGAACCGAGCAGCGATGAGACAATGAACAGGGCCATGCTCACGAGGAACATGTCCATCCCCGCCGCCGAACCAGGGTTCGCAGCAGGCAATGCACTCAGCG